>CALRUN020000008.1:0-121541 GCA_943371355.1 Alsobacter soli
AAATACCGTTTCGACGAAGCCGAGCGCTCCGCGTCATCGTTTTCCGTCAGCCTCCCGTCGGGTGGCCCTCTTAAGGCCTTACCGGGACCCGGACCGCGCCGTTTCCAGCGCGCTCCGGCGGTCGAAGAGGACGGGCTTTCAGCCAGACACGCCCTTTTGCCTTCAACCACGCCAACGGCGGGCGGGTCCCGCAACGCCGGGATCCCCGGACCGGTCGAGTATCCCCCTCGACCCCAGCCCCGCTCGATCACACCCCGCCGCCGCAACGGTCGCTGGCCTTGCGCCCTTTCCTCGCGACGAGGTGGGACAAGAATACGGGAGGTTTTAAGGGGGCTGCGTCGATTGTCTGAACGCCCGTGTCGGCGCCCGGGAGGGTGACGCTCCAAAAAGCTCGTCATCCCGGGGCTCGTCCCCGGGACCCATGGATCAGCCGCACGGTCGGCGGATCATGAACCCCTTACAGCGCAACGGAACGATGGGTCCCGGGAACAAGTCCCGGGATGACGGGGATTGTATGCGAGGGCTCGTAATCTCCCCTTCAGGGGGAAGATTTGCGGCGTCTATCCCCGTCCATATCCGAGGATGGCGCGCTCGCTATCCCCGTGGTCGGGGCCCGCAATCAGGCCGCCTCGCCCCGCCATTTCAGCGTCAGGGTCCGGCCCCGAACCTCATACGACTCCAGCCGGTCCAGAAAGCTCATGCCCAGCAGCGAGGTGCTCATCGGGGCCTTGTTGACCACCATGGGAAAGGCGTCGAACCGGATCGCCCCGACCTCCAGCCGCTCGACCACATGGGTCGCGCCATAGCCCATGCCGTTGGCGGTCTCGGACTGGCGATCATAGCGCAGGGCGTCAGGGTCCACGCCCAGCCGGCGGGCGTCGTCGGGGCTGAGCACGGTTTCGGTGGCCCCGGTGTCGACCAGGAAGCGCACGCGCTGGCCGTTGACCTGGGCGACGATGACGAACGACCCCGTCTCGTCGCGCGGAATGACCAGCTCGCGCTCGGCCGTCGCCACGGGCGCGCCGCCGCTGAAGGCGATCCGCACCCGGTTCGACACGCCCTCCAGCTCGTCGGCATAGGCAAAGCCCAGGGCCAGCACGGCGACGATCCCGGCCCAGATCGCCGCGTGGCGCAGATGCTGGGCGACCTGAAGGCGACTACGGATGCGGAACAGGCCGGACGTGACCAGCACCACCATGCCCAGGCCGTAGATCACATAGCTCCAGTCATCGGGCGTGCGTACGGCTTCGGGGAAGGCGCGGGCCATGGCGATGACGATGCCGATGACGGCGGCGATGAAGAGCAGCCACAGGACGGGGCGGCCCCGGTCGGAGTCGGACTCGGGCGCTGGCGGTTGGTCTGGCGGGGTGGGTTTCCAGGGGTCGTCCGGGTTTGGCATAGTCGCTCGCTAGGTCCGTGAGGGCGCCTGGATGCGATAGACTATCGATATTGGTAGTGGGCGGATACGCCCACCTTCTCGCGAGAAGGGAGCCAGCCTTTCATCTCACGGCGAGACGATCGCCGGACTGGAAAGGTCTCTCAAGGACCGGTCTTCGACCGGCCGCGCTGCGGCGGCCCGGAGGGCCGTCCTTGACAGACCTTTCCAGTCCGGCACGCTGCAGCCTCCAAGAGATGAAGGGCTGGCTGGGCGCGCGGCGCCATCCAGAACGACCGGGCCACTTCAGAACCCGCCCACCCAAGGCCCCCCCATGCGCAAAGCCCAGCCCCGTCCCAAGGCCGTCAAGGCTTCCGCCGTCCAGGCAGGCGGCCAGTGCGTCTGCGGGGCGGTGAAGCTGGAGATCGACGTTCCCGCCCGCTGGGCCTGGCACGACCACTCGGCGGCCAGCCGTCACGCGCACGGCGCGGCCTACGCCACCTATGTCGGCAGCTATCGCAGCCGGTTTCGCATCCTGCAGGGCGCCGAGGCCCTGACCCGGTTCGAGGATGCGCAGGCCGGCACGATCCGCAGCTTCTGCGGCCGGTGCGGCACGCCGATGCTGTATGAGCGCCTGCGGGCGCCGACCATGGTCAACATCCCCCGAGCCCTGTTCACCGAGCGCACCGGTCGCGAGGCGCGGTATCACACCGCGATCGAGCAGGCGCCGGACTGGGCCTGGACGGGCGAGCCGCTGGCGCCGCTGAAGGGCTATCCCGGCGTGATGTGGGAGCGGCCCCGGCGCAAGCCGAAGCGGCGGGCGGATGACTGGTCGGATGTGGTTTAGGGGGCGGCTAAAGCCCGCCCTCAAGCCCCGCCAGCACGTCCGGCCGCAACCGCGCCAGTTCGACCAGCCGCTCGATCAGGGCGTCCTGGCTTTCCAGAGCCAGGCCGTCGCGCAGGCGGGCCATGCGGCTCTGGGCCTTCTGCAGGCCGGCCGTGTCCAGCGCATTGACGGCCGCCGCGACGCCGACCTGATGCTTGCAGGCCCCGAACTTGTCGAAGCCCGGGCAGGTGCAGCTTCCCTCGGCCGGCGGGCGCAGCTCGACCACATAAAGCTCGCCGCCCTGGACATGGGCGGTGACGATCTCGTCCTCGAGGGCGATCAGCGCGACCGAGCCGTCCTGGGCCAGGTCCAGGCCGTTGGCGAACGAGCCCTCGCTCATCCGGTCGCGGAAGGCGTCGAGCTCGAAGCGGGGCGGGGTCATCAGGCGTCGTCCTCGATGCGGTGGATGTCGTCGTCGGACAGGCCGAAATGGTGGCCGATCTCGTGGACCAGCACGTGGCTGATCAGTTCGCCCAGGGTGACGTCGCCGCGCTCGCACCACTCGTCGAGGATCGGGCGGCGATACAGGAACACCATCGACGGGTGGACGCCGGAGTCGAGCACCGAGCGGCGGCCCAGATCGACACCCTGATAGAGGCCGGTCAGCTCGAACGGGTCTTCGATACCCAGATCATCGAGCACGTCTTCGGCGGCGAAATCCTCGATGCGGATCCCGACATCGGCCGACAGGCCGGCGAACGGCTCGGGCAGGGCCTTGAGGGCAGCCTCGGCGAGGGCGGCGAATTCGTCGAGCGACGGGGCGGGGCGAGAGGTCCAGTCCATGGCTCTCAGATAGGCTGATTGGCCGGTTTCGCCAGTCGCCCGAAACGCGACATGCGACACAACCTGCGACAGCCGTTCAGGTCGCGCTCTGGTCACGGCCCGACTAATCTGTGATTCTGATTCGCGGACCCGCCTTCGTGGGCTGCCTGGGGCTTTAGCGACCGGCCTGATGACTTCGCATGAACTGATCCTCGCGGCGGCGGCCGGCGCGGTCTGCCTCGCCATTTGCGCGACGCTGTGGGCTTTGGCCCAGCGTCGACGATTCGAGGCCAGGCTGGCCGTGCTGCAGAGCCGGCTGTCCAGTCTGGAGAGCGGCGCCCTGGCGGCTCAAGCCTCGGCGGAAGCCTTCGACAGCGCCCTGATCTCGGTCGAGGACGGCCGGGCCGCCCTCGTGTCCGGCGCCGACAGCCTGGGCGCCTGCGCCGTGGTGCTGGGCTGCGAGGCGCGAGCCCAGGAGGTTGTCGCCGCCCTGATGCTGCTGGATCCCGACCACACCGTGCGCCTGCGCGGGCTGTTCGAGCGCGGCGAGCCCTGCGCCTTCGAGGCCCAGGGTCTGGCCGGTTCCGTCTCGGTCGAGGGCCGGGCGGCCGGGGCCCTGGCCTGGCTGCGTCTGGCGGCGGTGGTCTCCAACGAGGCCGGCCTGCCGTCGGCCGCCCGCTTCGCCGCCTTTGTCGACGGCCTGGTCGAGCCGGCCTGGATCTCCAGCGCCGACGGCGCGCCGGTGTGGGGCAACGCCGCCTATCTGCGCGCCGTGGACGCGCCCTCGGCCGCGACGGCCGCCCAGGCCGGCAAGACCTTCGACCGCGCCGCTGACGCCCTGGCCGTCGAGGCCGCGACCTCGGGCGAGCGCCGCGAGGCCCTGCGCTGGGTCAATGTCGACGGCCGTCGCCGGGCCTTCCGCGTGGCCGCCAAGGCGCTGGACGGCGGCGGGGTGGGGGTGTTCTGCAGCGACGTCACCGAGATCGAGGATGTCCGCGACGCCCTACGCAAGCACGTCGAGGCCCATGACGAGACCCTGAACCACATCGCCGACGCGGTGGCGATCTTCAGCCAGACCCGCCGCCTGGCGTTCCACAACACCGCTTTCGCCGAGCTTTGGGGGCTGGAGCCCGCCTGGCTGGCCGACCGTCCGACCCATGGCGAGATCCTCGACCGCCTGCGCCAGCGCCGCCGCCTGCCCGAGACCATCGACTACGCCAAGTGGAAAGCCGAGGAGCTGGCCCACTACGAGGACCTGGGTCCCCAGGCCGACGACATGTGGGGCCTGCCCGACGGCCGGACCCTGAAGCTGGTGCGCCAGCCGCACCCGCTGGGCGGCATGCTGCTGCTCTATTCCGACATCACCGGCGAGCTGAAGCTGAAGGCCCAGTACAACGCCCTGATCCAGGTGCAGCAGGCCACGCTGGACAAGCTGAACGACGCCGTCGCGGTGTTCGGCTCGGACGGCCGGCTGCGACTGCACAACGAGGCGTTCGAGACCTTCTGGAACGTCAGCGCCCAGGCCCTCGAGGCGGCGGTGGATTTCGAGGGCGTGGTCGACCTGTGCGTGCCGCGCCTGCACGACCTGGCCTTCTGGCGTGAGTTGAAGGGCCGCGTCGCCGATCCCGACCCGCAGATGCGCGCGCCCACCTCGGGCGAGGTCCGCACCTCCGACGGCCGCATCGTGCTGTATCAAAGCCGGCCGCTGCCGGACGGCGCGACCCTGATCGGCTTCACCGACGTCACCGACACCCGCGACCTGCAAAGCGCCCTGGCCGATCGCTCCGCCGCCCTGGCCGAGGCCGAGCGGCTGAAGCGCGACTTCGTGGGTAATGTCTCCTATGAGCTGCGCACCCCGCTGACGACGATCATCGGCTATTCGGAGCTGCTGGAGCGGGCCGACGGCCTGCACGAGCGCGGCCGCAACCATGTGGCCGCCGTCCGCGCCGCCGCCACCCAGCTGGCCCGCTCGATCGACGACGTGCTGGACATGGCCCAGATCGACGCCGGCGAGATGGCCCTGGAGATCGAGGACATCCGCGTCGGCGACCTGCTGGTCGATGCGCGCGAGCGGGCGATGAAGGACGCCACCCTGGGCGGCGTGACCCTGAACATCGAGTGCGACGAGGATGTCGGCCTGATCCGCGGCGATCTGAAGCGCCTGTCCCAGACCCTGGACCATCTGGTCGAGAACGCCCTGCGCCAGACCCCGCCGGACGGCATCGTCACGCTCTCGGCCCGCCGGGCCCTGGGCGAGGTGCGGCTGGACGTCAAGGACACCGGGCGCGGCGTGCCGTTCCACGTCCAGGCCCACATCTTCGACCGCTTCGTCGGCCGCGATCGCGGCGGCCCGGGCCTTGGCCTGGCCCTGGTCAAGGCGCTGGTCGAGCTGCACGGCGGCTGGGTGGCGCTGGAGAGCGAGCCGGGCTCGGGCTCGACCTTCACCTGCCACCTGCCCGAGACCCAGCAGCCGGGCGCCATGCAGCCTGAACTGTCGTTCTAAAGAGGTCGCGCCATGCTACTCGCCGCCCAGATCGCCGCCGGTCTCGTCCTGCTGATCCACATCTATATCGTGCTGCTGGAGACGGTGCTGTTCGACAGCCGGGGCAAGAAGGCCTTTGGCCTGACCGACGAGGCGGCCGTCATCCTCAAGCCGGCGATGTCGAACCAGGGCTGCTATAACGGCTTTCTGGTCCTGGCCCTGGCCCTGGGGCTCTTCTATCCCGACCCGGTGACCGCCTCGGCCTTCAAGACCTTTGGCCTCGTCTGTGTGGCCATCGCCGGCGTCTGGGGCGCGGTGACGGTGAAGAAGTCGATCTTGCTGATCCAGACGGTTCCGGCGGTCGCAGCCCTGGTGCTGGGCTATCAGGCCTAGGGTTTCTTGCTGGCAGGCTTCGGCGGCAAGCCGGTGACCGGATCGCGGGGCAGGGGGCGGAAGTCCTCGGCGATGAACAGGTCGGTGCGCCGCACATGCTTGCGGTCCAGGCGAACGCGGACGATTTCCAGCCCCGAGGTGCGCGCGAAGTCCTGCTCGATCTCGGCGCGGTAGTCGCCCTCCAGGCTGGCGATCAGGGTGCGGCGGCCGGAGGCGGCGGTCAGCGGGGCCTCGGTCTCGGCCTGGTTCTGCGGACGGGCCTCATGCACCCACATCTTCAGCGGCGGGGCGCCGGGCGTCCTGAAATAGTCGCGGCCGTAATAGGCGGTGACATTGAACAGGAAGCGGTCGTCCATGGCGATGCTGGTCAGGCCGCCGGCGGCCTGTTCCTCGCGGGCCCGGGCGATGATCGTTTCGGCCCCCTGTTCCCAGCCGCGCACGCGCTTGAAGCTGTTGGCCGCGCCCAGGGTGTCGGCCAGGCGCGGATTGACCATGCAGGCGATGAAGACGGCGCAGAACGCCGCCTGGATGGCGATGGCGGCGATCAGCCAGCGGCGGGCGTTCCAGCGCAACAGCCAGGCCGCCGCCAGGATCGAGCCGGCGATGTAGGCCACGCCGGCCCAGTTGGCGTTGGCGCGCGACACGAAGGCCTGGGCCGCCACGGTCAGCAGGGGCGGGGCCGCCAGGCACAGCAGCAGCAGGTCGGCCGGCTGGAGCCTGCGCCGCGCGCCCAGCCCGACCGCGCCGCCCACCAGGACAGCGAAGGGGATGGGGCCAAAGACGCCGAACTGCGAGCCGATGAATTCCATCAGCTCACGGATGTTGAACAGCTTGCGCGCGTTCCAGTTGGCGTTGGAGGCGGTGTGCTCCAGCGTCGCGAAATGGTGGGTCAGGTTCCAGGCCAGGTTGGGCGAGAAGACGATCGCCAGGGCGGCCAGGGCGGCGGCGGCCATCGGCAGGGTCCAGACCTGACGCGCCTCGCGCGAGGCGGCCAGATGGGCGGCCAGGCCGGCCAGCACATAGACCGCGGCATATTTCGACAGGAAGGCCAGGCCCAGGGCCGCGCCCAGGGCGGCGGCGACCGGCAGTCTGCGGCGGGCCTCCAGCGCGGGCAGCGACACATAGGCCCAGATCGTCAGGGACAGGAAAAACAGCAGCGGCGCGTCGGTGGTGATCACGCCCGACGACAGCTGGATGGCGGGCATCAGGGCGTAGAGCGCCGCCGCCGCAAGGCCGGTCCAGCCGCCATACAGCCGGCCGGCGATGCGGGCGATGACCAGGGCCGTGCCGCCGTGCAGGAACAGCGCCGAAATCCGCACCCAGGCCTCGGAGTCGCCCCCGATGGCGGTAGTGGCCCAGATCAGCCAGGCGATCATCGGCGGCTTGGAGAAGTAGCCGAAGTCCAGGGTCCGCGACCACAGCCAGTACTGGGCTTCGTCCGGGTAGAGTTCGAACGGCGTGGCGAACAGGGCGGCGAGCCGCAGAATCGTCAGCACGCCCACCAAGCAAAGCGTCAGTCGCCAGACCCGCGCACCGTTCGGTTGCGTCATTTCATCAAGCGCCACGCTGAGTTCTCCGGCACAAGTAAGAAAGTCCTGACCAAATGTGTTGCAAAGGCGCCGATGGCGGAGGGTTTGTGGTCCGCCGTGGCCTTTCCGTCACCAAACCTTCGAAATGAACGGCTAAGGAAGCCGCTAACATGGGGTGCGATGTTTCTCTTTTGTGTCGAGAGCGCGCCAGAATGAGGGGATTGCAATGATTTCGATGAAAAGGCTCGCCGGTGGGGCAGCCCTTACCGTGCTCGCGCTCGCCGCGTCCAGCGCGGTGTACGCTCAGGAAACCACCGCCGCCGTCCGCGGCGCCGTGACGGGTGAAGGCGGAGCGCCGGTCGCCGGCGCCGCCGTCACCATCGTTCACACCCCGTCGGGCACGCGCTCGACCACGGTTTCGGGCGAAAACGGCACCTATGACGCCCGCGGCCTCCGCGTCGGCGGCCCCTACGAAATCACCGTCCAGGCCCAGGGCCTGGAAAGCAAGAAGATCACGGACGTCTATCTGTCGCTGGCCGACACCCAGCGCGTCGATATCGACCTGGCCGCCAACGCGGTCGAAGCCGTCGTGGTCACCGCCTCGGCCGCCGGTAACAGCGAAGCCGGTCCCAAGACCGTCCTGAACCGCGACGCGATCGAAGCGGTCGTCTCGATCAACCGCGACGTTCGCGACCTGGCGCGCCGCGACATCCTGGTCTCGCAGAACGTCCGCAACGACGGCGGCATCTCGATCGCCGGCTCGAACCCGCGCACCAACCGCATCACCATCGACGGCGTCGCCGCCCAAGACCCCTACGGCCTGGAAACCGGCGGCCTGCCCACCGCGCGCGGCCCCATCTCGCTGGACGCCGTTGAGCAGTTCAGCGTCGCGGCCGTCCCCACCGACGTCGAGAACGGCTCGTTCACGGGCGGCGCCCTGAACATCGTCCTCCGTTCGGGCGGCAACGACTTCCACGGCAGCGCCTTCGTCAACTATCTGAACGAAGGCCTGATCGGTCGTCACATCGGCAGCCAGCGCATCACGCCGCTGATCAGCCAGAAGAACTACGGCGGCTTCCTGTCGGGCCCGATCTGGAAGGACAAGCTGTTCTTCGCCGGCTCCTACGAGAAGTACGAAACCCTTGACGTCACCGGCACCGGTCCGGCCGGCGCGGGCTTTGGCACGTCCTTCGCCAACAACCTGACCCAGGCCACGATCGATCAGGTCGTCGGCATCTATAACAGCGGCTACGCCAGCGACTTCGACGCCGGCTCGATCCTGCGCACCACCCCGGTCACCGACGAGAAGTACTCGGCGAAGATCGACTGGAACATCAACGACCAGCACCGCGCCAGCCTCAGCTATCGCCGCGCCGAGTCGCTGTTCACCTCGCGGACCGACCTGGGCACCACCACGGCCGCCCTCGACTCGCACTGGTACGACGCGACCTACCTGGACGAAGGCACCACCCTCGAGATCAACTCGGACTGGACCGACCGTCTGTCCACGACCGTTCGTGCCACCTATCGCGACTGGGTCAAGGGCCAGGATCCCAAGAGCGGCCAGAACTATTCGGACGTGACCGTCTGTACGGCCCCGACCGCTGACTCGGCGCCGACCAACTCGACGATCACCTCCTGCGCCAGCGGCTTCTCGTCGGTGCGCTTCGGCCCCGACGCCTTCCGCCACGCCAACCGCCTGGACATCCAGGAAGCGGTGTTCCAGGGCACGGCGACCTATTCGATGGGCGACCACGTCTTCAAGGCCGGCTATCAGGGTTCGAAGAAGGAAGTGTTCAACGTGTTCGTGCCGAACTCGCGCGGCACCTACTACTTCGACTCGATCGCCGACTTCCAGGCCGGCCGCGCCAGCTCGCTGACCTACAGCAACTCGGTCACCGGCAACGCCACCGACGCCGCCGCCGACTTCAAGTACTGGCAGCACTCGCTGTACGCCCAGGACTCGGTGGACGTCACCGACGACATCAAGGTCACGGCGGGCTTCCGCTTCGACTGGATCAAGATGGACGACGTTCCGGGCACCAACCCGAACTTCGTGGCGCGTAACGGCTTCACCAACACCACCACCCTGGACGGCCTGAGCATCCTGATGCCGCGCGTCTCGGCGACCTGGCGCGTGACCGACAGCCTGAAGCTGAACGCCGGCTTTGGCCTGTTCTCGGGCGGCCAGCCGGAAGTGCTGTTCGCCACGCCGTTCTACAACAACGGCTATCAGATCGCCGGCACCACCATCCGCCGCTGCATCACCGCCGCGTCGAACTGCACGGGCGCCAACGGTTATCTGGAATCCTCGACCTCGTCGGGCGTGACCCCGGGCTTCAACGCCGCGGTCGGCGCCGCCGCCCTGGACAACCTCAACAGCTTCTCGGGCTTCGGCTATCAGATCCCGACCCTGGTGAAGTCGTTCCAGGAAGGCACCCTGGCCGGCACCCCGGGCATCAGCCCGTCCAACGAAGTCATCGCCCTGAACCCGGCCTTCCAACTGCCGGCCGAATGGAAGCTGTACTTCGGCGGCAACTGGGAAGTGTACGACGGCTGGAACCTGGACGTTCAGTATGTGGCCACCCAGGCCCAGGACGCCGTGACCTTCGTCGACGCCCGCGCCCAGCCGCTGGTCATCAACGGCCAGCGCGCCGTGACCCCGGACGGTCGTCCGCGTTATGACGGTCTGACCCTGTCGTCCACGGCTCGCGCCGCCCAGGGCGTGTCTTCGGTCAACCCCGGCGACAACCGCGACCTGATCACCAACAACATCGACAAGGGTGAGGCCTTCACGTTCGGCGTCGGCCTGTCCAAGTCCTTCAACTTCGGTCTGGACCTGGGCCTGGGCTACGCCCGTCAGAACATCGACGAGTCGAACGCCGGCCTGCGCTTCGGCACCACCGCCGGCTCGCTGTACAACAGCGTTCCGGCTGGCCTGGATCCGGCCCGCGACGCCTACGGCACCGCGCTGGAAGAGATCAAGGACCGCTACAAGCTGGAAGTGGGCTACCGGAAGAAGTTCTTCGGCGACAACGAGACGCGTATCAGCCTGTTCGGCGAGCGCACCACGGGTCGTCCGTTCGGCTTCACCATGGGCGACGCCGCTTCGGGTCGTAGCCCGGTGTTCGGTGTGAACCGCGCCGCCCAGCTGCTGTACGTGCCGGACATCAAGGCCGACACCAACACCGCTGACCTGCAGATCGGCAACGTGTTCTTCATCGACGCCGCCAACCGCGACCGGTTCATCGGTTATGTGAACCAGTTCGGCCTCAAGCCGGGCATCCTTGAGAAGTACTCGAACCGCAACAAGGACATGAACCGCGTCGACCTGCAGCTCAGCCAGGAACTGCCGACCCTGATCGACGGCCACAAGCTGAAGGTCCAGTTCGACATCCGCAACCTGCTGAACCTGATCGACCGCGACTGGGGCAAGGTCGAGGAATACGGCGACGCCACCACCTTGGCCCGCGTGGGCTGCGTCGCCGCCAATGGCGCCGCTCTGGCCGCTACGGCGACCGCGACCTGCCCGGCCTATGTGTATTCGCTGGTTCCGACCTCGATCACCAAGACCCGCGGCGACGTCAAGAACTCGCTGTGGACCATGCAGATCTCGCTGCGTTACGAGTTCTAACGAACCCGTCACCACGACGAACAGGAAGGGCGGCCCCGCAACGGGCCGCCCTTTTTGTTTTGTCGCGCGGATTTGCTAGAACCCCTGCTTGACCCCCGGTCCGCCAGGGGCCATTTGCGCCTCCCGTTTTGACCCAGGCTTTCGACACATGACCCCGACCGTTCCCGCCGAGTGGGCCCCGCACCGCGCGATGTGGGTGGGCTTTCCCAGCCACGCCGAACTGTGGCGCGAAGACCTTCCGGTCGCCCAGAAGGAAGTGGCCGATCTGGCCCGCGCCCTGGCCGGCCCCGGCGCCGAGCGCGTGCGCCTGATGGTGGTGGGCGACGAGGCCGAGGCCGCCGCCCGGGCCCTGCTGGCCGACACCACGGTCGAGATCGCGCGGGGCACGTTCGGCGACATCTGGCTGCGCGACACCGGCCCGATCTATGTCGAAACCCCGGAAGGTCCGGTCGCGGCCGGCTTCGAATTCAACGGCTGGGGCGGCAAGTTCGAGATGGAGGGCGACGACATCGTCGCCGAACAGATCGCCGCCGCCTCGGGCACGCCCCTGACCCGCAACGGCTTCGTGCTGGAGGGCGGCTCGCTGGACCACGACGGCCTGGGCACCGTGCTCTCGACCCGCCAGTGCCTGCTCAACGAGAACCGCAACGGCGACTTCGACGAGGCCAAGGCCTTCGCGGCGCTGTCCAGGGCGCTGGGCGTCAAGAAGGTGCTGTGGCTGGGCGATGGCCTGCTGAACGACCACACCGACGGCCATATCGACAACCTGGCCCGCTTCGTCGCGCCGGGCGTCGTGGCCTGTCCGATGGCGTTCGGCGCCGATGATCCCAATGCCGAGGTCTATGCCGACACCGCCCGCACCCTGGCGGGCATGACCGACAGCCGCGGCTCGCCCCTGCAGGTGGTGCGCATCCCGTCGCCGGGCCGCATTCTGGACGAGGACGGTGAGCCGATCCCGGCCTCGCACATGAACTTCCTGATCGCCAACGAGGCGGTGATCGTACCGATCTACGCCGAGGAGTCGGGCGCCTTCGCCGTCGAGGTGATCCAGGGCCTGTTCCCCGAGCGCGAGGTCATCGGCCTGCCCTCGACCGCCATCCTGACCGGCGGCGGCTCGTTCCACTGCATCAGCCAGCAGGAGCCGGCATGACCCGCACCCTGAATGTCGCCGCGATCCAGACCTCGTACGGGATGGATCTGCAGGCCAATATCAAGAAGACTGAAGCCTTCATCCGCCAGGCCGCCGCCGGCGGCGCGCAGGTGATCCTGCCGTCCGAGCTGTTCCAGGGGCCGTATTTCTGCGTCACCCAGGAAGAAAAGTGGTTCGCCGAGGCCCATCCGTGGCGCGAGCATCCGGTGGTCAAGGCCATCGCGCCCCTGGCCGGCGAGCTGGGCGTGGTGATCCCGATCTCGATCTTCGAGCGCGAAGGCCCGCACTATTTCAACAGCGTGGTCATGGCCGACGCCGACGGCTCGATGCTGGGCCTCTATCGCAAGAGCCACATCCCCGATGGTCCCGGCTATCAGGAGAAGTACTATTTCCGGCCGGGCGACACCGGCTTCAAGGTCTGGGACACCCGCTTTGGCCGGCTGGGCGTCGGCATCTGCTGGGACCAGTGGTACCCCGAGGCCGCCCGCGCCATGGCCCTGATGGGCGCCGAGGCCCTGTTCTACCCGACCGCCATCGGCAGCGAGCCGCATGACCCGACGCTGAACACCACCCTGCCGTGGCAGCGGGCGATGCAGGGCCACGCCGTCGCCAATGTGATCCCGGTGATCGGCGCCAACCGCATCGGCTTCGAGCCCTGGGAGAACTATCCCAATGGCGGCCAGCAGTTCTATGGCTCCAGCTTCATCGCCGACCATCGCGGTGATCTGGTCAGTGAGCTGGGCCGCGACGACGAGGGTCTGGTGGCGGCGTCGTTCGACCTGGACTTCCTGCGCACCCACCGCGCCGCCTGGGGCTTCTTCCGCGACCGGCGGTCGGACCTGTACGGCGCGCTGGCCAGCCCGCGTCCGGCCTAGGCCCAGACTGCGCGGTTTTCGGGCGCCGGGCGCAAGGGCGCGCGTTGAGCGCGAAGCCGCTTGACGAGTAGATATGTTATTTCATAACACTCCAGCCGAGACCGGCCCCCCGGTCAAGGTTCAGGATTGTTCGATGCCCCGTCGCGCTTGTTTCTCCGCCGTCAGCCTGCTGGTCCTGACCGTCGCCGCCACCGCCCAGGCCGAAGTCGCCCCCGCCGCGACCGCGCCGGCGGCCGGTCAGGAGGTCGAGGTCTCCAAGGTGGTGGTCACCGCCGCGCCCTATGCGGTGTCGGCCGACAACCTGACCGCCAGCGTCGCCATCGTCGACCGCACCGATCTGGATCTCGCGCCCCCCACCGGCCTGGGCGACCTGCTCAGCGGCATGCCCGGCGTGCGCTCGACGGCCTTCGGCGCCGGCGCCAGCCGTCCGGTGGTGCGCGGCCTGGCGGGACCCCGCGTGCAGGTGCTGACCAATGGCGTGGGCCAGATCGACGCCAGCGCCCTGTCGCCCGACCACCAGGTGGCCACCGATCCCGGCGAGGCCGAGCGCATCGAAGTGCTGCGCGGCCCCGCAGCCCTGGCCTATGGCGGCTCGGCCATCGGCGGGGTGATCAACATCATCGACGACCGCATCGCCAGCCGCGCCCCGGACGGCGGCGTCAGCGGCCGGTTCCTGGCCTCCGGCGCGACCGGCGACGACAGCTATGCCGTTTCCGGCGCCATCCACGCGGCGGTCGGTCCGCTGGTCCTGACCCTGGACGGCCTCAAGCGCGAAGCCGACGACTACGAGATCCCGGTCTATCCCGAATCCCGCCGCCAGCTGGCCCTGGAAGGCGAGACGGCCGAAGGCGGCGGCGGCAAGCTGGCCAATACCGCGGTCGACCTGAAGGCCTATGGCGGCGGCGTCTCCTATATCGGCGCTGACGGCTTCATCGGCGTCTCGGTCAAGAAGACCGACACCACCTACGGCGTCCCCGGCCATGCTCACGAGGAGCCGGGCGTCGAGGAAGAGGGACCGGTCACCATCGGCCTGACCCAGACCCGCGTCGACCTGCGTGGCGAGTACAACAAGCCCTTCGGCCCCTTCGCCAAGCTGCGCGCCTCGGCCGGCCACGCCGACTATGAGCACACCGAGTTCGAGGGCGACGCGGTCGGCACCAAGTTCATGTCGGACGGCTATGAGGGTCGCGTCGAGCTGGTCCAGACCGAGCGAAACGGCTGGAAGGGCGCGGTGGGCGTCCAGGCCCTGCGCCGCAACTTCGACGCCCAGGGCGACGAGGCCTATGTGCCCAAGACCAAGATCACCGAATACGGCGCCTTCACCCAGCAGCGGGTCGAGAAGGCCGGCTGGGGCTATGAGGGCGGTCTGCGCATCGACTATCGCAACCTGGACAGCCTGAAGGGCGAGGCCGACTTCACCAACCTCTCCGGCTCGGTCGGGATCTTCACCCGGCCGTCGGACGCGGTATTTTTCGGCGTGGCCCTGTCGCGCAACAGCCGCGCCCCGACCGAGGCCGAGCTCTATGCCGAGGGCCCGCACGTGGCCACGCGCGGCTTCGAGATCGGCGATCCCAACCTCGAGGAAGAGACCGCCTGGTCGGTGGAGGCCACCGCCCACTATACCGGCGAGCGCCTGAGCGCCGACCTGCACCTGTTCACCGCCCGCTATGACGGCTTCATCGACCTGCGCCCGACCGGCGCCGAGGAAGATGGCCTGGCGGTCTATCAGTACATCCAGACCAAGGCCGACTTCCGGGGCTTCGAGGTCGAGACCAGCTACAAGGCCTGGCGCAGGGACGACCAGAGCCTGACCCTGGAAGCCTCCGGCGACTTCGTGCGCGGCGCGACGGATCTGGGCCCGCCGGCCCGCATCCCGTCCTATTCGGTGAGCGGCCGGGCGATCTATGACGCCCGCTTCTGGACCGCCCGCGTCGAGGCGCGCCATGTCGGCGAGCAGGACCGCGTCGCCGAGGGCGAGCTGCCCACCGACGCCTATACGGTCCTGAACGCCTCCGTGGCCTGGAAGCCCAAGGGCGACGGCCAGCTGCGCGTGTTCCTGGACGGCCGCAACCTCACCGACGAGGAGATCCGCGAGCACGCCTCGTTCCTCAAGGACATCGCCCCGTCGGCCGGCCGTTCGGTGCGCGCGGGCGTCGCCTGGCGCTTCTAGAGACCCTTGTCGGGCGGACGGCGTTCGCTCGACAGTGGAAAGGGCGGTCGTGATATCCCCGGTCGGGACGGGTCGATTGCCGGGGCGCCTGGGATCGGCTAGAAGCGCCAGGCCTTTACGGCCGCTCGCGCGGTCCGCCCTTTCAGCTTTTGTGTAGAGCTATCAATGGAATCGACTCAGTCCGCCGGCGGCATCTCCGGCAACGTTCTGTTCTACGTCTCGCCTGAGCCGCTGAACCGCGAGCAGCATGCCAAACTGGCCCTCGTTCACAACGAGAAGCCCTACAGCTTCGCCGCCACCGGCACCGCCGTGCCGCTGACGGTCACCGAGTTCGCCCCGGCCGCCCTGTCGTTCCCGGTGATCTTCGCCGGCGAGGACCGCGTTCCCCTGGCCGTCATGGGCCTGAACAACGGCGAGAACCTGTTCGTCAACGCCGACGGCTCGATCGACGCCGGCGTCTACATCCCCGCCTATATCCGCCGCTATCCGTTCGTGCTGGCCAATGACGAAGGCCAGGACCGCCTGATCGTCTGCATCGACAAGGGCTCCAGCCTGCTGTCGGAAGCCGGCGAAACCAAGCTGTTCGACGACAAGGGCGAGCCCACCGAATACACCCAGAACTGCATCAAGTTCTGCGACGACTTCGAAGCCGAACGCCGCCGCACCGACTCGTTCGTGCAGCTGTTGAAGGACAACGACCTGTTCGAACTGAAGACCGCCGTCTTCACCCCGACCGACGCCGCCGGCCAGCCGGGCCAGCCGCAGACCGTCGCCGAATATTACGGCGTGTCGGAAGAGAAGCTGAACGCCCTGCCGGTCGAGAAGCTGCGCGAACTGCAAACCAACGGCGCCCTGGCCCAGATCTATGCGCACCTGGTGTCGCTGGTCGGCTGGGACCGCCTGATCGCCGTCGCCATGGTCCGCCAGGCGGCCGCGGCGGGCGTGGCTGTGAACTAAGCCAGGCTTCCTTCGGGAGGTTTTGAATTGGGCGGCGGGGCTTTGGCTTCGCCGCCTTTTTTCTTGGGCTGGAGGGGCCCCGGAGCGCTTCGTGCCCTGGCTTGGGTCTGACTCTTCGCTTCCCTTGGGCGACTTGGTGAAGGCCAAGGCGAAATGACCAGCAGCCTCCCGCCGGTGGATGACTAAAGATTTCGACAGCGGCGGTCGCAGGGGTGGAGACTTCTATGGAGGGTCTCAACATCCTCTGGAAGTCCATGCGCTCGGTTCTCTCTCTCGCCTTCGTCCTGGCTCTGGTTGGCGCAGCGCAAGGCGCCTTGGCTTCGGATCATCTCGATACGCCTCGCGTCATCGCGGATCCGCGCGCTGATATCGGCGACCTCTACGCCTGGATTTCGCCAGATGGGCGAAGACTGAACGTGGCGTTGCCGATCGTGGGTCACGATTTCTCCGATCGGCTGACCTATGCCGTCCACATCGAAAGTGGGCCGCGCTACGGCGCGACGACCGCCGCCGTGGCGCTATCCTGCCGTTTTAAGAAGGGCGAGACGGAATGCCGCCTCGGACGCGGTCTGGCGCGCGGTCATGGCGACACCCCTAGTGGCCTCGTCAGTCGATCCGGACGTTTCCGCGTCTTCGCGGGCCTGCGCGATGATCCGTTCTTCAACAATGTCCGCGGCACGCGCGCGGCCTACGATATTGCGGCCAAGGCGCTGCAGGCCGGCGCAATCACCGACGCGGCGGGGTGTCCCGCCTTTGCCCCGGCGACCGTGGAGGCCATACGCGATCAGTGGTCCCATACCGCCGGGGGGGCTCCGCAGAACCTGCTCGCCGGATGGACGCCGGCCAGCATCGTCGCGGAAATCAACCTGCGCGCAGTCACGCGCGGAGGGCCGATCCTGGCGCTTTGGGCCACGACGACCTCCAGCGAACGCCAGATTGATCGGGCGGGCAGGGTGCTGACGGGCAATGCATTGCTGGGTACGATCGCCGGCGGCGACGAGAGCAACCGGCTGAAAGAGGCCTACAACGCCGCAACGCCCGCCGACGGCGAGCGCTTCGTCGCCGAGATCGAGAAGGGCCTGGCTCTCTATGACGGCTTTGACGGCCTCTGCGGCAACCAGCTTCTGGCTGGTCCGCGGGGCGAGCCGCACCGCTATCGCGCCCTGGCGCGGATGCTGGCCGACGATCGCCTCTGGCTGAACAGCGCCGCCCACATTTGCACGACCCTGATGTCGGTCGAGACGGCGGCGCTCGCCGGATGGTCCACAGCCAACGACTGTGGCGGCCGCGCGCCGAGCTACAATGCGGTGAACCTGTACCGCTCGCTCCTGGTCGCGGGAGACTATACGGCGATCAGCGACGGCTTGAGCCGGGATGAGAAAGCCGCGTCGGACGCGGATTTTCCGTTCCTTTCGCCGCCTTCGCCGCATGGCAAACCCTGATGCGTCTCCGTCATCTGGCCATCACCCTGTGCCTGTTGCCAAGCCTCGCGCAGGCGCACGACTTCTGGCTGCAGCCGCAAAGCCACCTCTTGACCGCAGGCGTCGCGACGCCGCTGACTTTGCAGGTCGGCCATGGCCCTGATCAGCGCCGCTCTCCGATCCGGAAGGACCGGATTCTCGGCTTCATCGCGGCCAGCCAGAATGGCCGGCTGGATCTCATGGAAAGCCTTCATCCGGGGGACCGGGACGATGATGGCCAACTGCGCCTGCAAACGGCCGGTCTTTATGTCCTGATGCTGTGGACGGACCATCGAGCGGAAAGCCGGCTGCCCGCCGCTCGCTTCAATGACTATCTCGACGCCGAAGGGGTGACGCCCGCGTTGGAGGCGCGCCGCCGTGAAGGGGTGAGCAACCGCGACGGCTCGGAACGCTATGGCCGGGTGGCCAAGACCCTCGTGCGCGTCGGTGAGGGCGGCGGGGGTCCGCCGCTCACGCCCTTGGGAGCGCCGCTGGAGATCGTACCGGAAGCCGATCCCTGGTCAGATCCGACGCGCCTTCCGGTGCGGGTTTACTGGCAAGGCCTGCCGCTCGCGGGCGCCTTGGTCAAGCTCACCGACCTCGCGCACGACGGCCATCCGATCGCGGCGATCCGCACCGACACGGCCGGTCGTGCGCTGTTCGTCCTGCCCCGTCAGACCCGCTGGAGGCTCAATGTAGTGTGGACCCGGCCGCTTCCGCCGACCGCCGAGGTCGATTTCGAGACCACGTTCTCGAGCCTGAGCTTCAGCAACGAGTCGGATCGCTAAAGATCATGACAGCGACCGACCGACCCGGCGTGCTTCTCCGTGGGTCCACATCGACCTGGAGAAGAACCATGGACCCTAGAACCTGCGCCGCCTGCGACTGCGAGCTGGAGGATGATCCCATCATCGTCACACTCGGCGGACGCACCGTCGAAGTCTGCTGCGCCGAATGCGCCAGCCTGCTCGGCGAGGCGCAGGCCGCCATCGCCGGTCCGGAGGCCTGAGCCATGGCCGTTCATTGCTCCCGTCGCGCATGGCTGATGGCTGCATCGAGCCTCGCGAGCGCGGCTCTGCTCGGAACGCCCGCTCACGCGGTGACGGACGCCGAGCTCGACGCCGAAGCCTCTCGCCGCTGGGATCGGGAGCGTCGCTTCCAGGCCACCCGTTTTGGCCGAATCGCCTATGTCGACCGCGGGGTCGGGCCAGTCGCTCTGTTTCTGCATGGTTTTCCCCTCAGCGGCTTCCAATGGCGCGGCGCGATGGATCGCCTTTCCAGCGTTCGTCGATGCATCGCCCCCGATTGGATGGGCTTGGGCGCCACCGAGGTCGCGCCCGGCCAAGCGGTGACGCCGAACGATCAACTGGCGATGCTGGTCGCATTCCTCGACGCATTGTCGATCGAGTCTGTCGACCTAGTCGCCAACGACAGCGGCGGCGCCATCGCCCAGTTGCTGGCCGTGCGGCATCCCACACGTGTTCGCTCGCTGCTGCTGACCAACTGCGATGTCGAGCCCGACAGTCCGCCGGCGGCTCTGAAGCCCGTCTTCGAGCTGGCCGAAATGGGAATCTGGCCCGACGCCTGGCTCGAGCCATGGCTGAAGGACGGAGCCAAGGCCCGCGCGGCCGATGGGCTGGGCGGCCTGTGCTACGCCAACCCGGCCCATCCCACGGACGCCGCGCTCCAACAGTATCTGGGTCCGATCCTGTCTTCGCTGGAGCGCAAGGACCTGGCGAACCGCTACGCCCTCGGCCTTCGTCCCAATCCTTTGGCGGGGATCGAACTGGCCCTGCGCCAGCTTCAGATTCCAACCCGGATCATCTGGGGCATGAGCGACGATATCTTCGCCAAGGAAAGTCCGGACTATCTGGCGCGCGTCCTGCCTCGCGTCGAAGGCGTGCGCCGTATCGCCGAGGCGAAGTTGTTCTTTCCCGAGGAGTATCCGGATATCATCGCTCAGGAGGCGCGGGCTTTGTGGCGTGTCGCCGGGGAGAACGGTTCGCCGCGATGAGCGGATATATCGTCGATCAGCTTCTGGATACGCCGACCCTCTCGCTACACGACGTGGTCTGCGACGGCGCTTGTCGACACAAGAGCCCGGAGGAATGCGCGACGGGGACGCACCTCGTCTTTCCGTATCGCGGGCTCTTCATGCACCACCTGGGCCAGGACCGCGACGCGATGGCGGAGCCGAACCAGGTGGTGTTCCTCAATGATGGGGAGGGTTTCAAGGTCAGCCACCCTGTCGCCGGCGGCGACGCCTGCCTTTCGCTGTCATTGAGCCAGGAGATGCTGGCCGAGTTGACGCCCAAGGATCAGCTTCGCGCCGGCGGCGGCCTTCGCTTCGAGCGTCAGCAGCGCCGGATCGATCCGCGCGCCCAGGCGCTTGTCGCTCTGCTTCGGCATGGCCTGAGGCGCGGCGCGATCGAAACGCTCGAAGCCGAAACCCTTGGCCTCACCCTGGTCAGGCGCGTCTTGGGTGAGCGCACTTCGCACGCCGCCACGGCCAGCTGGGGCCGCCGCAAGCTGGCCGACCGAGCCAAGATGATCATCGCCGCCGATCTCTCCCGTCGGTGGACCTTGGGCGAGATCGCGGCTGAAACGGGGGTGTCCCCTGTCTATCTGACCCAGGTCTTTCAGCAGGTGGAGGGCGTGCCGCTCTACCGGTACCAGCTGCGCTTGCGGCTGGCTCGGGCGCTGGATCTCCTGGACCGGTACGAACATCTCACGCCCCTGGCTTTGGATCTCGGCTTTTCCAGCCACAGCCACTTTAGCGCCGCGTTCAAGCAAGCCTACGGCCGCTCTCCCACAGAGATGCAGCGGCTCACGAGCCCGAGAGCGTAGGCGCGCTGCAATGGCGACCCGAGCGTCAAGTCCTACCCGTTCCAGGCCTTAGGCTCATTTGACGCCCGCTTCACGGCGCGGTGCGAGCGGGTGCGTCAACGGCGGCAACGGGCGCCGCCCAGTCGTTGAGGCCGCTCGCCGAGCCCCCTATCGCGCGAAAATGCTCCGGGTCAGGCACGAAAACACCAGCCGGCCCGCTTCATCCAGCAGGTCGTGCTGGGCGATGATCATGCCCTTGCCTTCGCCGACCGGGTCCTTGCCCATCACCGTCATGCGGCCGCGCAGCAGTTCGCCGACCGGCGGGTTGCGCATCCAGCGCAGGGCGTCGACGCCCAGGCGCTTGGTCTGGGGCCAGGCGGCCGCGGCCTCGGCGTCGAGCCGCGACCAGATGGCGAAGACCATCACGTCGGGGGCGCCGTTCTCGATCGGCCAGCCGGGGGCGAAGGCGGCGATGAAGGCCTCCAGCGCCTTGCCCTCCACGGCGCGTGTGCCCAGCGACACGACCTGACCAATCTCGATATCGTCGAACGCGGCGGGCATGTCTGAGGTCTCACTTTGAATCGTCATGGACTGTCCATGGTCGGTCGGTCCTTGTCGAGAGCGCGTGGGCGGGCCATGTGTCGCTGACGCTTTTTGGCTCGGGCAGGCTTGATGTTGATCCGGAAACTTCTCGTGGCCGTGCAGGCCGTGCTCTTCGCCGGGCTTCTGGCCGCCTCGGGCGGGGGCCAGGCCCTGGCGGGTCCGGTCAATACCGGTCACATCGAAGCCGAGCTGGTGGCCCAGGACGCCGCCGCCGTTCCCGGCGCGACGATCTATGTGGCCCTGCGCCAGAAGATCGCGCCGGGCTGGCACACCTATTGGCGCAATCCGGGCGACGCCGGCGACGCCACCAAGATCGTCTGGACCCTGCCGGTCGGCTGGACCGCCGGCGACATCGTCTGGCCGACCCCGGAGAAAAGCCGCGTCGGGCCGCTGCTCGACTACGCCTATGAGGGCGAGGTTCTGCTGCCCGTGCCGATCACCGTGCCGGTCGACGCCCGCCCGGGCTCGACGGTCACCCTGAAGGCCGCCGCCGCCTTCCTGGTCTGCGAGGAGATCTGCATCCCCGAGGATGCGGCCCTGACTCTCGACCTGCCCATCGTGGCCGGCGCGCCGGGCCCTGATCCAAAATGGGGCGCGGCCGTCGCCAAGACCCTGGCCGACGCCCCCAAGTCCGCCGGCCTGAAGGCCGTGTTCAAGCTGGAGGGCGGCGTGCTGAAGCTGGCCGTGACCGGCGCGCCGCTGAAGGGCGCCGACATGGCCGGCACCTATTTCTTCCCCTATTCCGGCAAGGTCATCGACCATGCCGCCGACCAGAGCATCGAGCGCGGTCCCGAGGGCCTGACCCTGGGCCTGACGCCCGGCTATGACTTCACCTCTGGCACGGCGCCGACCGAACTCTCTGGCGTATTGGCCTTGAAGGGTCAGGCCTTCGAGGTGACGGCGACGGCGGGCGATCCTCCCGCCACGGCGTCGGGCCTGGGCGCGCCGCCGGCCGCCAAGGGCCCCGTCGACGCCAAGGGCCTGATCACCGCCCTGGTCTTCGCCTTCCTGGGCGGGTTGATCCTGAACCTGATGCCGTGCGTCTTCCCGGTGCTGTCGATGAAGGCCGCCAGCCTGGCCGGCCACGCCCACGATCCGGGCAAGACCCGACTGCAGGGCCTGGCCTTCCTGGTCGGTGTGGTCGCCACCTTCCTGGCCCTGGCCGGCCTGTTGATCGCCGTGCGGGCCGGCGGCGCGGCCGTGGGCTGGGGCTTCCAGCTGCAGTCGCCGGTGGTGGTGGCCAGCCTGGCGCTGGTCATGCTGCTGGTGGCCCTGAACATGTCGGGCGTCTTTGAGTTCGGGACCTCGGTCCAGGGCGTCGGCGGCAGCATCTCGGCGCGCGGCGGCGTGACCGGCGCCTTCTTCACCGGCGCGCTCGCCGTCGTTGTGGCCGCCCCCTGCACCGCGCCGTTCATGGCCGGCGCCCTGGGCTTTGCCCTGGTCCAGCCGCCGCTGATGTCGCTGTCGGTGTTCCTGGCCCTGGCGTTGGGTTTCGCCGCGCCGTTCGTGATCCTGGCCTTCGCGCCGGCCCTGCTGGCCCGCCTGCCGCGTCCCGGCGCCTGGATGGACACCCTGAAGAAGGGCCTGGCCTTCCCGATGTATGGCACGGCCGCCTGGCTGGTCTGGGTGTTCAGCCAGCAGGCCGGCTCGATCGCCCTGGGCGAGGTGTTCGCCGCCGCCGTGCTGCTGGCCTTCGCGGCCTGGCTGTGGGGCCACGCCCAGACGCGCCGCGCCGTCGGCAAGCCCAGCCGGGTCTCGCTGGTGCTGGCGATCCTGGCTCTGGCGGGCGCGATCGCCCTGACGGCCCTGACGGCCCTGACGGCCCTGACCGCGCAGGCGCCGGGCCCCGCCGCGGCCGCCACGACCGCCGCCTCGACGCCCAGCGGCCCGGGCCTGGCGTCCGAGCCCTGGTCGCCCGAGCGCGTCGCCGCCCTGCAGGCCGAGGGCCGGCCGATCCTGGTCGACTTCACCGCCGCCTGGTGCGTGACCTGCCAGGTCAATGAGAAGGTGGCCCTGTCCGGCGCCGGGGTCGCCCAGGTGTTCAAGGACCGCAGCGCCGTGCTGCTGAAGGCCGACTGGACCAATCGCGACGCCACCATCGCCGCCGCCCTGGCCGAGCATGGCCGGGCCGGGGTGCCGCTGTATCTGGTCTATCCGGCCAAGGGCGGGGCGCCGGTGATCCTGCCGCAGCTGCTGACCGAGGGCATGGTGATCGAGGCTATCGAGAAGGCCGCATCCTAGGGCTTTTCGGATAACGGTGAGATGTGGCAAGCTGGCGAGGCGAGGGGGAACTCTGTCTTTCAGGAGCTCGCCATGTCCAAGCTTACACGCCGTCTCGTCGTCGCCGGTCTGCCGCTGATCGCGGTCGCCGCGCCCGGTCTCGCCCACGCCAAGCCCGCCCCGGCCTTCACCGCTGTCGACATCGACGGCAAGACCCGCTCGCTGGCCGAGTTCCGGGGCAAGACCGTAGTCCTCGAATGGGTCAACGAGGGCTGTCCCTATGTGAAGAAGCACTATTCGGGAAACATGCAGGGCCTGCAGGCGGCCGCCACGGCCGATGGCGTGGTCTGGCTGACCATCGCCTCGTCGGCGCCCGGCAAGCAGGGCCACTTCCCGGACGGCGGGGTCGCCAAGACCTGGATGCAGGCCCGGGGCGCCAAGCCGACCACTCTGCTGCTCGACGCGGAGGGCGTGATCGCCACGGCCTACAAGGCCAAGACCACGCCGCACATGTTCGTCATCGATAAGGCCGGGGCCGTGGTCTACGAGGGCGCCATCGACGACATCCCCAGCAACAAGGTCGAGGACCTGCCCAAGGCCAGGAACCTGGTCGCGGCGGCGTTGGCGGATGTGAAGGCGGGCCGCAAGGTGGCCGTGTCGTATGTCCAGCCCTATGGCTGCGCGGTGAAGTACAAGGACGCCTGAAACACTGTCATCCCGGCCAAGCGCGAAGCGCGCCGAGCCGGGACCGCCGGAAGCGCCGAGTTTGCCGTGGTCCCGGGTCTTCCCCCGGCTTTCGCCGGGGTGCGCCCGGGATGACAGCGGTTTACGCCGCCGGCTGCGGCGGGGCGGTGATCACCTCGACATTGTCGTTGAGCAGATAGACCATGTCGCGCAGGGCCAGGTCCTGGTCCTTGACGGTGCGGGCGGCGGTCATGGCGGCCAGCTTTTCGGGCAGGTCGACCGAGATGCCGCGCAGGATGCACTTGAGGTCGTCGACCGCGCCGCGTTCCTTCAGCGTCAGGTGGCCCTTCATGTCGAGAGCCGAAAGCTCGGTGATCCTGGCCGCGAAGGCTTCGGCGCCCGGCAGGGCGGCGGCCGGGGCGGCGGGGTCGGCGGCGAGCGCCTTGCGATAGGCCTCGACCTGCAGCTTCAGCCCGCCGGCGCGGCGCACGATGTCGGCGAACAGCGGCTCGCCGGCCACCGAGGCCGGGGCGCTGAGGGCCGGGACGGCGGTCGGCAACGGCGCGGGGCTGCTCGAGGCCAGCCACAGCATGGCGGAAAAGGCGATCGCGTCGCAGGACATCTGAACTCTCCCCGCGAAAAACGTCATTGGTCTGCATGACGCGGCGGTATCCGTTTGGTAAGCCCGCGCGGGTAAACGCCGATTTACCAAACCCGCAAGGAACGCCCGCATGGCCGATCTCGACGCCGCCTGGACCCGCCTGGAAGCCGCCGCCCAGGCCGCCGGCGAAAAGCGCATCGTCGAGATGTTCGACGCCGAGCCCGACCGCCTGGCCAACCTGACCCTGGACGTCGCCGGTCTGCATATCGACCTGTCGAAACAGGCCTGGGACGAGGCCGGTCTGGAAGCCGCGCTCGACCTGGCCCACGCCGCCGACGTTGAGGGCGCGAGGGCCCGGATGCTGGCCGGGGAAGCGATCAATTCCTCCGAAGGCCGAGCCGTCCTGCACACCGCCCTGCGGGCCCCGGCCGGGGCCGATATCAAGGCCCAAGGCGTTCCGGTGATGGCCGAGGTCGAAGCCGTCCGCCAGCGGATGAAGGCCTTCGCCGAGGCCGTGCGCGCAGGGGAGATCAAGGGCGCCACGGGCAAGCCGTTCAAGGCCATCCTGCACATCGGCATCGGCGGTAGCGACCTGGGCCCCCGCCTGCTGTGGGACGCCCTGCGCCCTGTCAAACCCGACATCGACCTGCGCTTCGTGGCCAATGTCGACGGCGCCGAGTTCCTGCTGACCACGGCGGATCTGGATCCCGCCGAGACCCTGGTGATCATCGTCTCCAAGACCTTCACCACCCAGGAGACCCTGTCCAACGCCACCGCCGCCCGCGCCTGGCTGGCCCAGGCCCTGGGCGAGGCGGGCGCCAACCAGCACCTGGCCGCCATCTCCACCGCCCTGGAAAAGACCGCCGCGTTCGGCATCGCCGACGAGCGCGTGTTCGGCTTCTGGGACTGGGTGGGCGGCCGCTATTCGCTGTGGTCGTCGGTCAGCCTGTCGGTGGCCGTCGCGGCCGGCTGGGACGCCTTCCAGGGCTTCCTGGACGGCGCCGCCGCCATGGACGCCCATTTCGCCTCAGCGCCGCTGGACCAGAACGCCCCGGTGCTGCTGGCCCTGGCCCAGATCTTCAACCGCAATGGCCTGGACCGCCGGGCCCGCTCGGTGGTGCCGTACTCGCACCGCCTGCGCCGCCTGGCCGCGTTCCTCCAGCAGCTGGAGATGGAGAGCAACGGCAAGTCGGTCGGCCCCGACGGCAAGCCCGCCAAACGCGGCACGGCCACGGTGGTGTTCGGCGACGAGGGCACCAACGTCCAGCACGCCTATTTCCAGTGCATGCATCAGGGCACCGACATCACGCCGATGGAGCTGGTCGGCCTGGCCAAATCCGACGAAGGCCCGGCCGGCATGCACGAAAAGCTGCTGTCCAACCTGCTGGCCCAGGCCGAGGCCTTCATGGTGGGCCGCACGACCGAGGATGTGATCGCCGAACTCACCGCCAAGGGCGTCTCCGAAGCCGAGATCGCCACCCTGGCCCCGCAGCGCACCTTCGCCGGCAACCGTCCGTCCACCCTGCTGCTGCTGGAGCGCCTGACGCCGCAGACCTTCGGCGCCCTGATCGCCCTCTATGAGCACAAGACCTTCGTCGAGGGCGTCATCTGGGGCATCAACAGCTTCGACCAGTGGGGCGTGGAGCTGGGCAAGGTGATGGCCGGCCGCATCCTGCCAGAGCTGGAAAGCGGCGCGGTGGGCAGCCACGATCCGTCGACGGCGGCGCTGATCGGGCGGCTCAAGGTCTGATCACCGGCCCCCTGCGCGTCACCCGCGCCGGACCTCTGGCGAATCGCGATCCCGGGCCTAGATTGTCGCGGCGCGCGCCGGGTGATTGTGGGGGGGTGTTGATGAGCCATGATGAGCCAACCAGCGCTCTGCGGGGCGGCTGCGCGTGCGGGGCCGTTCGCTATCGGCTGCGCGCGGCGCCGATGTTCGTGCAGTGCTGCCACTGCCGCGATTGCCAGCGCCAGACCGGCGGCCCCTTCGTCGTCAACGGCCAGATCGAGACCGACCAGATCGTGCTGGAGGGCGCCGCCCCCCAGCCCGTGTCCATGCCCACCGACAGCGGCCGGGCGCACGATGTCTATCGCTGCGCCGACTGCCAGACGGCGGTGTGGAGCGACTATGGCCGCCGCCCGGCCCTGCGCTTCCTGCGGATCTGCACCCTGGACGACCCCGCCGCCTGCCCCCCGGGCGCGCACATCTTCACCCGCACCAGACTGCCCTGGGTGACCCTGCCCGAGGCGACGCCGGCCTTCCCGGTCTATTACGACATGGCCGCCCTGTGGCCCGCCGCCAGCCTGACCCGCCGCCGCGCCATCCTGGGCGACGGTTAGGCGGAGGGGGCGCGCTTCACGCCTCCTCGCCCTCCTCCGCCTCGGGGCTGACACCCCCCGACGCGTCCCGCGCCAGCAGCCTGGCCCGCCAGTCGTCAGGCACGGGCTCGTACCGGTCGATCGTGTCGAGGGTGCTCTTCAGCATGCTGTACTTGATGCGCAGCATCAGTTCGGCGCTGGCCACGCGGTCGTACGCCGCCAGCTCGGCCTTGCGCTGTTCCAGCGTCATCTCGCCGCTGGCCGGGAAGGCGATCACCTTGTCATCGCTCGTGTGGCCGGGCGCGTGGCCGGGCGGCAGGGGCGGCGTGTCTCTGAACTTGCTCATGGCTAAATCTCCGGATGATGAGGGGATGAACGGCGCGCCCCGCCTGAAGACAGGACACAGGTTCGCGTCGTCCGCCGGACGAAGGCCCGGCGAAGGTGGGGAGGCGGCGGAGCGTCCGGGCGCGCCCGGATCTGGATTTGGAGAATACCGTTTCGACACGTACGGGCGCTCCGCGCGGCCGATGGACGAAAGCCCTCGGGGCGCGGGGTTTTAACCCGCTTCCGAAAGAGGCCTCCGGCGGGCGGACCGGGCAGACGACCCCGATCCGGACCGCGCGGGCGATTTCAGCCCGCGCCTGGCGCGCGTCGTCCGGGCGTCGCCAAAGGGAGTTCCCGGCGGTCCGGGCCCGGCTTCATCACGCGACGTCCCCGCAAGGACCGCCCCGCTCCGCCAGACCCCATCGGGCCTCTGACAACGGCCGACGGGCGCTACCCGCTCGACCGCCCCCATCACCCGTCAGATCGCCAGCTGGACGTCCTCCCCGGTGACGAGGCGAGAGTTAGTATGGGGGCGGTTTGGAAGGGGTGGATAAGTTTGTCATCGTGACGGTGGTTGCGGGGGCTAGGGCGTTGAAATCCCTGGCGGCGGGGCGGGGATATCCCCGTGGGGGTATGGGGATAAACCCTTCTCCCCTTGCGGGAGAAGGTGTCCGCGAAGCGGACGGATGAGGGGTCGAAAGCCCGATCGGAAAGGTCTGCGCGACCCCTCACCCGACCTCGACCTTCGCCGAGGCCACCCTCTCCCGCAAGGGGAGAGGGGATTTACACGCCCTGGATGTTCTCTTAATGTTCTCATCATGGTTGATCGCCCCGAGCAACTCGCCCTGGCTCGCCGCCTGCGCCGCGAACCGCCGATGACCGAGCGCCTGCTGTGGAAGCTCTTGCGCGACCGCCGCCTCGACGGCCTGAAATTCCGCCGTCAGGTCCCGCTGGGCCGCTATGTCGCCGACTTCGTCTGTATGCGGCATCGTCTGATCGTCGAGGCCGACGGACCGCACCACGAAGACAGCCTCACCGATGCGGATCGCGACGCCTGGCTGCGCGGTCAGGGCTTCCGGGTGCTGAGGTTCAGCAACAAGGCCATCCAGGACTTCCCCGACGCCGTGCTGAACAAAATCCTCGACGCCACGCTTCCTTCTCCCCTTGCGGGAGAAGGTGTCGGCGCAGCCGACGGATGAGGGGTTGAAAGCCCTATCGGAAAGGCCTGCACGACCCCTCACCCGACCCCGGCCTTCGCCGGGGCCACCCTCTCCCGCAAGGGGAGAGGGAAGCGACCGCCCCGACCGCCGCAGGTCGGAGCCATCCTTGCATCTCCTAGAGGCTGCAGCGTGCGGGTCTGGGCAGGTCAGTCAAGGACGGCGCCGGCGGGTAGCGCCGCCGGCCACACCACCCGTGGTCGATTGACTCCAACGCGCGCTGGATGGAGAACAAAGAGCGAACACAGGAGCCTTCCATGCTGACCCAACGCCCCCGCCGGCGCGCGCCTTGCCGTGTGTGCCACCCATGAGCCCGCGCAACGGCCGCAACGGCATACCCGACCCGGAGCGCTTCTTCGACGGCCTGCGCCCCGCGCGCCAGGCCTGTATCGACCAGCTGCGCAACCTGCCGCCCAACGGGCCGCACTATTCGATGATGCGGGTGATCATCGCCGCCCTCGACGTGGCGGCCGAGTTCTTCACCCACCGCCGCGACTTCTTCCTCAGCACCCGGCCGGACATGATCGGGGGCGGGTCGGGGCGGACGGGGGAGGGCGTCTAGGTCGCTGCCCAACGCCACGCCCTAATTCACCGTCATTCTCGCCACAAGGGCGGGAATGACGGGCGTTTTAAAGGTTGGCCCCGGCGTCCCGCCCCGACCGCCCCAGGTCGGAGCCGGCCTTACATCTCCTGGAGGCTGCAGCGTGCGGGTCTGGGCAGGTCAGTCAAGGCTCGCCTCCGGCGACCGCGTCGCGGCGGCGCGCCGGGTCGGTGGAGTGACCTGCCCAGACCCGCGATCGTCTCGCCGTGAGGTGTAAGGAGGATTTCTTTGGAGGCTCTGTTGCAAGGAGCTCGGGTGGATTTGAGTTATAATCTGCTTTTTTGGAATTCAGGGCGGTTTTTAAAGTTACTTGTTTCTAAAATATGATTCTGTGAACGTCTTATATTCTATATAAAATCTGATATTTTTGCGTCTCCGTAAAAGCCAAAGCGCTTTATCTTTGCGAATGCTATCGCTGTACCCACCGATGTGAGATCGGAATACTTCAAAACTCCTTGATCGCTGGCAAAATCTGCCCGCAACAACGAAAACTTTGTGCTCTTGTTGTCTAGATAGATTTTAATCTCTTCAGTCGTCATCGTGGCTTGTTCGGCCTTCTCCATGGCAAGCTCTATATTTTCTGGAGATAAATTATTCTGAGAAAGTAAAGCCCGCCATTGATCTGCATTTACGTGATTGGGTTGAATGAGGGATGGGTTTCTGAGGCACAATGCAAACAAATTAATATTGGAAGTATCAAAATCTAAATCAGATCGTTTAAATCCTTTTGAAAATAACCCCCAATGACGCTTCCGCATAAGCGGCTCAGGGTCTATCCAATGGCGAGTTGCTGAATGATCAACTATCAATCCATGAACCTTAAGCATGGAAATGTCTGCTGTCTTTAGTGGAAGGAAATTCATCATATCAGATATAGTCGATAAGTATTTATCAAGTTTAGATAAGTTGGTAATTTCTACATTATACTTAAAGAAAAGAAATATAAACGTCAAAATATCAACCTGTCTCGATGTCAATCGAGATGATTTTTCAATTGCTTCATCTATAATTATTTTCTCGTCAATTTGATCGGTCTTTGATAGCCTTTCAAGTATTAATTCAATGGCATTGTCTTTGGATTCTTCATTGCCGTAGCGACAATATCCATTTTGCGCCTGCTTAAAGGCGTATTGAGCGCCGGGGTCCTTAAACCCATTAAGCTTCTCTTCGACCGTTTCGCCGAAGCGCTCTTCAGCTCTAGCTAGAAGGTCATCCACCAGTTTTTCGTTTCTTTTCTCGACCTCTTCCTTGGCCTCACGCTGCATTCCAGCCATGGTCTCAAGCATCATATCGCGACAGATTTCCTTGACATCAGAAACGCTTACTCCCGTATGAATTGAAACAGATCCGCGAGAAACTATTGCAATAGAGTTATCTCCGGTATGCTGATCATTTTTCATCATTGCTTCGACCAATGCTAACGTTTCCGCCGGAGATAACATTGATGCTATTGCTTCCGCTTGTCTGCGTATTCGTGGATGGCGGCGTTTTATCTTTTGATCGTCTCAGTAGCCAAAACAGAATTGCGGCGAGCGCCGAAATAAGGGCCAAGCCAAAAGATAAAATCTCAGCATTCTCGCGGAGCAATTCCATTCGCCTATGATCTCCATGGACATGCGGAAGTTCAAAATATTCTATAGGATATAGTGATTCCCGTCACGCTCACGCTTCAGACGCTTTGAGTTCAAGGTGGCGTTCTTCTCTGACCTCTCACCCCTTCCCCCCCGCCGCCCTATCCGCTATAGCCCGCCCGCAATGACCCGCACGCCGCACCATCACGGCCGCCACCACCATCCGACCTCGCCTCGCGGGATCGGCCGGGTCCGCTCGCTCTAGAAGCAAGCCCCCTGCCTGAGCCCCGCCTAGCGGATGGGGCTTTGCTGCAAGCGCCATCCGTCGAAGCCTTTGAGTATCCAAGGACCGACGATGCCCGACGACACCAAGACCGAAGCCGCCCAAACCTTCCGCCCCGAAGCCCGCGCCCCGCGCGGCTTCGCCGACAAGCGCGCCCGCGACCTGCGGGCCGAGCGCGCCATCCTGGAGGCGGTGTCGAAGGTCTATGAGCGGCACGGCTTCGAGGCGCTGGACACCGGGGCCTTCGAATATGCCGACGCCCTGGGCAAGTTCCTGCCCGACAGCGACCGTCCCAACGAGGGCGTGTTCGCCCTGCAGGACGACGACGACCAGTGGATGGCGCTGCGCTACGACCTGACCGCGCCCCTGGCCCGGTTCGCGGCCCAGAACTGGGAGACCCTGCCCAAGCCGTTCCGCCGCTATGCCTATGGCCCGGTGTGGCGCAACGAGAAGCCCGGCCCCGGCCGCTTCCGCGAATTCATCCAGTGCGACGCCGACACGGTGGGCTCGGCCCGGCCCGAGGCCGACGCCGAGATCATCGCCATGGCCGTGGCGGGTCTGGAAGCCGCCGGCCTGCCGCGCGGCTCGGCCGTGCTGCGGATCAACAATCGCAAGCTGCTGAACGGCCTTCTGACCTCGGCCGGGGTCGAGACGGGCGGCCAGAAGCTGGCCGTGCTGCGCGCCGTCGACAAGCTGGACCGCCTGGGCGTCGAGGGCGTGCGCCTGCTGCTGGGCGAGGGCCGGCTGGACGAGAGCGGCGCCTTCACCAAGGGCGCGGGCCTGGTGGGCAAGGCCATCGACGCGGTGCTTGACTTCGTCCAGGCCGGGTCCGGCGGACGCAGCGAGACGCTGAGCAAGATCGCCAATGTCATCGGCGGTTCGGCCGAGGGCGACGAGGGCCTCAATGAGCTGGCCCTGATCGACGCGGCCCTGAAGAGCCTTGGTGTCGCTGACGACCAGGCGATGTTCGAGCCGTCCATCGTGCGCGGGCTGGAATACTACACCGGCGCGGTGTTCGAGGCCGAGCTGCTGCTGTCCACCCTGGATGAGAAGGGCAACAAGGTCTCGTTCGGCTCGATCGGCGGCGGCGGGCGCTATGACGACCTGATCGCGCGGTTCACCGGCCAGCCGGTGCCGGCCACGGGCTTCTCGTTCGGCGTCTCGCGCCTGGCCTCGGCCCTGCGGGCGGCGGGGCGCGAGCCCGGCGGCGCGGCGCGGGGTCCGGTGGTGATCATCAATTTCGACCAGGCCCACATGAGCGAGTATTTCTCGGTCGCCGCCGACCTGCGCAACGCCGGCATCCCGGCCGAGGTCTATCTGGGAACCTCCGGCATGCGCCCGCAGATGAAATATGCCGACCGCCGGATGGCGCCGGCCGCCATCATGCTGGGCGGCGACGAGATCGCGGCCGGCACGGTGACGATCAAGGACCTGGACCTGGGCCGCGAGCTGGCCTCTGGCGTGGCCGACAACGCCGCCTGGAAGGCCGAGCGTCCCGGCCAGCAGACGATCCCGCGCGGCGAGCTGGTGGCCGCCGTTCGCAAGATCATTGAAGGGTAGGGCATGAGGCTCGAGCGTTCCATTCCCGCGGAGGCGCTGGGCGCCATCCGCGCGCCGCTGCTGGCGGCCGGGGCCGTGCTGACCGACGCGCCGGTGCTGCAGCCGCTGGGCCTGCTGCTGGATCTGGCCGGCGAGGCCATGCGCTCGCGGCTGTTCGTGGTGTCCGGCGACGGGGGCGAGGAGGCCTGCCTGCGCCCCGACTTCACCGTGGCCATCGCCCGCGCGCATCTGGAGGCGGGGGCCGCTTCGGGCCGCTATCTCTATGACGGCAAGGCCTTCCGCGTCGCGCCGCGCGGCAGCGACCGGGCCGAGGAGTTCCTGCAGATCGGCGTCGAGGCCTTCGAGGCCGGCGACCCCGTCGCGGCCGACGCCGAGATCGCCGCTTTGGCCTGGGCGTCGTCGGCCGCCGGTGGGCGCGCGGACCTGTCGCTGGTGCTGGGCGATGTCGGCCTCTTCGGGGCCTTCGTCGATACGCTGGGTCTGGCCGCGCCTCTGGCCGCCCGGCTGAAGCGCGCCTTCACCCGGCCGCGCCAGTTGAAGATCGAGCTGGAGGGCTCGTCGGCCACCGGACAAGCGCTGGGCGAAGAGCAAAGCCGCATCGCCGCCCTGCTGGCCGGCCTGCCCGAGGGCGAGGCTTCCGCCGTCTTGCAGGAGCTGTGGTCCCTGGCCGGCATCGAGCCGGTCGGTGGTCGCCGTCCCGCCGAGATCGCCCACCGCCTGGTCGAACGCGCCGAGGCCGCCAAGGCTGGCCGTCTGTCGCCCGAGCAGGCCGATGCGGTCCGCGCCTTCCTGGCGGTCAGCGACCGTCCGGGCGCGGCGCTGGACGCCATCTCGGCCCTGGCCGGCCCGCAACGCGCGGCGCTGGACGCGGCGCTGGACGGCTGGCGGTCGCGGCTGGCCGGCATGGCCGCGCGCGGCGTGCCGGAAGACCGCATGGTGCTGACCGCCTCGTTCGGCCGGGCCTTCGGCTATTACGACGGCTACCTCTTCGAAGTGCGCAGCGCCGCCCTCGGCGACGAGCGGCCCGTGGCGGCCGGCGGTCGCTATGACGGCCTGCCGGCGCGGTTGGGCGCTCCGAAAACCACAGGCGCGGTGGGCTGCATGGTCCGCCCGGCCCGAGCCTATGCGGGAGGCGGCGAATGACTGCCCAGATGATCTTCGCCATTCCGTCAAAAGGCCGCCTGAAGGAGCAGGTCGAGGCGTGGCTGGCCGAGTGCGGCTTCAAGCTGGAAATGACCGGCGGCTCGCGCGGCTATAGCGCTGAACTGTCGGGCCTGCCCGGCGTGTCGGTGCGCCTGTTGTCGGCCGGTGACATCGCCGCCGGCCTGGACGCCGGCGAGCTGCACCTGGGCGTCACGGGCGAGGACCTGCTGCGCGAGCGCGGCGACGACATGGACAGCCGGGTGATGCTGCTGCGCGCCCTGGGCTTTGGCCGCGCCGATCTGGTGGTCACCGCCCCCAAGAGCTGGCTGGACGTCGACACCATGGCCGATATCGACGAGGTCGGGCACGCCCATCTGGCCCGCACCGGCCGCCGTTTGCGGGTGGCGACCAAATATGTCACCCAGACCCGGGCCTTCTTCGCCCGCCACGGCGTGGCCGACTACCGCATCGTCGAAAGCAGCGGCGCCACCGAGGGGGCCCCGGCCGCCGGCGCGGCGGAACTGGTCGTCGACATCACCACCACCGGCGCGACCCTGGCGGCCAACGGCCTGAAGATCCTGACCGACGGCGTGATCCTGAAAAGCCAGGCCCAGCTGACCGCCTCGCTGATCGCCGACTGGTCGCCCGAGCAGTTGGGCAGCCTGCAGCGCCTGCTGGCGGTGGTCGAGGCCAAGGGCCGGGCGCGGACGCTCGCCACCCTGGTCTGGCCCGCCGAGCAGGACGACCTGGCCCAGGCCGCCGTCGCCGGCTTTGTCGCCAAGGGCGGCTCGCGCCGGACCAACGGCGCCCTGCTGGCCACCGCCGATCTGTTCGACGCCGCCGCCGCCCTGGCCGCCGCCGGGGTCGAGCCGGTCACCGTGTCGCGTCCCGACTATGTGTTCGAGTCGCGATCGCGGGTGCTGGACCAGCTGACCACTCGCCTTGGGGGTAATATTTGACAAGGTAGTCAAAAATATCCTGAGAGATCAGTGATAAGTTTGACTGGGGCGTCCAAACTACGTCGATCTCGTCAAAAAAACGCTCAACCCGTTACAGAAATGGGCTTTGTTGCGTTGACACCGCCCCATTTATGACGTTTCTAACGCTTGCAAGGAAGAACAGAGCCCATCAGAGAGCTCCCTTCCTTCGGCGTTTCGGGGAGGAAACGCCCGCCTAGATCGAATGATCGAGAAATAGCCAGCCCGTCGCGATTATCCCCCGCGGCGGGTTTGGTGTATCTGGGCCCTGGTTTCCATATTTGACGCAAGAGTCAAAAGCGCTGGCGCAGGTCGGCGGCGATGTTTCCACGCGACGACACGCGCCATTGCGCAAGGAACGCGGAGGCGGAGATGATCGGGCCGCGCCGTATCGTGCGCCTGTCGATTCGCCCGTCCGCGGAGGAGGGATCCCTGTTGAAGCCCCTCGGCCTGCTGCTGCCGGCGCTGATCCCGTCCTGGAACTTCTTCGACGTGATCGCGCCCTCGCCGCGCATCGAATACGCCCTGGCCGCCTCGTCCGCCGTCCCGAAGACGGGCTGGACCGAGTTTCGCCCCCGGCCCCAGAGGGTGTCGGCCCGGACCCTGCTGGCCCGGCTGCTGTGGAATCCGCGCTGGAACGAGACCCTGTTTCTGGTCAGCTGCGCCGAGCGGCTGATCAACGCCCCCACCGACCACAGCCAGGACGAGATCTTCACGCGCCTGGCCGCCGATCTCCGGGCCAGCGCCCCGACCGGCGAGTGGCTGAGCTTCCGGCTGGTGTTCGTCAGTCGCGAGGATGATGCGATCCAGCGCGAGGTGCTGTTCCAGTCGGCCCCGCGCCGGCTGGCGGCGATCACCGCCCGATGACGCTGGAGAGCGCCGCCCGCCTGACCGAGGCCCTGCTGGCCCTGGCCCTGATCCAGCAGAGCCTGGAGCACCTGAACGGCCCGCGCGCCGACCGGCCGCTGTTCCTGGCGCGGATCGGGCTGTGCGGTCTGGTGATCCTCGGCGCGGTCTCGCCCTGGCCGGCGGTCGATCTGGTAGGACTGCTGGGTCTGGCCGCTCTGTCGCTGCTGATCCTGCAGCGCTTCCAGGGACCCTATAATGGCGGCAGCGATCGCATGGGCCTGCTGGCCCTGTGGTGCCTGACCGTGTCGCGGCTGATGCCGACGCAGGCCCTGCAGGAGCTGGTCTTCGGCTATCTGGGGCTGCAGCTGATGCTGTCCTATTTCATTTCCGGCTGGGTCAAGGTGGTCAATCCCGACTGGCGCAGCGGCCGGGCCCTGGCCGACGTCTTCCGGTTCTCGGCCTATCCGGTCAGCGAGGACCTGCGCCGCCTGGCCGATCGACCGCGCCTGCTGCTGGTGATGTCCTGGGCGGTGATGCTGTTCGAACTGGCCTTTCCGCTGACCCTGCTGTCGCGCGAGACCCTGATCGCCGGCCTGGTGATCGCCGGGACCTTCCACCTGGCCAATGCCTGCCTGTTCGGCCTCAACCGCTTCTTCTGGACCTGGCTGTCGGTCTATCCGGCGATCCTGTGGCTGCAGGCGCGGGTGGTGTGAGGGGCAGGACGGTGGTTTCCTTGAATCCCTCTCTCATAGAGAGAGGGAGGGGTTCCGAGGGCCGCTTCCACCCCGCCCGACCGTCCGAGTATCCCTAGTCCCGCCGCAACTGGCCGTCCCGCAGGGTCAGTGCGACTGTCTCGCCGCGTTTCATCTCCAGGGCCAGGGACTGCCCCGCCACGAAGACGACGTGCCGGCCGGCCTCGGTCGCCGTCAGCCTGGCCCGCTCCAGAGCCCCATCCTTCCACCACACATCCACGCCCAGGGCGCCGCGCGCGCGCAGCCCCGTCATCCTGCCGGTGGGCCAGGCCGACGGCAGGGCGGGCAGCAGATGCACCGCGCCGTTGCGGCTTTGCAGGATCATCTCGGTCATGCCGCTGGTCCCGCCGAAATTGCCGTCGATCTGGAACGGCGGGTGCGCGTCGAACAGGTTGGGATAGGTGCGCTCGGGACCCAGCAGCAGCTTGAGGATGCCGTGGGCGTGGTCGCCCTGGCCCAGTCGCGCCCACAGGTTCAGACGCCAGGCGATGGCCCAGCCGGTCGACAGGTCGCCGCGCGTCTCCAGGGTCTTGCGGGCGGCGGCGGCCAGGTCGGGCGAGCCGTCCAGCGAGATCTGGTCGGAGGGGAACAGGCCGTACAGGTGCGAGACGTGGCGATGCTGGGGATCGGGGGCGTCGGCGTCCCAGTCCTCCTGCCACTCCTGAAGCTGGCCATCCTTGCCGATCTTGTAGGGCGCGAGCCGGTCGCGGGTGGCGGCGAACTGGGCGGCCAGATCCGCGTCGAGGCCCAGGATTTTGGCGGCGGCGACGCAGGCGTCCATCAGATCGCGGATGATGGCCTGGTCCATGGTCGGTCCGGCGACCAGGGACGAGCCGTGGCCGTGGTCGTTCTCCGGCGAGATCGACGGGCTGGTGACCAGGCTGCCGGTCTTGGGATCGACGACCAGGGCGTCGAGGAAGAACAGCGCCGCGCCCTTCATCAGGGGATAGACGTCGGCCAGATAGGCGGCGTTACGGCCATAGTCGTAGTGGTCCCACAGGTGCTTGCACAGCCAGGCGCCGCCCGTGGGCCAGACGCCCCAGAAGGCGCCGTCGATCGGGGCGGTGGCGCGCCACAGGTCGGTGTTGTGGTGCGCCATCCAGCCGCGCGCGCCGTACATCGCCTTGGCCGTGCGAGCCCCGGTGATCGACAGGTCACGGACCATCTCGACCAGAGGCTTGACGCATTCGGCCAGGCCCGTGGGCTCGGCGGGCCAGTAGTTCATCTCGGTATTGATGTTGATCGTGAACTTCGCTCCCCACGGCGGGTTCAGGCTGTCGTTCCACAGGCCCTGCAGATTGGCCGGCTGACCGCCCGGCCGCGAGCAGGCAATCAGCAGGTAGCGGCCGTACTGGTAGTACAGCGCCGCCAGGGCCGGATCCTGGGTGGTCTGCGACAGGCGGATGCGTTCGTCGGTGGGGCGCAGGGCCGCGCCGGTGGTTCCGAAATCGACGACCACCTTGCGGAACAGGCGGCGGTGATCGGTGCGATGCGCGGCCAGCAGGCTGGGCCAGGTCTTCCGCGCGGCCCTGTTCAGGCGGGCGCGATTGTCGGCGGCCGGATCGCCGGACACGTCGTCGAAGCGGCGATAGCTGGTGCCGGCGACGACCAGCAGCAGCACCTGATCCGCGCCGATGACCGACAGGCCCGTCGGACCGGCGACGACCTTGCCGCCGGTGGCGATCACCCTGACCCGGCAATCCACTTTCAGGGCGGCGGCGACGCCGTGCTGGCCGCCATTGGCGCTGGTCAGCACGAGTGTGTCGCCGCCCTCGACGGTGATCTTCGGCTTCAGGGGGCTGTCGAAGGCCAGGTCGACATGGATCGCGCCGGGTTTGTCGGCGCCCAGCCGCACGGCGATCACCTGGTCAGGCGCGCTGGCGATCACCTCGCGCACATGGGCGACGCCGGCATGCGAGAAGCGGGTGCGCGCGGTGGCGGCGTCCAGATCCAGATCGCGGACATAGCCCTCGGCGGTGTCTGGCAGGCCCGGGAAGGTCAGCTTCAGATCGCCCAGCGTCTGATAGGACATCTGCCGCAAGGGTTTGGCCATGAACCTAGCGTTGGCCAGCTGCGTCGCCTCGGCGTACGCGCCCGCCGCGATCAGTCGGCGGATTTCGGGCAGGGCGCCGGCGGCTTCGGGATTGACCGGGTCATAGGGCCCGCCGCCCCACAGGGTGTTCTCATTCAGTTGCAGGCGCTCGGCCGTCACGCCGCCGAACACCATGGCCCCCAGCCGCCCCGAGCCGACCGGCAGGGCCTCGACCCATTCGCGGGCGGGCTGGCGATACCAGAGCCGCAGGTCGTTGGCGGCTTCCAGTGGTGCGGTCTGGCCCGGAAGGGGCAGGGCCAGGGCGGCCGAACCGGCCATCAGGGCCGCGCGACGGGTCAGGTCGGTCAAGGCGTTCTCCCTCGCGTCCGCCTCGAACGGGCGAATTCAGTCCGACGTTGTATTCATGGTAGCGTTATCATGGCAACCGGCGACACGCCCGTGCTGACCGTCCTCTCCGAGGCTGTCCGCTTCCGGAGGATCGCGCAAAGAAAAGGGGCCAGCGCCTGAGCGCCAGCCCCCTCAATTCCGGTCCGTTGACCGGACCTACCAGATCTTCACACGCTCTTCGGGCGCGACATACAGGGCGTCGCCCGGCTTGATGTCGAAGGCCGAGTACCAGCCCGGCTGGTTCCGCAGCGCGCCGTTGACGCGATACAGGGCCGGGGAGTGGGGATCGCTGGCGATCTGCTGCTTGAGGGCGTCGTCGCGCGACTTCTGGCGCCACACCTGGGCCCAGCCCAGATAGACGCGCTGGTCGCCGGTGAAGCCGTCGATCACCGGGGCCGGCTTGCCGCCCAGCGAGGCGTGATAGGCGTCCAGGCCAAAGGCCAGGCCGCCCATGTCACCGATGTTCTCGCCCATGGTCAGGCCGCCATTGACGTGCACGCCGGGGAAGGGCTCGAACGCCGAATACTGGGCGCCCAGCTTGTCGGCCTGGGTCTTGAACTTGGCGGCGTCTTCCGCCGTCCACCAGTCGCGCAGCACGCCGTCGCCGTCGGACTTGCGGCCCTGGTCGTCAAAGCCGTGGCCGATCTCGTGGCCGATCACCCCGCCGATTCCGCCATAGTTGACGGCCGGATCGGCGTCGGGATGGAAGAACGGGGCCTGCAGGATGGCGGCCGGGAAGACGATCTCGTTATTGACGGAGTTGTAATAGGCGTTGACCGTCTGCGGGGTCATGCCCCACTCGGCCTTGTCGACCGGACCGTTCAGGCGCTCGACGTCCTTGCGCCATTCCCAGACCCCGGCGCGCTGGGCGTTGCCATAGGCGTCGCCTTCCTTGATCACCAGCTTGGAATAGTCTTCCCACTTGTCGGGATAGCCGATCTTGACGGTGAACTTGGCCAGCTTGTCCTGGGCCTTGACCTTGGTCTCGGCGCTCATCCAGTCGAGATTGTCGATCCGCACCTTCATGGTCGAGCGGATATTGGCCACCAGGTCCAGCATCTTGGCCTTGGACTCGGGCGGGAAATAGGCCGCCACATAGTCCTGGCCGACCGCCTCGCCCAGCATGCCGTTGACCTGGGCCACGCCGCGCTTCCAGCGCGGGCGCTGCTCGGGCTGGCCCGACAGGGTCTTGTTGCGGAACTCGAAGCTGGCGTCGACGAAGCGCTTGGACAGCAGGGGCGCGGCGCCGTCGGTGACCTTGAACGCCTGCCAGGCCTTCAGGGTGTCCAGCGGGGTGGCGGCATAGATGGCCGCATATTTCGGGAACGAGGTGTTGGTGGTGACGATGAAGCGGTCGACCTGGGGCAGCTGCGTGCCCGGCAGGAAGGTCTTCCAGTCATAGCCCGGCGTCAGGGCCTGAAGCTCGGCCAGGGTGGCGGGGTTGTAGGTCTTGTCGCGGTTGCGGCGCTCGACCCGGGTCCAGTTGGCCTCGGCCAGCTTGGTCTCGAACTCGACGATGGCCTTGGCGTTCTCGGCGGGCTTGTCCCAGCCGGCCAGGGTCAGGACCTTTTCGACATAGGCCAGATAGGCCGTCTTCTTGTCGGCGAACTTGGCGTCCAGATAGTAGTCGCGGTCGGGCAGCGACAGGCCGCCGACCCCGGCATAGACCGCATAGGCCTTGGGGTTCTTGGCGTCGGTCGAGATGCCCAGGCCGATCAGGCTGGTGAACGGCGTGACGGCGCTCTTGCCCATCAGGGCGGTGAAGGCGTCCTTGCTCTTCACGGCCTTGATCTCGGCCAGGTAGGGCGCGATCGGCTTGGCGTCCAGCGCCTCGATGGCGGCCTCGTCCATGAAGGCGCGATAGGCGGCGCCGACCTTGGCGCTGTCGCCCGCGGCGGCCTTGTTGGCGGCGGCGGCCTCGATGATGGCGCGGGTGCGGGCTTCCGACAGCTCCGACAGCTTGTCGAAATTGCCATAGCGGGTGCGGTCCGACGGGATCACCGTGCGGGCTTCCCAGGCGCCGTTGGCGAACTTGTAGAAGTCGTCGCCCGGCTTGACGGTGGTGTCCATGCCCGAGCTGTCGAAGCCCCAGGCGCCGTAGCGCGGCGAGTCCAGCGAGGTCAGGTCGGCGGCCGCGCCCTCCGAAGCCGGAGCAAACAGGGCCTGGGTCGTGCAGGCGTCATCAAGGCACAGATGGTCCTCGTGGGCCTGGGCGCCGAAGGCCGAAAGGGAAAGCGCGGCCACGGCGGCGGCGGCGAACCAGACTCGTTTCATGGAAGTCGTATCCGTTGGTGTGAGCTGGCCGCAATCTGCCCCGCCGTGGAAGTTTTGCTCCCTTACAAATTTGTCATGTCCAGCCAGAATGGGTGGCTAGTGGTGCTGGTGCTCGCCCATCGATCCTTGTGGGGCCTGGGGCGCGGCGCTCTGAACGGTCAGCCCGACAGCGGCGCGGCGGCCATTGTCGAAGACCAGCGTTACGGGAGCTTTTTGCCCCTGGGCCAGGGGCTGTTTCAGGCCAATCAGCATGAAGTGATAGCCGCCCGGCGCGAAGGCCACCGAGCCGCCGGCCGGGATGGTCACGCCCTCGTCCTGGCGGCGCATGGTCATGACGCCATTGGCCATGGCCGAGCGATGGATCTCGACCTTGCCGGCCAGGGCGCTTTCGGCGCTGACCAGCTTCACCGGCTTGGCGCCGGCGTTGGCGATGGTCATGAAGCCGACACCGTTCATGCTGGCCATGGCCGGGCGGGTCCACGGATTGCCGATCGTCAGGGCGCCGACCTTGTAGTCGCCGGCCGTGGCCGGAGCGGTGAAGGCGAGAACGGCCGCGAGGGCCAGGAGGCGTGCGCTGCGCATGGGATGTCTCCGGAAATTCAGTGCTGGTGGCCGGCCGGCATAGGCTCGACCGGCGTCAGGCGAAGGGTGGCGGCGGGGCGGGAAAGCTTCTCGCCGGGGGCCTCGGCGGAAGGAACCTCCGTCCACTGACTTTCGCCCTTCTCGCAGGTCTGGATCACCGGAAACACCAGGGTGTCGCCGGCGGCGGGCAGTTTCATCAGCAGCGGAAACTCGTCGAACGCCTCGTCGGGCAGGCGGCCGACATAGGTCACCGCCGAGGGCGCGGCCTTGGGATCGGCGCCGGGCTCGCGCTCGATCTCATAGGTCCAGCCGGGCTTGGGCTGGGGCCGGGCCGAGACCACGCCGGGCGGGATCTCGATCCGGACCTTCAGGGTGGCGTCGCCCGCCGAGCAGGCATGGCCCACCCGGAAGGCGACGGCGGCGTAGGACCCCGCCCGCGCCGTATCGGGCGCGGCGACCACATGCGCCAGGGCAGGCGCGGGGACGGCCAGGGCCAGGACGGCGAGGGCGATCTTGCGCATGGGAACTCCTAGAACTTGCCCGAGACGCCGACGAACACGCCGCGTCCCTCGCCCGGCCAGAAGGCGGCCGTGTTTTCGATCGTCGCCGCTGTGACCGAGGCCGGATTGGCCAGCGGATTGACGGTGGCGACATAGCGCTTGTCCAGCAGATTGCGCGCATCGAGGAACACCGTCACCCCGTCGCGGGTATAGCCGGCCCCCAGCGAGGCGATGGCGTAGTCGGGCGCGCGGACCTTGTTGCGGAAATCGACGAACGGCCCGCGCGGCGACCACTCGACCGACGGGGCCACGAACCAGCCGGCCGGGTGCTCGTATTTCAGCTCGGCGCGGTACAGGTGTTCGGGCACGATCGGCAGGGTGTTGTCGCCGTACTGGGCGTCGCCCTTGAAGTGGAAGTCCGACCAGGCCCAGGTCTGGCGCAGGCGAACGCGCTTGTTGAAACGCCAGTCGAGGCCGGCTTCCAGGCCCTGGTGCACCGTCTCGTCGGCGTTGAAGGTGGCGGCCGGGTGGGCGGGATCGACCACGAAGCTCAGCAGCTCGTTCTTCAGCTCGGCGCGATAGAGGGCCAGATCCCAGGCGAAGGCGCCCTTGCGGCCGCGCGCGCCGATCTCGCCGGTCCAGGCTTTTTGCGGAACTACGGGCGCGAAGCCGGCGGCGGCGGTCGGCGAATAGGCCCCGAAATTGGGCGGCTCGACCGACTTCGTCAGGTTGGCGAAGACCTGGCTGTCCTGGTCGATCTGGAACAGCAGGCCGACGCGCGGGGCCAGCCAGTCATAGTCACGGCTGGCGGTCAGGTCGAAGGTCGAGGCGACGCCCGCCAGCTTGTAGGCGCGGTAGTCGCGCGTCGCCGTCCCGTAGGTCGCGCCGGCCACGAGGGCGATGCGCGGCGTGACGAAGAAGCGACCTTCGGCGAAGACATCCAGCGCCTCGGCGTTCTGGCGCGAGAAGGCCTGGGCCGCGCCCTTGGAGCCGCGCAGGTTCAGCCACTGGCGGGCGTCCATGTCGCCGACGCGCCAGGCGACGCCCGCGAACAGGTCGGCGGCGTGGCCGCCCAGCTCGCCCGTCCAGTCCAGCCGTCCGAAGGCGCCGAAGTTGCGGCTTTCCTGGTCGATGACCTGGAAGATCGGATGGTCCAGGTCGCGCCAGGCGCCATAGACGCCGCCTTCGAACACGGTGGTGTCGGACAGGCGCCAGGTGGTCTGCAGGCTGGCCCGGGCGTTGCGCATGTTGCGCCCGTAATTGTTGGTCAGATTGCCGGCGGCGGCCTTTTCGGGGCTGTTCAGCGCCTGGGCCAGGGTCACCGAGCCGGCGATCTGCTGGCGCAGGTCCGCGCCGCTGACATACAGGCGAACCTCGCGGTCCTCGCCGAAGCTGTGGCCGATATTGGCCGACAGGCGGGCGGCCGAGCTGTTGCTCTGCTGGCGCCAGCCGTCGGCGTTCATCAAGGTGGCGCCGACGAAGACGTCATTGTCGCCGAACTGGCGCGCCACCTCGCCATGCAGGCGGGCCGTGCCGAACGAGCCGCCCTCGACCCGCACCAGGTTGTCGGCGCCGGCCGTCTTGCCCGTCGGCGTGACGAAATTGATCGCCCCGCCCAGCAGGGCCCCGCCGAAGCGCAGGGCGTTGCCGCCCTTGTAGACCTCGGTGTAGCGGGCCAGCAGCGGGTCGATCAGCTGATAGTCGCCATAGCCGTCGGCCTCGTTCAGGGGCACGCCGTCCTGGGCCAGCAGGGTTCCGCGATTGTGGTTGGCGTTGCCGATGCCCGACCCCCGGATCGAGAGGCGCGTATCCTCGCCGAACTTCTTCTGGGCGAACACGCCGGGCACGTCGCGGACGGTGTCGTTGAGGCCCAGGGCGAAGCGGTTGGCATAGGCTTCCGACGAGATCACGGCCACCGCGCCGGGGGTTTCCGACAGGCGCTTGCGGGCCTGGGCCACGGCGGGCGGGTCTTCGGGGTCGGGGCGGGCGGTGACCAGCACCGAGTCGAGACGGGTCTGGTCGGCTTCGGCGGCGTGAGCAGCGGAAGACAGGCAAAGGGCGGCGGCGCCCAGCATGAGGGCGCGGCGGAAGGTGACGGTCATGAAACTGAAAGTCCTGAAAACGTGACGAGACGCGCGGGCGGCGTCAGCCGCAGCGCAGGCTTTGGGTCAGGCGTTCAGGTTGGCGGGCGGGCCCTGGCCGGGCGGACGCGGCGGCGCGCGGGCATGGCCGCGAACGCCCAGGGTGCGCACGATGGCGACCTCGAGGCGGACGGCGTAGCGCACGGGCGCGATGGTGGCGGCGGAGTCGGGGGTGATGGCGGCCAGGCTGGCGGCCACGCACTGGCCGCACTTGAAGCCGCCGAAGATCTTAGTCGGAGCCGGCTCTTCGCCGCCTACCTTGACCAGCTTGGCGCCCTCGGCCGTACAGATGATGATCGCCTCGCCCGCGCTGGTCGAGCGGGCCATGGCGACCGCCGGAACCAGGGTCTGGGCCAGCACCGCGAGCGCCGCCAGCAGGGCGACGAGCAGGGTGGAGCCGGATCTGGCGCGACGGGCGGTCATGGTCCCGGGTGAGTAGGGTGTGGCGGGGGGCGGGTCAATCCGGGCCGGGCGGGGCGACGTTCAGGCGGCTACTTAAGGGCGCTCCGCCGCCGCGCCGCCCAGACCACCGCCGAGGCGGAGGCGACGATCCCGCTCATCATCACGCCGAACGCCAGCAGGCCGACCGGCGTTGCGCGGGCGCTGAGACGGAGCCGTAGGGGACCGGCGACCAGGTCCAGCTCGGCGCTCTGCACCTCGCGGATCGCGCGTCCGGCCGCCGTGGCGTGCGGCCGTTCCCCGGTGGTTTCATCCAGCATGGCTTCACCCTCCGTCATGAATGGATCATCACGCCATTCATCACCCTGGAGCGGGCGATCTCAAGGGTCGATCAAAGATGCAAAACCGTCACTGAAGCGGAATAGAGGCGTCACCTGAACCAAGCTGCGCCGCACGACCCACATCCTGCGGCGCGTTTGATATCGGGGGGTCTACAATGTTGCACAAGTCCGTCAGCCTGCTGGCGATCGCCGCGTGTCTTGCGTTCGCCACACAGGTGAACGCCGCCGATGCGCCGGCCGTACCGGTCGATAGCACTGAACTCGACGCCATCGTCATCGTCGGCAGCGGTCAGACGCGCTCTGTTTCGACCCTGTTGCCGTCGAACCTTGAAGTGCTGCCGCCCGGCTCCAGCATCCAGAAGGCGCTGAACTTCCTGCCGGGCGTGAGCGCCCAATCGATCGACGCCCTGGGCGTCAACGAGCAGTCGCTGTCGCTGCAGGTGCGCGGCTTCAACACCACCCACCTCGGCTACACGCTGGACGGCATGCCGCTGGGCGACGGCGCCTACAACAACTATAACGGCCTCACCATCAGCCGCGCGCTGATCTCCGAGAACCTGGGCCGCGCCGATCTGGCGACCGGCATCGCCGGCCTGGGCATCGCCTCGACCAGCAACCTGGGCGGCGCGCTGATCTATACGTCCAGCGACCCTCACAAGGAGATGGGCTTCGCGATCAACGGGACGCTCGGCAGCGAGGACTCCGCGCGCACCTTCCTGCGCTTTGACACCGGCGAGCGCGGCGGCTGGTCGGCCTATGTCTCCGGGGCGTATGTCCAGCAAGACCTGTTCGTGAACCAGGGCGCCTACAACAAGTCGACCGGCAAGCAGTTCAACGGCAAGCTCCAGTACAAGGGTGAGCGCGGCTCGCTGACCGCCTTCGCGGACATCTCGCGCACCAACCAGGCCGACGACACCTACCTGTCCAAGGACATGGTCACGCGCCTGGGCTGGGATTGGGCGGGCTATGCGCCGGACTGGCAAACCTATCTGGGTCGCGCGTCCTGTTCGGTGGCGTCGCTGGCGGCCAAGTGCGTTCCCTCGAAGGCCCCTGAAAAGCTGGCCGATGTGACGTTCACCAACGGCCAGATCCTGCGCAACGACGACCTGTTCTACATCGCAGGCGACTTCGACGTGACGTCGGCGCTGAAGGCGCACATGCAGGTCTATCGCCACACCGACAAGGGCGCGGGCAACAACTTCATCACGGGCCTCTCCAACCAGGGCACGACGGACACCTCGGACGACCTGCCGGTGCAGATCCGCGACACGCGCTACACCATTGAACGCGACGGCGTCGTCGCCAGCCTGGCCTGGACGGTCGGCGTCAACCACCTGCAGGCGGGCGTCTGGCTGGAGCAGAACACCAGCAGCGCCGCGCGCTATATCTGGACCAATGTCACAGGCCCCTTCAGCCTGGCGCAATTCCTCAAGGGGCAGCCGAACACCGCCCAGTGGGTCCAGCGGACCGACTGGAACACCCAGCAGTTCTATGTCCAGGACACGGTCACGCTGCTGGATGACGCGCTGAGCATCGATTTCGGCTTCAAGAGCACCAACGCCAAGTCGAACGCCACGGCCCTGCCCGGCATCGCCAAGGCGCCGGCGGCGGCGGCGACCCAGTTCGCGACCGGCTCGCTGAAAGCCGCCGACAGCTTCCTGCCGGAAGCGGGCGTGCGCTGGACGATCGCGCAAGGCCACGAAGTGTTCGCCAGCTACGCCGAGAACATCGCGATGTTCCAGGGCGGCTTCAAGCTGGGCCCGCAGTCGGTGTCACAGGCCGTCTGGAATGCACAGGGCCGGTATCTCGAGCCCGAAACCTCGAAGAGTTTCGATGTCGGCTACCGCTATGTGAGCGGCCCGCTGCAGGTTTCGCTGTCCGCCTACGAGGTGGATTTCGACAACCGCCTGCTGCAGTACAATCCCTGCCCGACGAACCAGCAGCAGAACCCGGGCTGCGGGAACTCCTTCCACAACGCCGGCAGCGTCACCAGCAAGGGCGCCGAACTGGGCGTGCTGTGGAAGCCGCTGCCGTGGCTGAACTGGTACAACTCGGCCTCGTACAACAAGTCGACCTATGACGAGAACCTGAACTGGTGCACCACCACCTGCGTGGTCAAGGCGACGGCCGGCAAGCAGCAGGTGGATACGCCGAAGGAGATGTTCGCCAGCGTGCTGAGCCTGAAGCGCAACGGCTTCTTCGCCTCGCTGCAGGGCAAGTACACCGGCCGACGCTTCTACACCTACGCCAACGACCAGAGCTTCGGCGGCTACGCCACCTTCGACCTCGGCCTGGGCTATGACTTCGGCGCCGCGGGCCCCCTGAAGGGCGCGAAGGCGTCGCTGAACGTCACCAACCTGACCGACGAGCGCCATGCGTCGAACTTCGACAGCAGCGTGTTCGCCCCGGACGACGCGGCTGGGAGCATTCTGGTGTTCCACTCGTCCGCGCCGCGCCAGATATTCGTCACGCTCGGCTTTGACTTCTGAGGCAAGGCGACCCGCACGGATCCTAGTGTCGCAGCCCTTCCCGCCCTCGCCGGCGCGGAAGGGCCAGCGGCGGGCGAGGTCAGCGACGCGTCGCTAATGCCCCGCTGCGACCGCCTTCTTCTTCGGCGCCCGCGCCAGCATGCCCTTGGCGATCTCGTCCTCGCCGACCAGGGCGTGGCTGGCGCCCATGCTTTTCAGCAGCTCGACGTCGGCGTCGGTATAGGCCCGGGCGATGATCTCGGCCTTGGGGTTGGCGGCGCGGGCCTGTTCGATGATCCGGGCGGCCTCGAAGGGGCTGGGCACGGCGACGAACAGGTGGGTGGCTCTGGCGAGGCCGGCCTTCAGCAGCACCTCGGGCAGCACCGCATTGCCATTGACCACCTCGAAGCCGGCGGCGCGCAGTTCGGCGGCGCGTTCGGCGTCGTCCTCGATCACCACCAGCGGCGTACGGCCCTTGAGGCCCTCGGCCACCCGCTTGCCCACGCGGCCATAGCCGACCAGCAGGGCGTGGGGTTTGGCGGCAGCGACCAGCGGCGGCTCGCCGGCCGCCGCGCGCTCGCGGGCGATCATTCGGGGCAGGAACCGGTCAAGGATCACGAACAAGAGCGGATTGACCAGGATCGACAGGATGGCGCCGGCCAGGATCAGGTCGCGGCCCGCCTCCGGCAGCAGCTTCAGCGATACGCCCAGCCCCGCCAGGATGAACGAGAACTCGCCGATCTGGGCCAGGCTGGCCGAGATGGTCAGGGCCGTGCTCATCGGGCGCTTGAAGGCCAGCACGATGATCAGGGCGGCGATCGACTTGCCCACCACGATGATCGCCAGGGTGGCCAGCACGGCCAGCGGCTCGCGGATCAGCACCATGGGGTCGAACAGCATGCCGATCGAGACGAAGAACAGCACGGCGAAGGCGTCGCGCAGGGGCAGGGTCTCGTTGGCGGCCTGTTGGCTCAGCTCGCTCTCGGCCATGATCATGCCGGCGAAGAAGGCCCCCAGGGCGAACGACACGCCAAACAGGGTCGCCGAGCCGAACGCCACGCCCAGGGCGATGGCCAGCACGCCCAGACGGAACAGCTCGCGCGAGCCGGTATGGGCGACGCGGTGCAGGATCCAGGGGATCACCCGGCGGCCGACGATCAGCATGAAGGCGACGAAGGCCACGACCTTGCCGATGGTGATGGCGAAGGCGCCGGCCACGCCGCCGGGACCGGGCGCGGCGGCCTCACCGCCCAGCATGCCCGACAGCGCCGGCAGCAGCACCAGGGCCAGCACCATGGCCAGATCCTCGACGATCAGCCAGCCCACCGCGATCTTGCCGCGCCCGGTCTCGATCAGCCGTCGTTCCTGCAGGGCGCGCAGCAGCACCACGGTCGAGGCGACCGACAGGGCCAGGCCAAAGACGACACCCGCCCCGACGGTCCAGCCCAGGGCCAGGGCCAGGCCCAGGCCCATCACCGTGGCGGCGACGATCTGCACCACGGCGCCCGGGATGGCGATCTTGCGCACCGCCATCAGGTCTTTCAGCGAGAAATGCAGCCCGACCCCGAACATCAGCAGGATCACGCCGATCTCGGCCAGCTGCGGCGCCAGCTCCTGATCGGCCACATAGCCGGGCGTGAACGGCCCGACCATCACCCCGGCCACCAGATAGCCGACCAGCACCGGCAGCTTCAGCCGGTTGGCGATGGCGCCGAACACGAAGGCCAGCCCCAGGCCCGCGACGATGGTGACGATCAGTGAGGTATGGTGCAAAGGCTCTCCTTGACGGTCAACTTTTTCGGGCGTACTCAACCAATATGGGTGACGTCACCCGGGTTCGCCAGATGCCACACGCAAAAATTCTCCTGCCGGCCCAGTGTCGGGGCGCCCGCGGCCTGCTCAGCTGGTCTCAGGGCGAGCTCGCCGATCGGGCGGGAGTGTCGCGCAGCACGGTCAAGGACTTCGAGACCGAGCGCCATGCGTTGCACCATAGCACCGAACGCCTTCTGATCGAGGCGCTGGAGGCGGGCGGGGTCGTTCTGATCGCGCCGGGCAGCGCCCAGGGCGAGGCCGGCGCGGGCGTTCGACTGAAGTTGGCGAGCTAGCGGACAGGAGCGGGAGGGCGCGTGCAGCACGAGGTTTCACCAGCGGACTACAAGGACCTGGTCCTGTTCCTGGCCACCGCGGGCGTCGTCGCGCCGATCTTCAAGCGCCTGAAGCTCAATCCGATCCTGGGCTTCCTGCTGGCCGGGGTGATCCTGGGACCGTTCGGCCTGGGCCGCTTCATCCACGTGGCCCCCTGGCTCGACTATGTCACCGTCGACAATCCCGACGAAATCGCCCAGCTGGCCGAGTTCGGCGTCGTCTTCCTGCTGTTCATGATCGGGCTGGAGCTGTCGTGGGAGCGCCTGCGCCTGATGCGCAAGCTGGTGTTCGGCCTGGGCGCCGCCCAGATGATCGGCTGCTCGATCGCCCTGGGCCTGGGGGCCATGGCCCTGGGCCAGCCGCCGGTTTCCGCCCTGGCCATTGGCGCGGCCCTGACCCTGTCCTCGACCGCCATCGCCGTGCCCGTTCTGGCCGAGCGGCGCAGGCTGCATTCCGACGGCGGACGGGCGACCTTCTCGGTGCTGCTGTTCCAGGATCTGGCCGTGGCCCCGATCCTGATCACCCTGACCATACTGGGGCGCGGCGACGGGGCGTTCGCCCTGAAGGACCTGATGGCCCTGGCCCCGGCGGCCCTGGGCCTGGGCGGCATCGTGCTGGTGGGGCGCCTTCTCCTGAGGCCGATGCTGAAGTCGGTCGCCAAGGCCAAGAGCGAAGAGATGTTCATGGCCGCCTGCCTGCTGGTGATCATCGGCGCGGGCATGGTCAGCGCCCTGTCGGGCCTGTCGATGGCCCTGGGCGCCTTCGTGGCCGGCGTGCTGCTGGCCGAGACCGAGTATCGCCACGAGGTCGAGGTCAAGATCGAGCCCTTCAAGGGCCTGCTGCTGAGCCTGTTCTTCGTGTCGCTGGGCATCCGCCTGGACCTGTCGCTGCTGGTCGCCAATCCGGTGCTGATCCTGGGCGTCGCCATCGGCCTTCTGGTGGTGAAGGCGGCGATGGTGTTCGGCCTGGGCCTGGCCATGAAGCTGGGGACCAAGGCCTCGGCCGAGGCGGCCCTGATCCTGGCGGCCGGCGGCGAGTTCGCCTTCGTTATTCTCGACAACGCCATGGGCGCCCAGGTGGTGCCGCGCGAGGTGGGCCAGGCCGTGCTGGTCTCGGCGACCCTGACCATGTTCCTGATCCCGGGCCTGGCGGCGCTGGGCGCGCGGCTGGGACGCCGGGCTTCGCCGATCAAGCTGGCGGAATCGCCGGCGGCGGGCGAGCCCGATCGCGTGGGGCCCGAGCCCGAGGGCCAGGTGCTGGTGATCGGCTATGGCCGGGTCGGCAAGCTGGTCGGCGACATGCTGGGCCGCCACGACCTGTCGTGGATCGCCGTCGAGCGCGACGCGCGGCTGGTGGAGCAGGGGCGCCGCGAGGGCGGCCGCATCTATTACGGCGACGCCTCGAGGCTGGAGCTGCTGGAGCGCTGCGGCCTGGCCACCGCCCGGGCGGTGGTGGTGACCATGGACGCGCCGGAAGCCGCCGAGGCGGTGGTCGCCGCCGCGCGCGGCGCGCGGCCCGACCTGACCATCGTCGCCCGCGCCCGCGACGCCCGCCACGCCGCGCGCCTCTATGAACTGGGCGCCACCGACGCCGTGCCCGAAACGATCGAGGCGTCCTTGCAGCTGTCCGAGGCCGTGCTGGTCGATATCGGCGTGCCCATGGGCCTGGTCATCGCCTCGATCCACGAGCGCCGCGACGAGTACCGCAAGGTGCTGAACCGTCCCGACGCCCTGGGCGGTCGTCGCCGGCGGCTGCGGGACGCGTCGCTGCGCTAGCTAGACCTTGCCCAGGCGCTTGATCGCCGTGGCCAGCGACCGCTGGCCCTCGCCATAGTCTTCCCAGGCCCGCAGGCCGGCCATCAGGTCCGGCACGGATCGCAGGGTGTATCGGGCCGGATCCAGCCCCGTCCTCACCTGGGTCCAGCTCAGGGGAAACGACACCGGCGCTCCGGGCCGGCCGCGCGGCGACAGCGGGGCCACGGCCGTGGCCATCCGGTCATTGCGCAGATAGTCCAGGAAGATCCGTCCGGTCCGGTCCTTCTTGGCCATGGTGATCAGGAAACGGTCGGGCGCGTCGGCCGCCATCGCCTTGCAGACATCGCGGGCGAAGGCCTTGGCCGTGGGCCAGTCGATCCCCTTGGCCTTCAGCGGGGTGACCACATGCAGGCCCTTGCCGCCGGTGGTCTTGCAGAAACTGACCAGGCCCAGGTCGTCGAGGCGATCGCGCACCTCGCGCGCCGCCGCGATCACCTGCGCGAAATCGACGTCGGGGGCCGGATCCAGATCGAAAACCAGTCGCCCGGGCTGGTCGGGCTGGTCGGGCTCGCAGTTCCAGGGATGCAGCTCCACCGCGCCGATCTGGGCCGCCGCGATCAGGGCCTCGATGCGGTCCAGCTGCAGATAGGTCTTGGGGTCGCCCGAGACCTCGACCTCCGTGAACAGCGACGAGTGGCCCCGGCCGGCGTGGCGCTGGAAAAAGGTCTCGCCGCCGATGCCGTCGGGCATGCGGATCAGCGAGCAGGGGCGTCCCTTGATGTGCGGCAATAGCCAGGGCCCGACCGCCTCGTAGTAGCGGGCCAGGTCCAGCTTGGTGACGGGCTGGCCGTCGCCGCCGTCCGGCCACAGCGCCTTGTCGGGGCTGGAGATCGTAACGCCCATGACGGTCGAGGCGCCGCGCTTGCCGACAGTGGCCGGAGCGGCGGCCCGGGGCGTCGGCGTCTTCAGCGGCGTGGCGCCGGGGGCGGGGGTCTCGGCCTCGACCTCGGCGGCGGGCTTGTCCTCGCGCAGTCCCTTGAAGGCCGCCTGGCGGATCATGCCCTCACCCGTGAAGCCGGCATATTCGATCTCGGCGACCAGTTCGGGCCTGACCCAGTGGATCCCGGCTGCCGCCCGGGGCGCGCCCTTGCCGCCGAAGGGGCTCTTGTCGGTTTCCAGGGCGCGCAGCTTCGGCATCAGCCGGGCGACCTTATCGCGGCCATAGCCCGTGCCGATCCGTCCCACATGCACCAGATGGTCACCGCGATAGACGCCGGCCAGCAGGGAGCGGAACGCCTCGCCGGTGGTGGTCCAGCCGCCGATCACCACCTCGTGGCCCTGCCGGCACTTGGACTTCACCCAGCTGTCGCTGCGGCCCGGGCGATAGGGCGCGTCCAGCCGCTTGGAGATGATGCCTTCCAGATCCATCCGGCACGCCGAAAGCAGCACCGCGTCGCCGGCGGTGACGAAGTGATCGACATAGCGCAGCGTCGCGGCCGCGCCCTCCAGCACGACCTTCAGGCGGGCCTTGCGGTCGGTGAGCGGCAGGTCGCGCAGGTCCTCTTTCGCGTCGAACAGCAGGTCGAAGGCGAAGAAGATCAGGTCGTCGGTCGGGCCGTCCGAGATCGCCGCCTGCAGGGCCGCGAAGTCCGGCGCGCCGGTATGGTCCAGGGCGACCACCTCGCCGTCGATGACGCCGTCGGGCAGGTGGGCGCCGGCCTCGATGATGGCCGGGAACTTGTCCGACCAGTCCAGGCCCTTGCGGGTCAGAAGGGTCGCCTGGCCGCCCCGGATTCGCAGCTGCATGCGATAGCCGTCGAACTTGATTTCATGGCCCCAGCCCGGCCCGGCCGGCGGCTTGTCGACCGATTTGCAAAGCTGCGGCGCGATGAAGGCCGGCGAGACCCTTGCCGCCACCTTGGGGCCGGCCTTGGCGGCGGGAGAGCCCGGCTTTCGGGTCTTGTCGGTGTCCCAGACCGCGTCGGCCGCACCGCTGGCGGCGGTCATGAACGGCGTAGCCCCCTTGCCCTCGCCCTTGGCGATCTGCGCCAGGCTGCGGCCCGAGGCGATGGAGCGGTCCTCCGCCGCCAGGGCGCCGCCTTCGCCGTCCACGGCCGCCGCGTCGCGGTGCTTGATCAGCAGCCAGTTGTGGCGCTTGCCCTCGTCGCGCAGGCGCACCAGCACCCAGGAGCCGTGCAGTCGCCCGCCCTCCATGACGAACTTCAGCTCGCCGGCCTTCAGGGCCTTGTCGATGTTCTCGAAACCCGGCTCCGGCGCCCAGTAGCCGCGATCCCAAAGCTGTACCGTCCCGCCGCCGTACTGGCCCTTGGGGATCGTGCCCTCGAAGTCGCCATAGTCGAGGGGATGGTCCTCGACCTCGACCGCCAGGCGCTTGTCTTTAGGATCGAGGGACGGTCCGCGCGTGACGGCCCAGGAGCGGAAGACCCCGTCGTGCTCAAGCCGCAGGTCAAAATGCAGGCGCGTGGCGTCGTGCTTCTGGATCACGAACCGCAACCGATCGGAGGCGACAACCCTGGCGTTCTCGCCCGATGGCTCGGCCGTCTGCTTGAAGTCCCGCTTTTCCCTGTAGCGCGCGAGTTTGGTCATCGGGCGTGGCTCCAACCGTTGCCGTGACAGAACGAGCTCGGCCGATTGTTGATCCCTGCCGCCGCGCCGCGCGGCGCCGCAGAACAAATTGGCCTCACGCCCGTTGAGTCGTCTTCGCGAAGCCATCACGGCGATCAGGGGTTTTTGACATGGCCTATCGACCCACCTGGCAGGGGCATCTTCGCCTGTCGCTCGTCACCTGCCCGGTCGCGCTCTACACGGCGACCAGCAGCGGCGGCGAGGTTCACTTCAACCTGATCAATCCCAAGACCAACAACCGCATCAAGATGATCACCACCGACCCCGACACGGGCCCGGTCGATCGGGCCGATCTGGTCAAGGGCTATGAGGTTTCCGACGGCCAGTACGTCCTGCTGACCGACGAGGAGATCAAATCGGTCAAGCTGGAGAGCACCAAGACCATCGACATCGAGCGGTTCGTGCCCGCCGCCGACATCGACCGGATCTACTGGGACAATCCCTATTATCTGACGCCCGATGGCAAGCTGGCCCAGGAGGCTTTTGGCGTGATCCGCGAGGCCATGGAACGTTCGGGCCAGATCGCCCTGGGCCGGGTGGTGCTGTCGACGCGCGAGCGCCTGCTGGCGCTGGAGCCGCGCGGGCAGGGCATACTGGCCTATTCGCTGCGGACCGACGACGAGGTGCGCAAGGCCGACGAGATCTTCGCCTCGATCACCGACAAGGCCCCGGACAAGGCCATGATCGCCATCGCCGAGAAGATCATCGAGCAGCAGAAGGGCCCCTTTGATCCCAGCCTGTTCGTGGATCGCTACGAGACCGCCCTGAAGGCGCTGATCGCCGACAAGCAGAAGGGCCACAAGGTCGAGAAGGTGGCCGAGACCGAGGACACCAATGTCGTGGACCTGATGGCGGCCCTGCGGGCCAGCCTTGCGGGGAAGCCGGCCAAGGAGCCCAAGGGCGGCAGCCGCGCCGCCTCGAAGCCGGCCGCCAGGTCGCGGGCCCGCAAGGCCAGCTAGGCGCCGCTCGCTCCGCACCCGGACTGTCTGATCCGCCGCCGGCGAGCGCCGGGCGGATATTCACGCGTCGCGCGAATGACAGCATAGATGTGGCCGTAGTGCGACAAAGCGCCACCTTTTCATGCACCAAGCCCTTGCGCGACCCGGTTTCACGTGCGAACCAACAGACTGGCGCTCTCAGCGGAAAATTTCAGCCGATACGCTCGGAAGTTGATTTTGTGGGGCGGTCTTGTTTGGCTTCCTGGAGCGAATATCCAGGTCAGCGAAACCTGACGAGTGTGGCTTTGCTGACACTTTCCCGGGACGTTCGCCTTGGTATAACGATGCTCGGTCGTTTTCGGCCGGAGCAGGGCAATAGAGGGCTCTTGATATGAAATTCAAACTCCTGGCGGGAGTCGCTCTGGCTGCGGTTTGCGCCGCGTCGGGCGTCTCCGCTCAAGAGACCGGCTGGTACGGCGCGGTCGACCTGGGCTACCACTTCCCGACCGCCATCGGCACCGAGTCCAGCCTGCGGGCACCGGACAACGCCAACTATCACTGGCAGTGGGCCACCGATAAGGATTGGACCGGCTTCGTTCGTCTCGGCTATCAGTTCACGCCGAACTGGCGCGCTGAACTCGAAGGCGGCTATCGCCCCGGCGACCTGACCTCGGTTCGCGGCAACGCCGTTCGCCAGCAGCCCCGTGGTCTGTGCGCCCCCGGCGTGATCCGCACCGCCGCCGCGCCGAAGTGCGGCTCGCCGGACGGCTCGATCGACTCCTGGACCCTGATGGCGAACGTCCTGTACGACTTCGCTCCGGACGCCTGGATCAACCCCTTCGTCGGCGCCGGCCTCGGCCTCAACCGCGTTGACGTGAAGGCCCTGGGTCAGTTCAGCGGCGTTCAGGCCCCGATCTCGGCCAGCAACCCGGCTATCCAGAACCTCAGCGTTGACGACGACGACACCTCGATCGCCTGGCAAGCTCTGGCCGGCGCCTCGATCAAGGCGACCGACAAGCTGAAGATCGACGTCACCTATCGCTATCTCGCCGGCTACGACACCGAGTGGCTGTCGACGGGTTCCGCTGGCGCCCTGCAACCGGGCACCTTCGGTGGCCAGTACAAGGACCAGTCGGTGACCGTGGGTCTCCGCTATTCCTTCGCTGCCCCGCCGGCCCCGCCGCCCCCGCCGCCCCCGCCCCCGCCGCCCCCTCCGCCCCCGCCGCCTCCGCCCCCGCCGCCTCCCCCGCCGCCTCCGCCGGCGTATGAGGCTCGCGAGTTCATCGTCTACTTCCCGTTCGATCAGTACGTGCTGACGCCGGAAGCCCAGTCGGTGGTTTCGGAAGCCGCGAACTACGCCAACGCCGGCAAGGCGACGAAGCTGGTGGTCGTCGGTCACACCGACACCTCGGGTTCGCCGAAGTACAACGCCCGCCTGTCGGAGCGTCGTGCGAAGGCCGTTGCTGACGCCCTGGTGGGTCTGGGCGTCGCCCAGGACACCCTGGCCGTTGACTGGAAGGGCGAAAGCGCCCCCGCCGTCGCCACTGGCGATGGTGTGAAGGAACCGCTGAACCGCCGTTCCACGATCTCGATCAACTTCTAAGATCTGGATCAACTTGATCTGGGAAGGGCCTGGCGGCGACGCCGGGCCCTTTTCTTTTGCGCCGTAGGCCCTTCAGGAGGGCCCCGGCCGCCTCGCGCACGCCAACGTCCCGCGACCGCGCTCAAGCCCCTCGCGTGACCGACCTGGGGCGCCCATGGACCATGCTGTGGGCGGATGTCGAAGTCCGGGGGCGGATCGCTTGACCGGGCTTGTGACCGTCTGTCGCAGCTGAAAAAAGTTCGCTTGGGCAACCCCTTGATCCTGCCCGCTAAGTTGGAGCCGTTCACAGCTTGTTAACGAAAAACTCGCCTGCGGGGCGTTGACGAGTCATTAGCCACTGTGGCCCCATATGTGGGCTGAGGGGGCTCCTCGGCCACAAGATGTAGCGGCTGGGCGGGGCGTTCCCTTCTCCGGAACACGCTGATTGATTATGGATTTTGGTCATGAACGGCAGTGAAGCGGCGAAGACGACTGCGCTCCCCCAGGGTCGCACCGAGGGCATGCGCGTCTCCGAGCGTCCGAAATTGGCGCTGGTGCGCAAGGTCGAGGTCGATCGCTCGCGCGACGCCCTGCTGACCGATTTCGGCAAGACCACCCTGGAAGATCGCTATCTGCTGCCGGGCGAGTCCTATCAGGACATGTTCGCGCGCGTGTCGACGGCCTTCGCCGACGACGCCGACCACGCCCAGCGCGTCTATGACTACATGAGCAAGCTGTGGTTCATGCCGTCGACCCCGGTGCTGAGCAATGGCGGCGCCGAGCGCGGCCTGCCGATCAGCTGCTTCCTGAACTCGGTCTCCGACAGCCTGGACGGCATTCTCAGCGTCTGGAACGAGAACGTCTGGCTGGCGGCCAATGGCGGCGGCATCGGCACCTACTGGGGCGGCGTCCGGTCGATCGGCGAGAAGGTCAAGGGCCAGGGCCAGACCAGCGGCATCATCCCCTTCATCCGCGTGATGGACAGCCTGACCCTGGCGATCTCGCAAGGCTCGCTGCGTCGCGGTTCGGCCGCCGTCTATCTCGACATCCACCACCCGGAAATCGAAGAGTTCCTGGAAATCCGCAAGGCGTCGGGGGACTTCAACCGCAAGTCCCTGAACCTGCACCACGGCATCTCGATCAGCGACGAGTTCATGCACGCGGTCCGCGACGGCCTGAAGTTTGGCCTGCGCTCGCCCAAGACCAATGAAGTGCTGCGCGAGGTCGACGCCCGCTCGCTGTGGCAGAAGGTGCTGGAGCTGCGTCTGCAGACCGGCGAGCCCTATCTGATCTTCTCCGACACCGTGAACCGCGCCATGCCCCAGCACCAGCGCGAGCTGGGCCTGAGCGTGCGCCAGTCCAACCTGTGCAGCGAGATCATGCTGCACACCGGCGTCGACCACCTGGGCAATGACCGCACGGCCGTCTGCTGCCTGTCGTCGGTCAATGCCGAGACCTTCATGGAATGGCGCGACGAGCCGATGTTCATCGAGGACATCATGCGCTTCCTCGACAACGTCCTGCAGGACTTCATCGACCGCGCGCCGGACGCCGCCGCCACCGCCGCCTACGCCGCCATGCGCGAGCGTTCGGTGGGCCTGGGCCTGATGGGCTTCCACAGCTTCCTGCAGAGCCAGAACGTGCCGTTCGAGAGCGCCCTGGCCAAGAGCTGGAACATGCGGATGTTCAAGCACCTGCGCCGCGAGGCCGACAAGGCCTCGATCGCCATCGGCGAAGAAAAGGGCCCGTGCCCCGACGCCGCCGATCGCGGCTCGATGGAACGCTTCTCGCACAAGCTGGCCATCGCCCCGACCGCCTCGATCTCGATCATCTGCGGCGGTACGTCGGCGGGCATCGAGCCGATCCCGGCCAACATCTATACGCACAAGACCCTGTCGGGCTCGTTCGCGGTCAAGAACCCCTATCTGGAGAAGCTGCTCGAGGAGAAGGGCCACAACACCGACGCGGTGTGGGGCACGATCCTGGAGAACGAGGGCTCGGTCCAGCACCTGGACTTCCTCAGCCAGGACGACAAGGACGTCTACAAGACGGCCTTCGAACTGGATCAGCGCTGGGTGGTCGAACTGGCCGCCGACCGCACGCCGGAAATCTGCCAGAGCCAGTCGGTGAACATCTTCCTGCCGGGCGATGTCGACAAGTGGGACCTGCACATGCTGCACTGGCAGGCTTGGGAGCGCGGCGTGAAATCGCTGTACTATCTGCGCTCGAAGTCGGTTCAGCGGGCCTCGTACGCTGGCTCGGAATTCGCGGTCGAGCCGACCGGCGGTTTCGACATCGCCGAGAAGACCGACTACGAGGAATGCCTCGCCTGCCAATAGGCGGCCAGAAAAATTCAAGATGGTTAAGCGGCGGCGGGGGCAAAAACCCCGCCGCCGTTTGCGTTTCTGGAACCCTTTTGGAGTCACGCTGTTCACCCTGTGGGCTTTCGTCGCGGTAGACAGCCGCGATTTACGGGATAGGCTGACGACAACTGGGATTGGGGAATCCGCCGTGCGGATCAGGGAAACGGGACTTTCCGCGCTCTGCCTGACAGTCATGACCCTGGTCATGGCCGCGATGCCCGTATCCGTCGCCCAGGCCGCGCCAAAGGCCGCCAAGACCCCTCCCTCCAAACCCTCGAAGGCTGTCGTAGCCTCCGACAGGGGCGCCCCCGTCAGCTTCCAGCTGAGCGCCCCGACGGCCGAGCCCATGAAGCTCAGCCGCAAGGAAGTGCAGCCCGCCGACACCACCGCCGCCGGCTTCGCGCCGCGCGAGGTCGGCTCGCCCCAGGAGCGCGTCGAGGGGCAGTTCGCGCTTTCGCCGGCCGCCACCTTCGGCGATGTGCGCCTGCTGGACGCCGACCGCTATTATGACGGCCGCGGGCCGGTGAGCTGGCGGTCCAACGCCTTCGTGGTCGGCCAGACGGACGGCGGCGCGGTCGACTCGGTGCGCGTTTCGGTCGCCGCCGTGGCCCGCAACGCCGCCATCGCGCCGCTCAGCCTGGTTCGCCCCGACGCCCAGGCCTTCGACGCCGAAAACATCGACGTCACCCTGACGCGCGGCTGGCCTTCGGCGGTCAAGCTGGAGGCGGGCAAGTACGCCCTGGATTTCTCGCCCCACGCCGGCTTCGGCTTTGGCGATGCGGGCGGTTCGGCCGAGGCCGGCGCCACCGTGCGCCTGGGCAAGAATGTCGAGGACCGGGTCAGCGATTCCCTGGGCCTGCGTGACGGCGACGAGGCGTTTGGCCAGCGCGGGCGCTGGTATGTGTTCGCCGCCGCCAGCGGCCGGGCCGTGGGCCTGAACATGCTGCGCGGCCAGAACGGCGACTGGAGCCGGGCCGGCATGAGCTCGGACGTCAACAGCAAGCTGATCGGCGACGCCCAGGCCGGCGTGGCCTGGCGCAAGGGGCCGATGCAGGCCTCGGTCGGCTACATCCATCGCGAGATGAAGGCCAAGGACGTCATCATGGGCATGGCCACCCAGAAGGACTCGATGGTGGCCCTGTCTTTCAGCCTGAAACCGAACTGGTAGGGCTCTCGGCGCTTGAGTTTCGCGCCGTGATCATGCGATAGCGCCCCCATGACTGACAGCGAGCCCCCGCGCCGCAAGATCCTGAGCCTCAAGAGCGGCGTCGCCGCGCCCGGAGGCCCAAAGCCGCTGGAGCGCATGGCCCGCCCGGCGCGCCCGGTGATGCCCGAACCGCCGCCTCCGCCGCCTCCGGCCGTGGGCGACTGGAAGTGCAAGCCGTGCGGCACGCGCTTTGACCCGTCGCCCGACCTGGCCGACGAGGATTCGGTGCGCTGCCCGTCGTGCAATGCGCGCCTGGGCCTGGCGTCTGACTTCCGCGCCGATCCGCCCAACGTGGAAAAGCTGCGCGCCCGTCACCTCAAGAAAGCCACCTGAAAAAGGCCTGAGCCGCCGGGTCTGTTATTCCAGAACGTCGGTCGGACCGGGGTCGGTGTCGGCCCGGGCGGGCTGACGCCGGAACAGGCCCCGCCAGCCGGTCGGCTCGGGCGAGGGGCTGGCCCACACGCTGCCCGCCATGGCCAGGCGCTCGGCCTCATCGAAGATGGCGCGCATGGTCGCGGTGTCGAATTTCAGCATGTTCAGATTGTCGAAGCTCGACGGGATCGAGGCGACGCTGAGCGGCAGATTGTGGCGCGCGCAGAAACCGGCGGCCAGGCTGAGCGCCTGCCGGTAGGAAAACCGCAGCATGGTCTCGAAGCCGCGCACCATGATCGAGGCCACCCCGGCCGGGGTCGAGCGCGGCGAGGGGTCCAGCACCGTGTTGACGATCACATAGACCCTGCCGCGCCTCAGGCGCTGGCCCAGGCTGCGCCAGTGGAGCAGGGCGTCGGGCATCAGGAACAGCGGCGCGGCGACACCGCCATCGACATGCATTTCATGATAGCGCTCGCCGCCCGCCTCGACCGTGAACAGCTTGGCCGGGAACAGGCCCGGCACCGAGGCCGAGGCCAGCATGACGTCGCGAAACAGCTGCAGGGCGGCCTCGCCGCCGCGGCTGGCGATCGCGCCCATGTCCCAGATGACGGCCTTCTGGTTGTCGAGATTGGTGGTGGCGATCAGCAGGCGACGGCCCCGGGCGTGCTCGCGGGCCACGGCCTCGACCACCACCTCGTCGATGAACGGCCAGACCAGCGCCTCCAGGCCCTCGCCCTTGAACAGGCCGGCTCCCAGGCCCCCGGCGAAGCCCTTGATGCTGAGCAGATCGGCCGCGTGGCCGCCGACATAGGAGTCGGTCAGGCGCTCGTCCCAGGCCGAGCCCAGAAAGGCCAGGGGCGCGATCAGGGCTCCGGTGCTGACCCCGGTGACGATGGCGAATTCGGGTCGCGCGCCGGCCTTGGACAGGCCGGTCAGCACGCCCGCCCCATAGGCGCCGCCGGAGGCGCCGCCCGACAGGGCCAGGATGTTGAAGTCGGCGCGACCCAGCAGCGAGCGGGTCGGGGTCAGGCGGTCGGCGACGGCGTTCAGGGCCTGATCGGCCTGATCGGCCGTCAGGCGCACGCCGGGAAAGTCGACGATCTCGGCCAGCTGGTTGGCCGGCGGGGTCGCCAGGCGCTTGCCCCGCAGGGGATCGCCCGTCCACCAGTCGGCGAACAGGCTCTGTACGGTGGTCTTGGTCTCCGGCCCCCGGCTCAAGCCGGCCTCACGCGTGCGAACCGGCCAGAACCACGCCGACCAGCACGGCGGCGTAGTGCAGCCCCGCCCCGCCGATCACATGGCCGTGCCAGATGGCGCGGCGGAACTTCAGACGGCGCATCAGATAGAAGATCGTGCCGGTCGAATAGACGATGCCGCCGATGGCCAGCAGCAGCAGGGCCACCCAGGACAGGCCGTCGATCATCGGCTTGATGGCCACCAGCACCAGCCAGCCCAGGGCCAGGTACAGGCCGACCCAGAAGCGCTTGTCCAGGCCCGGCAGCAGCAGCTTGGCCAGCACGCCGATCCCGGCCACGGTCCAGACGGCCGTGGTCATGCCGATGGCCCACCAGCCGTGCAGGTTCTGGGTGGTGAAGGGGGTGTAGGAGGCGGCGATCATCACGAAGATGCCGGCATGGTCAAAGCGGCGCAGCAGGGGCTGCCAGCGCTCTTTGGCGAAATTGTAGGCCGTCGACAGCGACAGCATCAGGATCAGGCCGACGGTATAGACCGACACCGCCGCGACCTGTTGCAGGTCGCCGATCCCGAAGGCCAGGCCCAGCAGGATGCCGCCGCCCAGCAACGCGCAGGCCAGGCCGGCCAGATGCACGATGAGGTCGGCGAACTTGGCGCCCGGGGTCGGATAGTGCGTGGCGATGATGTCGGTCATGGAGTCAGTCTAATCGCATCGGATGACGTATGAACGACGATGATCATGGCGCCGAAAGGGCGGCGGGTCGTCAGGAAAGCAGAGCGACGGCTCCGTCAAACACCAGCTTTCCGCCGACCGCGACCAAAAGGACATAGATCACGCGATAGAAGCCTTCCGCGGGCACCCGTCGCACCAGCCAGACCCCGGCCCAGGTCGAGGCGATGGCCAGGGGCAGCAGCACGCCGGCGGTGGCCAGCACCTTGGGCGTGAACTGGCCCAGGGCGATATAGGCCGGCACCTTCATCCAGTTGACCACGGCGAAGAAGATGGCGCTGGTGCCGATGAAGACGTCGCGCGGCAGGCGGCGCGGCAGCACGTAGATCTGGAACGGCGGCCCGCCTGCATGGGCGATCTGGCTGGTGAAGCCCGCCGTCAGGCCGCACAGGGCCCCCAGCCACGGCCGTCCCGCCGTGGTTCCCATCTGTTCGGAGACCTTGACCGCCCGCTCGGCCCACAGCCGCTGCAGGGCGAAGACGATCGAGATAAGCCCCACGGCCAGCTCGACCGCCGCCGGCGAGACAAAGGCCGCCAGCGCCCAGCCCAGAAAGATGCCGACCGCGGAGGCCGGCAGCATCAGCTTCAGCAGGCCCTTGTCCCAGGTCTTGCGGAACGCCCAGACGCTGACGACGTCCTGCACGATCAGGATCGGCAGCAGGATGGCGGCGGCCAGCACCGGCGAGATGGCCAGGGCCAGCAGCGGCGTGGCCACCACCCCGATCCCCGCGAACCCGCCCTTGGCCAGGCCCAGCAGGATCACGGCCGGGATGGCGACGGCGTAGAAGAAGGGATCGGTCAGCATGGCGGGGACTTAGCAGGTCGGGCTTTGCGAGACCACGCGCCTCTCCATCCGCTCTCCTTGCCCCCTTCCCCCTTGATGGGGGAAGGGTTGGGGATGGGGGTGACAGCGGTTCAGGATGTGGCTCTGACGGCGTGCAATCGTCCGGCGGTGTCACCCCCAACCCCGCCCTTCCCCCATCAAAGGGGGAAGGGAGAGGATCAGAGCGGACGTTCTGGGGCAGGCCCCGTCCCCCTAGGCCCCCAGCATCACCTCGGCGATCTGCACGGCGTTCAGGGCCGCGCCCTTGCGCAGGTTGTCGCCGGTGACGAACAGCGCCAGGCCGTGGGCCACGGTGGGGTCGGGGCGGAGGCGGCCGACGAAGACCGGGTCCTGACCGGTGGCGGTCAGCGGGTTGGGCACGTCGTCGAGCACGACGCCGGGCGCGGCGGCCAGCAGGGCGGTCGCCTGCGCCACCGAGATCGGCCGTTCGAACTCGGCGTTGATCGACAGCGAGTGGCCGGTGAACACCGGCACCCGCACGCAGGTGCTGGACACCGGCAGGCCCGGGATCTCGAGGATCTTGCGGGTCTCGTCGCGCAGCTTCAGCTCTTCCTCGGTGTAGCCGTCCTGCGCCAGCACATAGTTCAGCGGCACCACGTTATAGGCCAGGGGCACGGCCCACTTCTCGGGCGGGGGCAGGGCGACGGCGTCGCCGCTCAGGGCCAGGCCCGCCACATCGCCCTTGGCGCCGGCGGCCAGCTGTTTGGCCAGCACCTCGATGCCGGCCACCCCGCCGCCCGAGGCAGCCTGATAGGTGCTGACCGTCAGGCGCTTGAGGCCGGCGGCCTCGTGCAGCGGCTTCAGGGCCGGCATGGCGGCCATGGTGGTGCAGTTGGGATTGGCGACGATACCCTTGGGGATATGGTTCAGAGCGTGCGGATTGACCTCCGACACCACCAGCGGCACGTCGGGATCGCCGCGCCAGGCCGAGGAGTTGTCGATCACGATCGCCCCGGCCGCGGCAGCCTTCGGCGCCAGTTCGCGCGAGGTGTCGCCGCCGGCCGAGAAGAACACCAGGTCCAGGCCCGTGAAGTCGGCGGTTTCGGCGTTCTCGACGGTGATCTCGCGGCCCTGGAACGCGATCTTGGTCCCCGCCGAGCGGGGCGAGGCGAACAGGCGCAAGGACGCCAACGGGAAGTCGCGCTCCGCCAGCAGTTCGCGCATCATGCCGCCGACCAGGCCGGTGGCGCCGACGACGCCGACATGCGGGGGATGGGACCTGGAAAACTTGAAGCTCACGGGGGTACGTCTCCTGGAAAGTGCGGAGGCGCGGGGAGCTTCAGGTCTCGTGGAAAGTGAGAGCCGCCCCGCGCATCGGCGGGGCTGAGTTCGGGATGCGGACTAGATCGCGCACAGACCCGAAGACGCCCCACCGAAGCGGGTCGTTTTTGGGGTCATAATAGTGGTCGCGGCGATGTGCATCGGCGGGGTTTCTAGCGGTGAAGGTTGGCGAGGTAAAGCCTGCGCTAGAGAAACAGCGAGGCGGCGTTGCCCACGCTGTGCATCGCCATGGGCAGCAGCACGCTGCCGGTGCGCAGGCGGATCCAGACGGCGATGAACGACGGGCCGGCGGTCAGGGCCATTGTCAGGACGTCGAAGGAGACCTTGCCGTGCGACACCCCGAAGGCGTGCGCCAGGCCAAACAGGCCGCAGGACAGCACCGCGCCCCAGCCCCAGTCGACGCCCAGAAAGCGCGCTCGGCCGGTGAAGGCGCGGTCCAGCGCCAGCAGCAGGACGCCGCGATAGAAGGCCTCTTCTTCCAGACTGGGCATCGTCAGCTGGAAGGCGATGGTCTCGGCGGACGCGGGTTCATTGGGAAAGGCCAGGGCCAGACCGACGAACAGCAGTCCATAGAGGCCGGAGACGATCAGCGGCGCCGTCAGGCCGGACTGGCGCAGGGTGAGGCCGCTGGCGCGCCAGCCGAAGACGGGCAGGGCGGCCACCGCCAGGGTGGCGACCAGGGCCGCGAGCTTGCCCTGCCAGTTCCAGTCGCCGGGGATCAGATCCGGAACCAGCCGATAGACGCGCGTCAGCAGGGCGTCATTGAGCAGGACCAGTCCCGCCGCCACGAGCAGCCATCGCAGCGAGACGCCCTGACGCCCACCCAGCAGCGCGATCGCCCCGCCCGCCGCCAGAAGCAGCGCCACGATCGCGCTGATGCTCAAGATGCCGTCCATGAAATCGCCTCGCGTTCAGATCGAGGCTTGGCCTTAAGGCGGCCAAGGGGGCGCCCGCTCCTCAGAACACGGCGGGGCGTTCCTCAGGAGTCGGCACGGCGCGAAAGGCGCTGGGCGGGCGGCCCTCCACCGCCTGGAAGGCGCGGTTGAACGAGGCCAGCGAGGCAAAGCCGCTGTCCAGCGCGATGGCGATCAGCTTGTCGCCGGCCCGCGCCGGATCGGTCAGCAGCCTTCTCGCCTCGGCCACGCGGCAGGCGTTCAGGAAGGCGCGGAAGTGGTCGTGGCCCAGTCGGTGGTTGATCAACCGGCGGACCGTCCGCTCGGGCGCGCCCATCCGGCGCACGAAATCGGCGAAGGTGAGCTCGGCCGTCAGGTGAACCTTCTCGACCTCGATCAGCACCCGCAGACGCTCGGTCAGGCGCGCGTCCTCGCCCTGGGCGGACAGGGCGGCGGGCGCGGGGGCGCAGGCCGGGGCGGGAACCGGCAGCAGGCGCAGCGCCAGCCAGGCGGCGAAGGCCAGCAGGGCGGCGTTCTGGACGATGGTGAAGCCCTGCGGCCCCCAGTCCAGCCCCATGATCAGGTCGACCAGGAAGTCCGCGGCTAATTGGCCGGCCAGGAACACAACGACCAGGACCCGCGCGCGCCGCCGCTCGTCGACCAGATCACCCGCGCGGTCGCGGACCAGTCGCCAGGCGAGATAGGCGATCATCCAGAGGCCCAGGCCGATCAGCGCCCACGACAGGCCCCGGCTCTCCAGCGCCGGACCCAGCAGGCCGCGATCGGCGCTGGCGAGGGCCAGCCAGGCCAGGCCCGCGGCCAGCACCCCGCCACGCGGCCGGAAGGTTGCATCAAAGCTCGCCAGGCAGAACCACCACAGAAAGACGGCGGCGTAGCCGGCGACCAGCGCGGCCGTCGCGCTCAGCGGCCCGGAGAGGCGCAGCGCCGGTTCGGGCGTGTTGCCGGCCAGGAACCCGGCCAGGCAAAGGGCCATGGGCGCGAAATAGGCCGCCAGCCGCCGCGTGCGCGGATCGCGGGCCAGCAGCGCCGCGAGCAATAGCAGCAGGGTGGCGCCGGCGACTCGCACGATCACGTCGAGCTGGCTGAGGTCCATGGGGCTCCGGTGGGGCGGTGGTCGGGTGAGTGGTTCTAGAGCGTTCGAGGCGGGCGCCTCAACTGCCGAGCGCCCCTTCCTGTGTCATCCCGGCCGTAGCGCGCAGCGCGGAGAGCTGGGACTCAGGGGCGGGTTTGCTTCCTTCTCCCCCGGAGAAGGAAGCCTTCCCTAAATCTCACGGCGAGACGATCGCAGGGCTGTTCGGGTTGCTCAAGGACGGCGCGCAGCGCCGCCGCGTGGCGGCCGCCCGGAGGGCGGTCCTTGACCAACCCGAACAGCCCTGCACGCTGCAGCCTCCAAGAGATTTAAGGATCGCACCCGACCGGGGGCGGTCGAAGTTTGATGCAAAGCGGGCCTTCAGCTTTAGCCAGCGCTTTTCAATTTCTCACGCTAAGCATTGGCCGAAGCGATGATGCGCTCACTTTGGATCGTAAAACGCCCCGGTAGGCTCTGACTTGAGCAGGCGGAGATGCTCCTCTTGAAGCTCTGCGGTAGCGCGCATCTGCTCAAGGATTCGTTGGCGTAACGGTTCCTCTTCAGGTGTCACGTCTGTGCGGCTTTCCAAGTTCGCCATTTCCATGCGGATGGAGAGGCTCACGCGAGTTGCCGCAATAGCTCCTGCGTCTGCGAGGGCCGCGCCTGTTCTAACTTGGTCATCGTAAGTAGAAATAAGTCGATCGAAGTCGGCGATGGACTCACGTACCCGAACAATATTCGCGGCCGTGGTATCGATGTTGTTTGTGTGGGAGCGCAACTGGCCAGCTTCCAGCAGTTCGAGCTGTTGAAGAAGCGACTGCCGCGAAGCGAGCCATCCTTCGACAAGATTTCCCAAAGCGGTGCGATCGTCCCGCAGTTTGCGCCGGAAGCGCGCTTGGCGCTCTGAGTTCGACAGGGTCATGGTCGTTACGTAACGCAAGATGGCCGGACGTGTCAGCCGACGTTACGTAACGAGCGACATCACGCCTGCTGCCCCAACCGCTCCCACCCGTCAAAAAACGGAAACCGCTCCGCCCAGAACGCCGCGAGCCTCGGATCAGCGTCCACCCGCCGGACCACCTCCGCCATCCTCGGCGCGGCCTCGTAGAACCGCACGCGCCGGGGCCCCCAGCGGCTGATCACCGCGACATAGAGGTCCAGCACGGTCATCTGGTCGCCCAGCAGGTAGCGGCCGGGCGTCAGCTGGCTCTCCATCATCGCCCAGCAATCGAGGATGCGCTCAGCTGTGGCGGCCTTGACCTTCGCCTGCATTTCCGCGTCGTCGCCCACCAGCCGCGAGGGATCATCGCGCACCCAGAACAGCGAATAGATCGAGGCCGGGATGAAGGTCATCCAGCGCAGGAACTGCGCGCGGTCGGGGGCGTCCAGGGCCGGGGACAGGCCCGCCTGCGGATGGCGGTCGGCCAGCCAGATCAGGATGGCGGCGCTCTCGGTGATCGTCTCGCCGGCCGGGGTGACCAGGGCCGGGATCTGTTTCAGCGGGTTGACCACGGCCACCTTGGCCTGCTCGGACTCGCCTTCCCAGGTCGGCGCCTCTATGACCGCATAGGGCTGCCCCAGGAGGGTCAAAGTGGCTTCGACAGGCACGGAACCCGAGCCAAGCGCGCCATAGATGGTGTATGCTGCGTTAACCATTGATTAGCAATCTACCCACAACATGTTGTGTGCTGCGACCAACTGACCACTAGATGAACCTGTTGGCTGCGGTACGAAGAGAGCCTAACTCGTCCGTCCGATTCGTGTCCGCCCGTCCCTGGAGCCGCTGCCGATGTCCGCCAAGCTTATCACCCTTCCTGGCCTCCTGACGCCCTCGGCAGCCTACAAGCCCTTCCGCTATCCGTGGGCTCACGAGTTCTGGAAGAAGCAGCAGCAGGTCCACTGGATGCCCGAGGAAATCCCTCTGGGCGAGGATCTCAAGGACTGGGCCGTCAAGCTCAATGACAAGGAACGGAACCTGCTGACGCAGATCTTCCGCTTCTTCACCCAGGCCGATATCGAGGTCGCCGACAACTACATGGAACGCTACGGCCGGGTGTTCAAACCCACCGAAGTGAAGATGATGCTGTCGTCGTTCGCCAATATGGAGACCATCCATATCGCGGCCTACGCCCTGCTGCTCGAGACCATCGGCATGCCGGAAAGCGAGTTCGGCGCGTTCATGGAATACGAGGCCATGCGCGACAAGCACGACTTCATGCAGAAGTTCGGCGTCGAGACCAATGCCGACATCTGCCGCACCCTGGCGATGTTCGGCGGCTTCACCGAAGGCCTGCAGCTGTTCGCCAGCTTCGCCATGCTGATGAACTTCCCGCGCTTCAACAAGATGAAGGGCATGGGGCAGGTCGTGTCGTGGTCGATCCGCGACGAGAGCCTGCACTGCGAAGGCATCATCAAGCTGTACCACGCCTTCAACGCCGAGACCGGCGCGGTGACCAAGGCCGTGGCCGACGACATCGTCGACTGCTGCAAGACCGTGGTGGGCCTGGAAGACAAGTTCATCGACCTGGCCTTCGAGGCCGGCGAGATCCAGGGCATGACCCCGGAAGACATCAAGCAATATATCCGCTTCATCGCCGACTGGCGCCTGCGCCAACTGCACCTGCCCGAGGTGTACGGCGTCAAGGAAAACCCGCTGCCGTGGCTGCAGTCGCTGCTGAGCGGCGTTGAGCACGCCAACTTCTTCGAGGCCCGCGCCACCGAATATTCCAAGGCCGCGACCAAGGGCCAGTGGCATGGCGGCGAAGGCGTGTGGTCCAGCTTCGAACAGCTGATGGCCAAGCGTTCGGAAGCGTCGCTGCCGGCGGAATGATGCAGGTCCTTCTCCCCTTGCGGGAGAAGGTGTCATCCGAAGGATGACGGATGAGGGGTCGAAAGGCCTGTCCGCATAGGGCGGCGCGACCCCTCACCCGACCCCGGCTATCGCCGGGGCCACCCTCTCCCGCAAGGGGAGAGGGTTTTGCTTTGAGTGGAGCCCCCTGATGACCACCATCGCCCTGATCGGACCCGGCGCGGTCGGTGGGACCATCGCCGCGTGGCTGGCCCAGAACCCGGCCCTGTCGGTCACGGTCTGCGCCCGCACGCCGTTCGAGGGGCTGGAGATCGAGACGCCGGGCGGCCTGATCACGGCCAACCCTGCCGTGCTGACGGACCCGGCCAAGGCCGGCCCCGTCGACTGGGTGCTGATCGCCACCAAGACCTATGACACCGCTTCGGCGCAGCGCTGGCTGGACGCTCTGGTCGGGCCGCAAACCCGGCTGGCGGTGCTGCGCAACGGGGTCGAGCATGTCGAGCCGTTCCTGGATCGCCTGCCGGCCGACCGGATCGTTCCGGCCGTGGTCGACATCCCGGCCGAGCGCAACGCGCCGGGCCGCATCCTGCAGCGCCGCGACGGCTGGATCCGGGTTCCGGACGACGCGACCGGCCGCGATTTCGTGGCCCTGTTCGCCCACACCCCCATCGCCGTCTCGACCACGGCGGACTTCAGGACCGAGGCGTGGAAGAAGCTGGCCCTCAACTGCGCCGGAGCGGTCAACGCCCTGCTGCTGAAGCCGGCGGGCCTGGCCCATGACGAGGGCGCGGCCCAGGTGATGCGGACCCTGGTGGCCGAATGCGTGGCCGTGGGCCGGGCCGAGGGCGCCGACCTCTCCGACGACCTGCCCGACGCCGTGATCGCCGGCTACCGCGCGGGGGCGCCCGACGGGATCAATTCGCTGCACGCCGACCGCCTGGCGGGACGGCCGATGGAGCTGGACGCCCGCAACGGCGTGATCGTGCGGCGCGGCGCGGCCCACGGCATCCCCACCCCGGCCAACGCCATGGTGGTGGCGCTGATCAAGGCGGCGGCCGGCTGACGGCTTGCTGGCCGGTTTCGCCGCTTGTAGCGTGACCGGCATGGACGACAATCCCACCCGTTATACCGGCGGCTGCCTGTGCGGCGCGGTGCGCTATGAGGCCAGCGGCCAGCCGCTGTATGCCGGCCATTGCTACTGCGCCGACTGCCGCAAGGCGTCAGGCTCGGGCTTCATCCCGTTCATGGGGTTCGCCGCCAGCGCCCTGACGATCACCGGAGAGACCCTGAAGTTCTCCAGTCCGGCGGCCAATGGCGGCTTGGCCCTGCGCAACTCCTGCCCCGTCTGCGGCGGTCTGGTGTTTGGCGGTGAGGTGGGGGTGGACGACTCGCACACCCTCTATGCGGGCTCGCTGGACGATCCGTCCCTGTTCCAGCCGCAGATCGCCATCTTCGCGCGCGGCAAGCCCGACTGGGTGACGATCCCAGCCGGTCTCACGATCTTCGAGGGCATGCCCCCGGCCGACGGCTGAGCCTTATGGCCGGTCCTTCTTGGGGATCGCGGCGATTTCCTCGGGCGTCAGCTTGGTGATGGTCTTGGCGCGGATCGGCATGGCGAAGCCCATGCCGTCGGAGACCCGCAGGTCCAGATCAAGGGGATGGCAGATCCGGTCGCTGCCACGCACCACGCTGACGATATGCGTACCGGGCGATCCCAGCTGGTTGGAGCCGCCGGTCAGGTCCAGGCGATAGACGTCCTTGTTGCGGACCTTCATGTAGAGCACGTCGCGGCGCGGCGAGCTCCAGCCATGCCAGTCCGACAGCCAGAAGCAGGGCGGGCGCGGCTTGGCTTGGGCCGGAGCGCTGGTCTGGGCGCGGGCCGTCGAGGCGAGCAGGCCGGCGGTGGCCAGGGCCATCAGGCCGGCGCGAGTGACAGGCATGATCTTGGGCATTTTTGTCATCCTAATCAGTCCCCTGCCTGGAAGATTGGGCGTCGGCGCGCCCCTGTCAACGGCTTTGTGCAGTAATTACTGAATGTGAAGGCGCGCCGGAACGAAAACGGCCCGCCTCGGGGTGCGAGGCGGGCCGTCTGACGTGTCGATGGCTAGGGTCTGAAGCCGAAAGGGTCAGGCCTTCGCCGCCTCCGGTTCCTCGTCGGGGACGATGTCGTCCAGCTCGCCCTCCCACTTGGCGACCACGGCGGCGGCGACGCTGTTGCCGACCACGTTGGTGGCGCTACGGCCCATGTCCAGCAGGTGATCGACGCCCAGAACCAGCGCGATCCAGGCTTCGGGCAGGCCGAAATAGGTGAGGGTGGCCATGATCACCACCAGCGAGGCGCGCGGCACGCCGGCGATGCCCTTGGACGTCACCATCAGCAGCAGCAGCATGAAGATCTGCTGGGCCACCGTCAGCTCGACCCCGTGCGCCTGCATGATGAACATGGTGGCGAAGGTGCAGTACAGCATCGAGCCGTCGAGATTGAACGAATAGCCCAGCGGCAGCACGAACGAGACGATCCGGCGGCGCACGCCCACCTTGGGCAGGCTGTCGAGGATGCGCGGATAGGCGGCTTCCGAGCTGGCGGTCGAGAAGGCCAGCAGGGTCGGGTCGCGGATCACGCCGAACAGCGGGATCACCCGCTTGCCCAGCACCAGGGCACCGGCGATGAACAGCAGCAGCCACAGCACGCCCATGGTGGCGTAGAAGCCCAGCACGAACTTGCCATAGGTGGCCAGCATGCCCAGGCCCTGGGTGGCGATGGTCGAGGCCAGGGCCGCGAAGATGGCCAGCGGGGCCAGCTTCATCACAAAGCTGGTGACCTTCAGCATGATCTGGGCGGCCTGTTCGACCAGTTCCAGGATCTGCGGGGCCTTGTTGTCCAGCGCCGCGACGGCGGTGCCGACAAACAGCGAGAAGACGACGATCTGCAGGATCTCGTTCTTGGCCATGGCGTCGAAGATCGAGGTCGGCACCAGATGGGTGATGAAGCCCTTCAGGGTGAAGGCTTCTGTCGTCGCGTTGGTCTTGGCGCCGGCAATGTCCATGTGGGCCATGTTCAGGCCCGCGCCGGGATCCAGCAGGTGGACCATCAAAAGGCCCAGCACCAGCGACACCGCCGAGGCGCCGATGAACCAGGTCATGGTCTTGGCGCCGATGCGGCCGACCGCGGCGGCGTCTTCCATGTGGGCGACGCCGGCCACCAGGGTGGTGAAGACCAGCGGGGCGATGATCATCTTGATCAGGCGCAGGAAAATGTCGGTGATGATCGACAGGTTGCCGGCCGCGGCCTTGGCCTGGGTCGGGTCCAGGAACTGGTTGCAGGCCCAGCCCACACCTACCCCGAGGATCATGGACGCGATGATCAGATAGGCGAAACGCTTGTTCATGAAACTCCCCTGGGACGCCGCCCGGCGCGAGCAATTTTCTAGCTCTGACCGTTAGACGTTCCGCGGGCAATAACCCGCCATGGCCTGCCCCGGTCTTGAGCATGTCCGCCCTTGTGACCGACACGCGCGGGTTCGTCCATGCTCTTCGCGCCCGGCGCGGGGGCAGTCTCGCCAATGTCGCCAAACGCCGCTATAAGAGCCCATGTCAAACCAAGAAAAAGCAATCGCTGTCGTTGAGCAGCTGAATCAAGAATATGAGCGCGCCGTGGGCGCCCTCCGGACCGCCCTCAAGGCCTATCTCGAAACCGGCGCGCGGCCTGATCCGCGGCAGCGCTTCGACGGTACGTTCGCCTATCCCGAGCTGCGCATCACCTATGATCCCGAGGCCCTGCCACCCAAGCTGGCGCGGTCCTACGCCCGGGTCAGCCGGCCCGGCGTCTATGCGACCACGGTCACCAAGCCCAACCAGTTCAAGGACTATCTGGTCGAACAGCTGACCCTGCTGCTCAAGGATTTCGACGTCGAGATCGAGGTCGATCGCTCGCGCCAGGAGATTCCCTATCCCTACGTGCTGGACGCCAGCATCGACCTGAACCAGGCCGATGTGCGCTCCGAAGACATCGCCCGCTTCTTCCCCACGACCGATCTGGCCTTCATCGGCGACGAGATCGCCGACGGCGTCTGGGACGCGGCCCTGGAAGAGACCCGACCGCTGGCCCTGTTCGACGGCCTGCGCACCGACTTCTCGCTGGCCCGCCTGAAGCACTACACCGGCGCCCCGGCCGAGCACGTGCAGCAGTTCATCCTGTTCACCAACTATCACCGCTATGTCGATGAGTTCGTCCGCTGGGGCATCGAGCAGCTGGCCGAGCCGGGCACGCGCTATGAGGGCCTGTCGTGCTCGGGCGGGCTGATGATCACCGCCAACACCGCCAATCCCGAGCTGGCGGTGGCCGAGTCGACCTGGCGCAAGCACCAGATGCCCGCCTACCACCTGATGGGGCCGGGCGGCACGGGCATCACCCTGGTCAATATCGGCGTCGGTCCGTCCAACGCCAAGACCATCTGCGACCACCTGGCCGTGCTGCGTCCGCAAGCCTGGCTGATGATCGGCCACTGCGGCGGCCTGCGCGACACGCAGACCATCGGCGACTATGTGCTGGCCCACGCCTATCTGCGTGACGATCACGTGCTGGACGCCGTCCTGCCGCCAGAAATCCCGGTGCCCTCGATCGCCGAGGTGCAGCGCGCCCTCTATGACGCCTCGAAAGCCATCAGCGGCGACAGCGGCGACCAGCTGAAGAAGCGCCTGCGCACCGGCACGGTGGTCACCACCGACGACCGCAACTGGGAGCTTCGCCACAGCCTGTCGGCCCTGCGCTTCAACCAGAGCCGCGCCGTCGCCATCGACATGGAATCGGCCACCATCGCCGCCCAGGGCTATCGCTTCCGCGTGCCCTACGGGACGCTGCTGTGCGTGTCCGACAAGCCGCTGCACGGCGAGATCAAGCTGCCGGGCCAGGCCAACGCCTTCTACGAGCGGGCGATCAGCCAGCACCTTCAGATCGGCATCCTGACCTGCAAGCTGCTGCTGGAAGAGGGTTCGAACCTGCACTCGCGCAAGCTGCGGGCGTTTGACGAGCCGCCGTTCCGGTAGATCCTCCCCCCTCTGGGGGAGGTGGCCCGGAGGGCCGGAGGGGGCTAGCGCGGCCTATGCCCAGATGGCCCCCTCAGTCGCTCCGCGACAGCTCCCCCAAAGGGGGAGCAGCTGCCCCTAAGCCTCCTCCACCCACGCCTTGATCAGCTGATGGGCGATGGCCAGGGCCGGCGGCGCGAAGACGCCTTCCATTTCGCCCCGGATCAGCGCCCCGGCTTCTTCCTTGGTGAACCAGCGCACCTCCTCCAGTTCGGTCTGGTCGGGGCGCGCCTCATTGCTGTCGACCTGGGCGATCAGGCCCATCATCAGGGATGACGGCCAGGGCCACGGCTGGCTGGAGTGGTAGCGGACGCTGGTGGCCGTCAGGCCGGCCTCTTCCATCAATTCGCGGGCGCAGGCTTCCTCGATGGTCTCGCCGGGCTCCAGGAAGCCGGCCAGGGCCGAGAACATGCCGGGCGGCCACAGGGCCTGACGACCCAGCAGGCACTTGTCCTCGTGCACCGCCAGCATGATCGCCACCGGGTCGGTGCGCGGGAAATGCTCGGCCTTGCAGGCGGGGCAGATGCGCTTCCAGCCGCCGTCGCCGACGTCCGAGGGCTGGCCGCAGGCGCTGCACCAGCGATGGCGGCGGCGCCATTCGAACATCGAGCGGGCGGTGGCCAGGATGCCGGCGTCGGCCGGCGGCATCGCGGCGGCGATCCCGCGCAGCTCCTCGAACCGGCCCAGGCCCTTCAGCGGCCCTTCGGCCGGATCGGCATTGCCGTCCAGATCGACGGCGAACACCGCGATGTCCTTCCACAGGCCCAGGAACAGCAGCTTTTCGTCGCCGCCGGCCAGCTCCTGGGCCATGTCGGCGCGCAGATAGGCGATCTGGGCGCCGGTCGGCTGGCCGTCCTCGCCCAGCACGTCCTCGACCAGGGGCTTGCCGTTCCAGACCGCCACGGCCAGCGAGCCGGGATCGGCCAGCTTTTCAGCCAGCCAGGATGCGTCGCCCCGTCGCTCGCTGGAGCGATCCAGGGGGTTTCCGGCGAAGGTGTTGGTGATGATCGAGAGGGCCATGCGATTTCTCTAGCCCAGCCGAGAAGAGTCGTCACGACGTCGCACGGTCTTGCATGGCGTCTTGCATATGGCGCGATGAGTCGCGATATAGGCCTCGGAGATCGGTGACGGGCGGAGCCCTCGCCAATCTGGTCAGGGCCGAGAGGCAGCAGCCACAACGAGCCAAGCTTCGGGTCGTCCGCCGGTCTCCACCTTTCTCCCTTAAATCTGTCAGCAGATGGTCGCCGGATGCGAGCGAGCCTTTTGCTGGGCGCTCCGGCGCTCTACAGTTGTCGCCATGGCCGACCACGACGACCTCACATCCGATTCCGCGCCGCCGTGGGAAGACGAGCCCGCCGAGCGGGACGAGAACACGGCCGACATCTTCGGCGCGCCGCCGGCGGCCGAGCCTGTCGCCGCGCCCGCGCCCGTCCCGGCGCGTCCGGTGGTCGAGGCCTCGTCCGACGCGGTGCATGACGAGTCCGGCGCCGCCTACACCGTGCTGGCGCGGAAATACCGCCCGCGCACCTTCGAGGACCTGATCGGCCAGGAGGCCATGGTCCGCACCCTGGCGAATGCGTTCTCCAGCGGCCGCATCGCCCACGCCTTCATGCTGACCGGCGTGCGCGGGGTGGGCAAGACCACGACCGCCCGCCTGCTGGCCCGCGCGCTGAACTACGAGACCGACACCGTCCACCAGCCCTCGGTCGACCTCACCGTCGACGGCTTCCACTGCAAGTCGATCATCGAAGGCCGGCACATGGACGTGCTGGAGCTGGACGCCGCCTCGCGCACCAAGGTCGACGAGATGCGCGAGCTGCTGGACGGGGTGCGCTACGCCCCGGTCGAGGCCCGCTATAAAGTCTACATCATCGACGAAGTGCACATGCTGTCGACGGCGGCGTTCAACGCGCTGCTGAAGACGCTGGAAGAGCCGCCGCCGCACGCCAAGTTCATCTTCGCCACCACCGAGATCCGCAAGGTGCCGGTGACCATCCTGTCGCGGACCCAGCGCTTTGACCTGCGCCGGGTCGAGCCCGACGTGCTGGTGAAGCATTTCGACCGCATCGCCGCCCGCGAAGGCGCGCGGGTCGACGAGGACGGCCTGGCTTTGATCGCCCGCGCCGCCGAGGGATCGGTGCGCGACGGCCTGTCGCTGCTGGACCAGGCCATCGTCCAGACCGAGCGCGGGGCCACCGTCTCGGCCGCAGTGATCCGCGACATGCTGGGCCTGGCCGATCGCGGCCAGACCATCGCCCTGTTCGAGGCCGTGATGAGCGGCAAGCCGGCCGACGCCCTGGAAGGCTTCCGCGCCCTGTGGGGCTTCGGGGCCGATCCGGCGGTGGTGATGCTGGACCTGCTGGACCACTGCCACGGCTCGGCCGTGGCCAAGGCCCTGGGGCCCGACGCCCTGACCCTGCCCAAGGAACAGGCCGCGCGCCTGGCCGCCATCGGGGCCCACACCTCGGCCGGCACGCTGTCGCGGCTGTGGCAGATGCTGCTGAAGGCCCATGAGGAAGTGCGCCGCGCGCCCGACGCCATGGCCGCCGCCGAGATGGCCCTGATCCGCCTGTGCTATGCGGCCGACCTGCCCGGTCCCGAAGAAGCCCTGAAGGCGATGCGCGACGGAACCCCCGCTGGCGGCGCCCCCGGCGGCGGCGCGCTGGGCGGTGGCGGCGGATCCGGCGGCGGCGTCAGCGCCCAGATCGTGTCCATGGCTTCGCCGGCGGCCCAGGCCATGCCGGTCCTGGCTTCGTTCGACGACGTCCTGGCCCTGATCGCCGCCAAGCGCGACATCGGCCTGCGGCTGGATGTCGAGCAGTTCGTGCGCCCGATCAGCTTCCGGCCCGGCGCCATCACCTATGAGCCCGCCCCCGGCGCGCCCGGCAACCTGGCTGGTCGTCTGGTTCGCGCGTTGAAGGAATGGACCGGCCAGCCCTGGCTGGTCGCCGCCGAGGGCGGCGGCGGGGCCGAGACCCTGATGGAGCGCCAGAAGCGCGAGGACCGCGAGGCGATGGCCCAGATCAAGGCCGACCCCTTTGTGGCCTCCCTGCTCAGCGCCTTCCCGGGCGCGGAGCTGGAGGTCCGCAAGATCCCTGGCCCTGAACTCGCGCCGATCGAGCCGGACGAGGTCGAGGACTAGCCGTTAAAACTGTCATCCCGGCCAAGCGCGAAGCGCGCCGAGCCGGGACCGCCGGAAACGCCGGCGTCTGCCGTGGTCCCGGCTCTTGCGCCGGGATGACATTCGAAGTTGGAGTGAGACCATGAAAGACCTCGGCGGCCTGATGAAGCAAGCCCAGGCGATGCAGCAGAAACTGGCCGACGCCCAGGCGCGGCTGGCCGAGACCCTGGTCGAGGGCGCCTCGGGCGGCGGCATGGTCACGGTCACGCTGAAGGGCACGGGCGAGCTGGCCAAGGTCAGGATCGATGAAAGCCTGGTCGCGCCGGGCGAAGGCGAGGTCATCGAGGACCTGATCGTGGCCGCGCACGCCGACGCCAAGAGAAAGCTCGACGCCACCCAGGCCCAGATGATGCAGGACGCCGCCGGCCCGATGGCGGGCATGATGGGCGGCCTGCCGGGCATGAAGTTCTAGGACCACCCCTTCCGTTGGAAGGGGATTTTCAAGGAAAAGAATGGCCGCCTCCGCCGGACCCGAGATCGAGCGCCTGATCGCCCTGCTGTCAAAGCTGCCGGGGCTGGGACCGCGTTCGGGCCGGCGGGCGGCCCTGGCGCTTCTCAAGAAGCGCGACACCCTGCTGGCGCCGCTGACGGCGGCCATGGTCGACGCCCAGGCCAAGGTGCGCACCTGCTCGGTGTGCGGCTCGCTGGACACCACCGAGCCCTGCGCGGTCTGCGCCGATGACACCCGCGACGGCCGGCTGATCTGCGTGGTCGAGGAGGTCGGCTCGCTGTGGGCCATGGAGCGCGGCGGCCAGTTCAAGGGCCGCTATCACGTGCTGGGCGGCCTGCTGTCGGCGCTGGACGGGATCGGGCCCGAGGCCCTGCGGATCAGCGAGCTTCTGGCGCGGGTGGCCGGGGGCGAGGTGGCCGAGGTGATCCTGGCCCTGCCGGCCACGGTCGACGGCCAGACCACGGCCCACTATCTGGCCGATCGCCTGGCCAACTCGAATTCGGGCGTCTCGGTGACGATGCTGGCGCGGGGGGTCCCGGTCGGCGGCGACCTCGACTGGCTGGACGACGGCACGATCGCCCAGGCCCTGAGAGCCCGGCGACCCGCCTAGTGTTCTAGAAGATCACCCGGATCGCGAAGGCCAGGCCGACCCAGAACGCCAGGCTGAAGCCAACCATAGCGAGGCGTCCCCAGGCGAGGCGGGGGGCGGTGATCCGTGAAGCGGCGCCGACGGACGGCGCGCGGTCGTAGCTGACGTAGGCCATGGTCTCCTCCAAGCCTCTCTGTCGGAGGCTCAACGCGTTCGCGTCAGGGCCATGCAACGCCCTGGACGCTTAACCAGTCTTTACTGTGGTTCGCTGAGAGAGGTAACGCGTCAAAGCGCCTCAGGCCAGAGGCCAAATTAGAATATTTTTCCGCCAATCTTTCAATTTCGGCGAGGCAAAGGTTACTTTCACCGCAATTGCCTCGTTTGTGTGCAATTATTCCCAATTGTGGCAGGTCGCGTTCAGGTCGCGGCGTCCGGCGTGTCGACGGTCGGCGCCCAGCGCTCGGCCTGGCTGGCGCCCGAACCGCTGTCGGTGTGGCGGACGACCTCGTCGACATCCAGCGCCTCGGTCTCGGCGGCGGTGTGGGCGCCGGTCTCGAACTCGACATGTTGCGGATAGAAGGCCAGCCGGCCGCCGATCTCGCCGACGGCGGGATAGGGGTCCTCGTAGGACCACACGGCGTTGTCGATCAGCTTGCCGTCGCGATAGATCGAGAAATAGGCCGCCGCGCCCTTGTAGGGACAGTGGGTGACCTTGTCGGTGCGGCGCAGGAACATCATCCGCACATCGTCGCGGGGGAAGTAGCGCACCGGCGGATAGCCGGCCTCGCGCAGCAGGACCACGTCGCCGCTGTCGGCGATCTCGTGGCCCTCGAACAGCACCCGGACGCGCGCCTGTTCTCGCTCGATCGTGATCGGATGGCTTTCGTCAGGCGTCTTCATCGGTTTTCTCCCGCACGTGGAAAGGGCGCGCTTGCGGAACGCACGGGAAGCCAACTCGGGTCCCTGCTGGCAAGCCATTGCTTGTTAAACGCATTGTCGCGTGATCTTCTCCCCGCGAACTGGGGAGGCGAGGGCGAAACGACCGTAACGGCCGCCCCGACCCCTCATCACGTCAAGGTTAGTGAATGAACATCGTTATCGCCCTGGGCATCCTGGTCACACTTGTGACCGGCATTCCCGTGCTCATCCAGCTTCTCCGACAGCATCCCAAGGGGCTGCTCATCCTGTTCTTCGCCGAGATGTGGGAGCGTTTCTCCTACTATGGCATGCGGGCCATCCTGATCTTCTATCTCACCCAGCACTTCCTCTTCGAACCCAAGGTCGCTTCGGCCCACTACGGCTCCTACACTTCGCTGGTCTACCTGCTGCCGCTGATCGGCGGCTTCCTGGCCGACAAGTATCTGGGCACCCGCAAGGCGGTCGCGTTCGGCGCGATCCTGCTGGTCGCCGGCCACCTGACCATGGCCATCGAGGGCAAGCCCGCCGTCCAGACCCTGACCTACCAAGGCGCGACCTACGAGTTCCAGGCCGAGGGCCGGGGACAGGAACTGGTCGCCAGGCTGGTTGTCGACGGCAAGCCCTATGATGTCGCCGCCACCAAGGCCGGCGATTTCGAGGTCAAGGGTCTGCCCGCCGACGCGCCGCTGCCGGCCGTCCTGCCCAAGGCCGACTACAAGCTGGACGTGAAGGGCCGCGATCCGACCTATCTCAACATCTTCTGGCTGGCCCTGTCGCTGATCATCGTCGGCGTCGGCTTCCTCAAGCCCAACATCTCGACCATCGTCGGCCAGTTGTACCCGCAGGGCGATCCGCGCCGCGATCCGGGCTTCACCCTCTACTACTACGGTATCAATCTGGGCTCGTTCTGGGCCTCGATCATGTGCGGCCTGCTGGGCGTCACGGTCGGCTGGTGGGCGGGCTTTGGCCTGGCCGGCGTCGGCATGCTGGCCGGCTTCGTCGTCTTCGTGCTGGGCAAGCCCTGGCTGATGGGCAAGGGCGAGCCGCCGGAACCCAAGGCCCTGAAGGCCAAGGTGCTGGGACCGATTGACCGCGAGATGGTGATCTACGCCCTGTCGCTGGTCGGCGTCGTTGGCGTCTTCTTCCTCGTGCAGCGCAACCCCGTGGTCGGCGCGGCCCTGATCGCCGGCATCGTGGCCTCGCTGGGCTACATCCTGTGGTTCATGTTCGCCAAGTGCGGCAAGGAAGAGCGCGAACGCCTGGCCCTGGCCGTGTTCCTGATCTTCGGCGCGGTGGTGTTCTGGACCCTGTTCGAGCAGGCCGGTTCGTCGCTCAGCCTGTTCGCGGCCACCAATGTCCAGCTCGATCTGGTCTCGGCACCGGTGCAGTGGTTCAACGGCGCGATAACCTTCGCCACCCCCGAACAACTCGCCGCCGCCAGCTTCCCGACGGGCTCGACCTTCTGGGTCAATACCAGCTTCAACGCACCGCAAACCCAGGCCCTGAACGCCGGCTGGATCCTGATCTTCGCCCCGGTCTTCGCCTTCCTGTGGACCTGGCTGGGCAAGCGCGGCCGAGACCTGAACCCCGTGGTCAAGTTCGGCCTGGCCCTGCTTCAGGTTGGCGCCGGCTTCCTGGTGCTGCAGATCGGCGCCACCTTCGCCGACGGCGCCTTCCGCATGCCGCTGGTCTTCCTGGTGGTCATGTACATGCTGCACACCACCGGTGAGCTGTGCATGTCGCCTGTCGGCCTGTCGCAGATGACCAAGCTGTCGCCGCCGTCGGTCGTGTCGTTCATGATGGCCGTCTGGTTCATGGCCGTGGCCATCGCCCAGTATGTGGGCGGCATCATCGCCGGCCTGACCACCACCGAAACCGTCGGCGGCCAGGTTCTGGATCCCGCCGCGGCCCTGGCCACCTCGCTGAAGGTGTTCAATGTCATCGGCCTGGTCTCGATCGGCATCGGGATCCTGTTCCTGATCCTGTCGCCCTGGCTGAAGAAGTGGTCGCACGGCTCGGACGACACCGACGCCGCACCCGTGGATAGCGCCACGACCATCCACTAGAGACCCCGCAAAGACGAAAGGCCCCGGAGCGATCCGGGGCCTTTTTTCATGGGCCTGTCCCGCCGCCCAGCCGTCGACGGACGCTCAGCGACAGATAGGGCTCAAACGGCAGACGGCGGGTCTCGACCTGGCTCGGGGCGCCAGAGCCGCGACCCTGGTCATAGAGCCTGCGCTCGCGGGTCTGGCTGCGGCTGTTCCAGTTGGCCAGTTCCGCCCGGAGCGTCAGGTCCTGATCGGGCTTCCATTCGACAAAGCCCTCCAGCCAGGTCTGGCGTCTCAGGACCCGAACCTCGCTGACGCGATAGGCGGTGTCGTGTTCGGCGCAGGCCGCAATGACCCCCCAGCTCCAGCGTCCGCCCGGCATGTCGCGGGTAAAGCGGACATCGCAGCTGAAGGGCGTCTGGCGCGAGATGCGGCGGCGCTCGCCGGTGACGGGATCGGTGACCGCGCTGCCCCGCCAGTCGAGGGTCGCCTTGAGCTGGCCGCCCGAAAGGCCCAGCCTGGCCGTGGGAAGGGTCAGGTCGATCCGCGCCGTGTCGGCCGTTCCCCGCCCCAGATTGCCGGGTGCCTCGAACGCCGTCTGGATCGGAATCACATCGACGACGTCGGTGATCTCCAGATGGCTCAGGGTGAGCCCCACGGCGCCGCCGTCCCAGAAACGTCGCTCCCACGCCGCCTCCAGAACCCAGGTCCGCGAGGGTTTCAGATCGCGATTCCCGGCATCGACGGTTCCGGTCTCGGCCGTCACCGAGGAGACAAAGTCATTGAAATCCAGCTGGCCGACCTCACGCTCCAGCCGCAGGCGCACCTGATCGGCCGGGGTCGCGTCCCAGGTCGCGAGCAGGCGGGGCTTGGGATAGATGAAGCGGCGCGCGAGGTCGGAGTCGCCGCTCTGGCTGATGCGCGACACCTCCAGTCGCGTTCCGGCCTCCAGGGTCAGCCGGGGCAGGGCGCGCCAGATGGCCTTAGCCGACGCTTCGCCGCGCAACTCCTCGACCCTGACCTTAGCGGCCGGCAGAGCGATCAGATCGCCGTTCTCGACATAGCGGCTGTCGCCGTCCAGCAGGTTATAGGCGGCCTCGGTCCCCAGCTCGAACGACAGGGTCTCCGAGCGGCGCTTCTTGATCTCGCCGCGCAGGATCGACTCCCCGGTCACGATCCTGGCCGCATAGTCGGCGGCCAGGCCCTGGGCCTGAAAGGTTGACCCCACCTTCTCCCGTCCAAGGTTCTGCAGGAAGACCAACTGTAGGTCCGCGCCCCGGGGCAGCGGGCGATCATAGCGGGCGCCGAACTCGCCAAACCAGGCGCCATAGGTGTCGCCGTCCTGCTCGCGTCCCGTCGTCGGGACGATCCGTTCAGCCGTCCCCGTCCGGTCGATGCCGAAATATTCGATCTTGCCGTTCAGCCCGACCTTGCCGCCCAGCGCACCCCGCTGCACCGCGCCGCGCGCCACATAGTTCCGGATCTGGTCATAGCCCTTGAGCGCGTCTTCCGAGATCAGCGCGCCATCGGCGCCGACCCGTCGCCGCCGTCCGCCGTCATAGGTCTGGTCGGTGCGATCCTGTGTAGCCTTCAGCGAGCCTTCCAGTTCGTCGTCGCCCTCGCGTCGCGACGCTTCGAGTTCCAGGGTCGGGCCCAGATAGCCGTCGGGATAGACATAGGTCTGCAGCTTGACGACCCGCTCGACCTGGATCGAGCGCTTCAGCACCACATTGGCCAGCACGGTGCGGCCCTGCATGTCGACGCCCGGCGCGCCGCCACGGATCAGGTCAATGCGCTCCACGCCCGAGGCCGAGATCCGGCGCAGGATGTCCTCCAGCCCGTCGGTCTTGGTGGTTGGGCGCTGGCCGTTGATCAGCACATTGCCGGCCGCGCCGGCGAAGCCCCGCACGCTGTCGCCGCCATCCGGCGAAAAGCCGGGCAGGCGGGTGATCATGTCCAGCGCCGTCGAGGGCTGCGCCTCGGCGAAAAAGGCGGCGGTATAGGGGATCACGCCCGGCGTCTGGAGTGCGCGGGGCGTTTCGTCGGGGCCGATCTGAGCCAGGCCTAGCGCAAGCAGGGTCGAGGCGATCAGCATCCTGGCGTTCCCGGGAAGGCCGACGCTCCGCCCCTGTGGAAGCTCAGTCCGTCCTGGGCGCTATAGAACTTACAACTGTAAAACTTGTCAAGGCGCGTCCGGCGGAGGCGAGCGGGTCACGCCGCCACCGCCCTAGACGGCGGTCCCGCCCACCGTCAGGCCGGTGATCTTCAACGACGGCTGGCCCACGCCGACGGGCACGCCCTGGCCGGACTTGCCGCAGACGCCGATGCCGGGGTCGAAGTCGAAGTCGTGGCCGATCATGGTCACCTTGGTCAGGGCGCTGGGGCCGTCGCCGATCAGGGTGGCGCCCTTGACCGGGGCGGTGATCTTGCCGTCCTCGACCAGATAGGCCTCGGTGCACTGGAAGACGAACTTGCCGTTGGTGATGTCCACCTGGCCGCCGCCGAAGTTGGCGCAGTAGAGGCCGCGCTTCATCGAGGCGATCATCTCGGCCGGATCGTCCTTGCCGGCCAGCATGCCGGTGTTGGTCATGCGCGGCAGGGGCATGTGGGCATAGGACTGGCGGCGGCCGTTGCCGGTGGCCTGCATGCCCATCAGGCGGGCGCTCATGCGGTCGTGCATGTAGCCGACCAGAATACCGTCCTCGATCAGGATGGTGCGCTCGGTGGGCGTGCCCTCGTCGTCGATGGTCAGCGAGCCGCGACGGCCCGGCAGCGAGCCGTCGTCGAACACGGTGACGCCCTTGGCCGCCACCCGCTCGCCGATGCGGCCGGAGAAGGCCGAAATGCCCTTGCGGTTGAAGTCGCCTTCCAGCCCGTGGCCGACGGCCTCGTGCAGCAGGATGCCGTTCCAGCCGCAGCCCAGGACCACGTCCATCTCGCCGGCGGGGCAGGGGATGGCGTCCAGATTGACCAGGGCCTGGCGCAGGGCCTCGTCGACCTGGTGCTGCCACCGGTCGGGGCTGATCCAGGCCGAAAAGCCGGCGCGGCCGCCGGCCCCGGATGAGCCGCTCTCGCGCTTGCCGTCCTTCTCGACCGTGACCTGCACATTGACGCGGACCAGCGGGCGGACGTCGCGCACCAGCTTGCCGTCGGCGCGCAGGATCTCGATCACCCGGCGCTCGCCGGCCATCGAGGCCATCACCTGGACGACGCGCGGATCGCGGGCCCGGGCGAAGGCGTCGATCTCCTGCAGCAGCGAGATCTTGTCGGAAAAGGCGGGCGAGGCGAGGGGATCGTCTTCGCCGTACAGCCGCTCGTTGGTCGAACGGGGCCCTTCGGCGCTGACGCCGGCATAACCGCGCTTGGCGAGGCTGGCCGAAGCGGCGGCCCGGCCGATGGCGGCCTCGGAAACCTCGGCGGCGTGGGCGTAGCCGGCCGTCTCGCCGGCTACGACGCGAAGGCCAAAGCCCTCGCCCGAATCATAGGAGGCGCTCTTGAGGCGGCCGTCGTCGAAGACGAAGGCCTCGCTCTCGGAGCGTTCGATGAAGAGCTCGCCGTCATCGGCGCCGGCCAGGGCCTCGCCCAGGATCTTGCGAGCGCGGTCGGGATCGACGCCGGCGGCGTCCAGAAGGGAGGGGGCGGAGATCGGAGCGTTCATAGCCTACAGGTAAGCGTTCGAAGCCGTTCCGTCACCCCGCCCCGTTGTCGCCCCCGCCCATTGTCAGGGGAGGGGCGACATGCGGTCTCAGTATTGCTGGCGCACCGAGCCGGAGCCCGTGATGCTGCTGACGACGCTGGCGGCCTCGGTCTGGAGGCTGACATCGCCACTGCCGGAGATCTCGATCCTGACCTTCTCGCGGGGCGAGATGTCGACCCCGCCGCTGCCCATGACGGCCACAAAGGCGTCCTTTGTGACCAGATCGTCCAGATAGGCCGAGCCAGAACCTCTGGTTGTGATCTCGATGGCGTCGGCGCGCCCCTTGGCCGAGACATCGCCGCTGCCGTCGAGGGTCACCGACAGCGAGGGCTGGTTGAAGCCCGCGATCTCCAGGTCGCCCGAACCGGACAGCTCGAAGCGACGCACGCCGGGAGCGGTGACGACGATCTTCAGCCGGTCGGAGCCGCTTTGAACGCGAATGCCGTGGCGGTCGATGGTCAGGCTCTCGCCCTCGATATTGTCGGCCACGTGGATGAAGCCGCCCTCGACGGTCAGGCGGTCGACCATCGACTTGGGACCGGAGACCTCGATCTTGCCGACCGGACCCTGGATGAACTCCACGTCGGACGGCACGTCCAGCTTCAGGAAGTCGCCACCGCTCCAGGCAAATTCGCGATTGACGGTCGGCGAGGGCCTGGAGCCCTTGAGGCTGACGTGGCGGCCGTTCTGCGAGAACGAGACGTTGTCGTCCTCATTGAAGGGAATGGTCCAGCCGTCCTTCATGATGACCGGACCGGCCAGGGCGGCGACGCCGGCGAAGCAGCCGAGCATCAGCACGAAGCTGGCCCCGCCGATAATGAGCGCATTACGGATCATGACGGGCCCCTCAGCCTTGATTTTCGATGGCCGGCTTGAGCAGCCGGAAGTGCAGACGGCCGTACCAGACGACCGCGTTGAAGAGGCCCACCGTGACGATGGTGAGCAGGGCTCCCAGGAAGGTGGCGCCGGCCATCAGGCCCACGCCGGCCAGGAAGGCCGTCATCGGTCCGCCGGGAGGTGCGGCCAAAGGTCCCATGGCGAAGACGAAGCCGCCGGAGACGAACAGGACCACCACGGCCACCAGGAAGCCGAACAGGGTCGCCAGCAAGCCCATCAGCAGGGGCAGCAGGAACATGATGTCGATGGCCCCCAGGCCGATCAGGGCGATGATCGCCGCCCCGGCGTTGGAGGGGGTCTTGGTCTCCTCCCAGCGGCGAAGGCCGGCGTCGGCGCGCAGTTCGCGGGCCAGGCGGTCGGGATCGCCCAGGGCGGCGGCGGCTTCGGCTTCGCTGCGGCCTTCGGCCATGGCGTCGGCGAAGTGGGCCTCGTGATCGGCGACGATGTCGGCGATCGTGGTGGCGGGCAGGCCGGCCAGGCCCCGGCGCAGCCGGGTCATGAACTCATTGCGGGTCATGCGGCGGCTCCCAGGATGTCTTCGACAGCGGTGGTGAAGGCGGCCCATTCGGCCTTCTGCTGCGTGAAGCTGGCGCGGCCAGCCGACGTCAGGCGGTAGTATTTGCGCGGCGGGCCGCTCTGGGATTCGACCAGATAGGTCTCCACCAGACCGTCCGACTGCATGCGGCGCATCAGCGGATAGATTGTCCCCTCCCCCATATCGATGTCCTTCGCGAGCTTGCTGGCGATCTCGTAGGCGTAGCTGTCAGCGCGTGACAGCAGGGCCAGCACACACAGCGCCAGCACGCCCTTCTTCAGTTGTATTTCAATGGCTTCCGGCACGTTGTCCTCGCCGCGGTTGATGCACTCTTCTACGGCAAGGTACTGAGCGGTGCAAGGTACCTGTCAATGAACGTTACGTAATGATCCGGAGCTCCCGGGCGCGGCTTGTTGAAACTGGTTCGCAGTTTGACGGCCGAACCGTTGCGATGGTGGGTTTCGCGGGGGTTTCAGGCGCTTGGCAACCGCTGGCGATGCGCGTATGCAGCCAGCGGAATGGTCAGTTGGGCGGGGCGCGACCGCGACTCTTTAACCGGGTCGATTGCGCGATACCGCGAGCCTGATTGTAATGTGCATGTCGGCGCGACATGGCGTTGATCAAAGTCAAACGATCGACGTCAAATCGCCGCTGAAACGGGCCGTGAGGGATATGAAGGCGCAATTTCAGGGGTTTCGGCGGGTTTTGACGGGCGCTAGCGCCCTCGCCGCCACGGTGATGTTCGCGGGGCAGGCTCTCGCGCAGGATCTGCTGGGGCAGCCGACGCCGGGGGCGATCGACCTTCAGCCGGCCGCTTCGTCGCTCAAGCACGACGCGATCTGGTTCCACAATGTGATCCTGATGCCGATCATCACGGTCATCACCTTGTTCGTGCTGGCTCTGCTGATCTGGATCGCGATCCGGTACAACAAGAAGTCCAACCCGATCCCGGCCAAGTTCAGCCACAACACCACCATCGAGATCATCTGGACGGTCGTTCCGGTGATCATCCTGATGGTGATCGCGATCTTCTCGTTCCGGCTGCTGTTCGCCTATAACGACATGCCCAAGCCGTACATGACGGTGAAGGCCACGGGCTACCAGTGGTACTGGGGCTATGAATATCCCGACCAGAAGATCAGCGAGATCGTCTCGGTCGGCCTGTCGGAAGCCGACGCCAAGGCCAAGAACGTCCCGTATCGCCTGGCCGCCGACAACGCCCTGGTGGTGCCGGTCAATCAGGTGGTCCGCGTGCAGGTCACCGGCGCCGACGTGATCCACGCCTTCGCCCTGCCGGCCTTTGGCCTGAAGACCGACGCCATCCCGGGTCGCCTGAACGAAACCTGGTTCAAGGCCGAGAAGACCGGCGTCTTCTACGGTCAGTGCTCGGAGCTGTGCGGCGTGGACCACGCCTTCATGCCCATCGAGATCAAGGTCGTGTCGCAGGCTGAATTCGACGCCTGGGTCCAGTCCAAGACCGCCCCGCCGGCGGCCGCCCCCGTCGCTGACGCCGCCGCTCCGGCTGCCGCTGTCGCGACCCCGGCCGCCGCTCCCGTCACCGCCCCGGCCGCGGCTCCCGCCGCGCCGGCGGTCTAAGATACGATTGCAGGATTAGTCCGATGGCTCACGCCGCAGACATTGATCATCACGACGACGCCCACGGCGCCGACGACAAGCCGCCCTTCTTCCAGCGCTGGTTCTTCTCGACGAACCACAAGGACATCGGCACCCTCTACATCCTGTTCGCCATCATGGCGGGCCTGGTGGGCGGCGCCCTGTCGGGCCTGATCCGCTGGGAGCTGATGGAGCCGGGCATCCAGGTGTTCTCCGACACCGGCGTCCTGGCCCAGATGGGTCTGTTCAAGGGCAAGCACGGCTATAACGCCGTCGTCACCGCCCACGCCCTGATCATGATCTTCTTCATGGTCATGCCGGCGATGATCGGCGGGTTCGGCAACTGGTTCGTTCCGATCATGATCGGCGCGCCGGACATGGCCTTCCCGCGGATGAACAACATCTCGTTCTGGCTGCTGATCGCCGCCTGGGTGCTGCTCTGCACCTCGATGTTCGTCGACGGCGGCCCCGGTCAGGGCTTCGGCGGCGGCTGGACGATCTATCCGCCGCTCTCGACCATCGGCCACAAGGGTCCGGCCATGGACCTGGCGATCCTGTCGCTCCACCTGGCCGGCGCTTCGTCGATCCTGGGCGCGATCAACTTCATCACCACGATCTTCAACATGCGCGCGCCGGGCATGACCCTGCACCGCATGCCGCTGTTCGCCTGGTCGGTGCTGATCACCGCCTTCCTGCTGCTGCTGTCGCTGCCCGTTCTGGCTGGCGCCATCACCATGCTGCTGACCGACCGCAACTTCGGCACCCACTTCTTCGATCCGGCCGCCGGCGGCGACCCCGTCATGTTCCAGCACCTGTTCTGGTTCTTCGGTCACCCGGAAGTGTACATCCTGATCCTGCCAGGCTTCGGCATCATCAGCCACATCGTCTCGACCTTCTCCAAGAAGCCGGTCTTCGGTTATCTGGCGATGGCCTACGCCATGGTCGCCATCGGCTTCGTCGGCTTCGTCGTGTGGGCTCACCACATGTACACCGTCGGCATGAGCATCAACCTGCGCGCCTATTTCGTGGCCGCCACGATGATCATCGCCGTTCCGACCGGCGTGAAGATCTTCTCCTGGATCGCCACGATGTGGGGCGGTTCGATCAGCTTCAAGACGCCCATGCTGTGGGCGATCGGCTTCATCTTCCTGTTCACGGTCGGCGGCGTCACCGGCGTCGTCCTGTCCAACGCCGGCATCGACTACAGCCTGCATGACACCTATTACGTCGTCGCCCACTTCCACTACGTGCTGTCGCTGGGCGCGGTGTTCGCCATCTTCGCCGGCTTCTTCTACTGGTTCGAGAAGATGTGGGGCGTGAAGTACAACGAGTTCCTGGGCTGCCTGCAGTTCTGGATCATGTTCGTCGGCGTCAACCTGATCTTCTTCCCGCAGCACTTCCTGGGTCTGCAGGGCATGCCGCGTCGCTATGTCGACTATCCGGAAGCCTTCGCGAAGTGGAACTACGTCTCCACGGTCGGCTACATGATCACCGTCGTCGGCGTGATCGTGTTCCTGATCCTGCTGATCGAGGCCGCCATCCGTCGTCGTCCGGCCGAGGCCAATCCGTGGGGCGAAGGCGCCACCACCCTGGAATGGACCCTGTCGTCGCCGCCGCCGTTCCACCAGTTCAGCGAACCCCCGGTGATCCGCGAAGACGGCCACCACTAAGGCCTGACGCCTGAATTGAAGCCTGCGGGGGCGCGGTCTGGACCACTTAAGGGTCCGGGCCGCGCCCTTCGCCCATCCAGACCGCTATAATCAGAATTCGATGTCCAAGATCGCCGCCATGACCCCGGAAACCGCCCCGCCGCAGACGACGCCCGACGTCGCCCGCTGGCAGGACTTCTTCCAGCTGCTCAAGCCCCGCGTCATGTCGCTGGTGGTGTTCACCGGCCTCACGGGCCTGCTGGCCGCCCGCACGCCCATGCACCCGGTGCTGGCCGCCGTGGCGGTGCTGTGCATCGCCGTGGGGGCAGGGGCTTCCGCCTCCCTGAACATGTGGTTCGACGCCGATATCGACCGCCTGATGCGCCGCACGCGCGGCCGTCCCGTGCCGTCGGGCAAGGTGCGCGGCGATGACGCCGCCGCCCTGGGCGTGGTGCTCAGCCTGTTTTCGGTGATGCTGCTGGGCATGGCCGTCAACTGGCTGGCCGCCGGCCTGCTGGCCTTCACCATCGTCTTCTACGCCGTCGTCTACACCATGTGGCTCAAGCGCTGGACGACCCAGAACATCGTCATCGGCGGTCTGGCCGGCGCCCTGCCGCCCGCCATCGGCTGGGCCGCGGCCACGGGCTCGGCCCCGCTGAACGCCTGGCTGATGGTGGCCATCATCTTCTTCTGGACCCCGCCGCACTTCTGGGCCCTGTCGCTGTACATCACCACCGACTACGCCAAGGCCGGCGTGCCGATGCTGCCGGTGGTCAAGGGCGCCAAGGCCACCCGCCTGCAGATCCTGATCTACAGCCTGATCCTGATCCCGGTCTGCCTGCTGCCGGTTCTGACCGGCCTGGGCGGCCCGCTCTATCTGGCGGTGGCCGGTCTGGGCGGCGCGGTGTTCCTGCTGCTGGCCTTCCGGGTGTTTCTCAGCAAGGCCGGAGACGCCGCCGATCCGCGCGCCGCCGACCGCGACCTTTATGAGGTCACGGACGATGTGAAGGCCGCCGGGGCCAAGGCGGCCCGCAACCTGTTCGCCTTCTCGATCCTCTATCTGTTCGCCATGTTCGCGGCCCTGCTGGGCGAAGCGGTCTTTGGCGTCAAAACGTTGGAGCTTTTGCGATGAACAAGCCTGTCGAGCACGACGCCGCCGCGCGCGCGCGCAAGGGGCGCAACATCGCCCTGGGTCTGGGCCTGGTGGCGTTCGTCATTCTGGTTTTCGTGGTCACCGTTGTGAGGCTCGGCGCCAATGTCGCTAACCGTCCCTTCTGATCCTGTCCCACCCAAGGCGCTGACGTCCGTCAAGGACCTGGCGGCCCGCCGCAATGCGCGCGTGGGCCTGCTGTGCGCGGCCGCCTTCTTCGGCATGGTCGGGGCGGCCTACGCCTCGGTGCCGCTCTACAAACTGTTTTGCCAGATGACCGGCTTCGACGGCACGGTGCGCAAGGCCGAGCTCGCGCCGACCAAGATCCTGGACCGCAAGGTCACCATCCGATTCGATTCCAACATCCGTGAGCTGCCCTGGACCTTTTCGACCGAGCAGGTCAGCCAGCAGGTCCGGATCGGCGACACGGGCCTGGCCTTTTTCAAGGTCACCAACAACAGCGACAAGGCCATGACCGGCCGGGCCATCTACAATGTGGTCCCCGAACAGGCCGGACCCTATTTCCAGAAGCTGGAGTGCTTCTGCTTCAGCAATCAGACGATTGCGGCCGGTCAGACGGTCGAGTTTCCGGTGGTTTACTTCGTCGATCCCCAATATGCGGATGACCCGGAGACCACGGGCAAGGGCGAGATCACCCTGTCCTACACCTTCTTCCCGGCGGTTCTCGACGATCCGAAGCAAAAACAGACGGCTTCGACGACGCCTCGCATCGTGCAACCCCTTGGCGGCGCGCCGTCTAGGGGGCTATAGCGTTTCAACAAGACGCGCGAGGGCGGGGGGACCGGCCATCGCGACCAGAGGGATATAAGGGTTAGCACCACCATGGCCCACGGCGCCGTCAAACACGACTATCACATCCTGCCGCCCAGCCCGTGGCCCCTCGTGGGCTCGGTCGCCGCCACCATCATGGCCATTGGCCTGATCGGCTGGCTCAAGGGCGGCGTGCTCGGCATCGAAAAGGGCAACTGGGCGATCTTCGCCGCAGGCTTCGCCGGCATCCTCTACACCTTCTTCGGCTGGTGGAGCGATGTGGCCAAGGAAGCCAACGCCGGCGACCACACCCCGGTCGTCTCGATCGGCCTGCGCTACGGCATGATCCTGTTCATCGCTTCGGAAGTGATGTTCTTCGTCGCCTGGTTCTGGATGTTCTTCGAGATGGCGCTGTTCCACGAACACCGCACCCTCTCGGCCATCGAGGAAGTCCGCACCGCCTGGGCCACCTGGCCCCCGGCCGGCGTCGAGACCGTCTCGCCCTGGCACCTGCCGCTGGTCAACACCCTGACGCTGCTGCTGTCGGGCACGACCGTCACCTGGGCTCACCACGCGCTGCAGGTCGGCGATCGCAAGGGCGCCAAGTGGGGCCTGATCCTGACCATCGTGCTGGGCGCCCTGTTCACGGGCATCCAGTTCTATGAATACGCCCATATCAACCACGAGCAGCTGTTCTATTCGGACGCGGCGGTGAACTCGGGCCTGTATGGTTCGACCTTCTTCCTGGCCACCGGCTTCCACGGCTTCCACGTGTTCGTCGGCACCCTGTTCCTGCTGGTCTGCCTGATCCGCCTGATGAACGGCGCCTTCACGCCCAAGCAGCACTTCGGCTTCGAAGCGGCCGCCTGGTACTGGCACTTCGTCGACGTGGTCTGGCTGTTCCTGTTCGCCTTCATCTACGTGATCTTCGGCGCTTCGGCCCACTAGGCCTTTAGCCTCCCATGTTTCATGGGAGGCGTCTAAAAGGCCTAGCGGTCAAAAGCTTGGAGCGTGGCGGCCGCCTAAACCGCTCACACTTTCGGCTGCCACGCTCTAAGATCCAAACTTCCGAGGGGGCCCGGAACGCAGACCAGCGTTCCGGGCCTTTTTCATTTCAGGAGCCGTTCGTTTCCGTCCGCGTCGCTGTGAAAAGCTGTCATCCCGGACAAGCCCGGCGAAAGCCGGGCGCAGATCCGGGACCGCCGGAAGCGAATGCGCTCATGCGTCGGTCCCGGATCTTCGCGCTCCGCGCTCGTCCGGGATGACACCGTTTTGGTCGGGACCGCCTCGCATAAGCCGCGGGATGGCGTGTAAGGATGGATCGATGGCTCACGTGAACCCCTATCTGGCCGGCGCCAGCGGTCGCTGCCCCAAGTGCGGCGAGGGCTTCCTGTTCGACGGCTTCCTGAAGATCGCCCCCACCTGCGAGGCTTGCGGCTTCGAGCTGGGCCGCCACGAGACCGGCGACGGGGCCTCGACCTTCATCATCCTGATCGGCGGCAGCGTCGGCGCGTTCGGCGCGCTGTTTTCGATGTTCGCCTGGAACTGGCCGGTCTGGCTGCTGCTGGTGGTCTGGCTGCCCGTGACCCTTGCCCTCAGCCTGGGCCTGATGCGTCCGGCCAAGGGCCTGATGGTCGCCGCCCAGGTCGCCAACAAGGCTTCGGAAGCCGGTGGCCGCGATGTCTGAGATCTTGGCCAAGCCGTTTGATTTCACGGCGCGGCGGCGCTTCCCCATCGGCCTGACCATCGCCGTGGCCATCGCCTTTGGCATCCTCTGCTTCCTGGGCGCCTGGCAGATCAAGCGCATGGCCTGGAAGGAAGATCTGCTGGCGCGGATCGAGACCCTGAAGACCGCCCCGGCGGTTCCCATCAGCCCGGTTCTGGCCGATGCGGCCAAGGGCCAGAACGTGGCCTGGACGCGGGTCAGCGTCGACTGCCGCCCGGCGTCACTGCCGCCCCTGTCCCTGGCCTATGGCATCCGCGACGGCGACGTCGTCTGGCGCGCCCAGGCCCTGTGCGGCATCGAGGATGGCGGTCCCTATGACCTGATCCTGGTCGATCGCGGCGTGGTTACAGAGCTGACGGGCCAGGTCGAGGCTCCGGCCCGCGTCTTCGCCGAGCCGGGGCAGGTCACGGGCATCCTGATCCCGCTGACCCAGCTGGGCGGCGACCGCGCCACGGCCGTGGCGGGTCTGGCCGGCCGCAAGCCGGCGCCGCTGGCCCTGATGGTCGAGCGCGAGACCCCGGCCCCGGCCGGGATCGTCCCCGCGCCGCTTCCGGCAGAAATTTCCAATCGGCACCTCGAATACGCCCTGACGTGGTTCGGTCTTGCCGTAACCCTGCTCTTTATCTATGCCGCCATGCTCTGGCGGAGACTGAGACCCTGATGCGCTACGTTTCGACCCGCGGCGAGGCCGCCCCCATCGGATTCCTCGACGCGGTCCTGGCGGGCCTGGCCCCCGACGGCGGTCTGTATGTGCCGGCCGAGTGGCCGACCTTCACCAAGGCCGAGATCGCGGCCTTCGCCGGCCAGCCCTACGCCCAGGTCGCCGCCGCGGTGATGGGCAAGTTCGTCGGCGACGACATCCCCGCCGACGTGCTGGCCGAGATGTGCGCCGAGGCCTATGCCAGCTTCGCCCATACCGCCGTCACGCCGCTGAAGCAGCTGGGTCCCAACCGATTCCTGCTGGAGCTGTTCCACGGCCCGACCCTGGCGTTCAAGGACGTCGCCATGCAGCTGCTGGGGCGGCTGTACGACTATGTGCTGGAGCGCCAGTCGCGCAAGATGACCATTATCTGCGCCACCTCGGGCGACACCGGCGGCGCGGCGGTCGAGGCCTTCCGGGGCCGCAAGAACGCCCGCATCGTGGCCCTCTTCCCCGAAGGCCGGATCAGCGAGGTCCAGCGCCGGTTCATGACCACGGCGACCGACGACAACGTGGCCTGCGTCTCGATCCAGGGCTCGTTCGACGACTGCCAGGCCATCGTCAAGGAGGCCTTCCAGGACGACCAGTTCCGCCACGCGGTCGATCTGTCCGGCGTCAACTCGATCAACTGGGCGCGGATCGCGGCCCAGAGCGTCTATTACTTCACCGCCGCCGTGGCCCTGGGCGCGCCGGAGCGTTCGGTCGCCTTCGTGGTGCCGACCGGCAATTTCGGCGACGCCTACGCCGCCTTCGTGGCCACGCGCATGGGCCTGCCGATCGCCCAGATCATCTGCGCCACCAATTCCAACGACATCCTGGCCCGCACCTTCGAGGAGGGCCGCTACGCCAAGGGATCGGTCTCGGCCACCCAGAGCCCGGCCATGGACATCCAGGTGGCCTCCAACTTCGAGCGCCTGTATTTCGAGGCCGTGCGCCGTGACGGGGTCGAGACCGGCCGCGCCTTCCGGGGCTTCACCGACAGCGGCCTGATCGACATCCCGCCCAGCGCCTTCGCCACCATGCGCGAGCTGTTCCGTGGCGCGTCGGTCAGCGAGGCCGACACCGCCAAGACCATGCTGTCGACTCTGAACGAGACCGGCGAGGTCATCGATCCGCACACCGCCGTCGGGGTGGCGGCCGCCGCCCGCGTCCAGCTGGATGACCCGACGATCCCGGTCGTGGTGCTGTCCACCGCCCATCCGGCCAAGTTCCCGGAAGCCGTCGCCGCCGCCTGCGGCCTGACCCCGGCCACGCCGCGCGCGACGCCCGACCTGTCCAAGAAGCCAGAGCGCTTCGAGCGCCTGCCCGCCAGCGGCGACACGGTGAAGGCCTTCGTGCGCACCTTCGCGGCCACTTCGTGAGCGCTGTCCTCAAGACGCTGAAGAACGGCGTCCGGGTCGTCTGCGATCCGATGCCCGGCCTTGAGACCCTGGCCCTGACCGTCGTCGCCGGTCGCGGCGCGGCCCATGAGGATGTTCCCCAGTCCGGCTGGTCGCACCTGCTGGAGCACATGGTGTTCAAGGGGGCCGGATCGCGCAGCTCGCGCGACATCGTCGAGGTGATCGAAAGCCAGGGCGGCTCGATCAACGCCGCCACCGGCTATGAGCGCACCAGCTTCCAGGTGCGGGCGCTGAAGGGCGGCCTGGATCTGGGCATGGACGTCATCGCCGACCTGCTGCTGCGGCCCACCCTCGACGAGGCCGACCTGACCCGCGAAAAGCAGGTGGTGCTGCAGGAGATCGCCGAGGCGGCCGACGCGCCCGACGACTATGTCTTCGACCTGATCCAGCGCGCGGCCTGGGGCCAGCACCCGGTGGCCCGCCCGATCCTGGGCTCGGTCGAGAGCGTCAATTCCGCCACCAACGCCGCCCTGTCCGACTGGCGGGGCGCGCTATACGCCCCCGACCGACTGGTGATCAGCGCCACCGGCGCGGTCAGCGAGACCGAGCTGATGGCCGCCGCCGAGCGCGCCTTTGGCGGCGTGCCGGTGCGCGAGAGCCTGGCCGAACCCGTCGCCGCGCCGTTCGTGGGCGGCCACGAGGGCGAGGTGCGCAAGCTGGAACAGTCGCATCTGGTGTTCATGCTGCCGGCCTGCGGCGCGCGCGAGCAGGACTATTTCGCCCTGCGGATCTTCGCCGAATGCCTGGGCGGGGGCATGTCGTCGCGCCTGTTCCAGGAAGCCCGCGAGAAGCGCGGTCTGGCCTATAATATCGACGCCTATTCCGACACCTATGCAGATCACGGGGCGCTGGGCATCTATGCCGGCTGCGCGGCCGGCAACGCGGTCGAGACCGCCCGGGTCTGCGCCGAGCAGCTGGTCGCCCTGGCTCGCCACATTGAGCCGGCCGAGCTGGCCCGCGCCAAGGCCCAACTGAAGGCGCACATGTTCATGGCCCGCGAGGCGGCGCTGTCGCGCGCCGAGCAGTCGGCCGGCCAGGTGCTGCTGTTCGATCGCCTGTATCCGCCGGCCGAGCTGGCCTTCGAGGTCGACGCCGTCACCCCGGCCGATGTGGCGCGGCTGGGCCAGCGTCTGCTGGACTCGCGGCGTTGCGCCACCGCCATCCTGGGCGCCAAGTCGGCCCTGAAGGCCGGTCCCGCCTTCGAGAAGGCCTTGTTCGCGGCCGCTTGATCGCCGAATCTCGCGCCCCTTCGCGTCCGCTGGAGTTCAAGTGTCGACCCTTCTGCAGCTGTTCCGCGCCAGACCCGGCCTCAAGCTTCAGGGCAGCGGCGTCTATCTGCGCCCGCCGCGCGTGTCGGACCATCGCGCCTGGGCCGACCTGCGACGGGCGTCGCGCAGCTTCCTGGAGCCCTGGGAGCCGACCTGGCTCGAGGATGACCTGGGCCGCCGGTCCTTCCGCGCCCGGCTGGGCGCCTATGCCCGCGAGCTGGAGACCGGCGAGGCCTGGCCGTTCTTCGTGTTCCGCAAGAGCGACGACGCCCTGATCGGCGCGGTGCGGCTGTTTCACGTCCGCCGGGGGGTCTCGCTGAGCGGCACGGTCGGCTACTGGCTGGGCCAGCCCTATGCGCGCCAGGGCCACATGACCGACGCCGTCGCCACCGTCATCCGCTTCGCCTTCGACGGCCTGGGGCTCCACCGGCTGGAGGCCGCCTGCATGCCGGAAAACGCCGCCTCGGCCGCTCTTCTGATGAAATGCGGCTTTTCCGAGGAGGGTTATGCTCCCGCTTATTTGAAAATTAACGGCGAGTGGCGAGATCATCGTCTGTTCGGACTTGTCGCGCGATCCTAGCGCGGGACCGGACGAAAGACGCCGCGGTGGCGTTGGGATCGAGTATGTCGTTTCGGGCTACGGACCGTAAGATCTGGGACACGACCGCCACGCTGGAAGCGTTGGGCGCGGCCGATGTCGCCCTGTGGGTCTGGGAGCCTGAAGCCGATCGCCTGAGGGTCAATGGCGCCGCCCGCGCGCTGGGCCTTGGCCCGCTGGCCCCCGAATGCTCCTCCGCCGCCTTCCGCGCCCTGGCCCTGCCTCAGGACCGCGCCCAGGCCGAGGAAGTGCTGAAGTTCCGCGAGCCCGGCTCGGAAGTCATGGCGCGCCTGCGCATGCGCGGCTTCGAAACCTGCATCTGGCGGGGCGTGTGGCTGGAGGAGGGCGTGCGCGCCGCCGGCGTCGTCGCCCCCGAAGTGAAATTCGCCGCGTCCGAGCGCTGCGACCTGACCGGCCTGCTGGACCGCAAGAGCTTCATCGCCCGCGCCCGCGAGCGCCTGCGCCACGAAGGCGTGCATGAGCTGGTGGTCGCCGATGTCGATCGCCTGCGCCGCCTGAACGAGGCCCTGGGCCACGAGCGCGCCGACCTGGTGCTGGCCGCCCTGGGCTCGCGCCTGGCCGCCGCCTTCCCGAGCGGCTCGATCATGGGCCGCATCGGCGAGGACGAGTTCGCCGTGCTGTGCGAGCCCAAGGGCTTCGAGCCCGCCGAACTGCTGCGCAGCGCCCTGGAACAGCCGCTGCGCGTCGCCGGCTTCGACATCCATCCCACCCTGTCGATCGGGGCCGTGAACGCCGAGGGCGGCGAAGACGCGCCTGAAGCCACGGAACTGCTGCGGCGCGCCGAACTGGCCGTCGAGGCCGCGTCCTCGGCCGGTCGCGGCGGCGCCGCCGCCTATGGCCGCTCGATGGAGACCGACGGCCTGTCGCGCCTGGCGCTGGAGGCCGACCTGCGCGGCGCCATCGCCCGCGGCGAGATCACCCCCTATTTCCAGCCCGTCGTGCGCCTGTCGACCGGCGCGCTGTCGGGCTTCGAAGCCCTGGCCCGCTGGCTGCACCCGCGTCGCGGCATGCTGCCGCCCGACGAATTCCTCCCGCTGATCGAGGAAATGGGCCTGATGAGCGAGCTGGGCGAGCACATGATGCGCACCGCCGGCGCGCAGCTGGCCGCCTGGCGCCGCAGCCATCCGGCCGTGGGCGCCCTGACCGTCAGCGTCAATCTGTCGACCGGCGAGATCGACCGTCCGGGCCTGGTCAATGACGTGGCCGAGGTGCTGCGGGTCAACAACCTGCCGCGCGGCGCCCTGAAGCTGGAAGTCACTGAAAACGACATCATGCGCGACCCCGAGCGGGCCGCCGTGATCCTGCGCACCCTGCGTGAGGCCGGCGCCGGCCTGGCGCTGGACGATTTCGGCACCGGCTTCTCGTCGCTGCAATATCTGACGCGCCTGCCGTTCGACACGCTGAAGATCGATCGCTATTTCGTCCGCACCATGGGCGGCAATCCCGGCTCGGCCAAGATCGTCCGCTCGGTGGTCAAGCTGGGTCAGGACCTGGATCTGGAAGTCGTCGCCGAAGGCGTTGAAAACGCCGAAATGGCCGCCGCCCTGCAGGCTCTGGGCTGCGACTACGGCCAGGGCTTCGGTTATGCGCCGGCCCTGTCGCCGCAGGAGGCCGAGGTCTACCTCAACGAGGCCTATGTGGACGGCGCCGCGCCGGTGAAGGCGCGGGGGTAGCCGGCTGAGTTGACCGTTGGTTGTGTGAGCCTATCCTGATTGAGCCCGGCTACGGGCCTGATTGACGGAAGCGCTCATGTGGACGCGGCTACTGGCAGATCGGCGCAGAGCGTTGCTCATCATCGCCATCATAGCGCTGATCGTTGTGAGCTTTGTTGTGCGCGGTGAACTCCACGGTGCGCCGGACAAGGCTGCGGGAGCGATCTATCCGGTGATGTCCGACGCTGGAGTTGTCTACACAGCCGCTCTGCCCGCTATCGTTTCTTGGTCCAAGTTCGTGCTCTTCGGGCTTCTATTTCTGCTCTTGCGCGATCCACGCCAGCGTCCGTCCGACTAGGCTCTCCGGCCAAGCAGATCCTCCCCCACTGGCGGAGGTGTCGCAGATAGAGTTGTGCGGAAAGGCTGTCATCCCGGACAAGCGAAGCGCAGATCCGGGACCGCCGGAAGCGCTGAGTTCAGGCGTCGGTCCCGGATCTGCGCGCTGCGCGCTTGTCCGGGATGACAACCGCTTTTTTGGTCTTAGGCGATAGTCTTTCCCCAGAGGGGGAGCATCTACCGCTCCCTAAGCCCGCCCCGCCTGCGCCGACAGGTGATCCGCGCTGATCCCCAGCTTGGCCAGGGCCCGCGTCCACTTGTGCTCGTGGTCGTCGTCGAACAGCAGCTCCTCGTCGGCGTCGCAAACCAGCCAGATGTTGTCGCGCACTTCCTGTTCCAGCTGGCCGGGACCCCAGCCGGCATAGCCCAGGGCCAGGATCGCGCGGCGGGGATGGTGGATCTGGCTGCCCATGGCGTCCAGCACGTCGCGGGTGGCGGTCAGGGCCAGGCCGTCGTGCAGGTGCAGGGTCGAGTCGGGCGAGTTGAAGTCGTCGGTGTGCAGCACGAAGCCGCGCTCCAGCTCGACCGGACCACCCAGCAGAACGAGGTTGTTCTGGGTCTTGATCTCGGAGCGCACGCCCAGCTTGTCCAGCAGCTCGAACACCGTCAGGCCCTCGACCGGGCGGTTGACCGTGATGGCCATGGCCTGCTCTTCGTCGTGGGCGCACATGTAGAGGACCGCGCGTTCGAAGCGTTCGTCCTCGATGCCCGGCATGGCCACCAGCAGGCGCCCGGCCAGGAAGTCCGCCTCGTCATGCGTGTCGCGGTTCATGGACACAGGATCGGGATAGAACGCGACGGTTTCAAGTCCAACCTTGGGGTTGGCGCGTTGTCGTCGGACCTATATTCGATTTGCGCACTCTCAAACGACAGGACCAAGCCCATGACGATCAAGGTTGGCGACAAGCTTCCCGCGGCGACTTTCATGACCAGCACGGCCGAAGGCCCCGCGCCGGTCACCACCGATGACCTGTTCAAGGGCAAGACCGTGGCCCTGTTCGCCGTTCCCGGCGCCTTCACCCCCACCTGCTCGGCCAAGCACCTGCCGGGCTTCAAGGACCACGCCGCCGAGTTCAAGGCCAAGGGCGTCGATACGATCGCCTGCGTCTCGGTCAACGACCTGTTCGTGATGAAGGCCTGGGGCAAGGACCAGGGCATCACCGACGAGGTTCTGCTGCTGGCAGACGGCAATGGCGACTTCACCCGCGCCGTGGGCCTGGACTTCGACGGCTCCAAGTTCGGCATGGGCTCGCGTTCGCAGCGCTATTCGCTGATCGCCAAGGACGGCGTCGTGACCGCGCTGAACGTCGAAGAGGGCGGGGAATTCAAGGTTTCGTCGGCGGACTACATGCTGGGTCAGCTGTAGGGACTCAAAGATCCAAAAAACCTTGTCATCCCGGGCGGCGTAGCCGACCCGGGACCCAGGGGCCGGCGCATTGCTGTTGCCCCTGGGTCCCGGCTCTCCGCTTCGCTGCGGCCGGGATGACAAGCAAAACGAAAGGCGGTGGAGCAATCCACCGCCTTTTCCATATCAAGCCCCCAGCATCTCCGGCGTGGTCGCTTCCAGATCCGCCGCGCCCAGCATGACACCGGCCACCTGCCCCGGAACCTGGGCCAGCACGCTTTCGGCATAGATCCGCGCCAGGGCCAGCCGGGTCGAGAGCCAGCCGGCGTCGCCTTCACCCGCCGCGATGGCCGCCGAGGCCGCCAGGCCGCCCTTGGCCAGCATCCAGCCGCCCACCACATCGCCCAGCAGTTTCAGATAGGCCGTGGCGCCCGACAGCGCGTCGGGCATGGCCCGCGCCCGGCGCTCGATCAGCCAGGCCGTGGCGGCGCTGGCGGCGTCCAGGGCGGTTTCCAGACGCTTGGCCAGCGTGCCGAAGGCCGGATCGCCGGCCGCGTTCAGGGCGTCGATCGTGTCGCGGATATCGTCCATCAGGTCGCCGATCGCCTGGCCTTCGCCCAGGCCCAGCTTGCGGCCGATCAGGTCGATGGCCTGGATGCCGTTGGTGCCTTCATAGATCGGGGCGATGCGGGCGTCGCGATAGTGCTGGGCCGCGCCGGTCTCCTCGATGAAGCCCATGCCGCCGTGGATCTGCACGCCCATGGACGCCACCTCCACGCCCATGTCGGTCGACCAGGCCTTGGCGATCGGGGTCAGCAGTTCCTCGCGCAGCTTGGCGGCCGCGCGCTGGTCCTCGGTGGCGCCGTGGCTGGCCAGGTCGGCGGCGACGCCGGTCGACAGGCAGATGCCCCGCGCCGCCTCGATCTGGGCCTTCATCAGCATCAGGGTGCGGCGCACGTCGGGATGGTCAAACAGCCGGGCCGAGCTCTCGCCGGTCCAGGCCGAGCGGCCCTGGCGGCGCTCCAGCGAGAAGGCCAGGGCCTGCTGATAGGCGCGCTCGGCGATGGCCACGCCTTGCGTCCCGACCTGCAGGCGCGCGGCGTTCATCATCGTGAACATGTGGGCCAGACCCTTGCCCAGTTCGCCGACCAGTTCGGCCCTGGCGCCCTCGAACAGCATCACGCAGGTGGGCGAGCCATGGATGCCCAGCTTGTGCTCCAGCCCGCCGACTCGCACGGCGTTGGCCGCGCCCAGGGCGCCGTCCGCGTCGACCAGGACCTTGGGGGCCAGGAACAGCGAGATGCCCTTCACGCCGGGCGGGGCGTCCGGCGTGCGGGCCAGCACCAGGTGGACGATGTTGTCGGCGACGTCGTGGTCGCCCCAGGTGATGTAGATCTTCTGGCCCGTGATCCGCCAGCCGCCGTCGCCGTCCGGCGTGGCCATCGTGGTGATCGAGCCCAGGTCCGAGCCCGACTGCGGCTCGGTCAGGTTCATGGTGCCGGTCCATTCACCCGAGACCAGCCGGGGCAGATACAGGGCCTTCTGGCTGTCGGAGCCGTGATGGGCCAGGGCCTCGATGGCGCCCAGGGTCAGCATCGGGCACAGGCCAAAGGCCATGTTGGCGGCCTGGAACATCTCGAAGACGCCGACTTCCAGGCTCTTGGGCAGGCCCTGGCCGCCGTGGTCGGGATGGGCCGCCAGACCGTTCCAGCCGCCTTCCGCGAACTGCCGGTAGGCGTCGCCAAAGCCCGGCGCGGCGCGGACCTTGCCGTTCTCCAGAGTCGCGCCGACCAGATCGCCCTGGCGGTTCAGCGGCGCCAGGATGTCGCTGGCCAGGGCGCCGGCGCCCTCGAGCACGGCCTCGACGATGTCGGCGTCGGCCTCGGGAAAGGCGGCGGCCAGACGGTCGAAGCCGGCGGCGTGCCGCAGGGAGAAGGCGATGTCGCGAACAGGCGCGCGGAAAGTCATGGACAACGAAGCTCCATAGGATCGGCGTTCTGTTTAGGCGGGTGGGCCGGCGACGCCAAGTGGATGGCGGGTTCGTTCAAGAAGTCACGGCTTCGTGATATTATGCCCCTTTAACCGGAGCGTTGACGTCTTAAGTCGAAGCAATCGTAACCGCAGCGATCACAGTTTTGGAGCTACCGACCATGACCCGCCCCTTCGCCTACGCCGCGCTCGCCGTCGCGCTGATCACGGCGCCCGCCGCCCTGGCCGCGCCGGGTGTCACCTCGACCAAGCCCGCTGACCTGCCGGCCGGCAACTACGTGCTCGACAAGACCCACGCGTCGCTGACCGCCAAGCTGACCCATATGGGCTTTTCGCACTACACCCTGCGCTTCACCAAGCTGGACGCCAGCTTCACCTATGATCCCAAGGCGCCGGAAGCCTCCAAGATCACCGTCACGGTCGACCCCGCCTCGATCGACACCTCGACCGGCGCCGACGCCTTCGGCCTGAAGTTCAACAAGGAACTGGCCGGCGACGGCTGGCTGGAAGCGGCCAAGTATCCGACCATCACCTTCGTCTCGACCAAGGTCGATGTGGGCGACGGCAAGACCGGCAAGGTCACGGGCGACCTGACCTTCCATGGCGTGACCAAGCCGGTGGTGCTGGACGTCGCGTTCAACGGCGTCGGCGGCAGCTTCATGCCCGGCAGCGTCAAGACCGGCTTTTCGGCCTCGACCACGATCAAGCGCTCCGAGTTCGGGGTTTCCAAGTACGTCCCGATGGTTTCCGATGACGTGACGCTGAACATCGAAGTCGAGTTCGACAAGAAGTAAGCGCAAGACCGAAGACTGGACGGGATCTGGAGAGCCTGATGGCCGCGACACGCACGCGCTACACGACGGTGGCGATCGTCATTCACTGGCTGATCGCCGCGGCCATCATCTTCCAGATCATCCTGGGCTGGAGGGCGGGGGACGGTCCCAAGGGACCGGAGACCTTCGCCCTCTTCCAGCTGCACAAGTCGATCGGGATCACCATCCTGCTGCTCAGCCTGTTCCGGCTGGCCTGGAAGCTGACCCACAAATCCCCCCCGCCGCCGGTGGGCCAGCCCAACTGGGAGCGCATCGCCTCGCACGTCGTGCACTGGGGCTTCTATGTGATCATGATCGGCCTGCCGCTGACGGGCTGGATCATCGTCTCGGCCAGCCGCACCAATATCCCGACCCTGCTGTTCGGCGTGGTTCCCTGGCCGCACCTGCCGCTGCTGCCTGATCTCGCGGCCGGCGCCAAGCACGTCTGGCACGAGATCGGCGAGATCGGTCACGGCGTGCTGGTCAAGACCACCTATCTGCTGCTGTTGCTGCACCTGGGCGCGGTGGCCAAGCACCAGATTCTCGACAAGGACGAGGTGTTCGGCCACATGACGCCCGGCGCCAAACCCGGCTGGAAAGAGCCGCGCGCCTGGCTGGCCGCCGCCGGCCTCGCGGCGGTGATCGCCGCCGGCTATCTCTACACCCCGGCCGTCAAGCCGGTGGCCGCGCCCGTCGTCGCCGAGGAGCCTGTTGACGCGCCCGCGCCGGTCGCCACGCCCGCTGCGCCCGAGGCCGCGGCGACGCCGGCCGAGGCCGCCGCCGCGCCGGTCGCGGATCCGGCCCTGAAGGACCCCGTGGCCTGGACGGTGGCCAAGGGCGGCAAGCTCGGCTTCACCGCCACCTGGTCGGGCGACGCCCTGGAGGGCAGCTTCACCCGCTGGACCGCCGACATCCTGTTTTCACCCGAGGCCCTGGATCGCTCGAAGCTGACTGTCAGCATCGACACGGCCTCGGCCCAGACCGGCGACGCCCAGCGCGACGAGAGCCTGCCCAGCGGCGACTTCTTCGACAGCGCCAGCCACCCCCGGGCCACCTTCACAGCCACCAGGTTCCGCAAGACCGGCGAGGGCCGCTATATCGCCGACGGGACCCTGGAGCTGCGCGGCGTCAAGAAGCCGCTCAGCCTGCCGTTCAGCCTGAAGATCGACGGCGACACGGCCACGGCGCGCGGTGTAACCACCCTCGACCGGACGATGTTCGGGGTCGGACAGGGCGAATGGGCGAGCACGGATCAGATCGCGGCCAAGGTGAAGGTCAGCTTCTCCCTGAAGGCGACGCGCAAGTCTTAGAGGCCGCGCGCGCGCTGGCCGCCGGCCGGCTCGTGCTGCTGCCCACCGAGACGGTCTATGGCCTAGGCGCGGACGCGGCCAATCCGGCGGCCGTGGCGGCGATCTTCGAGGCCAAGGGCCGGCCGCGCTTCAACCCGCTGATCGCCCACGTGGCCGACGTCGAGACCGCCGCGCGGATCGCCGTGCTGGACGATCGGGCCCTGGCCCTGGCCAAGGCTTTCTGGCCCGGCCCGTTGACCCTGGTCGCCCCGATCCGCGACGCCGGCGCCGTCTGTGATCTGGCCCGCGCGGGGCTCGACACCGTAGCGATCCGCGTACCCGGCCATCCGCTGGCCCGCGCCGTGCTGGCGGCGTTCGGCGGGCCGGTGGTCGCGCCTTCCGCCAACCGTTCGGGCCGGCCCAGCCCCACCACCCATGCCGACGCCTTTGCCGAGACCGGCGCCGCCTGCGCCGTCACCCTGGACGGCGGCCCCTGCGAAGTCGGCCTGGAATCCACCGTCGTCGCCGTGCTGGACGGCCCGCCCCGCCTGCTGCGCCCCGGCGCCGTGACCCGCGCCCAACTCGAGGCCGTGGTCGGCCCCTTGGCCGAGGCGCAGGATGACGCCAAACGCTCGCCCGGCCGCATGGCCCTGCACTACGCCCCCGACGCCCCCGTGCGCATCAACGCCGCCGCGCCCCTGGCCGGCGAGGCCTTCCTGGCCTTTGGCCCGTGGCCGGACGGGGAGGGCGTGTTCAACCTCAGCCCTACCGGATCGCTGAGCGAAGCCGCCGCCAACCTGTTCTCGTTCCTCCGCGCCGCCGATCGGACGAAACCCGTCGGCATCGCCGTGGCGACCATCCCGGCCGAAGGTCTGGGCGAGGCGATCAATGACCGGCTTAGACGCGCGGCCGGGTTCGTGGGATAGAGGCCGATGAAATTCAAGATCATGTACCTCGAGGACAAGTCCAAGGGCCTGAACGGTCCCGCCCGCATCGGTCGGGTGGGGTCGTCCAAGACCGGCGAGACCCTCTACTATGCCGGCCGCTCGTTCGAGGCCCTGCGCAATTCGGGCCTGAAGGCCAATTTCCGCGACCTCGAGACCGGCCAGCCCTTCTGGATCGCCAAGGCCCGCAAGGACGGCGGCGACCGGCTCTACAAGGGCGCGGGCGACCCGGCCGTGATCGACGACGACGCGCGCGAGGAATACTGGAGCAAGATCCGGGGCATTCCCGATCCCGACCTGGGCTAGTCCAGGGCCGAGCGCACGTCGGTAAGCGGGAAGTCGTCGCCCTTGTAGAGCAGGGGGGCGTCGAGGGACTTGGCCAGGGCGTAGGCGAAGCAGTCGGCGAGGTTCAATTTCGCGGGGTGGCGCCGCCGGCCGTAGACGAGATAGGCGTCGAGCGCGGCCGACGCGAGATTCTCATCGGGCATGACGCTGGCGCCCAGCTGCTTGAGCCAGTCATCAAGATCTTCCTGGGTCGCCAGCCGTCCCCGACCGATCAGGATCAACCCCGCCTCGACATAGTTCACCGCCGAGATGCGGGAGGGGTTTTGCTCCAGAACGGCCAGAAAGCGCTCTGCCTCCGGCTCGTCGTCGCCAATGGCGACCAGCGCCGAAGCATCGACGACGATCACTGATCGTCTTCCCCATCCGTGACGCCGGGAATTTGCCAGAGCGCGTCGAAATCGGCCTTGGTGACGTTGAGCTTGGTCTTGTCCAGTCCGGCCTTGCGACGAAACTCCGCAGTCGCCGCGCGCATGCTTTCCAGAGTCCGCCGGGGCGATTTGGACTGCTCGCGCTCCAGCGCTTCGCGCGCCAGGGCGTCGATCACGCCGGTGATCGTGGTGCCACGCAAGGCGGCGACTTCGCGAACGACCCGCTCGGTCTCGGGATTCTTGATGAAAATTCCCATCGATCGACTCCGGTATATACCCAAGTATATCCTATTCCGGACCGCTCCAAAAGCGTATCCTCCCGCCCCATGACCAAGCCCGTTCCCGCCGATACCCTGTCCCGCCTCAAGGCCGTGCTCGGCGAGGGCGGATGGAGTGAGGATCCCGCCCGCCTCGAGCCCAAGCTCGTTGAATGGCGCGGCCGCTGGCGGGGCGAGACGCCGCTGCTGGTGATGCCGCGCACCACCGGCGAGGTCGCCGCCGTGGTCGGCATCTGCGCCGCCGATGGCGTGGCGATCACCCCGCAGGGCGGCAATACCGGACTGGTGGCCGGCCAGATCCCGCATGGCGAGATCCTGCTCTCCACCGAAAAGCTGCGGGCCGTGCGCGATGTCGACGGCCTGGACGACGTCATGGTGCTGGAGGCCGGCGTCACCCTGTCCCAGGCCCATGAGGAAGCCGCCAAGGTCGGTCGCCGGTTCACGGTGGGGGTGGCCTCGGAGGGCTCGTGCACGATCGGCGGCCTGGTCTCGACCAATGCCGGCGGCACCGCCGTCCTGCGCTACGGCATGATGCGCGAGCAGGTGCTGGGCCTGGAGGCCGTGCTGCCCAATGGCGAGATCTGGAACGGCCTGAAACGCCTGCGCAAGGACAATACCGGCTACGACCTCAAGCAGCTGCTGATCGGGGCCGAGGGCACGCTGGGCGTGGTCACCGCCGCCAGCCTGAAACTGCACCCGCTGCTGGCCTCGCGGGCTGTGGCCATCGTCGGCCTGGGCTCGCCGGCCGACGCCATCCAGCTGCTGGCCCGCGCCAAGGACGAGACGGGCGGGGCGGTCGAGGCCTTCGAGCTGATGGGCCGGCTGGGCTTTGAGCTGACGGTGCGCAACGTGCCGGGCCTGCGCGATCCGCTGCCGTCGATCCATCCCTGGTACGTGCTGATCGAGATCGCCAGCGGCGAGCCCGGCGTGGCCGAGGCGGCGCTGGAGCGCCTGCTGGCCAGCGCCCTGGAGCGCGGCCTGATCAGCGACGCCGCCGTGGCGCAGACAGAGACCCAGATGAAGGCCTTCTGGCATATCCGCGAGGGCCATTCGGCCGGCCAGAAGCCCGAGGGCGCGGCCTGGAAACATGATGTCAGCGTGCCGGTCTCGCAGATCCCGGTCTTCATCGAGCGCGCCAACGCCGCCATCGCCAAGGCCTATCCGGGCACCCGCATCGTCGCCTTCGGCCATGTGGGCGACGGCAATGTCCACTATGACGTGCTGCGGCCCGTCGGCGGCGACGAGGACGCCCACGAGGCCCTGCGCGACGCGGGCGCGAAGATCGTCCACGACATCACCGCCCAGATGCACGGCTCGATCAGCGCCGAGCACGGCCTGGGGGCGATGAAGACGGCCGAGGCCCTGGGCTATAAGGATCCGGTCGAGGTGACGGCCCTGCGAGCCATCCGTTCGGCGCTGGACCCTCTGCGGATCATGAACCCGCGCGTTTTGTTCTAGCCCGCAGCGCCGCCGCGATCGCGATCACCGCGCCCAGCGGGATCACCGCCTTGTGGAAGCCGGCCATATGGCCGGGGCCCAGCAGGTTGATGGCCAGCGGAATAAAGCCCCAGCGGCCCGTATCGATCTGCATCCAGAACGCCCCGACGCCGACCAGGCTGACCAGACACCACAGGACGCGAAACCGCAGGGTTCGTGTCGCGGCGACCAGGATCAGGGCGACGACCATCGGGATCGGCCAGGCGAGGGCGGCGAGATGGGCGAGAGCTTGGGGTGTCATGGGGGCGGGATAGCGGGCGGGCGGGGCGGCGTCGAGGGGCGGGGCGGAAAGCGGACTTTCCGGTAGTCGGGAAGGGGTGGTTGTCCGACGCTATCAGGCGGGTTGTGCCAGCCCATCGCGAGCGGTAGCGCTACGTCATGAACCTTAGCCGCCGCTACTTGCTGACAGAATGTGTGGAGGGCTAGAGTGCTGAAAGACAGCCTCGTTATCTCTTTGAAATATGTATTGGGCGTCGCGCTCGTTGCCATAGTGCCGTCCGCGTTCCTTTGCCTCGTTGGAGGCTGGGAGTATGGAATCGCCTTCTTTGCTTTAGGTTTTGTCGTCACCAATGCGTTTGGATGCTATTCATCCTTCAAAATGCGCGGTGTCGCGCAAGGGTTAGTATTCATTTGTACTTTCGCGCTTGTGGGCGGTTCTCTTGCGGCAGCAATTGGGGCGAGCCTCATAGCTCTTGGTAAATGGGGCTGAGTGCTTGGTATGCAGACGCTGTAGAAGTCCAGCACCACCTGCTAGCGCTATGCCTTCTCAGAAGGTCAAGGTCCGCTCAGAGGTCGAAGGCAGATATTGCCCTCCGTCCCACAAGCGGACGCCCCGCGTCCCGCTCGTCCTTAAATCTCTTGGAGGCTGCAGCGTGCCGGTCTGTCCAGGTTGGTCAAGGACGACGCTCTCGCGTCGCCGCGATGCGGCGGCCCGCAGGGCCGTCCTTGAGCAACCTGGTCAGACCGGCGATCGTCTCGCCGTGAGATTTAAGGAAGGCTCGCCTCTCGCGGGCGAGCAGGTATCTTCGACGACCACAAACTCTTGTCATCCCGGCCGTAGCGGAGCGGAGCGCCGGGACCCAGGGGCGACCGCACTGCGCCGGCCCCTGGGTCCCGGCTCGCGCCAAGGCGCGTCCGGGATGACAAGAGTTTGTGGGGCGAGAACGGGGATAGAGGGCGCCCAATCCCCATTCTTTTCAAAACAAACCCCAACCTGATCAACGTCTTGTAAAAAACTTGATCGCGCCAATCAGACGCGCCGAAACCTCCCGTATTCTGTACCCACCTCGTCGCGAGGAAAGGGCGCAAGGCCAGCGACCATTGCGGCGGCGGGGGGTGATCGAGCGGGGCTGGGCTTCAGGGGGATACTGAAGCGTGTCCGGGGATCTGGTTGCTGGCCAGACCCGCCCGCCGTCGGCGTGGTTGAAGGCAAAAGGGCGTGTCTGGCTGAAAGCCCGTCCTCTTCGACCCGCGTTCACCCGGCCGACAAGCCACTCAGCGTTTGGTCCGTCCTTCTGAGACAGCCCGCACACCTCGACCCGCCTTCCAGGGCGTCGCGGCCCCGCTCAGCTCCATCCCCATCGCCGCCTTGGGCCGGTACCACGCGCCCTCCCCCTGCGACGGGGACAAGCTCAAGAATACGGGAGGTTTCGGCGCGTCTGATTGGCGCGATCAACTATTTTACAAGTGATTGATCTTGTTGGGCTCTACCCTGGAAAGTATGGGGATACAGCACCGTCTATCCCCATGCTCGCCCAAAAACGCTTGTCATCCCGGACGCGCCTTGGCGCGAGCCGGGACCCAGGGGCCGACGCACTGCGGTTGCCCCTGGGTCCCGGCGCTCCGCTGCGCTACGGCCGGGATGACAAGAATTATTGCAGTTTGAAGGTCTTCTCGCTCGCGAGAGGGAGCCATCCTTAAATCTCACGGCGAGACGATCGCCGGTCTGACCAGGAGATTTAAGGATGAGCGGGACGCGGGGCGTCCGCTTGTTGGATGGGCGGGGATGTCTGCTTCCGCCCCTAGTCGGCCCTCGGAACCCCTCCCTCTCTCTATGAGAGAGGGTTCCGAGGGCCGCTCCCCACCCAAAGCAGACGATGGAAACGCCCCCTCTCGGCGCCAACACCCAGATTTGCCGGCGCCGGCAAATCCCCGCTCAAACCCGACCTCGGCCGCCGCCTCTGCCACCCGACACCCGCATCATGCCCCAATAAACCGCCCCCGCCAGCGCCAGCCCCACGAACCACGCATACGTATAAAGCCCGGTCCAGAACGCCCCTACCCCGCCGAACAGATGCGGCGCGGCCGAGGCCAGGAACCCCGGCAGGTTCGGCGCGACGCCCACCGCCAGGGCTGCCAGCGCCGCCGGGTTCCAGCCGCCGCGATAGGCGTAGGCGCCGTCCTTGGCGTACAGGTCATCCACCGACAGCACGGTTTTCCGCAGCAGCCAGTAATCGACGATCAGGATCCCCGCGATCGGTCCCAGCAGCGCGCCATAGCCGACCAGCCAGACGAAGATGTAGCCCTGGGTGGTCTCCAACAGCTTCCACGGCATGATCAGCACGCCGATGCCGGCCGTGATCCAGCCGCCGATGCGGTAGGTGATCTTGCTGGGCCAAAGGGCCGAGAAGTCATAGGCCGGGCCGACCAAGTTGGCGGCGATGTTGCAGCACACCGTGTCGAGACTGATGATCAGCAGGCCGATCACCACCGCGACGCCGCCGATGTCGCCGGCCAGCTGCACCGGGTCCCACACCGCCTTGCCGAACACGATCACCGTCGCCGAGGTGGTGATGACGCTGACCAGGGCCAGCAGGCCCATCGGGATCGGCAGGCCGATGGCCTGACCCAGGATCTGGTCGGCCTGCTTTTTCGCGAAACGCGTGAAGTCGGGAATGTTCAGGGCCAGGGTCGCCCAGAACCCGACCATGGCCGTCAGGGCGGGAACGAAGACGCTCCAGAACTGGCCGGCCTTGGGACCGCCGTCGATGAAGGCCGAGGGCTGGTGGAAGATCGGACCCAGGCCCCCGGCCTTGTCCATCGCCCACCACACCATCAGGGCGCAGATGAGCAGCTTGATTGGCGCGGTCCAGGTCTCCAGCCGGCGCACGGCGGTCAGGCCCTTGGTGACGAACAGCAGCTGGATGCCCCAGAAGGCCAGGAACGCCAGCAGCTGGCCCACGCCGATGCCCAGCAGCGGGATCGGCGCGCCGACCAGGCTGCGCCCCGTGATCACGCCCAGCAGGGTCAGCAGCGCGCCGCCGCCGATCCAGGTCTGTATGCCGTACCAGCCGCAGGCGACCACCGCCCGGGCGACGGCGGGGATGCGCGCGCCCTTCCAGCCGAACGAGGCCCGCGCCAGCACGGCATAGGGCACGCCGTGCCGGGCCCCCGCATGGCCGATCAGCAGCATCGGAACCAGCACGACCAGATTGCCCAGCAGCACGGTCGCCACCGCCTGCCCGGCCGACATGCCCTGCTCGATCAGGCCCGAGGCCAGCATGTAGGCCGGCACGCAGATGACCATGCCCAACCAGAGTGCGGCGAAGTGGCGCCAGCGCCAGGTGCGTTGCGCCTCGCCCGTGGGGGCCAGGTCTTCATTCCAGAGATCGCGGTCGGGGGCGCTCATGCGTCGGCTTCCGCGGGCGCAGGACGTCAGGTCGCGCCGGCCCCCGCCTCGGACGCGAGGGGCGAGCTTAGGAGGGGTTTGCCTTGCGTGGCAAATGACGGAGGGGCGTGGGGGTCAGCAACGCCGCCTCCGTCGCCGGCGGTTAGCTCAGCCCCGCATAGGCCAGGGTCGCCATTCCCACGACCATGACCCCGAACAGGCTGACCAGCGCCAGGCGCCCCCAGTCGAAACAGGGGCCGCCATGCCGAAGCACGGGCGGAGCGGGTTTGGTGATGTCGCACGCACGCAAAAACACCGACTGGGTTTCCCCGGTCGCATAGGACTTCCTGGCCATGACGGCCTCCTAACGATGCTCACGCCTCTGACGGGCGCGTGGCGTTAACCTAGCACCGTTCCCGCCTCAGGTGAGTTCGCCGACGATCACTAGCGCGTGGGACGAATCCTCGGCGCCGCCACTGCCTGTTTGGAAGTCAGATTCAAGGCATGCTCGCAAATTGGGCAGGGCGCCTAATCGGCGTGCCCGGGCCGGCGGGACGTGGCCCAGGGCTCGGAAACGTCGGCCAGCACCACGTCCAGGCAATCGACGCCCACCCGCAGGTCGCCGCCGCCGGCGAAGGTCAGCATCACCGTGCCGCCGGGCGCCTCGCCGGGCTCGAAGGCGATGGCCAGCAGCTCCACGACGGCGCCCTTGGCGTCGCGCTTGAGATTGCGGGCCTGGACGCCGGTGACATCGCCCAGCTGCAGGGCCGAGCGTACGCGCTGGCCATCTTTCTTGCCGCCGGCCTCCCAGCGAAAGCGGTTGCAGGCGATCGTCAGGGTCCGGCCGTGCGCATCCCAGTGGATGTCGCCGATCTTGGCGATGGCGTCCTGCAGGGCGGCGGAGATCACCGCCAGGTCGTCGGCGTCCTGGGCCAGCAGTCGCAGGGCGGGGGTGGTCTTTGCCATCTAGAGTTCGGCCTCTCCGTCGTCCTTGATGCGGCGCACCTGCGCCCCACAGGCCGTGAGCTTTTCTTCCAAACGCTCGAAACCGCGATCCAGGTGGTAGATGCGCGACACGATCGTCTCGCCGCGCGCCGCCAGGCCGGCGATCACCAGGCTGACCGAGGCCCGCAGGTCGGTGGCCATCACCTCGGCGCCCTCCAGCTGGGCGACGCCGCGCACGCGGGCCTCGCCGCCCGACACCGAGATGTCGGCGCCCAGGCGCATCAGCTCCGGGGCGTGCATGAAGCGGTTCTCGAAAATGGTCTCGCGGATGTGGCTCTCGCCGTCGGCCAGGGTCATCAGGGCCATGAACTGGGCCTGCAGGTCGGTGGCGAAGCCGGGATAGGGCGCGGTCTCGATGTCGACCGCCTTCAGGCGCTGGCCGTTGCGGCGGATGATGACGCCGTCACTGGTGCGCTCGACGCCGCAACCGGCCTCTTCCAGCTTGTCCAGCAGGCTGTCGATCAGGTGCGGACGGGCGTTGGTCAGGCGCACCTCGCCGCCGGCCATGGCGGCGGCGACGGCATAGGTGCCCATCTCGATCCGGTCGGGGATCACCGAATGGGTCGCGCCGTGCAGGCGGGCGACGCCGGTGATGGTCACGGTCGGCGTGCCGGCGCCCTCGACCTTGGCGCCCATGGCGTTCAGGCATTCCTGCAGGTCGAGCAGCTCGGGCTCGCAGGCGGCGTTGTGCAGCACGGTGACGCCATCGGCGATCACGGCGGCCAGCATGGCGTGCTCGGTGGCGCCCACCGACACGAACGGGAAGGTGATCTCGGCGCCCTTCAGGCCCCGCGGGGCCTGGGCGTAGACATAGCCCTCGTGCAGATCGATCTTGGCGCCCAGGGCCTCCAGGGCCTGCAGGTGCAGGTCCACGGGCCGCGCGCCGATGGTGCAGCCGCCGGGCAGCGAGACCTTGGCCTGTCCGGTGCGGGCGATCAGCGGGCCCAGCACGTTGAACGAGGCGCGCATCTGGCGGACCAGGTCATAGGGCGCGAAGCCGCTGGTGATCTCGGGCGCGTGCAGGATCGTCTGCTGGCCGTCGGGGCCGTCGCTTTCGGTGACGCTGACGCCCAGCCGCATCAGCAGCTTGCCCAGGAACCGGGTGTCGGCCAGGCGCGGCATGTTGGTCAGGCGCAGCGGCTCGTCGGTGAGCAGGCTGGCGGCCATCAGCTTGATGGCCGAGTTCTTGGCGCCGCTGACCGGGATTTCCCCGTTCAGCCGCGCGCCGCCGATGATGGCGATGCGATCCAAAATGACGTCCCTCGAACGCGCGACGGGGACGGATCGTCGCGCGGGTCACATGTGAGGGGCGGGTTCTATCCGTTGCAAGAGGGCATGCAAGGGGCGCGGCTCAAATGGGAGCGGAAAGGTCGTAGGATCGGCCGTCCGGCCAGCGCAGATCATGGGTCGTGCTGGCCAGATCCAGGGCCACCTGGGCCAGGTCGAGGGCCCGCCGGGTCGCCTGCAGTCCATCCACACCGAACGCCGCCTTGCCGTGCTCACTGTCGAACTGGCCGCCGTCGCCGACTAGGCGCACCGCGCAGCAGACCTCGTCCGAATCTGGCGCGGCGTAGGGCGCGGAAATTTCCAGGACCAGGGCGACTCGCGCTCCGTCGGCGTGCGCGACGCCTTCAAGGCGACGCATGACGCCGTAAGGCCACGGCGCCGCTTGCGCGGCGACGACCGCCCTCTCCTCACCGCCCTGGGCGGGCCGCGATGCGGCTTTGCGCCTGCGCAGGTTGGTCCTGAGCGCTTCGGCGAGCCTGGCTTCGCGCAGGGATTTGTCGTCTGGGATCGGCATGGGCGAGGGGTGCGGCGACGAAGTCTGTGGGTCAAGTCGCATTTAGGCTTTGCATTCGCGATTTGGCTCGCTATACGCCCCTCCTCTTCGCCGCGGTAGCTCAGTGGTAGAGCGCATCCTTGGTAAGGCTGAGGTCCAGGGTTCGAGTCCCTGTCGTGGCACCATCGGTCCCAAACCCCCAAAGGGTTTGGGACCGACCTACTTCCCTCCCCGCACAGTTCCAGACTGAATCGCACGCTTCCGCGCGCCGGGAACCCTTGTCCCAACGGCGGCGCGATCAGGTATGACTTGGCAGAGCGCTGCGAAAGCGTCAGCGCGGGGGCGTCAGATAGATCGGATTGCCGATCATCAGCAGCCGTCCGGCCGGGTCGCGCAGATTGATGCGCACCCAGCTGGGTCGGTCGCCCATCCTGATCGAGAACACGCCGGGGCGGGTAAACTCGGGCGCTCGCTTCACGCCGTCCTGAACAACCTCAAGGCCGGCCGGATCCGCGCCAACGATCGCGGCCGTGAAGGTGATCACCTCGCCGCGTCGAGCCGGCAGGGCGCCGCCCATGACCGCGACTCCCGTGGCGCTGCGGGCCGACAGATCCAGCATCCGGTCACGGGTTCCGTCCAGGTCGATGAACACCCTCCCCGCCCGCAGGCCGGCGAGCAGTCCCGGCGTCGACAGGTCGTCGGCGTGCACGACGGTGGTCGGGCGGCCGATCGACGAGGCGACATCCGGCGAGAGAGCCGCGTCGTGATTGTCGCTTCCGCCAACGGCCGTGATCCGGTGGCCCGCGTTCAGTTGCGCCTCCCAGAAGGCCACGCCCAGCAGCGGCCCCTCGGCGCCGCCCTGGGCGCGCTCTGAGCCGCCATTGGCGACCTCGATGGCCCCGACCCTGGCATAGTCGGTGTTGGCCACCGTCCAGCCACAGCCCATGCAGGCCTCGCCAGAGGGCGCGGTGGGGTGGTTGATCGACAGGAGCCCGCCGGCGGCCTCCACGAGGCCTTGCAGCACCCCGACGTCCAGCACGGCGGCGTCACCCAGGCGGAAATCGATAAAGGCTGTGGGGCCAAAGACATTGGCGTGGCCCTGGAAGGTGGTCACCTCGCGCCCCGGGATCAGCAACAGCCTGTCGAAGGCCGGCTGCAGCTCGGCCATCGCCTCGAAATGGCTGGTGGTGTTGTGGTCGGTGATGCCGATGAAATCCAGGCCCCGGGCCGTGGCGGCCTCGGCGGTGCGATAGACGGGGCATGGCGCGCGGGCGCCGCTTTGGGTCTGGCACGAGCCGTCGCTGTGGCCTGTATGCGTATGCAGGTCGCCACGATACCAGCCTGAGCCGGTCTTGAGCGGCGCAGCGGCAAGACCGGGCGCGCCCGGCGTTCGCTCGAAGGAAATCCTGGCCTCATAGGACGCCACCGTCGCGGCGCGGGCGTTGGGCACGCCCAGCAGCAGGGTCCAGCGCCCGGCCGGCAGCGGCCCGGGCAGGTAGCTCATGGTGGCGTCCTCGACCGCCAGGGTGAAGGTGCGCTTGTTGCCACCGCTCCAGCCCCGGAAGCGTTGCGGGTCCATCAGCCCGATATCGACGACCGTCTTCTGGTCCCGGCCGGTGTAGTCGAAGGCCACGGTCAGCCGGGTCACTCCGGGTGGGACCTCGAACGTCACGGGCTTGTAGGTCTGGCGATCCGTCCCGACGATCTGGCCGGTCAGCACCAGATCCGGAGCCTTCTTCCCCGCCAAGGCGGCGGGCGGAAGGGCCAGAACGATCAGAGCGAGCAGCCAGCGGATCATGTTGGTCTTCCAAACGAAAAGATGGGCGGCCGGAGGGGACCGGCCGCCCAAGTCGAGGGGAACGGAAGGTCTTTAGAAGCGGTACATGACAGCCGCGCGGAAGGAGCGGCCGAATTCCGGCCGGCCGATGCCGTAAACGGCGCCCGCCTCGGAGCTGATGATCTGGCCGGCGCGGGGATTGCCCTCGGTCAGGCCGATCTCGTCGGTGAGATTGTTGCCGTAAGCGTAGATGGACAGCTGGTCAGTGACGTTGAACCGCACCGTGGCGCCCACCAGGGTATAGGCCGGCAGCTTCAGGGTGTTGGCGGCGTCGGAGTAACGATCGCCGTAGCGCTCGATGCTGCTCTCCAACCGCAGGCGACCGTCCAGCAGGTTGACGCCGGGGGTCAGGCGGAACGAGGTCTTGGGCACCCGGATCAGGCGGTTGCCGGTGAAGTCACGCGTGCGACTGGCCGTGGCGGCCGGCGGCTTGATCTGACAGGTCACATCGGCCGCCGAGACCGAGCAGGCCTCTTCGAACTTGTAGTCGCCAAATTCCGGGTTCTGGACCGTGGCGCTGAAGCCCAGGTCGAACCAGCGGGTCGGACGCACGGTCCCTTCCAGTTCCAGGCCCAGCGTCTTGGTGTCGGTGATGCTGGTCTGCTGGACGTAGGCGCCGGTGGCCGGATTGAACACCAGGCTGCCGAAACCGAGGTTGTCATACGTGGTCTGGAACACCGTGGCGTAGAGATCAGCCTTGGGCGTCGACCACTTATAGCCGGCCTCCATCAGGTCCATGGTCTGGACGGTCGGAGCGGTGTTGAGAGCGTTGGTGATGTAGTCGCCCAGCGACGGCAGGCGGAAGGCCGAGGTGTAGCGCGCGAAGACGCCCATCTGCGGGGTGATCCGATAGTCGGCGCCCACGGTCCAGCCGGCGTGGTCGAACTTGCGGTCCAGGCGATCATAGACACCCGAGCCGGCCAGCACGGTGTCGTCGGCCGGGGTTGGCGAGAGACCCAGATTGATGGTCTTGCTGCGCTCGCTGCGGCCTTCGAACTCGATCTGCTCCCAGCGCACGCCCGCGTCGATCCGCAGGGACGGCGTCAGGCTCCACTCGTCGGTCAGATAGAGGGCCGTGGTGTTGGACTTGCCATCGCCATTGGCGAACTCGGCGCCATAGCGCGAGACGCCGTTCTCGGTGAGGCTGGACATCACCTGCCCTGCCCCGTTGACGGCCACCAGGTTCAGCCGCCGGGCGTTGCTGCGCACGTCGAGCAGAACGTTGGCCGAATAGCGGTTGAAGGCTTCCTCGACATGGGCGGTGTAGACGCCGAAGGCGACGTCGTGGGTCTGGCCGCCGATCTCGAACTTGTGCAGCAGGCGGGCGTCGTTGATCAGCTCGTCCAGCGGCACCGAGACGTAGCGCAGCGAGCCATCGAGGACGAGACCGTTGCCGTTCTGCCCGGCGCCCGTGGTCTGGAAGATCTCGGTCGGCGAGGTGGCGTAGCGCAGCTGCACGTCCGTGGCGCCCGGCGTGGCCGCCAGCAGGGCGGCGCGGTACTGGGCGATGCGGGCCGCGCCGGTCACCGGCGTGTTGGGGAACAGGCCGATGCGCTTGGACTCCGAGGTCCGGTAACGCAGCGTGTTCTGGAGTTTCCAGCCGTCGAACAGCTCATAGTTCAGGATCGCGGTGGCCTGGGTCAGCTTGACCTCGGTGCCGCGCGTCAGGTCCCAGTTGAACGGCCCCGTCGGCCCGCGCAGGGTCAGCTGGCTGGTTTCCGGACCGGCCAGGGTGCCCTTCAGGGCGTCGAAGCCGGGGGTGTCGCCGGGTTCGCCCGAGGCGTTGAACTTCAGCGGCACGCCGGCGAAAAGGATGACGTTGTCGTCCAGGTGCTTGACGTTGAACTCGATGCTGCCGCGCTCGAAATCGCGACCGGCCGAGACGCGCCACTGATAGCCCTTGTTGGCCGTGAAGCCCGGATCGCGGATGCCGTCATCCTCGCGCCAGAAACCGCCGGCGCCGACGCGCCATTCGCCGATCGGGCCGCCGTACCAGAGGTCGACGCGCTTGAGGCCGTAGTCGCTGAGCTGCAGCTTGGCGATGCCTTCCGGCGTGTCGCCGCCCTTGCGGGTGATGAAGTTGACCGTGCCGCCGGGGGCGTAGGAGGCGAAGATCGACGAGGGGCCGCCGCGCACCACTTCGATGCGCTCGATGGTCTCGTCCAGGCGGAACGACTGGTCGGCGTTCAGATAGCCCAGGCCGCCGTCATGCTGCACCGGCGCGCCGTCTTCCTGCAGGGCGATGGCCGAGAAGCCCTCCTGCGGGATGCCACGCGCGCGGATGTTGGCGCTGGCCTCGCCGCCCGAAGCCTCGACCCAGAAGCCGGGCACCGACTTCAGCGCATCGGCCACGCCCGTCGGCGCGCGCATGCGCAGCGCCTCTTCGCTCATGCTGGTGACGGCGTAGCTGGTGGCCAGGCGCGTGCGGGCGTCCGAACCGGCGCGCGAGGTGACGATCACCTCTTCCACCACATCAGCGACCGCCGCGCTGGCCAAAGGGCCCGTCGTCCGGGCGCGCAGGGTGATGACCTGCGCATTGGCCGAGGCGATCTCCAGATCGGCGCCCTCGATCAGCTTGCGTAGGGCTTCCTCGCGGCCAAACACGCCCTTCAGACCGTCGGTGCGGTGGCGGGCGGCCAGGTCGTAGGGGAACATCAGCTGCACGCCGGCCTGGCGCGAGAAGGCGTTCAGCGCCGCCGCCGTGTCACCGGCCGGAATGTCAAACGCGACACGCGCCGCCGCCTGGGCCTGGGCGACAACCGGCGCCGCCGAAACGATGGCCGTCGTGGCCAGCAACAAGCACGCGCCCATGCGCGGCGCCCAGGTCTTGATCATCGGATTTGCCCCTGCTTCGTCGATCGCCGTGATCGGCGTCTCGCACGGCAAGACGGGGCGCGGGGAAAAAACCCCTATCGAGATTTAAGAAGAATTCGCGACGGTCCGTCCTCGACGATCCGCAGGCCGAACGTCGTGCGCAAGGCCTGCAGGAAACTGTCGGGATCCCCGGTCAGGAACCGGCCGCCCAGCCGCAGATTGGCCGCGCGCGCATCGTCGATGACCAGCTTGCGGGTCAGGTAGCGGTTATATTCCTCGACCGCGACCGACAGCGCCTGGCCCTCGAAGACGATCTCGCCGCGTCGCCAGGCCTGCACGTTCTGAACCTGGTCTTCCGGCGCATCGACGACCGCGATCTTGCTGTCGCTGACCTCCAGCACCCGGCGAGCGTCGTCGGCGCCCGCCACGCCGGCCTCGGCCGTAGCCGACGCCGTTTCGATCACCGCCCGTCCCGCCAGAACGACAATATCCAGCCCCGCCGGGCGCAGGCGCGCGTTGAACTGTCCCGCCGCCAGCCGCGCCAGGCCCTGGGCCGTGACCAACTCGAAGGGCCGCAGGGTATCGCGGGCGATGGTCAGGGCCGCCTCGCCCCGGGCCAGCCACAGGCGGCGCCGCTGCCGGTCAAAGCGCCAGGAAACCTCGGTGTCGGTGTTGAGCTCGACCGAACTGCCATCCGGCAGGGCCAGGGTGCGGCGTTCGCCAATGCCCGTCGTCACGCGATCACGCAACAGGACGTCGCGGCCAAGATAGGCGCCGGCCGCCAGGCTGGCGGCCAGGGCCGCGCCGCCACCCGTCAGCCAGGCGCGGCGATTGATTCCCGGCGCGGGTCTCGCCTCGTCGCTGCGCAGCGCGTCCAGCCGGCTCCAGGCGCTGGCCACCTCCGCGAAGGCGGCGGCGCGGCGCGGATCGGCGTCGCGCCAAGCGTCCAGTTCCTGCTCGGTGGTGCGGCCAGCGTCCAGACGCGCCAGCCATTGCGAAGCCTGGGCGATCAGTGCGTCTCTGTCTTGATCGCCCGTCTTGGCCATGAACTCGGTCGTTTCTCGATACTGCGGCCATCACCCGCGGCCAGGGCCTTGGTCAAGAGCCGAAGCCCCTTGGCCAGGTGTTTCTCGACTGTAGAGATGGACAGGTTCAACCTAACCGCTATCTGCGCGGGGGAAAGACCGTACATTTTTCGCAAGGTCAGCACCTTGCGGCACTGCTCGGGCAGGCGATTCAGCGCCGCGAGCACCAGGTCCAGCTCCTGTCGGGCGCTGGTTATGGCGTAGGCGTCGGGCGCGGGATCGGCCAGCAGGTCCATTTCCAGCACCCCGATTTGACGGATCCCGACCACCTTGGCGCGGCGAAAGCGTTCAAAGGCTAGGTTGCGGATGATGGTCATCACGAAGCGTTCGGGCGCCTCCAGCCGACGCCAGTCAGGCACGCTGAGGACCTTGGCGTAGGCCTCCTGAACGAGGTCCTCCGCCTCGGCCTCGTCGCCGATCAGCTTGCGGGCATAGGCGCGGTAGTTGCCAGCATAAGGCAACACGCGGGTCGCGAACCAACGATCGATGTCACGCAGCCAAGCCATGTAGGCGTCCCGTCGCCCGACATGCCGTCGGATCGATTGAGCGCTGCACTAACCTGATCGCGTGTCAGTTTGCTGACGGGTCCCGCTACGGGGCCAGCGTCAGACGCAACGCCAGCGCCGCCAAAGTGATCAGCAGGATGGGCGTGGTCAGCAAGATCCCGACCTTGAAATAGTAGCCCCAGGAGATCTTGATGCCCTTGGCGCTCAGCACATGCAGCCACAACAGGGTGGCCAGCGAGCCGATCGGGGTGATCTTGGGGCCCAGGTCGCTGCCGATGACATTGGCGTAGATCATCGCCTCCTTGACCGCACCCGTCGCGCCGCTGGCGTCGATCGACAGGGCGCCGACCAGGACGGTGGGCATGTTGTTCATCACCGACGACAGCAGCGCGGTCAGGACGCCGGTTCCGAACGCCGCCCCCCAGACGCCACCCTGGGCGAAGTAGTTGAGCAGTCCCGCGATCTGGTCGGTGAGGCCCGCATTGCGCAGGCCATAGA
>CALRUN020000009.1:0-118731 GCA_943371355.1 Alsobacter soli
GCGCATCGTCGGCGTCGAGACGGTTAGCCGATCGACGGGATGCGCGCCCGTACGGGGGCTCTTGGGTATCAGAGCTGAAAGACGCTCGCTTGGCCCGATCCTCACGCAAGAACAGCTTCTGCGAAGCGGACAGGTCGAGCCGAAACGCACACAACACATCACGGTCATCCGGGTTCGCCCCGGCCGCTTCGCGCCTCCCCGACTAGCTCAGTGGCTGATGCCGCGTGAGGGCGAGAAGCCGTGTCCGTCGCACGCGCCCATCACCCCCGCGCATAAGCCGTCAACCCCTCGACCAGGGCGTCAAACACCAGCCGCACGCGGCGCACCTCTCGGAGGTCCTCATGCGTCACCACGAAGGTCTCAAGATCGAAGGTGAAGTCCGGCAGCACCCGTTCCAGCATCGGGTCACGCGCCGCCAGGCCGATCTGGCAGATCCCGATACCCAGGCCGGCGCGGATAGCCGCCAGCTGGGCCAGGTCGCTGTCGGCGCGAAAGGTGAAGTCCTCGCGGTGCAGGTCCAGACCCATGGCCTTGACGGCCCGCACGCCGATGGTCTCGCTCTCGTAGCCGATCAGGGGCAGGGCCCTGGCCGCCTCGAGCGTTTCGGGGCGGCCCCGAGCGTCCAGCAGGCGGCGGTGGGCGTGGAAGCCCAGGGGTATGACGCCCACGCGACGCGCCACCAGGGCGTCCTGCAGGGGTCTGGTCATGCGGATGGCGATGTCGGCCTCGCGGCGCAACAGGTCCTCGCTGCGGTTGCTGAGGCTGAGCTCGATGACCAGGCCCGGATAGTCGGCCTGCAGGGCCGCCAGCATCGGCGGCAGCACCTCGACCCCGACCACTTCGCTGGCGGTGATCCGCACCGCGCCGGCTGTCGATCCGGCCTCGGCCGAGCCGGCGCGGGCGAACGACGCCGCCGCCGCCGCCATGGCCTCGACATGGGCCGACAGTTCGCGGGCCAGGGCGGTGGGGGTCAGGCCGGACGGCGAGCGGGTGAACAGGGCCACGCCCAACTGCCGCTCAAGGTCCTCGACCCGCCGGCGCACGGTGGGCTGGGCCGCGCCCAGCACGCGGGCGGCGCCCGACAGGCTGCCCTCACGCAGGACCGCCAGAAAGGCCCGTTGGCGTTCCCAGTCGATCGGGTCGGTGGAGGTAGGGTTCATATATTTTAGACTAGCTGATCAATCACTCTGGTCAATTTCTATCAAGCCGCCCCGCGGGCATCCTGGCGTCATCACCCTTTCAAGGAGCCTTTCATGACCCAAGACCCTTCCCGCATCGCCCTGGTCCTGGGCGCCCATGGCGGTGTCGGCGGCGAGACGGCCATCGCCCTCGCACGCCACGGCTGGACCATTCGCGCCCTGGTGCGCGATCCGTCCAAGGCGCCCCGACGCCCCGACTGGCGCTATGTCACCGGCGACGCCATGGACCGCGAGGCGGTGGTCGAGGCCGCGCGGGGCGTCGGGATCATTGTCCACGCCGTCAATCCGCCGGGCTATCGCGGCTGGAAAAAGCTGGTCCTGCCGATGATCGACAACACCATCGCTGCGGCCCAGATCAGCGGCGCGCGCATTCTGCTGCCGGGCACGATCTACAACTATGGCCGCAAGGCCTATCCGCTGCTGTCGGAGGGCTCGCCCCAACGACCCAAGACCCGAAAGGGCAAGATCCGCGTCAGGATGGAGGCGCGGCTGGAGGCGGCCTCGGCGCGCGGCGTGCGATCTCTGATCCTGCGGGCCGGCGACTATTTCGGCCCCAGCGCCGGGAACAACTGGTTTGGTCAGGGCATGGTGACGCCCGGCAAGCCGCTGAAGGCGATAACCTATCCCGGCCAGGCCGGTGTGGGTCACGCCTGGGCCTATCTGCCCGATGTGGCCGAGACCTTCGCCCGTCTGGCCGATCGCGAGCAGGACCTGCCGGCCTTCGCCCGCTTCCATTTCGACGGCCAGTGGGACGCCGACGGCGCGGCCATGACCTCGGCGATCCGCCGCGTGGCCGGCGCGCCGAAACTGCCCGTCCGGGCCTTCCCCTGGGGGCTGCTGGGTCTGATCGCGCCGTTCAACGAGACGATGCGCGAGCTGGTCGAGATGAAGCCCCTGTGGCGCCGGCCCGCGCGCCTCGACAATCGCCGGCTGGTCGCCTTCCTGGGCGCCGAGCCGCACACGCCGCTGGACCAGGCCGTGGCCGAAACCCTGACGGGGCTGGGCGTCATCCTGCCTGCGGCCGCGCGTCCGGCCCGGTCGCTGTCTCGGCCACGAACCAGTCGCGCAGCTTGAGCAGCCGCGCCAGCTTGGGATTGTCGGCGCGCCAGACAAAGTGGTGGCCGGTATCGATATCGACCTCGCCTTCCAGCGGCCGGACCAGTCGTCCATCGCGGATGTCGCGTTCGGACAGGCCGCTGCGGGCCAGGGCGACGCCCAGGCCCTGGGCGGCGGCGTCCAGCATCATCGAGGTGTCGTCGAAGCCCAGGCTGGGCGGCAATTCGGGCATCGGCAGGCCCATGGCGTGGAACCAGGCGCTCCACGGCAGGGCGGTGTGGCGCAGCAGCGGCGCGTTCAGCAGGTCCTCGGGCCGGTTGATCGGGTGGCGCTTCAGGAGAGCAGGGCTGCACACCGGGAACAGGCGCTCGCTGAGCAGGCGCACCGAGTCCAGGCCGGACCAGGGGCCGACGCCAAAGCGCAGGGCGACGTCGGCCCCGTCGGTGGAGAGGTCCGACACCCGGTCCTCGACCCGGACGGTCAGGTCCAGCTCGCCCGTCTCCGCCGAGACCCGGGCCAGCCGGGTGACCAGCCAGCGGGTGGCGAAGGCCGCCCCGGTGCTGAGCACGATCGGCCCGCAGGCGGCGTTGCGCGCGGCCTGCACGCCGCGCTTCAGGCCGGCCAGGGCCTCGGTGACGCTCGCCGCCAGGGCCGCGCCGGTGACGGTGGGCTCCATCCGGTTGCCCTGGCGCAGGAACAGGCGAACGCCCAGCTCGTCTTCCAGCTTGCGGATCTGCTGGCTGACCGCGCCGTGGGTGACGAACAGCTCGTCGGCCGCGCGGCTGTAGCTGCGATGACGGGCGGCGGCTTCCAGGGCCGTCAGGGTCGAGAAGGGGGGCAGGCGCATGCCTGGCATGTTAGTTCAGCTCACAAGCTGGACCAATAGAGATCGTTGGTTTCCGGAGGCGCTTGGCGCGATTGTCTCCTCGGCGCCGCTCTTTCCAACACCCTCCCCGAAAGGTGACGAGATGAAGATCCTGCTTGTTGCGGGCGCGCTGACGCTCGCCGTTTTCCTGGCCGCCGGACATCCGGCCCGGCCGCTCGACGATCTGCGCTGGCAGCGCGATCAGGCCTATCTGCTGGCCCCCTATGCGACGGCCAAGATCGGCCGCCCCGAGACGCCGCGCCAGATCGCCATGGCCTCCTCGACCCTGCAGCGCCGATGACAGCGACGCCCCCCCGCCCAACAGAAAAGGCCCGGAGTCGCCTCCGGGCCTTTTCCTTGTTCGCCTTCAGCCGAAGCCTACTTTCCGGCCGCGGCCAGCGCGTCCATCAGTTCGGGCACGGCGGTCTTGTAGTCGGCGACCAGGCCGAAATCGGCGACCTGGAAGATCGGGGCGTCGCTGTCCTTGTTGATCGCGACGATGATCTTGCTGTCCTTCATGCCGGCCAGGTGCTGGATGGCGCCCGAGATGCCGATGGCGACATACAGGGCCGGAGCCACGACCTTGCCGGTCTGACCGACCTGGTAGTCGTTGGGGGCGTAGCCCGCATCGACCGCAGCGCGCGAGGCGCCGACGGCGGCGCCCAGCTTGTCGGCCAGGGGCTCGATGACCCGCTGGAACTCTTCGGCCGAGCCCATGGCGCGACCGCCGGAGACGACGATCTTGGCCGCAGCCAGTTCCGGACGGTCCGACTTGACCATCTCTTCGCTGACGAAGCGGGTCTTGCCGGCGTCGGCGCCGCTGACGGTCTCGACCGGAGCCGAGCCGCCTTCTTCCGCCGCCGCGAAGGCGGTCGGACGCACGGTGATCACCTTCTTGGCGTCCGACGACTGGACGGTTTCGAGGGCGTTGCCGGCATAGATCGGGCGAACGAAGGTGTCGGCCGAGACGACTTCCACGATCTCGCTGATCGGGGCGACGTCCAGCTTGGCGGCGACGCGCGGCGCGAAGTTCTTGCCGCCCGAGGTGGCCGGCACGAGGATCGCATCGTAGTTGCCGGCCAGGGCCAGCACGGCGTCAGCTTCCGCTTCCGCCACGCCATGACCCAGAGCGGCGCTATCGGCCAGCAGCACCTTGCGGACGCCGCTGATCTTGGCGGCCGCGTCGGCCACGGCCTTGGCGTTGTGGCCCAGGACCAGAACGTCCACATCGCCCGAGAGCTTCAGGGCGGCGGTGACGGTCTTGTGGGTGCCGTCGCGCAGCACCAGGTTGTCATTATCGGCGACGACGAGAACGGCCATCTAGAGCACTCCCGCGAGGTTGAGCTTGGCCACCAGATCGGCGGCGGTTTCCACCTTGATACCGGCCGAGCGCTTGGCGGGCTCGGCGACCTTGAGCACCTTCAGGCGCGGCGCGATATCGACGCCGTAGTCGGCGACCGTCTTGCTGACGATCTCCTTCTTCTTGGCCTTCATGATGTTGGGCAGCGAGGCGTAGCGCGGCTCGTTGAGGCGCAGGTCGGCGGTGATCACGGCGGGCAGGTCCACGTCCAGCACCTGCAGGCCGCCGTCGACTTCGCGCGTGACCTTGGCGGTCGAGCCCGAGACTTCGATGGCCGAGGCGTAGGTGGCCTGCGGCCAGCCCAGCAGGGCCGACAGCATCTGGCCCACGGCGTTGTTGTCGCCGTCGATCGCCTGCTTGCCCATCAGGACCAGGCCCGGCTGCTCTTCGCCGATGACGGCGGCCAGCAGCTTGGCCACGGCCAGGGGCTCGGGATCTGCGTCGGTGGTGACCAGGATGCCGCGGTCGCCGCCCATGGCGAGGGCGGTGCGGATCGTTTCCTGGGCTTGAGCCGGACCGATGCTGACGATGACGACCTCGGTCGCCACGCCCTTTTCCTTCAGACGCACGGCTTCTTCGACCGCGATCTCGCAGAAGGGATTCATGGACATCTTGACGTTCGCCAGATCGACGCCCGTCTGGTCCGCCTTGACGCGAACCTTCACGTTGTAATCGATAACCCGTTTAACCGGGACTAGGACCTTCATCGGGTTTCACGCCTCCAGGCTGCGTTTTCTCCTGCGTGGGCACGGGATTACCCTTTTTGCACCGCAACGCAAGTTTCCCTTCGCGTAAGCGTAAAGCTTTGCCACGCATAGGGTTCAAACAACTGTACGATAGTTCGCCGGGGGCGTCCGCCGGCGTATGCGCCATACGCGCGAAAGGGCTGGTCAGCTTTGCGGTCGGCCACTAAACAGCCGGGCCATGAACCGCACGATCAATCGCCTGAAAATCATCTTCGTCGGCCTGTTCCTGGCCAGCAGCGTCGGCGTTTTCGGCTACCACTACCTTTGGGTCTGGCCCAAGGACCGCTGCGAAGCGCGCGGTGGGGCCTGGGCCGGGCGCTGGCTCAAGTGCGGCACGGTCTATTCGATCGAGACCCTGACGCGCCGTCCGGCCAACGTGCCGCCGATCAACAACGAGCGACCCGCTCCCGCGACCCCGGCCGCGCCCGAGAAGAAATAGCGTCTAGCGCGTCGCGCCGGGCTTCCAGAGCACGTCGGCCGCGCCCTTGTCATTGGCCCAGCGGGCCGCGACGAACAGCAGGTCAGACAGGCGGTTGAGATATTTCAGCGCCGGCTGTCCGACGACTTCGCCTTCGGTTTCCGACAACTGCACCACCGCGCGCTCGGCGCGGCGGCAGACGGTGCGCGCCACATGCAGGGCGGCCGAGGCCGGCGATCCGGCCGGCAGGACGAACGAGGTCAGGGCCGAGAGCTCACTGTTCAGGCGATCGATTTCCTGTTCGAGGCGCTCGACCTGGCTCTCGACGACTCGCAGGGGCTCCCAAGCAGGCTTTTCGTCTTGCTCAGGCGTGGCCAGATCCGCGCCCAGGTCGAACAGGTCATTCTGGATGCGCTCCAGCATGGCGTCGAGCTGAGGATCGTGTGTGGTGTGTTGTCGCGCCACGCCCAGGAAGGCGTTGGTTTCATCGACGCCGCCATAGGCGTCGACCCTCAGCGAAGCCTTGCTGACAGGCGCTCCCGTGGCCAGACGGGTCGAGCCGCCATCACCCGTGCGGGTGTAGATCTTGTTTAGCGTGACCATGGGTCGCAGACCGCCGTTATCGCATCTTAGCGCGTGCGCCACCAATATGCGGCCACCAGCACGATGATCGCCGCGAACTGCAGCACCACGCGAAGGCGCATCAGCTTGTTGGAGTAGGAGCGGCCGAAATCCCCGCCCCGGAACAGCGCGTAGAGTCCGCCGCTCAGCGCCAGAAGCACCGCCAGGAGCGCGGCTGGAACGAGGAAGTCGAAGAGTCTGTCCATAGCTTGAGGATAGGCGTTCTACGGGCGCTTGGCCACAACGCTTCGCCTTCGCGAAACGGTGTCCGATGAGCGAATTCGTCGAACTGGTTCGTTGAGTGCATTTGTCGCACTGGTAATATGCAGCTGGCCGCATATATAGAAAAAACCAGCCGACGTTCGGTGATTTTAGTTTTGTCTAGCGGTTGCAATCCCATCATTAGGGCGATATGGCCCCCGCTTCGATTTTTCCAGTATGCGTTCGTTGAACATGATCACCTCCTCACCGCAGATCGTTCAACGCTCATCCCCAGCGGGGAGGCAGGAGAAAACAGAATGGCAAAGGCCGCTATAGCCGTCGCCGCGTTCTCCGCGTCCGAACGCGAAGACGCCATGGCGGAAGTCCGCCAGCTGATCACCGACCTGCGCGACGCCGCGCAGGATGGCCGCCATCTGGCGCGCCGCTACGCCGACGTTCTTCAGAACGTCGTCGATGAATATTGTACCGAGTTCGAGAAGCGCGCCGAGGCGGCCCTCGCTCGACTGGAGGCCGCCGCATGAGCTTTGTATCCGTCAATATCGAGTCGGCCACCGACGCCCCGGTCAAGCTGACCCGCCGGGCCCTGGCCAAGCAGCGGACGCGCGAACGCGTCCTGTCGGCCGCCCGTCGTCTGTTCAGCGAGCGCGGCTATGAAGGCGCGACCATTCGCGATATCGCCCAGGCCGCTGGCATGTCGACCGGAGCGGTGTTCGCCAGCTTCGCCGACAAGACCGAGTTGTTCGACGAAATCCTGACCGCCGACTACGAAGTCATCTACGCCCAGATGGTTCAGGCCGCCCGCGCCGCGGCCACCGTCGACGAGGCTCTGCTGGGTCTGTTCGGCGTCGCCTATAACTTCCATGTCGACCAACTGCCGCTGCTGCGCGCCAGTATCGCCGTGTCGTGGACGCGCACCGAGGCCGCCGAGCGTCGCTCGCGCGCGGATCTCAAGCACATCTTCCGCCTGATCGGCGAAGTCACCCAGCGTGGCATCGATCAGGGTCAGCTGAAGAGCGACATCGATGCAAAGCTCTTGGCTGAAATGACTTGGGACGTGTATGTCGCAAACTATCGCCGAGCCGTCTTTGACGGCTGGACGGTAGAAGCGTTGCTCGCGCGACTTTCAGATCAACTGAAGGTCATTTTCGCGGGCGCTCGCGCCTGACAGGGGGACGCCCCGTTGGGGCGGGGCGTCCTCGATCATAATTAGACGCTAGCGTGTTCGAGGGGGACGGGCTTGGGCGTAAGAGACGACCAGAAGCAGGCGACGCGTGAGAAGGTCCTGGTGGCCGCTCGCGACCTGTTCAACGACGTCGGTTACGAGGAAACCACCATCCGCGCCATCGCGGAGCGGGCGGGGGTCTCGGTCGGCAGCGTTTTCACGACCTTCGCCTCGAAGGCCGAGGTGCTCAGCCATGTCATGGAGCACCGCCTCACCGATCTCTATATCGAATTTGACCGTGTCCTGCCGTATCTGCGCGGCTCGACCGCCGACCGACTGTGCTCGATCTTCGCGATCCACTACGAGTTCGAGACCCGGCGGGTGAAGCTGTTTCTCGCCCATATCGCCGCCTCCTACAGCCCAAGCGTCGATCCGGGCGTCACGCCTTACGGCCGCAATCTGCGCCTGACCAACATGCTGCGCGAAGTGCTCGAAGAGGGCGTCAGGCGCGGTGAGGTTCGGGCCGATCTCGATCAGCAGGTGGCCATCGACGTGCTCAAGGCCGCCTATGCCTGGAACTACCGGATGGCGGCCAACACCGGCGGCAAGGGCGACGCCTCGGCGATGTCGGCCGCCATGGACCGCCAGATCCTGGCCATCGCCGAGGGCTGGCGACCCCGTTAGGGCAGTCGCGTCAGCCGCAGGTCCTGATAGTCGAACGAGAAGTCGGCCAGCGGCGAGACAGCCCTGGCCAGGGCTGACTTCACCGCGCCGTTCTCGACGTCGAAGGTGATGAAGGCGTCCTCCTGGGTGCGGTCGTCGAAGACCGTCTTGAAGGTCTCGCCGTCGAACAGCTCCAGCCGGCCCTGCAGGGCCGGGGTCTTGTCGAACGAGACCGTCAGGCCCTTCGCCTTTTTGCCCTTGGCTTTCCCGATCGTGACCGTGCCGTACCAGGGATCGCGATAGGCCCCGACATAGGCGTCGAGCGGCAGGCTGGGGGCCTTGCCGCCGCCCTTGGGCGTGGCGGCTTCGGCGGCGTCCTTGGCGATCTGGACGTCGTTTTCGGCCTGGACGCGTTTGCTGGAGGCGATCCAGTCGAAGTCGCTGCGGCCCTGCAGGCGATCGGGGCCGCCGAAGCGCAAGGACCGCAGCACCGGGTTTTCCTCGGCGTTGGTCATCACCATGATGCCCGACTTCCGGCCGGGCAGCAGGCCTGTATAGGAGATGAAGCCCGCCAGGCCGCCGGTGTGCCAAAGCAGTCGCTCGCCGCGATGGTCCTGCACGAACCAGCCCAGGGCATAGGCCTGCATCGAGGGGCGCACGGGGTTTTCCGCAGTCGGGCCATCGGACGAAGACGTGATGGTCTGCGGCTTCCACATCTCGCGAGCGGTGGCCTCGCTCCACAGGCGCTTGCCGTCGGGCAGGGCGCCCAGGGCCAGCTGCACGCGCATCCACTTGCCGATATCGGCCGGCGTCGTATTGACCCCGCCCGCGGCGGCGGCCGAGGCGAAGCTGTCATCGAAGGGCAGGACGGTCTGCGGACCCATGCCGCGCACCGGCGGTCCCAGGCGGCAGTGCGGCTCGGCCCGGCGGCTCTTGTCGACCTGGGCCGGGGTGGTGACCGTGTCGGTCATGCCCAGGGGATCGAGGATCCGGGTCTTGATGAAGTCTTCCCACGGCTTGCCCGTGACGGCGGCGACCACCTCGCCGGCCGCGACGTAGAGCACGTTGTCATAAGCGTAGCCGCCCCGGAATTGGCTCCCGATCGGCAGGTATTTGAGCCCCGCCACGATCTCGGCCCGGGTGTGGGTGGGCGCAGGCCAGATCATCAGGTCGCCGGCTCCAAGCGTCAGGCCGCTGCGGTGGACCAGCAGATCGCGCACGGTCATCAGCTTGGTGACCACCGGGTCGCTCATCGCGAAGTCCGGCAGATAGCGGGTGACCGGCGCATCCCACTCGACCTTGCCGTCCTCGACCAGCATGGCCAGGGCCGCCGCCGTCATGGCCTTGGTGTTGGAGGCGATGCCGAAGACGGTGTTCTCGTCGCACCGGGCCGGAGAGCCCAGACGCCGGACGCCATAGCCCTTGGCCAGGGTGATCTGGCCGTTCTCCACCACGGCGACGCCCAGGCCCGGCTGGTCGGGGAAGGCCGCCATGACCTGCTGGGCGTACTGGTCGACCGCGACTGCGACCGAGCCGGTTTCTCGGGCCCGGGCGGATCCGCCGAACGCGGCGAGCCCGCCGGTGGCCAGGGCGGAGATCAGGGCGGTGCGGCGGGTCGTGGCGATCATGATGCGTCCTTGGGTGCGGGCGCAGGCTATGCTGATGCCAGACCGGCCGACAAGGGGCATGGACGACCGCTCATCCCGCCGTTCGCGGAATGAGCGGACCCAATCAGTTCCCGCCGTCCAGCAGCCGCCTTGCGATCACCTGGGCCTGGATCTCGCCGGCTCCCTCGAAGATGTTGAGGATGCGGGCGTCGGCCAGGATGCGGCTGATGGTGTATTCGGTGGCGAAGCCGTTTCCCCCGTGGATCTGCAGGGCGTTGTCGGCCGCAGCCCAGGCCACGCGGGCGGCGATCAGCTTGGCCATGCCGGCCTCGATGTCGCAGCGCTTGTCTTCATCCTTCTGGGCGGCGGCGAAATAGGTCAGCTGGCGGATGCCCATGATCTCGGCGGCCATCATCGCCAGCTTGTTGGCGACGCGGGGGAACTCGAAGATCGCCTGGCCAAACTGCTTGCGGTCCATCGCATAGGACAGGCCCACCTCCAGCGCCGACTGGGCCACGCCCACGGCGCGGGCGGCGGTCTGGATGCGGGCGCTCTCGAAGGTGGCCATCAACTGCTTGAAGCCCTGGCCCTCGACCCCGCCCAGCAGGTTTTCGGCCGGCACGGTGAAGCCGTCAAAGCCCAGCTCATATTCCTTCATGCCGCGATAGCCGATCACGCCGATCTCGCCGCCGCTCATGCCGGGGGCGGGGAAGTCGTCGCCGTCGACGCCGCGCGGCTTGGGGGCCAGCAGCATGGAGAGGCCGCGATAGTCGGTGGTGGCCGGATCGGTGCGGACCAGCAGGGTCATCACATCGGCGCGGGCCGCGTGGGTGATCCAGGTCTTGTTTCCGGTCACGACATAGCGGTCGCCCTCCAGCGCCGCCCGGGTGCGCAGGGCCCCGAGGTCTGAGCCGGTATTGGGCTCGGTGAAGACGGCCGTGGGCAGGATCTCGGCGCTGGCGATGCGCGGCAGCCAGTACTGCTTCTGGGCCTCGGTGCCGCCGGTCAGGATCAGCTCGCCGGCGATCTCCGAGCGGGTGGCCAGAGACCCGACGCCGATCCAGGCGCGCGACAGCTCTTCGGAGACCACGCACATGGCGGTCTTGCCCATGCCGCTGCCGCCGTATTCCTCGGGGATGGTCAGGCCGAACACGCCCAGGGCGCCCAGCTCCTCGACCAGCTCGATGGGGATCAGCTCGTCCTTCAGGTGCCATTCGTGGGCGAAGGGCGTGACCTTTTCCTCGGCGAAGGCGTGGAACTGGTCGCGGATCATCTCGAAGGTTTCGTCCAGGCCGGTGTTTTCCAGCGTCGGACGGCCGCGCGCTTCGGCCAGACGCCGGGCGATGGCGGTCTTGACCGCCTGACCGCCGCCCTGGGTCGTCAGGGTGACCAGGGCCGGGGCCGAGAGCAGGTCGAGGCTGGCGCGATCGGAGGTCAGATCGCCGGGGCGGATGATCTCGCCCTGGTTCATGGCGATGCCGGTCGCCAGCTGGACGCCGTATTCCGCGAACAGCAGCTGGGCCAGCAGGGCCTCGATCTCGGTGAAGCGGCCGCTGGCCTCCAGGCGCTCGGCCCAGCCGGCCACCTGGTTCAGCAGCTCGGCATAGGAGGCGTACCAGCCAAAGCCGTGAACGACGTGCTGCTCCAGATCGGCCAGCTTGCGATCGACCTTGCCGTCCGGCCGGGCGATCCTGGCCTTCACGACCGGATGGGCCTTGTCGACAAACGCCTGGGCGGCCGTGGCGGCCTCGCGCAGCAGGCCCGTCAGGCCGGGCAGAACGATCGAGATATTATCCTGGGCGACCGTTGCGGTCATGACTTGCTCCCCTGCGCCAAACAGTTGTTTTCTTTCACTCTGGCTCTTTTCGCACCTGCGAGCAATGCCGCAGCGCAGCATAAAACCACAAAACGGGGAAGAAACATGCTGAAAGTCCACCACCTCAACGAGTCCCGGTCGCAGCGCATCCTGTGGCTTCTCGAGGAACTGAGCGTTCCCTACGAGATCGTGTTCCACACCCGCGACGCCAAGACCCGCCTGGCCCCGCCGTCGCTGACCGACGTGCATCCGCTGGGCAAGTCGCCGGTGATCGTGGACGGCGACCTGACCGTGATCGAGTCCGGGGCGATCATCGACTATGTCATCCGTCGTCACGGTGAAGGCCGGCTGGCCCCCGATCCGGCCAGCGCCGACTACGACCGCTATCAGCAGTGGCTGCACTATGCCGAGGGCTCGGCCATGCTGCCCCTGATGCTCAACATGTATGTCGGCCGGCTGGGCGAGGGCGGCGCGCCGCTGCAGCCGCGCATCCAGTCCGAGATTTCCAACCACCTGGCCTTCGTCAATGACAGCCTGGCCGGCCGCCAGTTCTTCGTTGGCGACGGTCTGACCGGAGCTGACATCCAGATGAGCTTCGTGCCCGAGGTCGCCAAGGCCATGGGCAAGCTGCCGGAGTATCCGCACATGGCCGCCTGGATCGAGCGCATGCACGCCCGCCCGGCGTGGAAGACCGCCCTGGACAAGAGCGGGCCCTACGCGCTGGGGGCTTAGGGGCGCCGGTCAGCTCTGCTCGCCACTTGCCCCCTCCTGACCTGCTTCGCAGGTCGTCCTCCCCCGTAGGGGGAAGACGAGGTCGGCGCGTTTCATCTTCCCCCTCCGGGGGAAGACGGTCGCGAAGCGACCCGTAGGGGGCAAGTCTGGCGGACACGGGCCCGTAGCCTCGCGCGATCACTCGCTGAGTTGGTTGGGGAGGCGCGAAGTGGCCGGGGCGAACCCGGATGACCGTGATGTGTGTTTTGCGTTTCGGCTCGACCTGTCCGCTTCGCAGAAGCTGTTCTTGCGTGAGGATTGGGCCAAGCGAGCGTCTTTCAGCTCTGATACCCAAGAGCCCCCGTACGGGCGCGCACCAAGGTCAATCGGCTAACCGTCTCGACCCCCGACGATGCGCGATAGGCGGGTTTACGATCCCTCGCCCTCTTCGACCCGCGCTCGCCCGGCCGACGAGCCACTCAGCGTTTGCGCCGTCCTTCTGAGACAGCCCGCACACCTCGACCCGCCTTCCAGGGCGTCGCGGCCCCGCTCAGCTCCATCCCCATCGCCGCTGTTGGGCCGGATCCAGGCGCCTCCCCCTAGCGGGGGAGGTGTCGGCCCCTTCGGGCCGACGGAGGGGGAAGTGACCGCTGACTCACTGCGGTCTTCCCCCTCCGGCCTCCGGCCGCCTCCCCCTTCAGGGGGAGGACTTGTCAGCGCGTCCCGCCCGCCTTCGCGACTACTGGTTCCCGGTATAGGCCACACCCTTGACGGTTTCGTCATAGGCGGTCGGCGGGTTGTCCGGCAAGTTGCGCAGCTTGGCCTTGGGCGCGCTCAGTTCCCGCACCCGCCAGGCGTTGGGTCCAACGCGCGTGAAGACCGCCGGGGTCTCTTCGCCGTAGCCTGTCAGCTCCATGCCTGGATTGGCCTCCTCGGTGGCCGGACGCAGGCAATAACCCTTGATCTCGGTGTCGCTGACCCACTCCGTGGTCAGGCAGCGCGACTTGAACTCGAATTTGCGGTGCGGCTTGCTCGACCAGTCGCGCAGCTCGGTGCGGGCGCGGGGGTCGTCGTCCGCCTCCAAGGTCTCGTCCTGGGCCGAAATGGCGAGCACGGCGCCCCGCCACTGGCCGATTTCGGCAGATTCGATCTCGACGCCTCGCTTGTCATAGAAGGTGCTGATGGGCACGTAGTCGGCGGGCGCAGCGAAATAGGACGTGACGACCTCGTAGACGGTCTGCATGCCTTGGACGGTGGGGACCTCAAAGACACGCGTCAGCAGGCTGTAGGTTTCCTCGTCGTCGGTCACGGTCAGGCTGGGCTGGCCGTTGTGCTGCAGCGTCAGGGTCGGACCCTTGCGCGCGTCCGGCTGGCCCAATTCCTTCAGCAACTTGGCCTCGATAAGGCGCTCCTCGTCACGTTGGGCGTACAGGTCGAACTGCGGCAGCTCTGGCTCCGGCGCAGCGGCGGACGTCGCCGGTGCGACAGGCTTGGCCGCTTCGGCCGGCGGCTTGGCGGCGCCGGGGAGCTTGTCACAGCCGGACAGGGCGGCGAGGACGGCCAGGCTGAGCGCAAGCGTCACGGATCTGGACTGGAACGACATGGGGCCCCCGGGGCGACTGAAATGGCGGGGCGCACCCTAGCCAGAACCGTTGGGCCAGCAAGGCGACACCTCGTGGGGTTGTGCGTGCCGATGTTTTTTCCACATGAACGAAATCTGTCCGCGCGGTCCCCGACCCCGTTCAGCTTCACCCTGTCATGGTCTGTCTCACGGGGTTGATGACCCCGGACATATTCCATCGGGACAAGGACTATCGACATGACCAGCCTCAAGACCTTCAAGACCATCGCCCTGACCCTGGCCGCCTCGGCCAGCGCCCTGACCCTGGTTTCGGCCCCGTCGGCCTTCGCTGTCGAGCAGCGTCTGGGCGGCGTCGTCGGCTGCAACGCTTCGGGCCAGAAGCAGGAAGGCGGCACCGTGATCGGCGCCCTGCTGGGCGCCGTGGCCGGCAGCAACCTGGCCAAGAACGACCGGGGCACGGGCACCGCCATCGGCGCCGTGGTCGGCGCCGGCGCCGGTTCCTATGTCGGCTGCAAGATGCAGAAGAAGGACGCCCGTGAGGCTGTCGGCGGCGCCTACAAGTATGACGGCGTGCGCTTCGCCAACTCGGTCCAGGCCCAGCCGGTGACCGAGATCAAGGGCAAGTATGTCGCCCGGTCCAACCTGAACCTGCGCGCCTCGGCCTCGACCCGCGGCGCCAAGGTGGGCGGTGTCGCCGCCGGCCAGACCTTCCAGGCCCTGGGTCGCACCGATGACGGCAAGTGGATCCTGGTCGGCCAGGACGGCGTCGGCGTGGGCTACGTCTCCAGCGCCTATGTCTACCGCGCCTAAGTCATAGAGGTCTGGAGCGCGGCTTCCGTCCCTCACCGCGCTCCAAGCACGAGCCCGTCTGGTCGTTCCCCCGACCAGGCGGGCTTTACTTTGCCGGTTTCAGCCCAGCGCGCTGACCCCGCCCCACCAGGTCTGCCATGCCACGACCAGCGCCCAGTGCAGCAGGACCGCCGGCCACAGCGAGCCGGTCCGATAGCGCAGGATCGCGCACGCCAGGCCCAGCACCGCGCAGCACAGCAGGAAGTCGGGTCGCAGGAACACGCCTGCGGCGGCGGGCAGGAAGGTCAGGGCCTCGGCCACGTGCCAGAGGGTGTAGAGGCTGATCGAGATCGCGATCGGCAGCGCGGGCCTTGGCGACTCGTGGCGGCCCGGCGTCAGCAGGCCCCGAAAGACGACTTCCTCGCCCAGGGCCGGAACGAACAGGACCGTCAGCATCCGCAGCGCCAGACCCGGCTGGGTGGGCGTCAGGTGATAGAGTCCGGTGGAAAAGCCGATGGCGGCCATCACCGGCAGGGTGGCCGCGCAGACGGCGGCGCAGAACAGCCAGCCGCTGGCCGAGGGCAGGGTGACCAGGCTGCGTCCCAGCCGCCCGCCCAGTCTGGTGATCAGGTCCGCCAGCGCAGCACGGTGTCCTTGACCGGATTGACGAAGGCCCGGCCCTCGGCGCGGCTGGCCTGCCATTCGCGCTTGCACTGCTGGTACCAGCGGGCCTGCTGGTCGGCGTCGCCCACCCACATCAGCGGCGGGTTGGACTGCAGGCCCTGGCTCTGGACGCCCACGATGTAGCCGTCCTGGCGCAGGAAGGCCCGGGCCGCGATGCGGATGATCGGATAGAGGGCGGTGAAGGCCCAGTGATCGGACCACATGATCTGGTTCATGCGGGTCTTGTTGGCATTGATCGGCGTCATCGCCGACAGGGCCAGCACCTGCTTCTTCCCGACCGTCACATGCTCCCAGCGCAGGCCGGGCAGGCGGAAGGTGATCTCGGTCAGGGGCTCGCCGCCCAGGATGGCGTAGGCCTTGGAGTTCTTGGACGGCTCGTGCCGCACCATGGTGAAGCCGGCCTCGGACGGGGCGAAGCGTTTCTTCTTCTCGTGCTGGCTGGCGGTGGTGCGCCACCACCATTGCTGATGCACATAGGGGCCGTGGGCAGGGTCGATCAGGCCCAGCACCGCGTGGTCGATATGGATGTCATAGTCCAGATGGTCGACCAGCTTGGGCTTGCCGCCGACAATGCCCGGAATGACCGGCGGGGCCTCGGGCGGCTGGCCGTCGAAGCGGGCGTCCGACGACATCCAGATCCAGACCAGGCCCTGCTGTTCCACGATTGGATAGCGGCGCACCCGCACCTTGCTGATGTCGAGGTCGCTGTCGGCGGTGAGCGAGGGGATCGCGGTGCAGGCGCCGTCCGTGCCGAACCGCCAGCCGTGATAGGGGCACTCGATGCTCTCGCCGCCGTCGGCCTCGGTCCGGACCTTGCCGGCCGACAGGGCGGCGGCGCGGTGCGGGCAGATGTCGCGGATGGCATAGGCGACGCCGGCTTTCGTGCGGCCCAGCAGCACGGGCTCGGCCAGCAGCTCGCGATGCTCCATCCTGCCGGGCTTGAGGTCGGGCGACAGGGCGGCCACGTACCAGGCGTCCATGACGAAGCCTTCGCCGAACCGGCCAGCGGGGGCGGACTTGGGGGCGGATTTGGGAGCGGGCGAAGCGTCGTCGGGCATGCGGGTCTTATAGCCCAGTTTGCTGACTTTTCACGACGCTTTGGGGATGGGGCCTACCGCCCCGCCGCCGTCTCGACCAGGCGCTGATAGAACCGCACCATCCGCTCCACATTGGCCAGGCTGATATGCTCGTCGGTGCCGTGGATCATCTTGGTCTCGTCGATCGACAGCACCAGCGGCTGGAAGCGATAGACGTCGCTGGCCACGGGGGCCAGGTAGCGGCTGTCGGTGCCGGCGGTGACCAGGCCGGGAACCACCGGCGCCTGGCTTTCGTCGGCGGCGAGGCCGGCCAGGGTCTTCCAGGCGTCGGAGCTGGTCGAGGAAATCGGCGAGGGCTCGTCGGGCGTCTTGGTCCAGGCCAGTTCCACCGGCAGCTTGCCGACAGCGTCCTTGGCCCGGGCCATGACCTTGGCCGAGGTGTCGCCCGGCGCGATGCGGTAGTTGATCCAGGCGGTGGCGTCCTGCGGCAGGACGTTTTCCTTGGGCGAGCCCTTCAGCATGGTCGGGGCGATGGTGGTGTGCAGCATGGCCGCGCCGGCCGGGGTCTTGGCGGTGACCTGCACCAGCAGGGGCGAGAACAGCCAGGTGTTGGCGGCGAACACCCTGACCGGCAGCGAGGCGTGGGGCGCGATCGATTTCAGCATGTCGGCGCCCGGGCCGGCGAACTTCATCGGGAAGGGCTTGTCGGTGATCGCCAGCACGGCTCGCGACAGCGTCGCGACCCCCGTTTCCTCTGGCGGCGCCGACGAGTGGCCGCCGATGGCCGGGGCGGTGACCTTCAGGGTGGCGTAGCCCTTCTCGGCCGTGCCGATGATTGCGGTGGGCTTGCCGGTGACCGGATGGTCGGCGACCACGGCCATGCCCTCGTCCAGTACGAACTGGGCCTTGACCCCGCGCGCCTTCAGCAGCGCCGCCGCCGCCCGCGCCCCGACGCCGCGCACCTCCTCGTCATGGCCGCTGACGATGATCACGGTGCGGACGGGCTTGAAGCCACCGGCCGCCAGACCGTCCAGCGCCTCGAATAGGGTGATCAGCGAGCCCTTGTCGTCGATGGCGCCGCGACCCCAGACGGCGTTGTCGGCCACCACGCCGTCGAAGGGCGGATGGGTCCACGAGCCTTCGCTGCCCGGCGTCACCGGCACCACGTCCTGGTGGGCCATCAGCACGATGGGGGCCAGGGCCGGGTTCGAGCCGGGCCAGGTGTAGACCAGCGTATGCTCGGCCAACACCTCGCGCCGCATGGCGGCGTGGGCGGCGGGATAGGTCGTCTGCATCCAGGCGTGCAGCCTGTCCCACTCGGCCGGCTGGTCGTCGGCCCTGTCCTGGTGGCTGATGGTCTGGAAGCGGATGGCCTGGGCCAGGTTGGCGGCGGCCTTGGTGGTGTCGACCGTGCGTCCGGGCGCCAGTTTGGCCGCCGCCACGTCGACCGAGGCCGGGGCCTTGAAGGTCGCTGTCCGCACCGCCACGACGCCGGCCACGGCCAGCACCAGTCCCACGGCCGTCAGACCGGCCTTGCCCGCAAATCCCATCACGCGTCTCCCCCGAACATTTGTTCGGGACTGTGCGGCGGGCGCGCGGCTTTGCCAATCCTTCCTTTCCAGGGGTGTCCGGCTTAGCCTTCGGTCTCGCATCGTGGGGAGGCGTCGGGATGAGCGGGCAGGGCGAGGGCGGAAGAGCGCCGTCATGGGCCATCTGGGCGGTGTGCCTGCTGGCGGCGATGCTGGAGGGCTTCGACATCCAGTCCATGGGCGTGGCGGCGCCGCGCATGCTGCCGGCCTTGGGGCTGACCCCCGGCCAGGCGGGGTGGGCGTTCAGCGCCAGCCTGATCGGCCTGATGATCGGCGCCTCGGCGGGTGGGGTGATCGCCGACCGGATCGGACGCCGGCCGGTGCTGGTCGCTTCGGTGGCGTTGTTCGGCCTGTTCTCCCTGCTGACGCCGCTGGCCGGCGGGATCGAGCCGCTGCTGGCCCTGCGCTTCCTGACCGGCCTGGGGCTTGGCGGCGCGATGCCGATGCTGATCGCCCTGGCCTCGGAGCAGGCCAGCCCCGGGCGCAAGGCGACCATGGTGGCGATGATCACCAGCGGCATGCCGCTGGGCGGCGCCCTGGCCGGTCTGGTGGCGCGCTCGCCCCTGGCGGCCGAGGACTGGCGGATGATCTTCGTGGTCGGCGGCGTCGCTCCGCTGTTGATCGCGCCCCTGCTGCAGATCGTCCTGCCGGGAGGACGGCCGCAGGCGGGCGAGCGCCAGGACGGCGCGGCCCTGACCGCCCTGTTCGGCGCGGGACGGCTACCGACCACCCTGTGCCTGTGGATCAGCTACGCCCTGGTCGCCCTGACCCTGCACCTGCTGCTCAACTGGCTGCCGACCCTGCTGGTGGCGCGCGGCCTGCCTCCCGGCTCGGCCGCCGGGGTGGCGGCCCTGTTCAATCTGGGCGGCGCGGCGGGCGGGGTGATCTTTGGCCTGATCGTCGACCGGACGGGACCGCGCTGGCCGCTGCTGGCCGGATTCGCGGGACTGGCCCTGGCGCTGGTCGGACTGGCCGCCGCCCAGGACGGCGGCGCCATCGCGGCCCTGGCCTTCGCCGGCGGCTTCCTGCTGATGGGCGCGCAGTTCACGCTCTATGGGATGGGACCGCTCTACTACGTCCAGGCCGTGCGCGGGACGGGCGTCGGCGCGGCCGTGGCGGCCAGCCGGCTGGGCTCGATCTTCGGCCCTCTGGCCGCCGCCCAGCTGATCGGCGGGGGCGCGGCCGGCGCGGCGGTGGTCGGCGCGCTGGTCCCGGTGGTGCTGGCGGCGGGCGCGGTGGCGGGGCTGCTGACGGTGGTGGGACGCAAGGCGGTTTAGAGCCAACCGTTCAGCGGCGGTCGAGCGGCCGTCCTCCAGGCCTTCGAGCGGCGGGTTTTGCGTCTCAGGTCAGCGGTCGCGCGGGCCGGGCCTCGCGCTGGCGGGCGGGCCACAACCGGTAAGTTGACACGTGTAATCTTTAGTGGAACTTTCGGCTCAGCCATGGCGGGTGAGGCGCAATGTTCCAGAGAGCGATCCGCGTCGAGGCCGATGCGAAAAAGCGGGTCGCGGCGGCTGCGGTTTGGCTGGTCACGGCCACGCTGCTTTGCCTTCCCGGGGTGGTCCTTGTCGTCAACGAGCAGAGGCAGGCCAACGCCGCCGACGCCAGCGCCTGGAGCATGACGGGACCGCCCTGTACGCCCCTGGCCAGGGCGCGGTTCTACAGGTCGTCGCGGCCGCCGAGCCAGACGGTCTATGGGGGCGTTCTGTTCCAGCGCCGGGCCGGACACATGCTGTGCATGCGCCGGCCCTATGCGAAGCGCGGCCCCGAAGACAGGTTCCCCGCGTGTCGGTTCACCGGACCGGACTATCTGGGCGTCTCGGCCGGCGGACAGGAACGCTACTACGATCTGACCGGCGGTCGATCGGCGCGGGTGGGCGTGCTTGACGGCGCGATCCGCTGCATTGTCACGCCGAAGTTCACGATGCGCTAAGCTGGCCTAGCATCGAGGACGCATACCAAGTCCGGAAGATAGAGAGCATTGTCACCATAATGGATGGATAGCGGTGGGAAACGACGATGGTGAACAAAGCCAAGCTGGGCGAGAACATCGTCGCGAGTCTTGCGAGCGTCCAGGGATTGACCTCACAAGCAATTTTGCTGGGTGATGACTTTCAGCTTCCCCGTCTGATTTCGGTTGGCAATGGACGAACGATCCAAGTCACCAAAGAGATCGACGATTTAATCTCTGCGCTCGCGAGTGAGTTGAGACTGGCGCGCCCACCTTTGAAAAAGGTGGTCAAACAAGCAGAGTGGAGAAATTGGGTTCGCAGCGCTACCGGCCCAGTGTTGGCGCGCCTTGATCTTGCTCGGCCGTTCGCCGAAACCGGGGCCGAGCTGGTCACGGCCATAGAAGCCATAGTTGATGAACAGCTAACCGACTTGCCCGGACGGGAGCATGGCTTCGGTGTCACGCTTTTTGGCGATCCGGGCATCCCGGCTTTCAGCATCGGGCCAGTGACCTTCGAAGCCACAGATGACTGGCTGACCCGCAAAGTCGCGGAGGGTGATATTCCAACTGTAACCGCGCGGCGACTCCGCAGGCTGTGGGGCGGTGGACGCTTGTCCAAGCGTAAGTCCGGTGCCCTGGCCTCTCAAGAGCGCAGTTTTGTCAGGGCCATTGCCGGCGCGCCCTATGTGGCGAGCGTCAAGATCGGAGGATTTGCCTCAGATGCGGGCTTGGAAGCTGCGGCTACAGCGTCGCGGTTGGCCCTGGTGACAGTGGCCCTACTCTGGCCCGTTCCATCTCGAGTTCTGGACGGTATGCGGCTGCGCTTTGACGCAAAGCCCCATTTGCAGGAGTCGATCACATTTATCCCGGGTCGCCTGGTTATCGGGGGCTCTAGGCGCCGGGGGATGCCATTCGGACCCTCTATCACCGTGGACGAATGGCTAACCAGTCTGTCAGGTGCCGCACCAATTCTCGCGGCTGCGGGGGAAGCCATTGAACTACTAACTAGTACCGGGGAGACCTCGCGCCGGCTCGACCTGCTTCGGGCGCTGCTCCATGCACTTCAGTGGTTTTACGCTGGCTGCCGGGAGGAAAGCGATGCAATAGCATTGGTCAGCTTCAGCGCCAGCCTTGATGCTTTGGCCGGCGGAAAAGGCGACTACGACATCCTAAGTGTTCTCGAAGCGCGTTTCGGTGTGAAACGCGCCGATCCGATTCATCTTGGTGGTCCCACTTTCAAATCCACGATCGAAGATCTCTACAATATGGGGCGGAGCCAACTAGTTCATGGCACGAGCAAGTGGATTGGGCACGATCTGACAGAGCGGCGGGCGCGAGCAGAAGAGTTGGCGCGACTGCTGCTGCTGGAATGCCTCCATTTAGCAGGAACTAATCCGACACTGGTTCTGGCGTCGCAACTAAGAGAGTAGAATATGGCAGCACAGTCGCTGAGCCGGCGACTAGGGGCGTCGCCATCGCGGCGAGGCCAGCAGTCCCTAATGTCTTGGCCCTGCCGTCCTCTCTCCGGCGGTCGGGCACCGCCGCCGGAGAGAGCTAATGACACGCAGGTCCGCCGGATGACCTAGGGTAACAATTCAGAGCGCCCCGCTCAGCTCCTGCACTTCCTCGAAGGTGCGCAGGCCCGGCCGCTGGGCGCAGACCAGCACGCCCATGTTGCCGGGCAGGTGCTGGTTGGCCAGCATCTTCTCGTGCGCGGCCGGGATGTCGTTCCAGGGGAACACTTCCGAGAGGCACGGGTCGACGCGGCGGTCGATGACCAGCTGGTTGGCGGCGCTGGCCTGCATCAGGTTGGCGAAGTGCGACCCCTGCACGCGCTTCTGGCGCATCCACAGGAAACGGGCGTCCATGGTCAGGTTGAAGCCGCTGGTGCCGGCGCAGATGGCGACCATGCCGCCGCGTTTGACGACGAACACCGAGACCGGGAAGGTGGCCTCGCCAGGGTGTTCGAACACCATGTCGACGTCCTTGTTGCCGGTGATTTGCCAGATCGCCTTACCGAACTTGCGGCTTTCCTTCATGTAGTCGTTGAATTCGGGGCCGTTGACCTTGGGCAGCTGGCCCCAGCAGTTGAATTCGTTGCGGTTCAGCACCGCCTTGGCCCCCATCGACAGCACGAACTCGCGCTTGTCCTCGCTGGAGACCACGCCGATGGCGTTGGCGCCGGCCACGGCGGCCAGCTGCACGGCGAAGACGCCAAGGCCCCCCGAGGCGCCCCAGACCAGCACGTTCTGGCCCGGCCGCAGCTCATGCGGCTTGTGGCCGAACAGCATGCGATAGGCGGTGGCGAGGGTGAGGGTGTAGCAGGCGGCCTCTTCCCAGGTCAGGTGCTTGGGGCGCGGCAGCAGCTGGCGCGACTGCACCCGGCAGAACTGGGCGAAACTGCCGTCCGGCGTCTCATAGCCCCAGATGCGCTGGCTGGTGGAGAACATCGGGTCGCCGCCGTTGCACTCCTCGTCGTCGCCGTCGTCCTGGTTACAGTGGATGACCACCTCGTCGCCCAGCTTCCAGCGCTTGACCTTCTTGCCCACGGCCCAAACGATGCCCGAGGCGTCGGATCCGGCGATGTGATAGGGCTGCTTGTGCCCGTCCAGCGGGCTGATCGGCTCGCCCAGGGCGGCCCAGACGCCGTTGTAATTGACCCCGGCGGCCATCACGAGCACCAGCACCTCGTCCTCGCCGATCTCCCAGGTGGGAACGACTTCGACCTGCATGGCCGTGGACGGCTTGCCGTGGCGCTCCTTGCGGATGCTCCAGGCGTACATGTTTTTGGGCACATGGAAGGGCGGCGGGATCTCGCCGATCTCGTAGAGATCCTTCACAGGCGACTTTTCAAGCGTCGTGGTCGTCATGTCACTCCCCGTTTCCTTCGGCGTTGCAGCAACGCTCGAAAGCTCAACTCGGCTGCGCGCGGGGTGGTCGAAATGGCAAAAAACCATCGCCAACCCGTCGTTTTTGGTCCCGAGGCGGATAAATCGACCTCGAAGCGGCCTAAGCTGAGACAACTGTTTGAAACTGGCAAGCGGAATCTTGTGCGACGCAACATGAGCGTCGCCTTGTCGCGGCGAAGGCTGTTCAAGCGGCTGGCGATCGGCGAGGCTTGGCCATGACCCCGACCCTGCATGTCTCCCGTCCCCGCGCCGCCATCGTCCTGCTGGAACTGGACGGCCCGCCGGCCAACGGGCTGGGCATGGCCCTTCGCCTCGCCTTGGAAGAGGCCCTGGACGCGATCAACGCCGACCTCGACGTGCGGGCGGTGGTGCTGACGGGACGCAACGGCGCGTTCTGCGCGGGCGACGATCTGCGCGAGGCGGCCGGGCGGGGCGCGGGCCAGTTGGAGGCGGTGCTGGGTTTCAACGTGTTGATGGACAGGGTCGAGGCCTGCCGGGTTCCGATCATCGCGGCCATCGACGGCTGGTGCCTGGGCGGCGGGCTGGAACTGGCCCTGTCGTGCGACATCCGCATCGCCAGCGACCGGGCCAGTTTCGCGGCCTCGGGGGTGAATATCGGGCTGATGGCGTCCGTGGTCCGGTTGCCGCGCCTGATCGGCGAGGCGCGGGCCAAGGCGCATCTGCTGACCGGCGCCAGCTTTGATCCGGCCCGGGCCCTGGCCGACGGGGTGGTGAGCCAGGTGCAGGCGGTGGAGGCGCTGCTGCCCGCCGCCCTGGAGCTGGCCGACCGCATCGCCTCGCGCGCGCCCCTGGCGGTCGAGGCGGCCAAGCGGGCGGTGGCCGGGGAGTGGGCGGATGTGGCGTCACTGGTGGCCAGCGACGACCACGCCGAAGCCGTCGCCGCGTTCATGGCCAAGCGGCCGGCGGTGTTTCACCGGGCCTGAGCAGAAGATCGCCGGGCCAGAAGATCGCCGGGATTGATCGACCGCAAAGCCGACCGCCGCGCGCCTGCGCAGGATGGGGTCGGCGCCAAGCTGGGCGTCAATTTCGCTGGAAGTCCTGAGCCATGAGCAACACCCCCCACGAACTGCACGAAGAATTTCCCCAGGACGCCGACCGCATCCATGCGCTGAAGACCAGCGACGCCCACTTCGCCAAGCTTGTTGAGGGCTATCACGAGGTCAATCGCGCCGTGCACCGGATGGAGACCAACATCGAAGCGGTCGCCGACGCCGTCCTCGAGGATTTCAAGAAGCAGCGCCTGGAATTGAAGGACAAGATCGCCTCGGCCCTGGCCAAGCTGGCCTGAGGCCTTGACCGGCCCGGTGGCGCGTGCGCCGCCGGGTCGCCCCTCACACTTCGCTTTTGCGATATTGCATCGCAGCAAAACCGGGTTCATTATCGACGGTAATCAAGAACGATAAGTCGGGAGCGCGGGAATGTCAGGCAAGCCGTATCAGCACGAGCCAGATGCGCCGTGGATCTTCCGCACCTATGCCGGCCATTCGACGGCCGAGAAGTCCAACAGCCTGTATCGGGCCAACCTCTCCAAGGGGCAGACCGGCCTGTCGGTGGCCTTCGATCTTCCCACCCAGACCGGCTATGACCCCGACCACATCCTGTCGCGCGGCGAAGTGGGCAAGGTGGGCGTGCCGATCAGCCACCTGGGCGACATGCGCCAGCTGTTCGACCAGATCCCGCTGGACCAGTCCAACACCTCGATGACCATCAACGCCCCGGCCGCCTGGCTGCTGGCGATGTATGTGGCGCTGGCCGACGAGCAGGGGGCCGATCGCAAGCTGCTGCAGGGCACGACGCAGAATGATCTGATCAAGGAATATCTGTCGCGCGGCACCTACATCTTCCCGCCGGGCCCAAGCCTGCGGCTGATCGGCGACATGATCGCCTGGTGCTATCTGGAGGTTCCCAAGTGGAACCCGATGAACGTCTGCAGCTATCACCTGCAGGAAGCTGGCGCGACGCCGGAGCAGGAACTGGCCTTCGCCCTGGCCACCGCGATTTCCGTGCTCGACACCGTCAAGGCCGGCGGCCAGGTGCCCGAGCAGGACTTCGAGATCGTCGCCTCGCGGATCAGCTTCTTCGTCAACGCCGGCGTGCGGTTCGTCACCGAGCTGTGCAAGATGCGGTCGTTCACGCGGCTGTGGGACCAGATCCTGCTGGAACGCTATGGCGTGCAGGACAAGAAGGCCCGCCGCTTCCGCTATGGGGTGCAGGTCAACAGCCTGGGCCTGACCGAGCAGCAGCCCGAGAACAATGTCTATCGCATTCTGATCGAGGCCCTGGCGGTGACGCTGTCCAAGGACGCCCGCTGCCGGGCCCTGCAACTGCCGGCGTGGAACGAGGCCCTGGGTCTGCCGCGTCCGTTCGACCAGCAGTGGTCGCTGCGGCTGCAGCAGGTGCTGGCCTATGAGACCGACCTCCTGGAATACGAAGACCTGTTCGACGGCTCCCACGTGGTGGAAGCCAAGGTCGCCGAGCTGAGCAAGGGCGCGCTGGAGCAGCTGGCCCTGATCGACGACATGGGCGGGGCCCAGAACGCCATCGACTACATGAAGACCCAGCTGGTGGCGTCCAACGCCAAACGGGTGCGCTCGGTCGAGACCGGCGACATGACCGTGGTCGGCGTCAACCGCTGGACCGACACCGAGGCCTCGCCGCTGTCGGCCGGCGAAAGCTCGATCGAGACCGTCGATCCGCGCCTCGAGGCCGGCGTCGTCGAACGCATCAAGGCCTGGCGCGCGGCGCGCGATGACGGCGCCGTCCAGGCGGCCCTCGCTGACCTGAAGGCGGCGGCGCAGTCCGGCCGCAACATCATGGAGCCCTCGATCGTGGCGGCCAAGGCCGGGGTCACCACCGGGGAATGGTCCGGCGCCCTGCGCGAGGTGTTCGGCGAATATCGCGGCCCGACCGGCGTGGCCGTCGTGGTCTCCACCGGTGACGCCGAGGACGTCGAGTCCGTCAAGCGCGAGGTCGAGCGGGTCTCCCAGGTGCTGGGCCGCACCCTGACCTATCTGGTCGGCAAGCCGGGCCTGGACGGTCACTCCAACGGCGCCGAGCAGATCGCCACCCGGGCCCGGGCCGTCGGCATGGAGGTCGTCTATGACGGCATCCGCTCGACCCCCGACGAGATCGTCCGCCGGGCCAAGGAAAGCCGCGCCCACGTGGTGGGCCTGTCGATCCTGTCGGGCTCGCACCTGGACCTGGTGCAGGAGGTCGTCCGCCTGATGCGCGTCGAGGGGCTGGGCGACATCCCGGTCGTGGTGGGCGGCATCATTCCCGACGCCGACGCCCTGATCCTGAAACAGATGGGCGTGGCGCGGATCTACACGCCCAAGGACTTCAAGATCACCGACATCATGGGCGACATCGTCAAGCTGGTGGAAGGCGCGGTGCTGGTCGAGATGTAGGGTTGTTGGAGTATTTGACAACGGGCTGATGCTGTTGGCATATTCTCCAACATGAGAGCTGAGCTTCTTCTGCAGGAGCGCCACCAGATCGCGGAGGCCGCATTCGCGACCATCAAGATCTGGCGGGTAGCTGAGCCGGTGCGAGGTTCTCACCACGACCTGAAATATTCGCTGGCCTATGTGGTGAGCGGCGTCTGCGTGCTTCGCTACGACAATGAAGCGGGCAAGGGCGATCATCGGCATCTGGGTGACCAGGAAATGCCCTATCGGTTCAGCACGCCTGACGCCTTGCTGGCGGATTTCTGGACCGATGTTGATCGATGGAGGCCCCAATGACCACCGTGACCCTGTCCGTCGCCTCTCGGGATGACCTGAAGCAGCGCGCTTTGGCTGCGTTCGCTGGTGAGGCCCAGGGCGCTCACATCTCGTTTGCCTCGGCCGAACTGCTCTGGACCACCTTGACCCGCAAGCGTTGGGAGATCCTGCGCGCCATGACGGGGCAGGGCGCCCTATCGATCCGCGAGGTCGCCCGCCGGGTCGAGCGCGATGTGAAGGCCGTGCATGGCGACATCCACGCCCTGATCGACGCCGGTGTGCTGGAAGCCGCTCCCGGCGGCGGGGTGGTGTTTCCCTATGACGCCGTCCACGTTGATTTCATGCTGACGGCAGCGGCTTGAAGACGGGCGCCTAACGCCGTCCCAGCCGCCAGGCCGCCGCGAAGGCGACCAGGGCCAGGGGCGTGAAGGCGCCGAACAGCCACGGTCCCACGGCATAGGCCGCCGCCGGCTCGACGCCGTGGCCGAAGCCCAGCAGGTTGGCCATGGCGCCGGCCGCCGCCGAGCCGGCCGCGCCGCCGATCAGCTGCACGGTGGGCACGGCGGAGGAGGCCAGGGCCTGCTCGTCGGCCGGGGCCGCGGCGATCACCCGCCGGGCCAGGAAGGCCCAGCACAGACCAAAGCCGCAGCCGATCACCAGGAAGGCGAGCCCGGTCTCGACCAGGCCGCCGCGCGTGACGGCCCAGGCGCTCCAGATCACGCCGAACAGCAGGGTGCCGACACCGGTGCGGATCGCCAGACCCTCGCGCGCCGGCGGCAGACCGCCGACCAGCAGGGCGCAGACCGTCCAGCCCGCCGCGATGGCGCCGGTGACATAGCCGGCCATCAGGGGCGAGGCGGCGTGGCGGGCCTGGATGAAGGCGGGGCCATAGACGGTGAAGCCGATGGCGGCGGCCTCGCAGGCGAACATGATCAGCAGGCCAAGGCCAGTGGCGGTGGTCAGGTCCGAGACGGTGCGGGGCAGCAGCCGGTCCCGCGTCCCGCGATTGACCGCCAGCATCGCCGCCATCCCGACCATGCCTAGCACCGCGCAGGTGATGGCGGCCGCCGGCGAGGTGACGACCCCGGCCAGTCCGATCAGGCAGACCCCGACGATCAGCAGGGTCAGTTGCAGGCCCGGCACTCGGTTGCGCGACTCGCCGCGCTTTTCCGAGGGCAGCATCACGGCCACGGCGACCACGAAGACCACGGCCTGGGCGACGAACAGCCAGAAGGCGCCGCGCCAGAAGCCGGCCTGGGCGAACAGGCCGCCGACCAGCGGACCCAGCAGGGTGGCGCCGCCCCACACGCCGGCCACGGCGCCATAGACGCGCGGCCACAGGCTTTCGGGGAAGAGGGCGGTGATGGCCACGTAGCACAGCGCCACGACCGCGCCGGCGCCCAGGCCCTGCACCAGCCGGCCGACCACGAAGGTGATGAATTCCGGCGCCAGCGCGCTCATCGCGCAGCCCACCGCATAGGCGATCCCGGCCAACAGGGTGGCCAGCCGCAGGCCCAGGGCGATCGACAGCTTGCCGCTGCAGGCTCCGGCGACGATGGAGCCCATCAGGAAGGCCGCCACCGACCAGCCGAAATACTGATAGCCGCCGATCTCGCGCGCGACGCTGGGCATGATGGTCGCCGTCACCAGCGTGTCGGCCGCGTTCAGCCAGATGCCCAGGCACAGCAGCGCGAAGCGCGGCAGCAACGCGCGGTCGAGCAGGGCGGGGCGATCGTCGGGCAGGGACATTGGCAGGCGGTGATGCCCTTTTCCGGGCGGCTCGCCAAGTCCGGGCGAGCCGGACCGGGGCGATGAAGCGGTTTGCCGGTTGAACGGCGGGCCTGGGTCGTGCTTGGTGCGGCGTTAACCTTTGCAAGGCGCTCCCTCGCCCCATGGCCTATCGCGTTCCGCGCCATCCGCGCATCGAGCACCACGCCAGACATCAGACGCGCCTGGCGCGGCTGACCGGTCTGGTGCTGCTCTGGATTCTGGTGGCGATCATGGCCCTGCTGGCCCAGCGCGCCCTTCCCACCCAGCATGCGCCGTGGAAGACGCTGAGCGTCGTCGATCCGGTCGGCATGGCCACTCGCATCAAGGCCGCCCGCAGCGGCCGCGACCCGAAGCTGTGCCGGGCGATCCTGGCCAAGGCCGGCCTGACCTATGTCGACCTGCCTGACCGGACCGAGGGCGAGTTCTGCGTGGTGCGCGACGCTCTGCGCATCGAGTCCGGCATGGCGCCGCTTATCCCCGCCGATGCGCCGATGGTCTGCAAGGAGGCGCTGGCCCTGACGATCTGGGAGCGCCAGGTCGTGCAGCCCGCCGCCTATGAGCTGCTGGGCCAGGGCGTCACGGGCCTGGAGCACTACGGCGCCTATTCCTGCCGGCGCATGTACGGCAAGACCGAAGGCCCCGTCAGCGAGCACGCCCTGGCCGACGCCATCGACCTGGCCGGCTTCCAGCTAACCGACGGCAGCCGGGTGATGGTGGCGACCGACTGGACCGATCCCGGCCCCAGGGGGCAGTTCCTGCGCCGGGTGCGCGACGGTGCCTGCCGGGTGTTCCTGACCACCCTGAGCCCCGACTACAACGCCGAGCATCGCGATCACTTCCACCTCGACATGAACGGCTGGAGCAAGTGCGCCTGAAGCAGCCGGCCTGACGGTCAGGGCTTGCCCAGGTTCATGCCCAGCGTCGGGCCGATCCCATCGGGATGGTCGCCAAACGGATGGTCCTCGCCGCGCTTGCGGGCGGCGGTTTCCAGCCTGCGCCGCAGATCCTCGTTCAGATCCAGAACAGGCGCGTCGTCTTCGTCGTCATCGGGACCGGCCGGGATCGAGGCGGCGATGACCTGACGCAGGCGCTCGCCGAAGGCCTCGTCCTGGGGCGACCCCGGCTGCGGCGGAGCGTCGAGGAAGGCCATGACCTCCTCCAGAGCGGTTTCGGCATCGACGGTCCTGGGCATCTCGACTCCTCGCATGTGCAGCCAGGGCAACGGCGGGGAGTCGGGCCAGTTCCCCTAAAGCGTCGCCGCCAGGGCCGCCATCTGGTCGGCGGCGATGCCCCAGCCCTCGGCGAAGCCCATCTGCTGGTGGGTCCGGCAATCCTCGACCGTCCAGTGGCGGGCAATGGCGGTGTAGCGGGTCCTGCCGTCGCCAAGGTCCTCGAAGGTGATGATCCCGGTCATGAAGGGCTTGGCCGACGGCTTCCAGGTCTCGGTGAAGGCGTCGGTGAACACGATCTTCCTGTTCTCGATCACCTCCAGATAAACGCCCGGATTGTCGATGACCTCGCCGTTGGGGCCGTTCATGGTGATCAGGCTGTTTCCACCCGTGCGCACATCGATGACTGCTTTGGAGACGTACCAGGGCGGCGGGCAGAACCACTTGGGCAGCAGCTCTGGCGTGGCCCAGCACCTGAACAGCTTGTCGGCCGGGACGTCGATGATCCGGGTCAGAACCAGGTCGCGCTCCGGATCGGCGTGGGCGGCATCGGGGCGGGCGGTGTCGAGCGACATGATCGGCTCCATCGGATTGGCGGGACTTTCGCCTCAAGGACGCGCCGGCTCCAGGGGCCCCGACAGCGACGCGGGATTTATTTCGCGGACGCCGGCGCCTGTCGCCGCGTTTCAGCCGCGGCGCGGCGCGGCTCCAGCCCCCTGAGGCTGACGACCCCCATCGCGGCCATCAGCCGGTCGGGCGTCACGCCGTGAATGGTGGGCACCCATTTCACCAGCCAGATCAGCATGCCCAGCAAGAGCTGCACGACCAGCTTGGGTTCGCAGGCGACGATCGAGCCGTCGACAATGCCGTCCTCGACCAGCCGCTCCAGGTCATTGGTCAGTCTCTGGCCCCAGTCCGACACCTCGGCGCGCTGGGCGTCGGTCAGATAGGACAGGTCGCCGAAATAGAGCAGGGGCCCGTTTTCCGCAGCGTCATGCAGCAGATCACGCAGGAAACGTTCGAGCTTTTCCGCCCCCGCGCCGTGCGTGCGGAGGGTGGCCACAAGAATACTTTCCAACCGCTCCAGGGACTGAAGATGGCAGGCAAAGGCTAGGGCCTGCTTGTTCGGGAAGTAATAATAGAGCGCCGCATCCCGCAGATCGAGCCTTGCGGCGATCTCGGACATCGTGGCTAGAGCAAAGCTCTTGATATTGATGATTTCGCTGGCGGCCCGAAGGATCGCGTCGCGCTTCTTGACGGACTTGAGACTGCGCGACAGCGTCCTGGATCCATCGGTTCCCATGGTTTCGCCGGGGTCTACGCCCTTCACATGCCTGCCCCGCTTTGCGCCTTGTCCCGGCGTTTGGGTGTCTATTGAACGGATAATGCCAGATCGCAAGCGCCGTTCAAGAAAGTCTAACTTGCATTAAAATATCTAGGTGACCATAAAATTGGACAACGAGGTCGACGCTTGACGGAGACCCGCACAAAAAAGACCTTAGGGAGGTTACCGTGAAGAAGAGTCACTTGCTCGGCGTTTCACTCGTCGCGCTTATCGCCAGCAGCCCCGCTTTTGCTCAGAACCAGGCGGCCTCCGCGACGGTCGAAGAGATCATCGTCACGGCGACCAAGCGCGAGCAGACCCTGCAGGACGTGCCGGTCTCGGTCTCGGTCACGGGCGCCCAGGCCGTCGAACGCGCCCAGGTGCGCGACCTGATCGATCTGCAGTCGCTGGTGCCTTCGCTGAAGGTTTCCCAGTTCAACGCGGTCGGCCAGACCAATTTCGTCATTCGCGGCTTCGGCAACGGTAACGGCAACGACGGCATCGAAAGCTCGGTCGCGGTCTTCATCGACGGCGTCTATCGCTCGCGATCCTCCTCGGCCCTGGACGACCTGCCGGAAATCGAGCGCATCGAAGTTCTGCGCGGCCCGCAGTCGACCCTGTTCGGCAAGAACGTCTCGGCCGGCGCGATCAGCATCGTGACCAAGAAGCCGCAGTTCGATTTCGGCGGCAAGGCCGAGATCTCCGTCGGCAACTTCAACCAGCGTCAGATCAAGGGCACCATCACCGGTCCCGTCAGCGACACCCTGGCCCTGCGCCTGTCCGGCGGCCTGAACAAGCGTGATGGCTTCGCCACCAACGTGGTCACCGGCAATGACGTCAACAACCGCGACCGCTGGTCGATGCGCGGCGACGCCCTGTGGCTGCCCACCGACAACACCTCGGTCCGGATCATCGCCGACTACAACAAGATCAGCGAAATCTGCTGCACCGTGGTCTCGCTGTTCAACGGTCCCGCGACCCAGTTCATCGCCGCCCCGGCGCCGTTCGGTCTGGGCAAGCCGGTCGGCAATCCCGCCACCAAGTTCGACCGCAATGTCACCTTCACCACCGACCCGGCCAACAGCCTGGAAGGCAAGGGCGTTTCGGGCCAGGTCGATCACGATCTGGGCTTTGCGGCCCTGACCTCGATCACCGCCTATCGCAAGCAGTCCAGCGCCTCGCTGCAGGACGTCGACTTCACCGGCGCCGATCTGGCCAACAATGACCTGGCCAACGACATCAAGACCTTCACCCAGGAACTGCGCCTGGCCTCCAAGAGCGAGGGTCCGTTCAACTGGCTGATCGGCGGCTTCTATCAGAATGAAAAGCTCAACACCGGCCGCACGATCAGCTTCGGGAAGGATATCCGGGCGTTCGGAGACGGCCTCAGCGGCCCGGTCCCGGCCGCCCTGCTCGGCGCCTTGCCTGCTGCTCTGCGCCCCGCCCTGACCGGGAAATCGAACCTCTATGCGTTCGAATTCCTGCAGAGCCTGGTGACTCCGTCGGTCATTCCCGGATCGACCTATTTCGCATCGGGAAAGGCCATCGACGACTATTATTCGATGAAGCAGACCTCGTTCTCGCTGTTCAGCCAGGCCGACTATGAGGTCACCGATCGCCTGACCTTGACCGGCGGCCTCGCCTTCCTGAGCGACAAGAAGAGCGCGAGCTCCAATGTCGTGATGTACGACAAGTTCTCGGCCCAGAACCTGCAGTCGGTGCCGCAATTCACGGCGCTGGGCTTGCCCGGCAACCTGTATAGCGCCCTGGGCGCCCTGCAATTCTACTACGGCAACACCACCAACCACGCGCCGGTCAATTTCCCCAACGCCACCGAGTCGGGGAAGCTGAAGGACGACAAGATCACCTATGCGGTGCGCGCCGCCTATGACTTCGGCGCCATCAACGCCTATGTCAGCTATTCGACGGGCTGGAAGGCCGGGGCGTTCAACCTGTCGTCGGACAGCCGTCCGCCGAACGCCAATGGCGTGGGCCGCACCGCCGCGCCTGAGGATGTCAGCGTCTATGAAGCTGGCCTGAAGGCCAACTTCCCGGGGGGTTACTTCAACCTGGCCGTCTTCGACCAGGCGATCGAGGGCTTCCAGTCCAACGCCTTTACGGGCCTGGGCTACAGCCTGGTCAATGCCGGCAAGGAGTCGGTGCGTGGCTTCGAGGTCGACAGCGCCTATCGCCCGCTGCCCTGGCTGTCCCTGACCGGCGCGGTCACCTATCTCGACCCGACGTATGACTCCTTCACCGGCGCCGCCTGCGTGAACTACGACACCGTCCGTTGCCCGGTGAACCCGGCCACCGGCCGTCGTCCGAACTTCCGCGACCTGACCGGTGACCGGCCGGCCGGCATTCCCAAGTGGAGCGTTTCGACCTCGGCGACCGCCAACCACAACTTCGGCAACGGCTATGCCGGCTATCTGCGGGTCGAGTACGACTACGCCAGCAAGACCCAGTTGACCGAGACGACCCCGCCCGAACTGTCGACCTGGGGTCAGAACAACGTCAACGCCAGCCTGGGCCTGACTAACGAGGCCCATCAGATGGAAGTCATGCTGTGGGCTCGCAACCTGACCAATGACGACAGCCTGATCGGCACCTTCCCGACCGTGGCCCAGGACGGCAGCTACAGCGGCTATCCGACCGCGCCGCGCACCTACGGGGTCACCCTGCGCAAATCGTTCTAGGATTTCGACCCGCGCCGTCCGGTTCGCCGGGCGGCGCTGTGCGGCGTCAGAAGGCGTTTCCGATTCCGTCGGAAGCGCCTTCGTCGTTTTCGGCCAGGCCGCGCATCTTGACCCCGCCGACGTCGCGTCTCACTGTGCCCAAAATTCAAACAAGTGTTTCAGGGAGCGCGCCATGGGCCTCTTCGACCTCACCGGCAAGGTGGCGATCATCACCGGATCCTCGCGCGGCATCGGCAAGGCCATCGCCCAGCGCATGGCCGAGCACGGCGCCAGGGTGGTGATCTCCTCGCGCAAGGCCGGGCCCTGCGACGAGGTCGCGGCCGAGCTGAACGCAAGGCACGGCGAGGGAACGGCCATCGCCGTCCCGGCCAATATCGCCTCCAAGGAAGACCTGCAGCGTCTGGTCGACGAGACCAAGACGGCGTTCGGCAAGGTCGACATCTGCGTCTGCAACGCCGCCAGCAACCCCTATTACGGCCCGCTGGCCGGGATCGCCGACGACCAGTTCCGCAAGATCCTGGATAACAACATCATCAGCAATCACTGGCTGATCGGCATGGTCGCCCCCGAGATGCGCGAGCGTCGGGACGGGTCGATCATCATCATCAGCTCGATCGGCGGCCTGCGCGGCAACGCCATCATCGGGGCCTACAACATCTCCAAGGCCGCCGATTTCCAGCTGGCGCGAAACCTTGCGCACGAGTTCGGGCCCGACAATGTGCGGGTCAACTGCATCGCGCCGGGCCTGATCAAGACCGACTTCGCCAAGGCCCTGTGGGACAATCCCGAGACCCTGGAGCGCTCGACCAAGGGCGTGCCGCTGCGCCGCATCGGCGAGCCCGACGAACTGGCCGGGGCGGCGGTCTATCTGGCCTCCCAGGCCGGCAGCTTCATGACCGGCCAGGCGCTGGTGGTGGACGGCGGGGCGACCATCTAGTCGCCGCGGGGCCAGACAGGCTTAACGGAGCCTACACTGTATTGCCGCAGGGTTATGGTCCTGTTCTGGGGACCAAGCTTGCGGCGATTCATTGCATCTCTGGCTCTGATCGGCGGCCTGGCTCTGGCCGCCGGGGCCTGGGCCGACGAGGGGGGCCCGGCGCCCTCCGCGGTCTCCGTGCGACTGGACCAGCTGGCCCGCCAGATCGGGGCCCATCGCCAGGCCAAGCCCCCGAGTGACAACGAGGATGTCGAGCGGGCCGGTCGCAAGGCCCTGAGACAGAATGGCGCCGAGCGCCTCTATGGCCTTTGGCGGGTGCTCTACGCCTACAAGAGCAATCAGTTGCGCGGCCGGTTCGAGGCCTGGATCGCCCAGACGCGGCAGGCCGCCCAGCGCGACGGCGACGCGTCCCTGACGGCCCTCGCCGACCTGATGACCCTGGCCTATCGCCACGAGACCGGCGGCTACAGCGCCTTCTCGGCGGCGGACTGGAAGCGGTTCCTGGAGGGGCCCTCGCCCGACGTGCGGATGATGGCCGGGATCGAGCGGGTGCGCGACCTGGGGCAGCACGGTCACTGGGCCGAGGCGGCCCGGCTGGCCGCCGACCTGACCTCGGAGATCGAGCGGCGCGGGTCTGTCGCCCAGCCCCTGCTGGCCGAGGCCCATCAGGTGCACTCCTATACGCTGGCCGACATCGGCGACAAGGAAGGCGCCCTGGACCACATGGCCAAGGCGGCCAGCCTGGACGAGCGCGACACCTTCTACGTGCGCAAGATCGAGCGCCTCTATGACATCGGCTATACGGCCGTTGAGCTGGGCGAGCTGGACGCTGCCGACCGCTTCGCGGCGCTGCACGCCCAGATGGTCGCGGCGGGAGACGACCGGGACCTGAAGACCTGGACCCAGTTCCTGTGCGCCCGGGTGGCCGAGGCGCGGGGCGATCCGCGCAAGACCCTGGCCTGCCTGGCCCCGATGCGGAACGAGCTGCGCCAGCCGGGCCGCCGTCTGCATGTGCTGATGCTGCAGCGGCGGCTGGTGGCCGAGGCCATGCTGGGCGACGCCGTCGCAGCCCGCGCCGACCTGGCCGCCCTGCGGGCCGTGCCCGTCAGCCTGATCCCGCGCGACCCGCAGGTCGAGCTGCTGGCCGAGGCCTATCTGGATCAGGCCGAAGGCCGCGGCGTCGAAGCCTTCCAGAAGCTGGACGCCTGGCGTCTGGCCGATCGCGCCCAGACCAGCAAGGCCCATGCGCGCAGCGTGGCGGAGATGTCTTCGGCGCTGGAAAGCGAGTTGCGGGCCAAACGCGACGAAAGCCTGCGCCTGGCCGCCGAGGTCCGGCTCAATCGCGAGCTGGCCCGGGCCTCCGGCGTGATCGCCCTGTTGCTGGCGCTGCTGGTGGCGGGCGGCGTGACCTGGGCGATCTATCTGCGCCGCGCCTCGCAGCATCTGCGCGAGGCTCGCGAGCACGCCGAGGCCGCCAACCAGGCCAAGTCAGCCTTCCTGGCGGTGATGAGCCACGAACTGCGCACGCCGCTGAACGGCATGCTGGGCCTGGCCCAGTCGCTGCGGTCCGAGGACCTGAGCGACCATCAGCGCGAGCAGATCGACCTCATCCTGGATTCCGGCGACACCCTGCTGGTGCTGCTCAACGACATCCTGGACCTCTCCAAGATCGAGGCGGGCAAGCTGGAGATCGCCCCGACCGCCGGCGATCTGGTCCAGGTCTGCGCGCGCCTGATCGGCGGCTATCAGCCGACCGCCCGCGACAAGGGCATCGAGCTGGTCTTCCGGATCGAGGGCGTGCCGCCCGGGCCGCTGCTGTTCGACGCGGTGCGCCTGCGCCAGTGCCTGACCAATCTGGTCTCCAACGCCCTGAAGTTCACCAATACCGGACAGGTCGAGGTGACGCTGTCGTGCGCGCCAGACCTGGCCAGCGGACGCCAGCGGATCCGTCTGCGGGTGCTGGACACCGGCATCGGCATGAGCGAGGCGACCCTGGCCAAGCTGTTCCGCGCCTTCACCCAGGCCGACGCCTCGACCACCCGCACGTTCGGCGGCACGGGTCTGGGCCTGAACATCACCCGGCGTCTGGTCGAGATGATGGGCGGTGAGATCCGGGTCGAGAGCCACGAGGGCCATGGCTCGATCTTCGTGGTCGAGATGCTGGCCGACGCCTGCGCCGCCTCCGAGGAGGCGCCCGAGGATGTCGACGGGGCCGAGGATGAACCTTCGTTCGCCGCCCTGCAGGGCCGCCGCGTGCTGGTGGTCGACGACCACCCCGTCAATCGCCGGGTGATCCGGCTGTTCCTGACGCCGTTCGAGTGCGAGCTGATCGAGGCCGAAAACGGTCGCGAGGCGCTGGACGCCCTGGAGGCCGGCCCGATCGATATCGTGCTGATGGACGTCAACATGCCGGTGATGGACGGCCTGGCGGCCACGCGGCAGTTGCGGGCCGATCCACGTTTCGAACGGCTGCCGGTCATCGCCCTGACCGCCGATGTGATGTCGGCCCAGATCAAGACCTGCCTGGCGGCCGGCGCCGACGCCCATGTCGCCAAGCCCATCGACCTGCGCGACCTGCTGTCGGCGATGGATCAGACCCTGTCGGCGCGGGTCTCCGCGGGGCGGACGGCTAGTCTGGACGCCGGATCTCAAAGCGCATGACCTGACCCTGCTCGGGGTCGAAATAGCCGCCGACATGGGTGAAGCCGCAACGGGCCAGCACCTTCTGCGAGGCGACCCGCGCGGGCATGGTCTCGGCCGTCACCAGCGACACCCGGGGGTCTCGGAAGGCGCGGGCCACCAGAAGAGCAGCGGCCTCGCTGCCATAGCCCTGGCGATGCTCGGCCTCGACCACCGAATAGCCGATCTCGACCTCGCCCCAGATGTCGGGCGGACCCTTGAAGCCGCAGACGCCGACCAGCCGGTTTCGGGCGATCATGTACCAGCTGACATAGTCCGGCTCGTCGGGGTGTTCGGCCAGCAGGCCGCGCATCCAGTCCCGCGTGGCCGGATCATTGTGTTCCGGCGGCCAGGAGACCGGTGACTTCACACCCAGGCAGTCGGCGATGGCCTGGCCCCCGGCGTCCTCGGCGTCGAACGTGTCGGCGGTGGCGCTGATCAGCGAGATGACCTGGCCCCGTTCCACCAGCATCGATACGGCCATGAGCCCTGTCTCCCGAAGCGCTCTGAGGCGCCTTTGGCCTCTGGTGGTAGAGGCGGCGGGGGCGACGATCAACCGCCGAGACGGGACCGCGCCCCCGCCAGCCGCGAGATGGCCTCGTCCAGGGTCGCATCGGCCTTGGCGAAACACAGGCGCATGATGTGGGTCACCGGGCTTTGCGCATAGAAGGCCGAGACCGGTATGGCCGCCACGCCGTGCTCGCGGACCAGGGCCAGGCAGACCGCGCGGTCGGTCGTCTCGATGCCGGAGGCGCGCAGGTCGACATTGAGGAAATAGGTGCCGGCGCTGGGCAGCACCCGGTAGCCGGCGGCGTCCAGACCGGCGGTCAGGCGATCGCGCGAGGCCTGCAGACCGACGGGCATGGTCGTGAACCAGTCGCGGTAGTGCTCCAGTCCCCAGGCCACGGCGGCCTGCAGATTGGGCGGGGTGGTGAAGGTCAGGAACTGGTGGGCGGCGGCGAGCGCCCGGGTCAGGGGCGGGGCGGCGCAAAGAAAGCCGACCTTCCAGCCGGTCATGCCGAACATCTTCCCGGCCGAGCCGATCTTGACCGTCCGCTCGCGCATGCCGGGGAAGTCCATCAGCGAGCGGTGGCGACGGCCATCAAAGGTGACGGCCTCCCACACCTCGTCGCAGACGGCGATGGCGTCGTGGGCGACGCAGAATTCCGCCAGCAGGGCCAGGTCCGCGTCGGACGTCACGGTCCCCGCCGGATTGAGCGGGCTGTTGAGCACCACCATCCGCGTCCGGGGCGTGAAGGCGGCCTCCAGCATGGCGCGGTCAAAGCGCCAGTGCGGCGGCTCAAGGCGGACCAGACGCGGGATGCCGCCCGCCCGGCGCACCAGCGGCAGATAGGCGTCGTACAGCGGCTGGAACAGCACCACTTCATCGCCGGGTGAGATCAGCGAGAAGAAGGCCGCCGCCAGCGCCTCGGTGGCGCCGGAGGTGACGGTGATCTCGCTCTCGTCCAGGTCCAGTCCCTGCGACAGGCGATAGTGCTCCGCCACCGCGCGGCGCAGTTCGGGCAGGCCGCGCATCGGCGGATACTGGTTCAGGCCCGTCATCAGCGCCTCGGCGGCCCTGGCGCGCACGGGCTCGGGTCCGGCGTCGTCAGGAAAGCCCTGACCCAGATTGATCGCGCCCAGCTCGCGCGCCAGACCGCTCATCTCCTCGAAGATGGTGGTGGGCAGGTTGTCGAAGACGGGATGGACCATGGGACGCGTTCGCTGTTGCCTCGTCCGTCTGATCGCACATTATCATCGCCATGCGCATCATCCCCTTCGAACCCCGACATGCCGACGCCTGGCGCGACCTCAACACCGCCTGGATCTCCAGGCACTTCACGATGGAGGCCAAGGACTATGAGGCGCTGAACGATCCGGTCGGCAAGATCCTGAGCCAGGGCGGCCACATCCTGATGGCCGAGACCGACGCGGGCGACATCGTCGGCTGCGTCGGCCTGATCCTGCTGGAGGACGGCGGGTTCGAGGTGGCCAAGATGACGGTCACCGAGCAGGCGAGGGGCACGGGGCTGGGCAGGCTGCTGATGCAGGCCTGTATCGACAAGGCGCAGGCGCTGGGCGCGCCGCGTCTGTATCTGGAAACCAATTCCGGCCTCGCGCCGGCCCTGGGCCTCTATCGGGCCATGGGCTTTGTCGAGCTGCCCCATCGCGACACGCCCTATGCGCGGGCCGACGTGTTCATGGAGCGGCGGGTTTAGCCGCTATTCGTCGCTGTGCTGACAGCAGACATTCCGAAGTTTAGTTCGGGGTGGAGAGCGGCCAAACAGTGCCGGCCGCCAAACACCGTTCTGTAGGGCCGAATTTGGCGTTCTGCCATGACACTTCCCGATCTCGCGAGCGGACACCGGTCGGGTTTTGCCGTGTTAAACATGGGTGCGATTTGCATTGCCGCTGGGCGCTGTCAGGCGGCTATCGTGCGGAGGTGGAGGTGCGAAATGGATAGCGGCTTGGCAGCAGTTCTAGGTTCGCTCGTTGGTGGACTGGGCACCTTCGGCGCCACCTGGTTAAATGCTCATCTAAATCGAAAGCAACCTGACCCCGCCGACGAGGCGACAAAGCGCCTTCTTCGCAAATTGCTAGAGCATCCCATAGATGACTGGCAACACATGTACACACTTTCCAATGTAGTCGGACTGGATGAGCAGAAGGTTCGTCTTCTCCTGCTTGAAATCGGGGCGCGGGGATCAACGATGGATCGAGACTTATGGGGCCTTGTTAGTCGACACCCCATAAAGGACGCCCGTTCCGACCCAGACTCAAAAGAGGCTCTGGAGGCTGCGTTAGAAAGGCTGAGAGTAAGGGAGGCGTCCAATTTGGACACCACCCCCTCTTCGACGTCGGGCTAATGTCCGAGATTGGTGCATCTCGGCTTCTGGACCTTTCAACCACGAAGGTCCGGGACGGGTCGCAAGCGGGATTTGGCGCCAGCGCTGAATGCGGACCCTACGCCTCTGGACCCAGAGCGGACCTTTCTGGCGTCAGCGAAGGGGGGATGTCGGACCTTGAAAAGTGACCTCTGGCGGGGCGATGCTGGCTCTATGGACCTCTCCAAGCTGCACATCCGAGCTTCCGTCGATCTCCTGCCACCGTCAGCGGGCGGGAGAACACAGCCAATTGTGGGAGGGATTAGTTATCGCCCCAACCACAATTTCTTCGCGCCGGACAATCGCGACATGTGCATGGGGTTCATCGAGCTACCAGCCGGACAGGACTTGATGCCGGGCCAGTCGGCTGAGCTTGAGATCACCTTTTGGGTCTGGCCGGAACTGCGCGCAGCCATCATGCCGGAACGCACATGGACCATCCAAGAAGGCGCAAAGATCGTCGGCTATGGAACGGTCCTCAAAGTGCTGGCTGAAGAGGTCGAGTAGGGTCGAAAGTCGTCATGCGCTTCTAGGCGGTAAGCGGACGTCGCCACCGTTACAAGGCGACGACCGCGTAGTTGCGTGGACCGACACGCCCCCTCCCACGCAACCTTCACCGCGGCTCGCGCATTCCTGCTGCTCAACCGGGCTATCAGGAGAGACACATGAGCGGCGTAGGCATTATCGGCGCGATCATCATCGGCATTCTGGCCGGCTGGATCGCCGAACAGATCATGAAGCGCAACCACGGTCTGCTGACCAATCTGATCGTCGGCGTGGTCGGTTCGTTCCTGGGGGCGTTTGTCGCCAGCGCTCTGGGCATTGGCTGGGGCGGCTTCGTCGGCAGCCTGGTGATCTCGACGATCGGCGCGATCCTGCTTCTGGCCCTGCTGGGGCTTTTCAAGCGCTGAGGATCACCAAAATCTTGTCATCCCGGAAGCCTCGCAGAGGCTATCCGGGACCCAGGGGCCGGCGCATTGCGGTTGCCCCTGGGTCCCGGCTCTCCGCTTCGCTGCGGCCGGGATGACAAGCTTTGTGTAGTCTTGGCTTCAGGCCGAGGCTGATTGCGCAGGGTTTTCCGATCCGACGCTTTCGCGCCGCATGCGGCGCGCCAGGTCGCTGATCAGGAAGTTGGGAATATCGCCGACCGGCATCGGGCGTCCGAACAGGAAGCCCTGGAAGTGGTCGCAATGCATCTCGCCCAGCATCCGCACCTGATCGGCGGTCTCGACACCCTCGGCCGTGACCTGCAGCTTCAGGGTCTGGCCCAGCAGGGTGATGGTGCGGACAATGTCGGTGATGGCGGCGTTGTCGCTCATCTCGGCCACGAACGAGCGGTCCAGCTTGATCTTGTCGAACGGGAACCGCCACAGATAGGCCAGGCTGGAATAGCCGGTGCCGAAGTCGTCCATCGCGATCTTCACGCCCAGGGTTTTCAGCGCCGTCAGCTGATCCATGGTGCGGGCGGTGTCGTGCAGCAGCAGGCCTTCGGTGATCTCCAGCTCCAGGCGCGACGGATCCAGGCCCGAGGCCTCCAGCGCATGCGCCACCTGGGCGACCAGATCGCCCGAGCTGAACTGGTTGGGCGACAGGTTGACCGCCACGGTCAGCGGCGCGGGCCATGAGGCGGCCTGTTTGCAGGCCTCGTTCAGGACCCACTCGCCGATCTTGCCGATCAGGCCCCACTGCTCGGCGCATTCGATGAAATCATTGGGCGGCACCAGGCCGCGACGCGGGTGCTGCCAGCGCAGCAGCGCCTCGAAGCCGGTGATGTCGTGCTCGCGACAGCCGATCAGCGGCTGGAAGAAGACCCTCAGTTCGTCGTTCTTCAGCGCCGCGCGCAGATCCATCTCCAGCGCGCGCCGTTCCTGGGCCCAGACATCCATCGACAGCTCGAAGAAGCGATAGGCGCCGCGACCGTCGCCCTTGGCGCGGTACAGGGCCAGGTCGGCGTTCTTCAGCAGGCTGTCGGGATCGGCCGCATCGACCGGGGCGATGGCGATGCCGATGCTGGCGCCGATCAGGACGTTGTGGCCCTTGATCTCATAGGGCTGGGACAGGGTCTCGACGAGGGCGCGCGACAGCTCGCCCAGGGCTTCCGGCGGCGGGGCCGGGGCGACGACCACGGCGAATTCGTCGCCGCCGAGACGGGCCACGAAGCCGGCCTCGCCGACGCAGTGGCGCAGGCGCTCGGCGACCTCGATCAGCAGGGCGTCGCCCACCGGGTGGCCCAGGCTGTCATTGACGCCCTTGAAATAGTCCAGGTCCAGGCACAGCACGGCGCAGCCGCCCGTGGCGTTGTCGGCTTGCGCGTGGTCGGTCCAGGCCTTGCCCAGGGCCTGCAGGAACGACAGGCGGTTGGGCAGCTGGGTCAGAACGTCGAAATGGGCCAGGCGCGAGATGCGTTCCTGGGCCTCGCGCGCGGCGGTGACGTCGGCGCCCACGCCCCGGAAGCCCGAGAAGACACCGTCCATGTCGTGGATCGGCTTGGCGCTGATCGACCACCAGCGCGTTTCGGCGCCCGCCGTCACGGAAACGATCACGTCGCGGAAGGTCTTCTGCTCGCCAAACAGGGCCGCCAGCGAGGCGACCGGTCCGGCCGGACCCTCGGCGGCGGCGCCGCAGAGCGAGGCCAGGGTGCGGCCGACCAGGGCGGCCTTGTCGGCGCCGGCCGCGGCCGCCATCCGGTCGGAGACATAGGTCAGGGCCCCGCGCGCATCGATTTCCCAGAGCCAGTCGCTGGCCCCCTCTTCGAAATCGCTGAGCAACAGGCTGACGACCTGTTTCTGGCGTTCCAGCTCCTCGCCGGTGATCAGGCGTTCGGCGAACACCCTGGCGTGTGACAGGCAGGAGAGGGTGACGACCAGGTAGCAGAAGATCAGAAGGCCGGCCAAGGCCAGCAGGATCGGGTCGCCGCTGCGCACCAGCACCACCAGCGAGCCGAGCATCATCGGCGTCGAATAGGCGATGGCGGCCGTCGGCAGGGTCAGCATGGCGAAGCCGCCGCAACCGATCATGCCGGCGATGACCGAGACGATCAGCATCCGCATCTGCACGCTGGCGGCGTCGCCATCCATGGCCAGGATCGGAAGGGCGCCCCACAGGCAGCCCAGCAGGCCGGCCTGGGTCGCGATCCGGCGCAGGCCGCGCGCCGAGACGGTGGCCTTGCCGCTCTTGCGGCGCTGGGCGGCCAGCCAGCCGCGCAGGCCCAGGAGAGCATAGCTGATCACCAGCGCGGCCCAGATCATCAGGCTGTTGCGATGGGAACTGGTGAGGCCGGCCAGGCAGACCAGCATGGCGATGACGATATTGGCGCCCATCATGATGGGCGTCAGGCGCAGGATGCTGGCCAGCTGTTCCATGCGGACGCGGCCGGCCATATCCTCTGGCACGGCGGGCAGCATGCCCGCGAGCGCGCCACGGCCCCGTTCAATGATCGAGCTTGCGGCGGCTATGCGCACGTCGAGGCCGTCCTGATTTCCCCAGGACGAAGACGTCCCCCGATCATCCTGCGCGGCGTTTGGTGAACTCCCGGTTAAGTCTATTGGGCCTCTGCTTCACTGAGGTTGCGCTGCGTCAATAGGCGCGCGCCCGGATCGACCGATCGGCCAAACAAAAAGCCGCCGTCCCGAGGGGCGGCGGCTTTTCGAGGTCTACAGGACGTGAAGTCCTATTCTTCCTTGACGCGACGCTTGCGGAACGACGGGTTCAGGGTCTGCTTGCGCAGACGGATGTTCTTGGGCGTCACTTCGACCAGCTCGTCTTCCTCGATATAGGCGATGGCCTGTTCGAGGGTCATGCGGCGCGGCGGGGTCAGGCGAACGGCTTCATCCTTGCCCGAGGCGCGGATGTTGTTCAGCTGCTTGGCCTTCATCGGGTTGACGTCAAGGTCGTCCTGACGGGCGTTCTCGCCGATGATCATGCCCTGATAGGTCTTTTCGCCGGCGCCGACGAACATCGTGCCGCGATCTTCCAGGTTCCACAGCGCGAAGGCCGCGGTTTCGCCGTCCGAGTTGCTGACCAGCACGCCCTTGCGCTGGCTGTCGATGGCGCCCTTGTACGGCTCGTAGTGGCTGAACACGCGGTTCAGCACGCCCGAACCGCGCGTGTCGGTCAGGAACTCGCCCTGATAACCGATCAGCGAACGCGACGGGGCCACCAGTTGCAGGCGGGTCTTGCCGGCGCCCGACGGGCCCATGTCCTTCAGCTCGGCCTTACGCATCGACAGCTTTTCGATGACGATGCCCGAGAACTCGTCGTCGACGTCGATCATGACGTCTTCGATCGGCTCGAGGCGCTTGCCGGTTTCCGGATCGGTCTGGAACACGACGCGCGGACGGCTGATCGACACTTCGAAGCCTTCGCGGCGCATGCCTTCGATCAGCACGCCCAGCTGCAGTTCGCCGCGACCGGCGACTTCATAGGCGTCGCCTTCGGCGGTTTCGGTGACCTTGATGGCCACGTTCGACTCGGCTTCGCGCAGCAGACGGTCACGAATGACGCGGCTCTGGACCTTGTCGCCTTCCTTGCCGGCCAGCGGGCTGTCGTTAACCGAGACGGTCATCGAGATGGTCGGCGGATCGATCGGCTGGGCGGGCAGGGCCTCGGTGACTTCCATGGCGCACAGGGTGTCGGCCACGGTCGCCTTGGACAGGCCCGCGATGGCGACGATGTCGCCGGCTTCGGCTTCATCGACCGGCTGGCGCTTCAGGCCGCGGAAGGCCAGCACCTTGGTGATGCGGCCGCGCTCGATTTCCTTGCCGTCCAGCGACAGGGCGTGGATGGACATGCCGGGGACGGCCTTGCCCGAGGTGATGCGGCCGGTCAGCAGGCGACCCAGGAAGGGGTCGTTTTCGATCAGGACCGACAGGATCTGGAACGGCTTGTCGACATTGGCGACGACCTTGGGTTCCGGCACGTGCTTGACGATCAGGTCGAACAGCGGGGCCAGGGTGCTGTTGGGCTTGTTCATGTCCATCGTCGCCCAGCCGTTCTTGCCCGACGCGTAGATGTGCGGGAAGTCCAGCTGCTCGTCCGTGGCGCCCATGGTGGCGAACAGGTCGAACACGTCGTTCAGGATCCGGTCCGGATCAGCGTGCGGACGGTCCACCTTGTTGAGGCAGAGGATCGGACGCAGGCCCATCTTCAGGGCCTTGCCCAGGACGAACTTGGTCTGCGGCATGACGCCTTCTTCGGCGTCGACCAGGATCACGCAGCCATCGACCATGCCGAGGATGCGTTCGACTTCGCCGCCGAAGTCGGCGTGGCCGGGGGTGTCGATGATGTTGATGCGGGTTTCGCCCGCCTCACCATTCCACAGGACGCTGGTGCACTTGGCCAGGATGGTGATCCCGCGCTCGCGCTCCTGGTCATTGGAGTCCATGGCGCGCTCGGTCGTGGCTTCGTTCGCGCGGAAGATGCCGGACTGGGCCAGGAGCTGATCGACGAGGGTGGTCTTGCCATGATCGACGTGCGCGATGATGGCGATGTTTCGCATGGACATGGAGAAGGCGGACTTTCGGGGAAGAAACGGGAGATGACGCTGCGCGCGTCAGGCGCGCGGCTTTTACGCGACTGCGCTGCGTTTATCCACCCCACCTCTTTCGAAAGACGATTCGATGGAAACCGGTGTCAGCGCGAAAGCCTTGTTCCAGAGGGGTTTGAGAGCTCCTGACGCCCAAGGTTGTTACAGGCGCAACTAATTGTGCAGTGCAACATGCCTGAAAATTGGGCGCCAGTCGAGGATCGGCGTTCTGTAATCCCTGTGTTGCAAAGGGTTTCTCTCAAACCCCTCCAGGAAAATCGACATTGCCGCCTACTTTTCCGCTTGCCCGATTTCGCACCGCACCCTATAAACGACCTGTGAGGCGGCCTTGCCGCCTCTGCCCTTCCTGGGCGTTTCCTCCCTAATGAACTGCCCGGCTTTCGAGCCGGGCTTTTTTTTGGCCTGAGCGCTGGTAGCGGTCTCAGGGCGACAATCGCGCCCTGGTTCGACCGCCGCGGCGGATCCGACGGCTGACAAACACACCACAACATGGCGGTCTTGAGCCCTAACGCAGGCTGGAAACGTCCAGATCCGCCAGGGCGCGGGTCAAACGCTCGGCGTCGGCGGTCAGCCGGGCCAGCCCCTCCGTCGGCTCGCGCGTCGACTCGTCCATATAGAGCGCGCGATTGATCTCGATCTGCAGGGCGTGGGTGCGCCGCGCCGGCCGTCCATAGTGCTCGGTGGTGTAGCCGCCGGCATAGGGGGCGTTGCGGGCCACCCGATAGCCCATCGATTCCAGCTCGCGTTCGACCAGGGCTGTCAGCCTGGGCGAGCAGGCCGCGCCGAACCGGTCGCCCAGCACGATGTCGCAGGCCCCCCCGCCGCGCGCCCTCTGGCCCCGGGCCGCTGCGGCCGGCATCGAATGCCAGTCCACCAGCACCGCGCAGCCATGCGCCGCCCGCGCCGAGGCCAGCAGGCGGTCCAGCGCGTCGTGATAGGGGCGGTGGGCCAGCTCCACGCGCGCCTTCGCTTCGGCAAAGGTCAGCTTGCGGGCATAGATGGGGCGGCCCTCGGCGGCGACCCGGGCGATGGCGCCCAGGCCCGCGGCCACCCGGGCCGAGTGGCTCCGGGCGTAGTCGGGCAGTTCGTCCTCGAACATCGCCGGGTCCAGTTCCCAGGGCTCGCGGTTCAGATCGATATAGGCCCGGGCCAGCCGCGCACGGATCACCGCCGCGCCCAGGGCCGGGGCGCCGGTGATGATCTGGTCGACGAAGGCGTCTTCGGAACCCCGGATCGCCTCGGCGTCCAGCCGCGCGGCCGCCATCATGTCGGCGGGATAGATGCTGCCCGAGTGGGGGGAGGCGAAGACCAGGGCCGTGGGTGGCGGCGCGGGCTCGGGTGTGGCGCGCAGGACCTCGTGGGCCGGGCAGGCGAGGGGATCCACGGGCGACGTGACGGCTGTCGCCGCCGGCGTCCTCATCGCGATAGGATCCCAAGCGCTCATGGGCCATATTCGCAAGGCCCGCCGGGCGTGGTCAAACATCTTTGACCAACAGCTTTGGGAAAGTCGGGCGTTCCCGTTGAACAGGCGCCGGGTTCATCCCCGATTTACAGTCAGCGCGTTACAGTGCCTCCCCAACGCCGACGACCCGCGGAAAAAGACCAAATGGCTCGCATCCTTCTCGCCGAAGACGACGACTCGCTCCGGGGCTTCCTGGCCCGCGCCCTCGAGCGCGCCGGATTTGAGGTCCAGGCCTGCGCCGATGGCGAAGAGGCCGTCCAGCATCTGGATCATCCTTGGGACCTGCTGCTGACCGACATCGTCATGCCCGGCATGGACGGTATCGAGGTGGCCCGCCAGGCGGCCGCCCGCGACCCGGCCCTGCGCATCATGTTCATCACCGGTTTCGCCGCCGTGGCGCTCTCGGCCCAGGACCGCGCGCCGGCCGGCGCCAAGGTGCTGTCCAAGCCCGTTCACCTCCGCGACCTCGTCGCCGAGGTCGAAAAGATGATGGCCGCCTAATTCTTTTTTTCGGCGGCTTGCGCGATGGGAAAGCCGCCGCTATACCCCGTCACCTTCCCGCCCGGGACACTTAAAACAGTGCTTCTGGGTCGCTTTGGCGGATGCGTAGCTCAGCGGGAGAGCACCTCGTTGACATCGAGGGGGTCACAGGTTCAATCCCTGTCGCGTCCACCATTCCCTTCCAATCAAATCTCCTGACCACGCTCGGACTGTTCGGTCTGGCGCGTGTTTCAGCTTGGCGGGTCGACGTCTCCGGACATCCCCGCCGACACGGTTCCGGGACCGAATAAGCCCTTTTCCTCAAATGTGGCTGTTTTGCCACATACGAATGCCGCGCTGCCGCGTTTGTCCTGTCGGGTCCGCCTTATGGGTCGGCTCCACGACAATTCTAGCGAGGGTGCAAACCATGAGATTCCAATTGTTGGCCGGCGTCGCGGTGGTCGCGCTTTGCGCCGCCACGAGCGCGTCCGCTCAAAGCGCGACGAGCGGTTGGTACGTTGCCGGCGACGCCGGCTACCACATGCCCAAGGACGTCAAGGCGACGTCGTCCACGGGGTACAACTGGGACTTCTCCCAGAAGGAAGACTGGGCGGCCTTTGGTCGTCTGGGCTACAAGTTCTCGCCCAACTGGCGCGTTGAAGCCGAATACGGCTATCGCGGCGCCGACATTGACGGCGTTCGCGGTTCGGGACTTTCCGGCGCTCAGCCGATCGGTCTCTGCACCGCCGGCCCGGTCCGCACCGCGGCGTCGCCCGCCTGCGGCGAGCCGAACGGCGAGATGAAGGCCACCACCCTGATGGCCAATGTCATCTATGACTTCATGCCGGAGTCGAGCCTCCATCCGTTCATCGGCGCTGGCGCCGGTGCGGCCTGGGTGCACAACAAGGTCTATGGTCAGCTGAGCGGCGTTCCGGCCGGTGGCGCGCCGTTCCAGAATGTCAGCTTCGATGACGTTGATCAGGCCTTCGCCTATCAGGGTCTGCTGGGCCTGGCCTGGGACTTCGCCCCCAACTGGAGCATGGACCTGACCGGCCGCTATCTGGCCACCAAGGACCTCAAGTGGGGTCAGGTGACGCAGAACGCCGGTCCGGGCGTCGGCTCGATCACCGACACGGGCATCTATGAAGGCAAGTACAAGGACACCTCGGTGACCCTGGGCGTGCGCTACACCTTCGGCGCCCCGCCGGCCCCGCCGGCTCCTCCGCCCCCGCCCCCGATGGCTCCCCCGGCTCCCCCGCCCGAGCCGCCGGCTCCCCCGCCCCCGCCCCCGACTCCGGTCTATGAAGCCCGCGAGTTCGTGGTCTACTTCCCGTTCGATCAGTACGTGCTGACGCCGGAAGCCCAAGCGGTGGTCCAACAGGCCGCCGACTACGCCAAGAACGGTTCGGCCACCAAGCTGACGATCACGGGTCACACCGATACGTCGGGTTCGGATCGCTACAACGCCCGTCTGTCGGAACGCCGCGCCAAGGCCGTCGCCGATGGCCTGGTGGGTCTGGGCGTCGCCGCCACGACCCTGGGTGTCGACTGGAAGGGCGAAAGCGCTCCCGCCGTCGCCACCGGTGATAGCGTGAAGGAACCGCTGAACCGTCGTTCGACGATCTCGATCAACTTCTAAGATCGACGTCAGACGAAAAGATTGGGGCTCGACCGAAAGGTCGGGCCCTTTTTCTTTGAAGGTGATCCAAAACGAAAGACGCTCCCGATGGGGCGTCGGGAGCGTCACCGTCGGCGGCCCAGAGGGCGAAGAGGCCGCCGCCATGGGCCGACTGGGGGAGTCGGCCTCATGTCCTCGGGCGCCGTCTTCGGAGGCGGACGCCCTTCGTCAGCCCGAACTGGCCTGACAAAAGCTCGATCACGCGGACCCGTGAGTCCAATTCCAAGCTCGACTATACGCCGGCTCTCGCCACGGGCGAGTCAAAACGGCCCGGTGAGACCAACCGCGACAATTCGCGCGGGAGAGGCGACGGCGCGCCGGTCGCCACGGCCACGATGTGCTCGGCTAGCAAGGGCGCCAGGCAGAACCCTCGCGCGCCCAGACCGCCCAGCACGAACAGCCCGTTCGCCAGTCGACCCGCCAACGGCAGGTGGTCGGCCGTGGTGACGCGGGTTGCGGCGCGCCCGGACAGCGGAGCCCCGTCCAGCCGGGCCGCCAGCGCCGGCAGGCCCTTGGCCAGGGTCTCCAGATTGCGCGCGTGATCCTCGGGGCGCTCTTCGGTGTCCAGCTCGTCCCGGTCGTGGGTGGCTCCAAACAGCAGGCCGTCGCGGGTCGGTATGGCGTAGCCGCCGAACGCCGCCGCAGTCCGGCCGGGGCCCTCGGCAAGGGCGGTCCAGCTGGCCTGGCCGCGCACGGGCCGATAGCGCAGGTCGGGCAGAAGGCCGCCCAGCCCCGCGCCGGCCGCGACCACGACCAGGTCGGCGCGCAGGATCTCGGCCCCCGCCGCGTCGAGCAACCGCCAGCCGTCGGCGTCGCGCTCCAGGGCGTGGACCTGCGCCGTGATGACCTGGCCACGCCAGGCGTCCAGGATCGCGCGCGGCTCGACCACCAGAGCCCTCGCCATGGCCAGGGCGGCGCCGGCCGGCTCGCCCAGACGGTCTGACGCCGAGGCCAGCAGGGTCATGGATTCCGGCTCGAAGATGTCCTGCCTGGCGATGACGGTGAAGCGGTCGGCGACTTGTTGGGTCTGGGCCAGTTGCAGCACGCCGCGCGCGATCACGGCCCCGGGCAGGGCTTCATACAGCTGGACCGCCCGAGCGAAGGCCTGGGCGGGGAACGCGGCGCGCGGTCCGCCGCCGGCGTCGAGGGCCGGGGTGACCAGGGCGGCGGGATTGCCCGAGGCCGGCGCTTCGCCGGCGTCGATGATCGTGGCGTTCAGGCCCTGTGACGCGGCGGCGCGAGCCAGGGCGGCAGCGGCGATCCCGCCGCCGATGATCGCCAGGCTGGCGGAACGGGTAGGGGCGGGCGCTTCGCCTGGCAGCCAGGCCTCCAGCCGATCCTTCTTGCGGCCAAAGCCGGGGCGCTTGGCGATCTCGAAGCCGGCCGCCTGCAGGCCCCGGCGCACAGCGCCGGCCACGGTGAAGGTGGCGGCCCGCGCGCCCGGCGCCGAGCGGGCGGCCACGGCGGCCAGGATGTCCTCGCTCCACATCGCCGGATTGAGGGCGGGCGAAAAGCCGTCCAGGAACCAGGCGTCGGCCGCGCCGTCCCAGCTCTGCAGGGCCTGGCGCACGTCCATGACCGCCAGATCCAGGGTGGCGTTGAAGCTTGGCAGGTCCACGCGATGGAAGCCCCGGGCCTGACCCGGCCACTGGTCGAGCAGGGCCTGGGCGGCCTCGCCCAGTTCGGGCCAGACGGCCAGGGCGCGGGCGGCGTCCTCGCGGCTGATCGGATGGGCTTCGATCGAGAAGATGTGCAGCCGCGCCTGGGCAGGGGCTTCACGCCGCCAGAGATCCAGCAGGGCGGCGATGTTGAGGCCCGTGCCAAAGCCCAGCTCGCCGACCACCAGTCTGTCGCGCCCCGCGAAGCTTTCCGGCATGCCGCAGCCGGTCAGGAACACGGCCCGGGTTTCGGCCAGACCATCGGCGCTGGAGAAATAGACATCGCCATAGAGCCGCGAGCGCGGCAGGCCGTCCTCGTTCCAGACGAGGGGCGAGGCGTCTTCGGGCGGGGCGTCGGTCATCAGGCGCTAGAGCCGTCCGGGCCGCCATCCTGTCAAGACGCGGGCGACCTGACCCGCCCACGAAAAAGGGGCCGCCCGAGAGGACGACCCCTTCGATCTGGAGTGTGGCCTGCGGACTAGTGCGCGGCCTTCTTCTCTTCCGGAGCGGCGGCCGGCTGGGCCGGTTCCTTGGCCGGGGAGGCCGCGCCTTCGGCGGCGGCCACGGCGTCGCCCTCGGCGGCCGGGGCGGCGGCGGCGTCAGCGGCGGCCTTGTTGGCGTCAGCGGCGGCCTGGTCCTTGGCGGCGGCGGCGTCGGTCACCGTGCTGGCGCCCGCGGCTGCGGCCTCGGCGGCGGCCGTCGAGGCTTCGCCGCCCTCTTCCTTCTTGCCGCAGGCAGCGAGCGAGAGGGCCGATACGGCCACACCGGCGATGAGGAGCGTACGAAGAACGGTGGTGCTCATGGGAAATCCCTTGCGGCTGTTGGTCTGGCGCGTCGCGCACTGTTCCGCGCGACGTCTGCCTTTCGCAGGGAATACCGGTTCGAACGGGCGCGCAAGCGTGAGTTCACGCCCCCGTGATTACTTCGGCGACAGACTCGACAGGCCCTATCAGGCGTCGTTGGGGATCTGCGACAGGGCTTCTTCCAGCTCCAGGAAGCTGGGCTGGGCGGTGCTGGGCACGTTGCCGCGACCGATCTCGACCGAGATCTGGGCGGCGTTGCCATGCAGGTGGGCGACCAGGACGGCCTGGATGATCTTGTAGAAGGCCGCGTCTTCGTCGATCACCGCCGCGAGGCGGGTCGCCATGGGGCCAACCAGACCGTAGGCCATGAACACGCCCATGAAGGTGCCGACCAGAGCGCCGCCGATCATGCCGCCCAGGACGGCCGGCGGCTCGGTGATCGAGCCCATGGTCTTGATGACGCCGAGCACGGCGGCGACGATACCCAGGGCGGGCAGGCCGTCGGACAGCTGCGTCAGGGCGTGGGCCGGACCGTGGGCTTCGTGATGGTGCTTTTCGAGCTGCTTCTCCATCGCGTCCTCGACCTGGTGGGGATCTTCCAGGTTCATGGTCATCATCCGCAGGGTGTCGCAGATGAAGTCGACGGCGAAGTGGTCCTTGGCGATCTTGGGGTAGCGCGAGAAGATCGAGCTCTCGTGCGGCTTTTCGATGTGGCTTTCCAGGGCGATGACGCCCTTGGACTTCATCGTCTTGGTCAGCAGGAACAGCAGGGCCAGCAGGTCGCGATAGTCGGAGGCCTTCCACTTGGGGCCGGCGAAGATCTTGCCGAAGGCGGCGCCCGTGCCCTTGATCACGGTCATCGAGTTGGCGATCAGGAACGCGGCGACGCCGGCTCCGCCGATCGCCATCAGCTCGTGCGGGGCGGCGTGAAGGATCACGTCCATCTTGCCGCCGGAGATGATGTAGCTGCCGAAGACCAGGGCGAAGAGCAGGACGATGCCGATGATCTGGAACATGACGGAAAGCCGACCCCGAGAATTGATGCGGCATCATCGCGATTAATGATTAAGCCAAGGTTCCCGGACGTGGGCCGGTGGCGAGTTGCACGCGGGCGGCGAGCGGCCTAACAGTCGTTTGATGTCTAGCGCCGCACAAGAAGCCCGGAGCAACCGGGGCGCCTTCGCGATCCTCTTCGGGGTGTCGGTGGTTTCGGCCATGGGCAACAGCGGCATGTGGTCGGTGCTGCCGGCCATCGGGCGGCAGATCGGCATTCCCGATGTTCTGGTGGCGGCGATCTTCTCGCTGTCCGCGGTGCTGTGGGCCGTCAGTTCGCCGTTCTGGGCCCGACAGTCGGACCTGCATGGCCGCAAGCCGCTGATCCTGCTGGGCCTGGTCGGCTTCTGCGTGTCCATGACCCTGTGCGCCATCGTGGTCAGCGCCGGCCTGCATCATGTTGTCGCACCCATGGTGATCTTCGTGCTGTTCCTGATGGCGCGAGCGCTGTTTGGCCTGTTCGGATCCGCGTCCAATCCCGCCACCCAGGCCTATATGGCCGAGCGCACCAGCCGCGAGGAGCGCACCCAGAGCATGGCCACCCTGGCGGGGGCCTTCGGTCTGGGGACGGTCGTTGGGCCCCTGCTGGCGCCGCTGTTCGTGCTGCCCGTGGTGGGGCTGGCGGGACCGATGTACGCCTTCGCCATACTGGCCGGGATCATGGTCATTGTCGTTCAGCGCGGCCTGCCCGAAACCTTCAAGCCGGGCGTGGTTGATACGCCGCCGCGCCGGGGCTTTGGCCTGTCGTTTCGGGGCGAGAGCGCCGCCCTCTGGAAGGACCCGCGCCTTAAGCCGTTCCTGATCTACGGCTTTCTGGTGGCCTCGTGCCAGACCGCCCAGTCCCAGACCCTGGGCTTTCTGATCATCGACAAGCTGCAGCTGCCGCCGATGCAGGCCCAGGGCTACATCACCCTGGCCATGGCGGCCGGGGCGGTGGCCGGCCTGCTGGCCCAGTGGGGCCTGATCCGGATGTTTTCGATGCGCCCGCGCGATCTGATGCGCTGGGGCGTGGCGGCGGCGGCCGTGGGCAATGTGATCGTGGCTTTCGCGCCCGACTACGCGGCCGTGGCCATCGGTTTCGCCATCGCCAATCTGGGCTACGGCTTCGCGCGGCCAGGCTTTACGGCCGGAGCCTCATTGTCGGTGGGCGCCAAGGATCAGGCCGGCGCCGCCGGAGCGATCGCCGCCATCAACGGCCTCAACGTCGTGTTCGGCCCGCTGTTCGTGATGCTCTATCGCTGGATCGGCTGGGGCCCGTTCGTGCTCAACGCCCTGATCCTGCTGGGCCTGCTGGTCTACGCCCTGCGTCAGGCGGCCCTGCGCAGGATCAGCGACGCCGATCCGCAGGAAGAGGCCACCCTGGCCAGCCTCGAACGCAGCGACGAAGGCGGCTGAAGCATTTTCGAGCGAAGTGGATTGCCGTCCACGTGAGGAAAATGCGTCAAAACAAGAGCCTAGTTCGCCAGCCGCCGCAGCGCCGCGCCGTCGCGCAGCACGATGTGACGCGTGGTCGGGATGGCGATGACACCATCGGCCTGGAGCTGGGTAAGGGTACGTGACACCGTCTCGATGGTCAGGCCCAGATAGTCGGCCATGTCCTGCCGCGACATCGGGATGTCCAGCTCATCCCCGCCGGTGCGATCGGCCAGATCGACCAGCAGGCCGACCACCCGCTCGCGCGCCGACTTGCGACCCAGCATCAGCACATGGTCCTGACTGCGTTTCAGACCCTCGACCGTCAGGCGAAACAGCGCTTGGGCGACCTCGGAGCGCTGGGCGGCCAGCTGGCTGAGCGCGCCGCGCCGCACCATCCGCACGGTGGTGTCGGTCATGGCCTCGGCGGACACCCTGTGCAGGTCACCAGGTTCGATGCCGAAATAGTCGCCGGCGAAGTGGAACTCGTCGATCTGCCGCCGGCCATCGCGCAGGGTCCGGCAGGTGCGAACTGAGCCGGAAATGACCTGATAGACGTGGTCGGCGCTCTCGCCCTCGCCGAAGATCTCCTCGTCGCGAGCATGGCGCAGGCACGGCCCGGTAAAGCCGAACGGCGCGAAAATCTGGGACGGAACGTCGGAATGGCGAAGCGGAGAAAGCATGTGGCGGCCCCTTATTGGATGTTGTTCTGGGACTCGCGGGACGCGGGGTAAATTCGGGTGCGACGCCTAAGGGGCGTTACTTAAGCGCGGCTGCGGAGCTTTTCGCGGCCGGGCTTGCGCTCGATCAAGGCGAGGCCCGGGCGGCCCTGCTCTGCTCCCCCCATGTGCGGTGTTTCCAACGCCCTGGATGGCGAGCGCGCCCGGCGCCCCCTGATCGTGGTTCTCGATGAAGACGAGGCCCTGCGAGAGGCCCTGCGCTTCTCGCTGGAGACCGAGGGCTATCGGGTGAGCGTCTTTGGCGAGGCCGAGGCGTTGCTGGCGTGCTGGAACCGTCTGGGCTCCGCCTGTTTCGTGCTGGACGAGACGGCCTGCGACGCCCGCCTGAAGGCCCTGCTGGGTCGGCGACGCGCCCCCGTAATCCTGATGTCGGCGGGCCAGACGCGCCGCCGGCCGATCGGGGCCAGGGTCAGGGTCGTCGAAAAGCCTCTGATGAACGACGCGCTCAGCCGGCAGATCGCCGACGCGCTCGCGGTCGGCTAGCTGCGCACCGACAGGGTCATCCGCACCAGGGCGGCCAGGTTGTCGGCATGCATCTTGGTCATCAGCTTGGCGCGATAGATTTCGACGGTGCGCGGACTGATCCCCAGTTCACGGGCGATGACCTTGTTGGGATGACCGGCGACGACGCCGTCCAGCACCTGGCGTTCGCGCTCCGACAGGGTGTCCAGGCGATGCAGAATCTCGGTCTGGTCGCCCGACAGGCCCGGCGCCTCGATGGCGTTCATGGCCCGTTTCAGGGCGTCCAGGATACGGCTTTCCGAGAACGGCTTTTCAATGAAGTCGACGACGCCCGAGCGCATGGCCTCCACCGCCATCGGGATATCGCCGTGGCCGGTGATCATGATGACGGGCATGCGGGCGTTCAGCGCCGCCAGCCGGGCGACCAGTTCCTGACCGCTCATCTCGGGCATGCGCACATCGGTGATCACGCAGCCGGGCCTGGCGGTGGGCAGGGCGTCCAGGAAGGCCGGCGCGCTGTCATAGGCGACCACCTGGAAGTCGGCGGACTCCAGCAGGAAGGCCAGGGACTCCCGGGCGCTTTCGTCGTCATCGACCACATGAACCACGGCCTCAGTCATGGATGTCGTCCTCCTGGTCGGCCGGCGGCAGGGTGAAGCGGAAGATGGTTCCGCCGCCCGGATTGGGCTCGGCCCAGATCCGTCCGCCATGAGCCTCGATGATCGAGCGCGAGATGGAAAGCCCCACGCCCATACCCTGCGGCTTGGTGGTCATGAAGGGCTGGAACAGCTTGTCGCGCACGGCGTCGGTGATGCCGGCGCCGCTGTCGGTGACACTGACCCGGGCCCAGCCCTCCTCGGTCAGATCGCTGGCGATGACCAGTTCGCGGCGCGGCATGTTTTCCATGGCGTCGATGCCGTTGCGGATCAGGTTCAGCAGCACCTGCTGGATCTGCACCCGGTCGGCGAACACCTGGTCGGCCTGGGGATCCAGCGAGAGGCGCACGTCGACCTGACGTTCCTTTTCGCCGATCAGGGCCAGGGCGCTGGCCTCCTCGACCAGCTTGGACAGGCTTTCGACCTCGCGCTCGCTGGCGCCGCGCCGCACGAAGTCGCGCATCTTGTGGATGACGTCGCCGGCGCGCAGGGCTTGGGCGGCGGCGCGGTCGATGGCGTCGCGCACCTTGGCCTGATCGGCGGGGCGGCCGCGATCCATCAGCCGGCGCGAACCGGTCAGCAGGTTGGCGATGGCCGAGAGGGGCTGGTTCAGCTCGTGGGCCAGGGCCGAGGCCATTTCGCCCACCGCCGTCAGGCGCGAAACGTGGACCAGCTCGTTCTGCAGCTCCTGCAGGCGGGTCTCGGTCTGCTGGCGATCGGTCAAGTCGCGGATGAAGCCCGTATAGGAGGGGCGGGGACCCTTGGTCTCGCCGACCGCCAGCTCCATGGGAAAGGTCGAGCCGTCCTTGCGCTCGCCTACCACGACGCGGCCCACACCGATGATCCGCTTCTCGCCGGTCAAGGCGTAGCGGTGCAGAAAGCCGTCATGGGCCTGGCGGTTCGGGCTGGGCATCAGCAGGTTGACGTTCTGGCCGATGGCCTCGGCGGCCGTCCAGCCGAACAGGCGCTCGGCGGCCGGGCTGAACGAGGTCATGATCCCTTCGCGGTCGATCACGACCACGGCGTCGGGCACGGTGTCGAGGATCGACTGCAGGTGGGCGTTGGTCGCCGCCGCCCGCCGGCGCGCCGCGTGGAACCAGCCGCCGCCGATCGCCATGCCCATGCCGACAATCAGGAAGATCACGCTGCTCAGCGCGCCGACCAGGGTCGGTGCGTCGTCCTGGGTCACCAGCCCCACCGCCACGCTGGCGCAGACCGTGGCGAACAGGCCGCAGATCAGGCCGCCCAGCGCCGCGCTGACCAGGACAGCGGGAATGAACAGCAGGAAGGAGGAGGCCGCCGTGAACGCCTCGCCCAGAGACAGCCGCAGCACGAAGGTGGCCGCGATCGCTACGGCGGCCACGACGTAGGGGCCGGGCCGTGGGTCGCTGAACAGGGGGTAAGGGGTCGGCCGGACCGCCATCGTGTCGTGTCTCAGTCGCGCCAAAGCGCTGTTGGGCTCTTATAGCCGAGGGTTGGATCTGCGCGAGGCGTCATGACCAGTCGGCCGCCACGGGCCCTTGATCGAGGTCAAAGCGTTCGATCCCCGCCCGGTTCAGCTTTGCGATTTCAGCAAGGGAGAGCCTCCATGTCGGGCGGACAATTCGCATATCTTTCACTGGTCGTCGGCGCCTTCTCGGTGTTCGCGGTCGTGCTGTTCGGCGTCTATATCCACGCCAACAGGAACTAGGGCGAGCGGGGCGGACACGGTCAGTGTCCGCCCGCACATCGCCAGCGGCGCGGGCCGGTGACTGACCAGCACCACGCCCTGGCCGGTGCGGTCCAGTCGCGCGGCCAACCGGTCCAGAACCACGGCTTCGGTTGCGGCGTCCAGGCCCTCGGTCGGCTCGTCCAGCAGCAGCCACGGCGCCGGCCGCAGCAGGGCGCGGGCCAGGGACAGCCGCCGTCGTTCCCCGCCGGAGAGGCGCTCGCCATTGTCGCCGAGCCAGGCGTTCAGTCCGGCCGGCGCCGCGCGGATGCGATCATCCAGGGCGGCGTCGTGAAGGGCGGCCCACATCTCGTCTTCGGAAGCGCCCGGCGCGGCCAGACGCAGGTTGTCGGCCACCGTGCCGGCGATCAGGGCGGCGTCCTGGGGCGCCAGGGCGAAAGCCGCGCGCACCGTCGCCGGGTCAAGACCGGCCAGATCGGCGCCGCCCAGCGCGAGCGTTCCGGGCGCGCTGGGGCGCAGGGCCACCAGGCGTTCCAGCAGGGTCGTCTTGCCCGCGCCCGAGGGGCCTGTGATCGCGATGCGGTCTCCCGGGGCGAAGTCCTGATCCAGCAGTCGCAGCCCGGGCGTTGACGGGCCCGGCTTGGCGGTCTCCGTCGGGGCGTACCGTAGCACCGTGTCCAGACGTTCGGCCGCCTGGTCGGCGGCGCCATCCTGGTCGAAGGCGGCGGCCAGGTTGGAGACGCCCTCCACCGCCATCGCGGCCGCCAGACCGGCCAGCGCCGCCAGCGCCGGGCCGGCCGGGACGGCCAGGACCACGGCGATGACGACCGCTAGGCCGAGGATCGCGGCCTGCGAGAAGGCGATCCACCCCTTGGCGCGGGCGGCGCTCAGTCGGGCCTTGTCCACGGCCTCGCCCTGGGTCGCCAGCGTCTGGCCGGCCCAGGCTTCCAGGCCATAGGCGCGCAGCTCGGGCGAGGCGGCGGATAGACTGGCGGCGACGTCCTTCAGCGCGCCCATGCGGGTCTGGGTTTCGCGCCCGGCGGGGGCGGAGATGCGGCGGGCCAGGGCGCGGGCGACCAGGATCGCGGCGGCGGCCGACAGCAGGATCGCAAGGGCCGTCGTCCAGCCCGACAGCGCGCCCAGCGCGACCCCCGCGGCGACGGCGGCGCCCGCGCCCCAGGGCGCCGACAGCCGCACGAACCGGGTCTCCACCGCATCGACATCCTGCACCAGACGGGCCGAAGCCTCGCCGCCGGAAAGGGCCAGGGCCTGGGCGGGCGGGGCGGCGGCGAGCGCGGAGAACAGGACGGGCCGGATCGCGGCCAGCGATCGCAGGGCTGCGGCGTGCGCGCTGAGGCGTTCGCCGTAGCGCGCGCCGGTGCGCAGGATTGCCAGCAGTCGGATAGCGGCGCTGGGCAGAAGCACATTGAAGGCCTGGGCGCTGGCGAGGCCCGCCAACCCGGCCAGGGCCGAGGCGGTGATGAACCAGCCCGACAGGCCCAGCAGCAGGGTGGAGGCGCCCCCGACGACGGCGGCGCAGGCGGCGGCCAGCATCAGGCCCTCGGCATGGCGACGACGCTGGGCGCGGATCAGGGCCTGGAGGGGTGAGGCGCTCATGTCAGTCTCACCACATGGTCGGCCAGGTCGGCCACGGCCTGCGAGTGGGTGGCGATCAGGGTGGTGCGACCCACAGCGGCCTCGCGGAGGGCGGCCAGCAGCTCGGCTTCGGCGGCGGCGTCGAGATTGGCGGTGGGCTCGTCCATCAGCAGGATCGGCGCGGGTTTCAGGATGGCGCGGGCCAGGGACAGCCGCCGGCGCTCGCCGCCCGACAGTCCGCCGCCGCGTTCGTCCAGCCAGGCGTCCAGGCCGCCGGCCCGCATGGCCAGGGCGCCGGCCAGGCCCACGCGCTGGGCGGCGACCTCGATCTGCTCGCGGGTCGCGTCGCGGTGGGCCAGGGCGATGTTGTCGGCCAGCGATCCCGGCGTGATCAGCGGGTGCTGGCCGGCCCAGGCGATCTGGCCCGACAGCGCGCCAAGCTCCGCCAGCGGGCGGCCGTCGATCAACACCGCGCCGGCGCTGAGCGGCGCCAGGTCGAGCAGCAGGTTCAGAAGGGAGGTCTTGCCCGAGCCGCTGGGACCCAGCAGGGCGACGATCTTTCCGGCCGGGACCTCCAGGTCGAAGTCCCGCAGCGTCGGCGCGTCGGCGTCGGGATAGTGGACGCTCACCCCGCTGAACCGGATCATGGGCGGCGCGGTCAGAGTCGGCGCGGCCGGGCGCGGTTGCGGGCAGGGCAGGGCGATCAGGCTGGCGGTCGCGGCCTCGGCGGCCTGACGGTCGTGATAGGCGGCGGCCAGGCGGCGCATCGGCAGATAGACTTCCGGCGCCAGCGCCAGCACGAAGAAGGCGCGCTTGAGGTCCAGCTGCTCCGGAACCGGGAAGGGCAGGAGGCGTAGCAGGTTGAAGCCGCAATAGACCGCCACCAAGGCCACCGACAGGGCGGCGAAGAATTCCAGCGCGCCAGACGAGAAGAAGGCCACGCGCAGGACTCGAATGGTGCGGGTCGCCAGTTCGTCGGCGGAGCGGGCCAGGTCGCGCGTGATCCGGCTTTCCGCCTGGAAGGCCAGCACGACCGGCAGGGCGCGCACCCGGTCGAGAAACAGGCCCGACAGACGCTCCAGCGCGACGAACTGGGCGCGGGATTCGGCCGCCGCCGCCGTGCCCGCCAGGGCCATGGCGATGATGAAGGGGACCAGGGCTCCCAGCAGAATGCCGGCGGCGATCGGGCTGGCGACCGCGGCGACAGCGATCAGGGCCAGCGGCGTGGCGGCGGCCGCGAAACGCGCCGGGAGAAAACGGGAGACATGGCCGTCCAGCGCCTCGACACCCTCGACGACGGCGGTGGTCGCATCGCCGCTCGACATCGCGGCGCCGGGCCTGCGGCCGATCAGCGCGGCGGCGGCGTCGTGGCGGGCGACGGTCTTGACCTGGGCGGCGGCTCTCGCGCCGGCTTCACCGGCCAGCTTGGCCATCACGCCGCGGGCGATCATGGCGACGGCCAGCAGCGCCAGCCATCCCTGAAAGTCCCGCCCCGTGGCCAGGGCGTCGATGGCGCAGGCCAAGGCGGCGGCGAAGGCGACGGCTGCCGCCCCATCCAGCAGGATCCACGCGCGAGCGTGGCGCATGGGGGTGGCGCCGGCCCTGGCGAGGCTCTTCAATCTTATCGCGACCTGGGAGGGGCCAGCGATAAGCGCTGGACGAGCTTGCATGGGTTCAGTGTAGTTTGCCCGCGTCCGTCGGCCTTGATCTGGATCAAGGTCTTCGCGGCCGGACCGGCCTAGGGCAGTGCTCTCGGTCGGCGTGATCATTCGCCGTCCGTTTCGGAGCTGTGCATGGACCCCGCCGTCGTCGATCTCTCGAGGCTGCAGTTCGCGCTGACCGCGCTGTACCACTTCCTGTTCGTGCCTCTGACCTTGGGGCTCTCGTTCATGCTCGTCATCATGGAGAGCATCTACGTGATGACCAAGCGTCCGATATGGCGGACGACCACGCGGTTCTGGGCCGGGCTGTTCGGAATCAACTTCGCCCTGGGCGTGGCCACGGGCCTGACCATGGAATTCCAGTTCGGCATGAACTGGTCCTACTACTCTCACTATGTCGGCGACATCTTCGGCGCGCCGCTGGCGATCGAGGGGCTGATGGCCTTTTTCCTCGAAGCCACCTTCGTCGGCCTGATGTTCTTCGGCTGGGACAAGCTGTCCCGCGTCGGCCACCTGGCCGTGACCTTCCTGGTCGCCATCGGCACCAACTTCTCGGCCCTCTGGATCCTGGTCGCCAATGGCTGGATGCAGAATCCCGTGGGCGCCGCGTTCAATTCCGACACCATGCGCATGGAGGTCACAGACTTCCGGGCCGTGCTGTTCAACCCTGTGGCCCAGGCCAAGTTCGTGCACACCGTCAGCGCCGGCTACACCATCGCCGCCGTCTTCGTGCTGGGGGTCTCGGCCTGGTACCTGCTGAAGGGCAAGCACATCGGTGTCGCCAAGCGCTCGATGACGGTCGCCGCCGCCTTCGGCCTGGCCTCGTCCCTGTCGGTCGTCGTGCTGGGCGACGAGAGCGGCTACGCCCTGACCGACAACCAGAAAATGAAGCTGGCCGCGCTGGAAGCCATGTGGGAGACCGAGCCCGCCCCGGCCGGCCTGACCGCCTTCGGCATCCCCAGCCTGGCGGACCGCAAGACCCATTACGAGGTCAAGATCCCCTATGTGCTGGGCCTGATCGCCACGCGCAGCATCGACAAGCCTGTCGCCGGCATCTTCGAGCTGGTCGCCACCGCCGAGGACCGCATCGAGTCCGGGGTCATCGCCTATGGCGCGGTCGAAGCGCTGAAGGCCAATCCCAAGGACATGACCGCCCGCGCGACCTTTGAACTGCACCGCCGCGACCTGGGCTATGGCCTGCTGCTCAAGCGCTATGTTTCCGATCCGCGCATGGCCGACGCCGCCACGATCAAGAAGGCCTCCTGGGACACCGTGCCCAATGTGCCGGTGATGTTCTGGGCGTTCCGGATCATGGCGGGCACGGGCCTGCTGATGATCGCGCTGTTCGCCACCGCCTTCGTGCTGGTCACCCTGCGCAAGCACCAGACCAAATGGTTCCTGGTCCTGGCCGTCTGCGCCATCCCGCTGCCCTGGATCGCCACCGAGCTGGGCTGGATTCTGGCCGAGGTCGGTCGCCAGCCCTGGGCGGTTGAGGGCGTGCTGCCCACCTTCCTGGGCGCGTCCAGCCTGACCGTCGCCCAGCTGTGGACCACCATCGTCGCCTTCACCCTGCTGTACGGCGGGCTGGCGGTGGTCGAGATCGGGCTGATCCTGCGTCACATCAAGAAGGGCCCCTTCGCCGAGCAGGAGGCGTTCGCCGCTTCCCCCGCCGGCGAACCGGCCGTCGCCTGAGGAATGACCGTCATGGAACTTCCAATCGACTACGCGACCCTGCGGGTCATCTGGTGGGCGCTGATGGGCGTCCTGCTCATCGGCTTCGCCCTCACCGACGGCTTCGACATGGGGGTCGGCGCGCTTCTGCCGTTCGTCGCCAAAAGCGATGCCGAGCGCCGCATGGTGATCAACACCATCGGCGCGACCTGGGAAGGCAACCAGGTCTGGTTCATCCTGGGCGGCGGCGCGATCTTCGCGGCCTGGCCGTTCGTCTATGCGGTCAGCTTCTCGGGCTTCTACCTGGCCATGTTCCTGGTGCTGGCGGCGATGATCCTGCGGCCGGTCGGCTTCAAGTATCGCTCCAAGCGGCCCGACCCGCGCTGGCGGTCGTTCTGGGACTGGGCGCTGTTCACCGGCGGCTTCGTGCCGGTGCTGGTGTTCGGCGTGGCGGTCGGCAACGTCCTGCAGGGGGCGCCCTTCCGCTTCGACAGCGATCTGCGCATCTCGTATCTGGGCTCGCTGCTGGGCCTGTTCTCACCCTTCGCCCTGCTGTGCGGCCTGCTGTCGGTCTCGATGCTGGTCCTGCACGGCGCGGCCTGGCTGACCGTCAAGGGCGAGCCGGGCCCCGTCACCGAACGCGCCCGCCGCTTTGGCGAGATCGCCGGCCTGGCCAGCATCGTCCTGTTCGCCGCCGGCGGCTTCTATGTCGCCTTCGGCGGACTGGGCTTCCGGCTGGAAGGCCTGACCGACGCGGCCGGCCCCTCCAATCCGCTGCGGACCGCCGTCGTCTCCGCGCCCGGCGCCTGGCTGGACAACTATGTGCGCCACGGCTGGATGATCCTGGCGCCGGTCCTGGGCTTCGCCGGCGCCGCCCTGGCCCTGCTGGGCCTGAGGCTGGACAAGGCGGCGCTGTCGTTCACCGGATCGACGGCCTCGACCCTGGGGGTGATCTCCACCGTCGGCCTGTCGATGTTCCCGTTCATCCTGCCCAGCGCCATCGACCCGCGTTCGAGCCTGACGGTGTGGAACGCCTCGTCCAGTCACCTGACGCTGTTCATCATGCTGATCTGCACGGTGATCTTCCTGCCGCTGGTGCTGCTCTACACCGCCTGGGTCTACAAGGTTCTGTGGGGACGCAGCACCACGGACGCCCTGACCACCAACCCCGACCTCTACTGAGGAGACGAGACGATGTGGTATTTCGCTTGGATCCTGGGCCTGGGCCTGGCCGTCGCCTTCGGCGTGCTCAACGGCGTCTGGTACGAGTTCAACCTGTCGGATGACGGCGATGAGGGCCTGTCCGAACCTTGAGCACCACGAGGGCGCGACAAACGATCGCGCCCTTTCCGGCCTCACCGTTAACCGTTGCTAAAGAGCGGATCGGCTCTTGTGTCAGCGTGGCCTGGGGCGCGTGAAGATCGCGACCTGACGCCGTGAACCGTATTCAGGGGACCTATCCATGACCGATCAAGCCGAACCGGCCCTTGAGCTGATCTCTTTCTGCATTGGCGAGCAGGAGTTCTGCATCGACGTGAAGACCGTCCGCGAAATCCGCGGCTGGACTCCGGCGACGCCCATCCCCCACGCCCCGTCCTATCTGCGCGGGGTCATTAACCTGCGCGGCGCGATCATGCCGGTCATCGACCTGCGCAACCGCCTGGGCCTTGGCGTCACCATCCCCGAGACCCGCCACGTGATCGTGGTCGTCGAGTGCCAGGACCGCCTGGCCGGCATTCTGGTGGACGCCGTCAGCGAGACCTTCACCGTGTCGCGCGACCACCTGCAGCCGGCCCCCGACCTCGGCGTCGAGGAGCTGCGTTTCATCCAGGCGATCATCTCGATGGAGAACCGCCTGATCACCTATCTGCGCATGAACGACGTGTTCCCGGCCGTCATCCGCGAAGCGGCCTAAGCCGCCAGCCCTACCGGTTTCAAAAAGCCGCCGTCCGCACCCGCGGGCGGCGGCTTTTTCGTGTCCTAGGCCTTGCGCACGATCAGGGCGGCGGCGGCGTGGAAGTGGGCTTCGGCCTCGGCGGCGGCGGCGACGCCCGCGTGGCGGTCAGCGGCGACGCTCATGGCCGCCCGGCCCGTCGTGGGCGCGGCGTAGCTGGCCGAGACCTTGCGAGCGTCCTGGGCGCGCAGCGTGGCGTTCGAGGCCTGGGTCTCGTGCCAGGTCGCCAGCTGGTCGGCGGTCAGCCGGCCGTCGGGCGCCGCGTCGGCATGGGGCATGACCTCGCCAAAGCCCAGGGCCACGAAGCCGTGGATGACGCCGTAGTCCTCTTCAGAAAGTACAAATGTAATCTGACGTTCTTCGATCTGGCCTGTATAAACTTCACTTTCCGGGTCGAATTCGCGCAGCACCAGGATGTCGCCGACCGAGAAGTCGCGGTCGTTGCGGCGGATCTCGAAGCGCTTCTTGCCTGAGCGGACAGCGGCGAAATACTGCGGCCAGGTCTTCAGTTCGTGGCGGTGCATGGTCTTGGCCTTCGTATGCGCATCGAGTCGGGACAAATGGGATCGTGGGTGTCGAACGCCAGACCCTAGCGGAGGATTAATCCCGCCGCACGCGGCTGTGGAGCATCCTTGACGCAGGGGAGCCGTTTGACGGCCGGAATAACGCTGATACGCTTTACTGAACAACGATAAGTCAGACGGGGCGGGACATGACGGGCAAGCTTCCCAAGGCGTGCATCATCGGCGCGGGCTGCAGCGGCTTCACCACGGCCAAGCGGCTCAAGGACGTGGGCGTGCCCTATGACTGCTTCGAGATGTCCGACGAGGTCGGCGGCAACTGGTACTTCAAGAACCCCAACGGACTGTCGGCCTGCTACGAGAGCCTGCATATCGACACCTCCAAGTGGCGTCTGGCCTTCGAGGATTTCCCGGTCCCGGCCGACTGGCCCGACTTTCCCCATCACGCCCAGCTGCACCAGTACTTCAAGGACTATGTCGACCATTTCGGCCTGCGCGAGACCATCACCTTCAACACCCGGGTCGAGACCGCTCGCCGCACCAGCGACGGCCTGTGGGCGGTGACGCTGGGCAGCGGCGAGACGCGGCTCTACGACGTGCTGTTTGTCTGCAACGGCCACCACTGGGACCCGCGCATGCCCGACTATCCGGGCGAGTTCGACGGCGTCGCCTTCCACGCCCACGCCTATAGCGACCCGTTCGACCCCGTCGACATGCGCGGCAAGAACATCGTCGTCGTCGGCATGGGCAATTCGGCCATGGATATCGCCAGCGAGCTGGCCCAACGCCCGATCGCCAAAAACCTGTGGGTCTCGGCCCGGCGCGGGGTCTGGGTGTTTCCGAAATATCTGAACGGCAAGCCGGCCGACAAGTCGGCCCTGCCGGCCTGGATGCCGCGCAAGCTGGGCCTGGCCCTGTCGCGATCGGTGCTGAAGAAGACCATCGGCCGTATGGAAGACTACGGCCTGCCCAAGCCCGACCACGAGCCGCTGGAAGCCCACCCTTCGGTGTCCGGCGAGTTCCTGACCCGGGCCGGCTGCGGCGACATCAAGTTCAAGCCGGCCATCGCGGCGCTGGAGGGGCCCAATGTGCGGTTCGCCGACGGCAGCGTCGAACAGGTGGACGCCATCGTCTTCGCCACCGGTTACAAGATCAGCTTCCCGTTCTTCGACGATCCGGCCATCCAGCCCGGCGCCGATCACCGCTTTCCGCTGTTCAAGCGGATGATGAAGCCCGACGTCCCCAACCTGTTCTTCATGGGCCTGGCCCAGCCGCTGCCGACGCTGGTGAACTTCGCCGAACAGCAGGCCAAGCTGGCCGCCGCCTATCTGGCGGGGACCTATGCGCCGCCCTCGGCCGACGAGATGGACCGGATCACCGCCAGGGACGAGGTCCGTCATCTGGGCCAGTTCTACGCTTCGGCGCGGCACACCATTCAGGTGGATTTCAACGTCTATTGCGCGGACCTGAAGAAGGAGATCGCGCGCGGCGAGAAGCGGGCGAAGGCGGCGGGGAACCGGCTGCCGGTGGCGGCGCGGGCTGACGGCAAGGTGGTTTCGACCGTCTCGGCGTGAACTCCCTTCCCCCTTTGATGGGGGAAGGGTTGGGGATGGGGGTGACACCGCTTCCGAAAAGAGCGAGGCCTTGCCACTATCCGCCGCCGCATCACCCCCAACCCCGCCCTTCCCCCATCGAGGGGGAAGGGAGAATTAGAGAGCCATGCCCAGGATCGACCTCGACAAGGACACCCGCGCCAAGCTGACCGACGGCCTGTCGCGCTATCTGAAGGACGAGCTGGATCTGGAAGTGAAGGGCTTCGACGCCCAGTTCCTGCTCGACTTCATCACCGAGCGGCTGGGGCCTTACTATTACAACCAGGGCCTCCACGACGCCCAGGCGCTGTTCGCCAAGAAGATCGAGAACATCACCGACGCGGTGTACGAGCTGGAGCAGCCGATCAAGGGGTTCTGAGGCCTTTTTTACTCCGGGGAGAGCGGGGCGGCTTGGCTCCCCCAGCGTCAGCATTGACCCCCGGCGTGCCAGGCGCATCATCCGTGAACGGCGATCAGTCTGCACATGAGGCGGCGACGCGCGGGAGGGAACAGCATGGCGATCGTGGCCCGCGCGGCGAAGGTCTTGCCCCATGCGGCGGAATGAGGCTCAAATCATGACGGGGCGTCACGATCGCCTCGTTCCTGAGTCGCGTTTGATGTCGAATATCGCCTATTTCCCTGCGGCGCCGGTCGTCGACGACCGGCCCGGCAAGCGCGAGCGGACCAAGGTCGCCAACCGCCAGGCCATACTGGATGCGGCGCGGGAAGTGTTCGGTGACCTGGGCTATGACGGCGCCACGGTGCGCGACATCATCCGCCGCACCGGCCTCGCCTCGGGCACTTTCTACAACTATTACAAGTCCAAAGAGGAAGTGTTCGACGCCCTGGCCGACGACGGCGCGCGCCGGTTCCGGCCCCTGCTGCGCGAGCAGGTCGAGAAGGCGGTCGACTTCCAGTCCTTCCTCAGCGGCGCGATCCTGGCCTATTTCCAGTTCGTGGCCACCGAGCAGGAGACCTGGCGTCTGAACCGCCCGGCCGGCGAGCCGATCCCCCACGCCCGCGCCACACCCGAGATCGTGGCGGTGTTCGACGAGGTGCGCGAAGGCTTCGCCAAGGTTCTGGCGCTGGAGCACGCGCCCGCCGTCGACCTGGACTATCTGACCGCCGCCTGCATCGCCGTGGCCCGCGAGGTCAGCGACAAGATGCTGGAGCGCCGGCCCGTCGACACCGCCGGCGCGGCCGAGTTCGCCATCAAACTGATCCTGGGCGGTCTGCCCGCCCTTCCCAAACTCTAGCGCCCGTTCGGAGCTCGCATGGCTGACGTCCAGAAGTTCGTCCTGAAGACCATCCTGTCCCTGCCCAGCCCGATCCTGCGGGCCATGTCCGGTGGCGGGGTGGTCTATCGCGGCGGCCGCACCCTGGACCCGCGCTTCCAGTTCTTCGCCCACGCGGCCCAGAAGATGCCGTCGATGACGACCCTGCCGCCCGACGTGGCGCGCGAGGCCAGCGCCAAGGGGCTGGGCGCGGTGTCGGGCCCGCCGGAGCCGGGTGTGCGCACCGAGAGCCTGTCGATCGACGGGCCAGGTGGTCAGCTTCCGCTGCGCGCCTATCGCCCGGCCGAGCAGGACGCCGACGCGCCCCTGATCGTCTTCGCCCATTTCGGCGGCGGGGTGATTGGGGACCTTGAAACCTGCCACGCCTTCTGCGGCATCCTGGCCCGCATCGCCAAGACCGCCGTGCTGTCGGTCGACTATCGCCTGGCGCCCGATCACCGCTTCCCGGCGGGTCTGGACGACGTGCTGGCCGCCTATCGCTGGGGCCGCGACAACGCCGCCCGCTTCGGGGCCCGGCCGGGCACGGCGGCCATCGGCGGCGACTCGATGGGCGGCAACTTCGCCGCCATCGTCGCCCAGGAGATGCAGCGCACGGGCGAGGCCCAGCCGGCCCTGCAGCTGCTGATCTATCCCGCCGTCGACGTGGCCAGCGAGACGGCCTCGATGAGCACCTATGCCGACGCCTATCCGCTGAGCCGGCCGATCATGGACTGGTTCATGGGCCACTATATGGGCCCCGACGCCGATCCGGCCGATCCTCGCCTGTCGCCCAACAAGGCGGCCGACCTTTCGGGCCTGGCGCCGGCCGTGGTGATCACCGCCGGCTTTGATCCGCTGGTCGACCAGGGCGAGGCCTATGCCAAGCGTCTGCAAGCCGCCGGCGTGCCGGTGACCTATCGCTGCTATGACAGCCTGGCCCACGGCTTCACCGCCTTCACCGGCGCGGTTCCGGCGGCCGACGCCGCCTGCCGCGAGGTGGCGCGGCTGGTGCGCGAGGCGTTCGTGGCGGGACCCGATAAGTAGGACGGGCGGAGACCGGATAGTCCGGACTTTTTCTGGATAAACCTGACAAAAAACATCCGCTCTCCCCGGCGAAAGCCGGGGCGGGGCTAGTGCGGGAGGCGTTCGATTGAATCGCGTGAGTCGCATTGTTCTTCTCCCTTCCCCCTTTGATGGGGGAAGGGCGGGGATGGGGGTGACCCCGCTGGACGGCTTTGCTCGGCCGCGCCACATCCTGAACCGCTGTCACCCCCATCCCCAACCCTTCCCCCATCAAAGGGGGAAGGGGGCATGAGAGCGCTTGTCGTCGAGAACCTGGCCCCCGACTACGCCGGCTGCGCGGTCCGCGAGGTCGCTACGCCGATCCCCGGCCCCGGCGAGGTGCTGGTCGAGGTCAAGGCCGCCAGCGTCAACTTCCCCGACCTGCTGATGACCCGGGGCGAATACCAGTTCAAGCCGCCGGTCCCGTTCACCCCCGGCCTGGACCTGGCCGGCGAGGTCGCGGCGTTGGGGCAGGGGGTCTCGGGCTTTTCCATCGGTGATGCGGTGGTCGGCGGCGCGCGGCTGGGGGCTTTCGCCGAATATGCGGTGGTCTCGGCCGAGGCGCTGAAGCCCAAACCCCAGCGGTTGTCGTTCGCGCAGGCCGCCGCCTATGGCGCGGCCTATCTGACCGCCTATGTCGCCCTGGTGCGCCGGGCGCGGATCGAGCCGGGTGACTGGGTGCTGGTGCATGGCGCGGCCGGCGGGGTGGGTCTGGCGGCGGTGGACCTGGCCAAGGCGCTCGGCGCCCGGGTGATTGCGGCCTCGGCCTCCGACGACAAGCTGGCGGCCATCTCGGCGCTCTATGCGCCTGACGCTGTCGTCAACGTCACCGGCGGCTTTCGCGAGAAGGTGAAAGCCATCACCGGCGGGCGCGGGGCCGACATCATCTATGACCCGGTGGGCGGCGACGTGTTCGACGAGAGCGTGCGCTGCATCGCCTTTGACGGCCGGCTGCTGGTGATCGGTTTCACCTCGGGGCGGATTCCGACGGTCTCGGTCAATATGCCGCTGATCAAGGGCTTCTCGGTGATGGGCGTGCGGGCCGGCGAGTATGGCCGGCAGTTCCCGGAGAAGGGCCGCGAGAACGGCGAGGCGGTGTGGCGCATGGCGGACGAGGGCGTGATCGCGCCGCATGTCCATGCCGAGCTACCGCTTGACCGCTGGCGCGAGGCGTTCGATCTGCTGGCCGAGCGCAGGGTCGTGGGCAAGGCGATCCTCCGGCCGGACCAGTAAAAAGCTGTCATCCCGGCCAAGCGCGAAGCGCGCCGAGCCGGGACCGCCGGAAACGCAGGCGCATGCCGCGGTCCCGGCTCTTCGCTACGCTACGGCCGGGATGACAGTTTCAGCGGCCGACTCAGGTTGACAGCCGCAGCCCGTTCCCTTATCCACCGCCCCTCACTCGCGGAGGCCTTGCGGCTCTCGCGTCCCATTATTATCGGAGCCACCTCGTGAAGCGGACATTCCAGCCGTCGAAGCTCGTGCGAGCCCGCCGTCACGGCTACCGCGCGCGTATGGCCACCAAGAACGGCCAAAAGATCGTTGCGCGTCGCCGCGCCAAGGGCCGTAAGCGCCTGACGGCCTAAGAACGGCTCACCCCGTTCTTTCTCCCGCTTCGGCGGGGGGCACAGACCATGATAAAAGCCGCCTTTTCCCAGAGCCTGACCTCAGGTTTTCGCCGGAAAGGGCGGCTTTTTTCATGACCGCGATCCAGCCAGCGGATGCGGTGAAGATCGAGCGCCTGAAAAAGCGCCCCGATTTCCTGAAGGCCGCCAAGGCCCCGGCCCTGTCGCGCGGCGCCGTGTTCATGCAGATGTGCGCCCGGCTCGACGATGATCCCCTGATCCGCGTGGGTTTCACCGCCACCAAGAAGGTCGGCGGCTCGGTCGAGCGTAATCGCGCCAAGCGCCGCCTGCGCGAGGCCGCAAGGCTGTTGCTACCCCTTCATGGCCGTCCCATGTACGACTATGTATTCATCGCGCGCGGCGGCACCCGCACCCGCGAATGGGGGCGTTTGCTTGACGATGTGAAAACCGCGCTGATAAGCCTCGCGGCCGAACATGATCGCGCGGAGGCTCGGGCCAGGCTGGCTCAATCCGCTGATCTTCCCAAAGACCCGTCTTCAGACGCTCACGCGCCCGATCCCTCCGTTTCCGGTTAAGTCATCCATGCAGAACGACAACAAAAACACGTTGATGTTCATCGTCAGCGCGTTCGCGATCCTGATCGGGTACCAGTTCTTCATCCTGGGCCCGAACCAGAAGAAGGTCGAAGCCGAGCTGAAGGCCAAGAAGGCGGCCGAGGCCCAGATGGCCGCGACCCAGCCTGGCGTGGTGCTTGGCCCCGACGGTCGTCCCGCGCCGCTGAAGCTGTCGCGCGACGCCGCCAAGGCCCAGAGCCCGCGCGTCGCCGTCGATACGCCGGCCCTGTCGGGTTCGATTTCGCTGAAGGGCGGCCGCATTGATGACCTGTGGCTGAAGAAGTACGCCCAGACGACCAAGAAGGCCTCGCCGCCGGTCGAGCTGTTCCGCCCCGAGGGCGCCGAGCACGCCTGGTTCGCGGACTTCGGCTGGGCCGGCGCCAACCTGCCGGGCCTGCCCGACAGCCGCACCGTCTGGACCGCCGCGCCGGGCCAGACCCTGACCCCGACCTCGCCGGTGGTCATGACCTATGACAACGGCCTGGGCCTGGTCTTCACCCGCACCATCTCGGTCGACGCCGACGCCATGTTCACCGTCGCCGACAGCGTCCGCAACCAGGGCGCCCAGACCCTGTCCCTGGCTCCCTACGCCACTGTCCAGCGCCAGGGCATCCCGGCTGACCTGGGCAAGAACCAGATCGTCCACGAAGGCGCCATCGGCGTGTTCGGCGTCGAGGGCGGCAAGACCCACGAGCTGAAGCAGCAGAAGTACGGCAAGTGGAAGAAGGACAAGCCGCTCGAAGCCTTCCCGTCCAAGGGCGGCTGGGCCGGCATCACCGACAAGTACTGGCTGACCGCCCTGATCCCGGAACAGGCCCAGGACGTCACCGCCCAGTACCGCGTCACCCAGGCCGGCGCCGTCGACATCTATGACGTCAATTTCGTGGGCCCCGCCAAGAGCCTCTCCCCCGGCCAGACCCTGGTACAGAACACCCGCCTGTTCGCCGGCGCCAAGACCGTGCCGCTGCTGCGCAAGTACGAGTTCGGCGGCGAGCCCCCGGCCTGGTGGAAGTTCTGGGACGGCAAGAAGGCCGAGGTGCCGCGCTTCGACGACGCCGTCGACTGGGGCATGTTCCGCTTCTTCACCCGCCCGATCTTCAACATCATGGAGATGTTCTACAAGTGGGTCGGCAACTTCGGTGTCGCCATCCTGCTGCTGACCGTGGCCCTCAAGCTCGTGCTCTATCCGCTGGCGGACAAGAGCTATGAGTCCATGGCCAAGATGAAGAAGATCGCCCCCGAGGTCGAGAAGCTCAAGGTCAAGTTCAAGGATGATCCCACCAAGCAGCAGCAGGAAATGATGGCGCTGTACGGCAAGGAGAAGATCAATCCGATGATGGGCTGCCTGCCCATGCTGATCCAGATCCCGGTGTTCTACTCGCTGTACAAGGTGCTGACGGTGACCATCGAAATGCGGCACGCGCCGTTCTTCGGCTGGATCCAGGATCTGTCGGCCCGCGATCCGTCCACCTTCATGAACCTGTTTGGCCTGATCCCCTGGGATCCAGCGACCGCCCCGCTGATCGGCGCCTTCCTGTCAGGTCCGCTGCACATCGGCGTCTGGCCGCTGCTGTACGGCTTCACCATGTGGCTGACCACGGCGATGAACCCGCCGGCGGCCGACCCGATCCAGCAGAAGATCTTCCAGTTCTTCCCGATCATCTTCACCTTCACCCTGTCGCAGTTCTCGGTGGGCCTGGTGATCTACTGGTGCTGGTCCAACGTCCTGACGATCTTCCAGCAGTACATCATCATGCGCCGCTACAAGGTCGAGAACCCGATCGACCAGATCATCGCCCGCTTCCAGCGCAAACCCTCCGTGGCGACCTGATGACCGAACCCAACTTCGCGCCGCCGCCCGGTCCCGTCTTCACCGAGGAAGAGATCGAGGCGGCGCGCGTGCTGTTCGCCCAGCCGGTGGCCTTCATGATGGGGGCCGTCAACATGGACGGCCTGCCTCATCCGATCGCGCCGGAAGTGTGCTTCGCCGGCCGCTCCAATGTCGGCAAGTCCAGCCTGATCAACGGGCTGGTGGGGCAGAAGTACCTGGCCCGCGCCTCCAACGAGCCGGGCCGCACGCGGGAGATCAACTTCTTCCTGCTGGCCGAGAAGCTGCGCCTGGTCGACTTGCCGGGCTATGGCTTCGCGCGCGCCTCGAAGACCACGGTCAGCAAGTTCCAGGACCTGGGCCGGGCCTATCTGCGTGGCCGGGCCACCCTGCGCCGCGTCTATCTGCTGATCGACGCCCGCCACGGCCTCAAGAAGGTCGACCAGGAAGCCCTAGACGCCCTGGATACGGCGGCGGTCTCCTACCAGATCATCCTGACCAAGTCGGACAAGATCAAGCCGCACGAGGTCGAGAAGGTCACCGCCGAGACCGTGAAGGCGATCGCCAAGCGCCCCGCCGCCTTCCCGCGCGTGCTGGCCACCTCGTCGGAAAAGGGCTTGGGCATGCCCGAACTGCGCGCCGAGATCGCCCGGGTCTGCCTGGACGAATAGGGCGCGGGGCCGAACGCCCGCGCTCGGCCACCGGCCGCGCCGGGCGCCTGGCGAAATATTCCGTCGCCGCGCCCGGCCAGGCCATTGACGGCGGCAAACCAGGGTTCAATCTGGGTCTCAGATCAACCCTAGCCTGCGGCCGGTCCCACCCCATGATTTCCCTGGCCGCCGCGACCCCGTCGCGCTGTCGAGCGACGCCGCCTGCCCGCTTCTCGGGGCCGTTCGGCGAGGCGGCGCGATGAGCGAACCGTCGATCTTCTTTTCCGAGGTCAACGAGCGGCAGGGCGCCTTCAACCGCCGCGCGTTCCTGATGGGCGGCCTGGCCGGTGGCGGTCTGCTAGCCCTGGTCGGACGGCTGGTGCAGCTGCAGCTGGTCGAGGCCCAACGCTACCAGAAGCTTTCCGCCGGCAACCAGTTCAACTACCGCCTGGTCTCGCCGCCGCGCGGCGCCATCTATGACCGCAATGGCGTGTCCCTGGCCTCCAACCGACCCAATTTCCGCCTGATGGTGACCAAGGACGTCGGCTTCAACGCCGAGGCGACGCTGGACGATCTGGCCCAGCTGGTTCCCATCGACGCCGCCCGCCGGTCGCGCCTGCTGAAGGACCTGGCCCGCGCGCCCCGCAAGACGCCGGTGGCCGTCATGGAGGACATGACCTGGGAGGAGTTTGCCCGCGTCAGCATCCGCGCCCCCGAATTGCCCAGTGTCACCGCCGATATGGGCGACGTGCGTGTCTATCCCTTCGGCGGGGCCTTCGCCCACGTCATCGGCTATGTGGCCAAGGTCTCTGACCGCGACCTGACCAAGGCCAAAGCCGATCCCACCCAGGATCAGGCGCTGCTGCATCACCCGGGCTTCCGGATCGGCAAGCTGGGCGTCGAGAAGGCCTTCGACGGTCCCCTGCGCGGCCAGGCCGGCGCGACCAAGGCCGAGGTCGACGCCCAGGGACGCACGGTGCGCCTGGACCCGGAGGGCGACATCCCGGCCCGGGCCGGCGCCGATATCCGCCTGACGCTGGACGCCGACATCCAGAACCGCGCCCTGGAGGTGATGGGCGAGGAGAGCGGGGCGATCGTGGTCATGGACTGCCGCAATGGCGACCTGCTGGCCATGGCGTCGGCGCCCAGTTTCGACGCCAACCGCTTCGTGAAGGGCCTGTCCTCGCCCGAGTACCGGGCGCTGGCCGAGTACGAGCGCAAGCCGCTGCTGGACAAGGTGATGACCGGCACCTATCCGCCCGGCTCGACCTTCAAGCCCACGGTGGCCATGGCGGCCCTGACGGCGGGCGTGGACCCGACCGACCGGGTGCTGTGCACCGGCGGCTGGTCGTTCGGCGGCCGGGTCTGGCACTGCCACAAGAAGGGCGGCCATGGCCTGCAGGACATGCACGCCGCCATCAAGAACAGCTGCGACGTCTATTTCTATCAGATGGCCCTGCGCATCGGGCCCGACCCGATCGCCGCGGCCGCCACGGCGTTCGGCTTTGGCGGAACCTTCGACATCGGCATTCCGGGTCAGAAGAAGGGGCTGGTCGGCTCCCGCGAGTGGAAGAAGAAGACCTTCAAGCGCGACCCGGTCTGGCATCCGGGCGACAGCGTGCCGTTCGGGATCGGCCAGGGCTATATCAACGTCAACGCCCTGCAGCTGGCGGTGATGACCGCGCGGCTGGCCAACGGGCGCAAGGCGCTCAATCCGCGTTTGCTCAAGTCCGTGGGCGGGATCGAGCAGCCGCACGGCGACGCCGTGCCGGACCTGCCGTTCAGCCAGGCGCATCTGGAGATCGTGCGCGCCGGCATGGCGGCCGTGGCCAATGATCCGACCGGGGGAGCCTTCGTTCAGAGCCAGCTGGGCCTGGGCGACGTCAAGATGGCGGGCAAGACGGGCACGGCCCAGGTGCGCCAGTACGCGGCCGGGGCCTCGCGCAGCAACCAGGGCATCGCCTGGAAGCTCAAGGACCACAACCTGTTCATCGCCTTCGCGCCCTACGATGACCCCCGCTACGCCCTGTCGGTGATCATCGAACACGGCGGCCAGTTCGGCTCCAGCGCCGCCGCGCCCCGCGCCCGGGAGGTGATGCGGGTGGCCCTGCTGAAGGACCCCGAGATCCGGGCGCGGATCGTGCGGCCCACGCCCTTGCCGGACCCGCCGGGCATGACTGACGGCGAGTCTGATATCTAGCCGTTCTACGTCCGCCTCTCTCCCGCGCGGCCAGCCAGGTTATGATGCTGCATGAGCAAAGCCGTTGTCCTCATCGCCGCCGACCATCACGGGGTCGTCCTGAAGGCGCACCTCGTCCGCTGGCTGGAGCAGAACGGCTATGCGCCCTGCGACCTCGGCGCGCACGGCGCCGACCGCTGCGACGCCCTGGACTACGCCCGGAAGCTGGCGGCGGAGTTCCAGTCAGGGTCGGCCAGGTTCGGCATCCTGATTTGCGGTTCGGGCCAGGCGATGGCCATGACCGCCAATCGCTATCAGCACTTGCGCGCGGCGCTATGCGGCAGCGTCGAGATGGCCAGAACCACCCGCGAGCACAACGACGCCAACGTGCTGGTGCTCGGCGCCAATTTCACGCCGCAGGACGAGGCGCTGGAAATCCTTCAGACCTTTCTCGACACCGAGTGCCTGGGCGGCCGATACGCCGATCGCCGCGATGCGCTGACGGCCCTGGGCGGGCTTTGAGCTTGGGAAAGCGCCTCTACGACCCCAGCCGCCTGTAGGTCGCGTTGCAGCGCGCGTTGCACTGGGCCCACTGGCTGGGACAGATGTCGTCGTCGCCGGCCTTGCAGAAATAGTAGCTCCGCGCGCAGGCCGCGCGGCACTGGCCGGGGTCGCCGCCCGGGCGGCTGGACGCCAGCGGGATCAGGGGCTGCAGGGCGGTCTGGGGAACGACTGCCACGGCGGGCGGCGGGGCCTTTTTCGGCGCGGGCTTTTGGTCGGCGCCGGCCGGCGAGGCCAGGGCGAGAGACACAAGCAACAGGGGCAGCAGGCGGCGCATGGGCGAAGCCTAGGGGGCGGCGGTTAAGGTTTGGCTAACCATGTTTTGGCGTGGCGGATCCTAGAACGACTTGGCGCAAGCGACCCCCGGCCTTCCAGTCATGGGTCGCCATCGCGCCGCGTCCGACCTCCTTCTCCTGCAGGCGCGGCACGCAGTTGTCCTTGGGTGTGCGCGCCAGGAACGGCTCGCGCTCTCGCGCCGCCTCGTCGAAGGCGGCGCGTCGGGCGGGGTCCATGCCGAACGCCCCGCCGGCGCGGGCCGCAAGGCCCTGGGCCAGCCGCTCCTGGCAGGCCTTGCGCTGCGATGGTGATAGCCTGGGGAGGTTCGACTCGCGGCAGCCCAGGGCCGCCTGCAGCGCGCCACGCAGGGGCGGCTCGGTCGGCGCGGCGACCTTCGGCGTCGTCGCGACCGGCGGCGCAGGGGCGACGGGCGGCGCGGAGGCGATCGCGGAGGGCGTCTGCGGCGGCGCTGATGGACGGGCTGCTCGGAGGCGGCGGGCCTGCGACCCGCGGACGGACGCGGGGGCGTCGGGCCGCGTCAGCACCACCTCGATGGTCGGGGTGGGCGCCGGAGTCGGCAAGGGCGCGATCCGCCAGAGCAGCGCCAGAAGGACCACGACGTGCGCGCCGAGGGACAGGGCCAGCGCCGCCAGCCATCCGCCCCGACCGCGCCGCCGCCAGTCTGTAGCGCCAGTTCCCACTCAACCCCCAGAACGACACAGCCTCAGGCTGCGCAGAGCGCGGGTCGTTGGTGTCGGAATGAAGGCGCGCTACTTCAGCTTCTCGATAAGCGCCATCGCCGCCGCCGGATTGCGCACCTTTGCCCCGGAGATGAAATAGGCGAACACGTCGCCGCGCTGGGCCCAGTTGCGGGTCTGGGCGACCACGCCGTCCAGTTCTTCCGAACTCATGCCGGTGGGCTCGTCCTCGCGGCTGCACATCAGGCGGGCATAGGTGAAGTCGGCGGTGGGCTCGTCGATCCGGGGCCAGTCGGGCGACTCGTCGTCGACGGCATAGACGATGGCCGCGCCGTACTTGGCGGCCAGATCATAGAAGGCCTGGGTCTGGAAGGTGGGGCTGCGCACTTCAAGCGCATGGCGCGCGGGGCGGCCGCCGATCTCTTTGGGCAGCAGCTTCAGGAAGCCTTCGAAGTCGACCGGATCGAACTTCTTTGTGGCCATGAACTGCCAGTTGATGGGGCCCAGCTTGGGACCAAGCTCTTCCAGCCCCTGGGTCAGGAATTTTTCCAGCGAGTCGTTGTTCTCCGACAGCACCCGGCGGTTGGTGCAGTAGCGGCTGGCCTTGACCGAGAACACGAAGTCGTCGGGCGTCTCGTCGCGCCACTTCATCCAGCTGTTGGGCTTGAAGGTGGAATAGTAGGTGCCGTTGATCTCGATGCTGGTCAGGTTGGACGAGGCGTATTTCAGCTCGTCCTTCTGCTTGACCGTGTCGGGATAGAACACGCCCCGCCAGGGCTCGAAGGTCCAGCCGCCGATGCCGGCCCGGATGACGCCTGTGGACATGCCTGTTCCCTTCCTGTTCTGGGTGAACTTAGGGGAGGTTTTGTTGGGCGTCGAGCGCCTAAATCCTCGCCCTGAAGGGGGAGGACTTGTTCTTCAGCACTCCACCCGGTTGACCGACAGCCCCACGGCCAGCCCGCCCATCGAGGTTTCCTTGTAGATCTCGTTCATGTCCTCGCCGGTGCGCTTCATCGTGGCGATCACCTTGTCGAGGGAGACGCTGTGCTGGCCGTCGCCCAGCAGGGCCAGACGAGCGGCGTCGATGGCCTTGATGGCGCCCATGGCGTTGCGCTCGATGCAGGGGATCTGAACCAGCCCGCCGATGGGATCGCAGGTCAGGCCCAGATTGTGCTCCATGCCGATCTCGGCGGCGTTCTCGATCTGGGCGTTGCTGCCGCCCAGAGCCGCGCACAGGCCGGCGGCGGCCATCGAGCAGGCCACGCCCACCTCGCCCTGGCAGCCCACCTCGGCGCCGCTGATCGAGGCGTTGCGCTTGTAGAGCGCGCCGATGGCGGCGGCGGTCAGCAGGAAGACGCGGATCTGCTCGGGCGTGCCGTTATAAAAGCGCACGAAGAACCGCAACACGGCCGGGACCAGCCCCGCCGCGCCATTGGTCGGGGCGGTGACGACGCGGCCGCCAGCGGCGTTCTCTTCATTGACCGCCATGGCCCACAGATTGACGAAGTCCATGGCCGCCAGCGGATCGCTGATCTGACGCTCCATGCGGCCCTGGATGGTCTGGTGGATCTGGCGGGCGCGGCGCTTGACGTCCAGCCCGCCGGGCAGGACGCCGTCCTGGCGCATGCCCCGGTCGATACAGGCTTCCATGGCGTTGAAGATGCGGTCGAGGCCGGCGTTCATGTCGTCCAGCGACATCCGCGCCAGCTCGTTGGCGCCCATGACGCCGGCGATCGACAGGCCTGCGTCGGCGGCGCGTTGCAGCAGGTCGGCGCCGCTCTCGAACGGGTGAGGGACGGGCAGGTCTTCCTCGGGCGGCGCGTTGCGGCCCATCTGGGCCTCGTCGCGCACGAAGCCGCCGCCGATCGAGAAATAGGTCCGCTCGGCCAGCACGGCGCCGGCCTTGTCATACGCGATGAAGGTCAGGCCGTTGGGATGCTGGGGCAGGCGCTCATGGCCCAGCCAGACGATGTCGCGGGCTTCGTCGAAGGCGATCCCGGTCTCGCCGCCCAGCAGCAGCCACTGGTTGGCCCGAGCCTCGACAAGGGCGGCCTCGCCGGCGTCGGGATCCAGGTCGGCCGGGACAAAGCCCATCAGGCCCAGCATCACCGCCCGGTCGGTGGCGTGGCCGCGCCCGGTCAGGGCCAGGGAGGCGTAGAGCCGGATCTCGACCCGGGCCACGGCGGGCAGCTGGCCGTTGTCGCGCAGGCGGCCGACGAACAGCCCCGCCGCCGTCATCGGGCCCATGGTGTGGCTGCTGGACGGGCCGACGCCGAGTTTGAAGAGGTCGAAGACCGAGGCCGTCATGAGAGCATCCCGCACGCCCGCGTTGCGGTGAGCGCTATCCGGTTCAAAACATGTTTGTCATCCCGGCCGCAGCGTAGCGGAGAGCTGGGACCCAGGGGCAACCGCGATGCGCCGGCTCCTGGGTCCCGGATAGCCTCTGCGAGGCTTCCGGGATGACAAGATAGAGGTGCGGCTTACTTGCGCTGCGCCTTGGTCGCGTCGCGGGCGCCCTTGAACTCCGAGCCCTCGCCCCATTCGGGCCAGCGGGTCGAGGTGGCCAAGTCCTGGCCCAGACCCTGGATCAGGCTGATGTCGGCGCGCATGCCCTCCAGGTTCCAGCTGTCGTTCCACTCGTCGGCCGGCTGGTGATAGGCGTTGATGCGATAGGCGTCGGCGAAGGCCTTGCCGGCCGCCACGCCGCCCTCGACCAGATCCTCGCCCGAGCCGAACGAGATGGCCGGCACGCCGCGCTTGGCGAACGGGAAGTGGTCCGAGCGGTAGAAGTAGCCGGCTTCCGTGGCCGGGTCGGGGGTGTAGGTGCGGTTCACCTTCTTGCCGTGGGCGATCAGATCATCCAGCAGGCCCAGCTTGGCGCTGCCCGAGATGGTGAAGTCCTTGGCCGGACCGGCGGGGTCGAGGGCGTCGGTGTTGAGCACACCCACGGTCTTGGACAGCGGATACAGCGGGTTGGCCGCATAGTATTCCGAGCCAAGCAGGCCCTTTTCCTCGGCGGTCACGGCCAGGAAGACCAGGGTGCGGTCGGCGCGGGGGCTCTTGGCGAACACCCGGCCCATTTCCAGCATGGCGGCGATGCCGGTCGCGTTGTCGACGGCGCCGTTATAGATCGTGTCGCCCTTGGCGTCGGCCAGGCCCACGCCCAGGTGGTCCCAGTGGCCGGTGAAGAACACCGTCTCGTCGGGGCGCTTGGCGCCGGTCAGCTTGCCGACCACGTTCTTGGACACGATCACCTTGGGCTCGACCGCATAGTTGGCCGAGAAGGTCGCGCCCTTCAGTTCCACCGGCTTGAAGTCGCGGCTCTGGGCCTGCTTCTTCAGGGCGTCAAAATCCAGACCCGCCGCCTTGAACAGCTCGACGGCCGTGTCGCGCTGGATCCAGCCTTCCAGGGCCGGATGCGACTTGGTCGGCTCCTTGCGGACGATGTCGAACATCGTGTTGGTGTTGGAGTTCTTGACCGTGGCCCAGCCATACGAGGCCGGGGCCGTCTCATGCACGATCAGCAGGCCGGCGGCGCCCAGGCGGGCGGCTTCCTCGAACTTGTAGGTCCAGCGACCGTAATAGGTCATGGCCTTGCCGCCGAAGTCGCCCGAACCGGTCTCGAAGTCCGGGTCGTTGATCAGCACGACGACGATCTTGCCCTTGACGTCCAGGCCCTTGAAGTCGTCCCAGTTGCGCTCCGGCGCCTTGACGCCATAGCCGGCGAAGACGATCGGGGCGTTCTGGATCGCCACCTTGTCGACATTGGTCATGGCGGCGCGGATGGCGATCTGCTCGCCCTGGTTCAGGGCGATGTGGCTGTTTCCGACCATCATGTGGGCGCTAACCGGGCCCTTGATCTCGAACATGCCCAGCGGCACGTCCTGGGTCCAGGCGCGCTTGCCGTCCTTCAGGTCGCCGCCGGGCTCCAGGCCCGCAGCCTGCATCTGCTCGACGATATAGGCGACGGTCTTGGTCTCGCCGGCGGTGGCGGGACCCCGGCCCTCGAAGGCGTCCGACGACAGGGTCTTGATGTGGGCGGCGAGCCGGGCGGTGTCGATCGCCGGGGCGCCGGCGGGGCCTTGCGCGAAAGCGGGGGCGGCCAGCATGGGCGCGGTCAGCAGGGCGGTGGCGAGCAGCAGGCGTTTCATCGTTGTCACTCTTTGGAGCAAATCTTGTCGTTGGCGCGGGACCGTATCCGGGGTCTTGGGCGAGGGCTAGGGGGCCGGGGTCAGGAACTCACCCGCCGCCCGTCCACTGCCCAGCGTTCCAGCGTCTCGCCGTCCCAGACGTGCAGGGCGTCATAGAGGTTGATGGTCGGATCGCAGTGGCCGGGCTGCAGCCAGACAATGTCGCCCACCTGCGGGGCGTCGGCCGGGAAGGCGCGGGCGGTGTCGGCGTCGGCGGCGCTGACGGCGCCGGCGAAGCCCAGCGGATCGCGGCCGCCGGCCTTCAGCACGTCGATCATGGCGGGATGGGCGATCAGGCCGTGCTCGTCGCCCATGGGCCGCCACAGCGAGCCGGGCGCGGCGCCGGCGACGACGCGGGCCGGCGGGCCGTCCATCGACACCGCCTTGAAGCCGGCGTCGACCACGACGTGGCTCTTGTGGCGCGTCGAGACCACGCTGGACGCGATGTAGAGCGACGGCTCGAACGGCCAGTCGCCGCCGCCGGGCGGGCCGCACTGGTCATATTCGACGTCCATCACGGCGTAGGAGCCGGCCTGCAGCTCGGTGAAGACGCCCGACGCCAGGTCGAAGGCGTGGGTGCCCGTGCCGCCGCCGGTGACCACGGGCGGGGGCAGGCCGGCGGCGCTCAGCTGGTCGACCAGAGCCTTCAGCGTGGCGAAGGCGGCCTCGTCGGCGGAGCGGCGCAGGTCGCCGTCGTCCATGTGCTGCAGATGGCCCAGATAGGCCTGAATCCCGGCGAAGCGTAGGCCCGGCGCGGCGTCGGCGGCGCGGGCCAGGTTCAGGGCGTCGTGCGGATAGGCGCCGGTGCGGTGGGTGCCCAGGTCCAGGTCCACCACCAGGCTCAGGATCGTCCCGGCCGCGACGGCGGCGTCCGACAGCCGGTCGATCTGGCCCTCGTCATCGGCTGTCACGCCGATCGTGGCGCCGCCTTTGGCCAGAGCCGCCAGGCGCGGCGCGGCCCAGGGCGGCGGCGCTGCGGTGACCAGCACGTCGGTGATCCCGCCCGCCACGAAGGCCTCGGCCTCGCCCACGGTCTGGGCGCACAGGCCGACGGCCCCGCGCGCGACGATCAGCCGGCCCAGGGTCGAGCACTTGTGGGTCTTGCCGTGGGCCCGCAGCCGCACGCCGGCGGCGGTGCAGAGCGCCTGCATGCGGTCGAGGTTGCGGAGCAGCGCGGCCTTGTCGACGACGAGGAGCGGGGTCTGGGGGAGGGCGGTTACGCCTGGAAACTTCATCAACCGCTCATCCCTATCTTCTTCGTCATCCCGCGACTTGTTCGCGGGACCCATCTGTCCGCCGCACGTGCAGAGCAGAATGGAACACGCCCATGTAAGCTGAACCATGGGTCCCGCGAACAAGTCGCGGGATGACGGGGTTGGTTAGATCTCACCCTTGAGAACGCTCGCGAACAAGGCCGGATCGACATTGCCGCCCGAAAGGACGATCGCCGAGGTCTTTCCCGCCACCTCGACCTTGCCCGCCAGCGCCGCCGCCAGGGCGACGCAGCCGCCGGGCTCGACCACCAGTTTCAGCACCGAGAAGGCGTAGCGCATGGCCTCCGCCACCTCCGCGTCGGTGACAGCGACGACGCCGGTCAGGGTCTTCTGATTGATCGGAAAGGTCAGTTCGCCGGGGATCGGGGTCAGCAGGGCGTCGCAGATCGAGCGGGCGTCCGGATCGATGGTCTCGCGCTGGCCGGAGATCATCGAGCGGCGGGTCTCGTCGAAGCCGGCCGGCTCGACGCCCCAGATGTCGGTGGCGGGCGACAGGGCGCGGACGGCGGTGCTGGTTCCGGCGATCAGCCCGCCGCCGCCGACGCAGCAGATCAGCGTGTCGAGCGACGCGCCCAGCGTTCCGGCCTGCGCGACGATCTCGACGCCCAGCGTGCCTTGCCCCGCGATGATGTGCGGATCGTCATAGGACGGCACGACCACGCAGCCGCGCTCGCGGGCGATCTCGTCGGCGATGGCGACGCGGTCTTCGGTGAAGCGGTCATAGAAGCGGATCTCGGCCCCGAAGCCGCGCGTGCCCTCGACCTTCACCGTCGGCGAGTCGGATGGCATGACGATCAGGGCCGGGCAGCCCAGAATCTGGGCCGCCAGGGCCACGCCCTGGGCGTGGTTGCCCGAGGAGAAGGCCACGACGCCGCGCTTTTTCTCGTCATCGCTCAACTGGCTGAGGCGGTTATAGGCCCCGCGAAACTTGAAGGCCCCGGCCCGCTGCAGGGTCTCGGGCTTGAGCAGCACCCGGCCGCCGAGGCGCGCGTTCAGGGCCGGGCTCTCGATCAGCGGGGTCTCGACGGCCTGGCCTTTGAGGCGGGCGGCGGCGGCCTGGATGTCGGAAAGTGTGATGCTCATGCGAAAAGGTCTAGCTCGCGCGCGCCCTGATCGAAACCCTTTGCGAGCTTCGCCGTTCAAGCCATAACCGGCTCGGGGTTGGGCTGTTCAGGGATATCCAGAATGAAGACCGCACTGTTCGCCGCCGCCGCTGTCGCGGCGCTGGGTTTGGCCGCGCCCGCCATGGCCGACGAAATCTTTGTCGGCGTCTACAAGCACGACGTCACCTTCATCGGCGAGGCCGTGGGTCTGGGCGCCGCGGGGCGTGAAGACGGGGTCGACATCCATGTCGGCTATCGCACCGACCGCATCGAGAGCCTGACCTGGCTGGGTCGCCCGCAGGTCCACACTTTCGTGTCGATCAACAGCGAGAACACCTCCAATTTCGTGACCGCGGGCTTTGACTGGCCGATCGAGCTGGGCGCGCCCGGCGGCTTCTATCTGCGTCCCGGCTTTGGCCTGGCCTATACCGATGGCAAGGCCGGCCTGCCGCCCGCCAACGCCCCGAACCTGACCCCCGAAGAGCGCGCCCGCCGCACCAACCTCTATTACACCCGCATCGATTTCGGCTCGAAGGTGCTGTTCGAGCCCGAGATCGCCCTGGGCTACAAGTTCAACGACAGCTGGTCGGGCGAGCTGTCCTACACCCACCTGTCGAACGGCCAGATCTTCCACCAGGGCAAGAACCAGGGACTTGACGACGTGGGGGTTCGGCTGGTCTACGCCTTCTGACTTCGCGGGGGATCGGTTTGACCGGCCCCGTGTCGCCGCCCAAAATTGAATAAACGTCTGCGGCCGAGTCCTGTCGAAGGGCCGCTGGACGTCACCGGGCAGGTGACAAGGCATATCTCTACCATGGCCAATGTGACCGTCGTCGGCGCCCAGTGGGGCGATGAAGGCAAGGGCAAGATCGTCGACTGGCTGTCCAACCGGGCAGACGTCGTGGTGCGCTTCCAGGGCGGCCACAACGCCGGCCATACGCTGGTGGTCGACGGCAAGGTCTACAAGCTGGCCCTGCTGCCCTCTGGGGTCGTGCAAGGCAAGCTGTCGGTGATCGGCAACGGCGTGGTCGTCGATCCCTGGCACCTGCTGGGCGAGATCGCCAAGATCGCCGAACAGGGCGTGATCATCGGCCCGGACCTGCTGGTGCTGGCCGACAACGCCACCCTGATCCTGCCGCTGCACAAGGACCTGGACCAGGGCCGCGAAGCCGCGTCCAGCCAGAAGATCGGCACCACGGGTCGCGGCATCGGCCCGGCCTATGAGGACAAGGTCGGCCGTCGCGCCATCCGCGTCGCCGACCTGGCCGACCCCGAGGCCCTGAAGCCCAAGATCGAGCGCCTGCTCAGCCACCACGGCGCCCTGCGCCGGGGCCTGGGCCTGCCCGAGGCCGACGGCGCGGCGCTGTTCGACCAGCTGATGGAGATCGCGCCGCAGATCCTGGCCTATGCCCAGCCCGCCTGGCGCCTGCTGGACCAGGCCTACAAGGCCGGCAAGCGCATCCTGTTCGAAGGCGCGCAAGGCGCCCTGCTGGACGTCGATCACGGCACCTATCCGTTCGTCACCTCGTCCAACACCGTCGCCGGCCAGGCCGCCGCCGGTTCGGGCATGGGCCCCAAGGGCCCGGGCTATGTGCTGGGCATCGTCAAGGCCTACACCACCCGCGTCGGCGAGGGGCCCTTCGCCTGCGAGCTGGATGACGAGGTCGGCAAGCACCTGTCGACGGTCGGCCGCGAAGTCGGCGTCAATACCGGCCGGCCGCGTCGCTGCGGCTGGTTCGACGCGGTGCTGGTGCGCCAGTCCGTGGCCATCAACGGCATCGACGGCATCGCCCTGACCAAGCTGGACGTGCTGGACGGCCTCAAGACCCTGAAGATCTGCGTTGGCTACAAGATCGGCGACCGCGAGGTCGACTATCTGCCGGCCGGCATGCGCGATCAGGCCGCCGCTGTGCCGATCTACGAGGAGATGGAAGGCTGGAGCGAAAGCACCGCCGGCGCCCGCTCGTTCAAGGACCTCAACGCCAACGCCATCAAGTATGTGCGCCGGGTCGAGGAACTGATCGGCGCCCCGGTGGCCCTGCTGTCGACCAGCCCCGAGCGCGACGACACCATCCTGATGCGCGATCCTTTTCAGGGATAGAATTTGCGCGACGGGCGTTGCGTAAACGCTTGTGAAGCTAGTTCGGCCTAGCGTCTTCGCGACGTGGCGTTGTGGGGACTGCCGTTGAGCTTTCGCGATTTTCTCGAAGACGGCATGGAAGGCGCGATGCTCGACATGAGCCATCGCAGCCGCCCCGCGCGCCTCATCGTGACGCTGATGGTGAGCGGCCTGCTGGGCTACTATTTCGGCCTGATCGCGATGCTGTCGTGGCTGGCCGTGAACGCCGTTCTGGAAAGCCTGCTGGTCGTTGTCGCTTTCTTGAGACGGCGCGGTGGGCGTCCTTCCCTGGTGGTCAGGCTGGGCGTGCCCGGCCTCTTCACCGTGGCCTGGTCGATCATGACCACCCTGAGCTGGGCCTATGGGCCCCAGGCCATGAAGTTCGCGGCGCTGGTCATGATGTTCGGCCTTCTGATCGAGGCCCTGAAATATGCAGCGCTGAACCGCGCGGCCATGCTGGTGATGGCTCCGCCGCCGTTCATCGCCCTGGCGACCGCGCCCCTGATCTCGGGCGCCTTCAAGCCGTGGGAACTGGCCGTGGTGGCGTTCACCCTGCTGGGCCTGCTCGGCTACATGCTGCAAACCTCTCGCGCGCTGCGCGCCAACGCTCTGGCGCTGGAGAAGGCCCAGGCCGAAGCCCAGGAAGCCAGCCGCGCCAAGTCGGCCTTCGTGGCCATGATGAGCCACGAGCTGCGCACGCCCATGAACGGCGTCCTGGGCATGGCCCATGCCCTGGGGACGACGCGGCTCGACGCCCGTCAGGCCGACTATCTGGACATGATCGTCCAGTCGGGCGATGGCCTGATGACCATTCTCAACGACATTCTGGACCTGTCCAAGGTCGAGGCCGGCAAGCTGGAGCTTGAGGACGCGCCCTTCGATATCCGCCGGCTGGCGGGGCAGATCCATCTGGTGTGGAACCATACCGCCCGCCTGAAGGGACTGGAGCTGACGCTGGAGGTGGCGCCGCAGACTCCCACCTGGCTGCTGGGCGATGCGGTCCGGGTGCGCCAGATCCTGCTGAACCTGGTCTCCAACGCGCTGAAGTTCACCGAGACCGGACGTGTCGAGATCCGCATCGCCCCTGGCGTGGCGGCTGACGGCGAGACGGCCTGCGTCGAGCTCCTGGTGACCGATACGGGCGTCGGCCTCAGTCTCGACCAGCAGGTCAGCCTGTTCAGCCCGTTCAGCCAGGGCGATCGCTCCACGGCGCGGCGGTTTGGCGGCACGGGTCTGGGGCTGACGATCAGCCGCCAGCTGGCCCGGATGATGGGCGGCGAGATCACCGTCATCAGCACACCGGGACAAGGTTCGACCTTCAGGGTGCAGCTGGCGCTGATCCCGGCCCAGGCGCCGCTCGTGAGCAGCCACGCCGAGCCGGTGGCCAACTTCGAGGGCGCGCGGGTCCTGGTGGTCGACGACAACCTGATCAACCAGACCGTTGCGCGCGCGATCCTGGAGGCCGCGGGCGTGACGGTCGCAACGGCCAATGATGGGCGCCAGGCCCTGGCTCGGCTGCGAGTCGAGGACTTCGACGTCGTGCTGATGGACGTCCACATGCCCGAGATGGACGGGGTCGAGGCGGTGCGGCGGATCCGGGCGGGCGAAGGCGGGCGGGTCGACATTCCCATCCTGGCCCTGACCGCGGACGCCATGTCGGGCGAGGCCGAACGCCTGCTGGAAAAGGGCTTCGACGACGCCCATCCCAAGCCGGTCCAGCCGGCCGGGCTGCTGGCCGCCGTGGCGCGCCTGAAGCGCGATCCGTTCGAGGCCGCGCATGAAGCAGACCGGCCCCTCGCACGCGCCCTCTGATTGCGCCGCGGCCGCAGATCGCCGTTCGGTTAGCGATTGTTTAGCATGGCGTCGCTACAAGAAGCCCATCATTCTGAGGGCCGCCTTCCTTGTCAGCGCGTCGTAAACTCAAGCCGGTGCGCAGCAACGACCGGGTGACCCGCAGCCTGCGCGCGCTGGAGCGGACGGCCTCGACCAGCCGCGTGCTGAACCTGCTGGCCATTCAGGCCGACAGCGGCCACCGGCCCGAGCACGCCGAGCATCCGCTGTTCCGCAACCGCGTCCTCAACAACGCCCTGGTCCTCAAGCACCGCCTGCGCAGCGACGACATCTTCCTGTTCGATGACGCGCGGCCGACGGCCACCAAGATCATCATCCCGTTCGACCGCAGCGACCTGGGCCTGGGCGGACAGTCGTTCTTCGTGGGCCAGCGCGGCTGGGTCGAGCTGCTGCACGAAGCCTGCAACGACACCACCGACATGGTCCGCGACATCGCCACCCTGCGCATGATCGACATGCTGCCGTCGCTGGACCCGTTCCTGCTGCGCGAGCATCTGCGCCGCCACGGCATGAATGTCGCGGCCTGCTATTTCGCCCTGTCGGCCGCCGACCTGGAGCAGATGCAGGGCTTTGTCACCTTCGAGATCTCGCGCCTGATCGAACTGGCCTATCGCGACACCGGGCGCTTCTCGGGCGTCCACGCCGCGCGCCTCGTCGAGGCCCTGCTGTCGACCGATGTCGACGAGCGCCTCGAGCCGCTCCGCGAGACCCTGGTGCTGGAGGGCGAGAGCTTCAAGGAAGGCGTCTTCAGCTGGAAGGGCTTCCTCTATTACAAGTGGATGCTGACCCGGCTGTGGCCCCAGCTGGCGGCCGTGAGCACCGAGATCGGCCAGATGGTCATCGCCGGCGCGCGCGACACCGAGACCGCCCGCTATCTGGACGAGGCCCGCAAGCGCCTGCAGGCCAGCGTGGTCATCGAGCGCAACGCCGTGCAGCGCACGCTCAGGGTCTATGACCACGCCTTCGAGGACCTGATCGAGAACGGCCGGCCGCAGGCCTTCCGCGACTTCCTGCTGCGGGCGCCCGACCTGTTCCTGTCGCTGGGCGAGAGGGTCGGGGTGATCTCACACATCGCCAGCTATTGGCGTTATCGCTTCCCCGAGGGGCGCGTGCCCACCGCCCAGGTCGATGAAGCCATCGATATCTTTCAGGATTTCGAAGGCGGTCTTAGCGTTACCCTGACAAACTGACCCCAGGGTACGGCAAAGCTTATCAAGCTGATTTTTACGAACAGTCGCTAGGATCGACGCCGAGTACCTCTCTCAGGAGCCGATTTCCCGGTGTTTGACGGCAATATCCGCACCATTCAGCGTGTCGCCGCCAAGGTTCAGCGGGTGTTGGTCGTTGACGCCAACCCGGCGACGGCGCGGCTGCTGGCTGACCAGCTGAGGCAGCTGGGCAATGTGCAGATCTATCCCGCCGCGACCATCGAGAAGGGCTATGCGATGGCCCGCACGGTCGATCCGCAGCTGATCTTCGTCGAGCACGCCAGCGCCGGGACCGACGGCCTGATGCTGACCCGCAAGATCCGTCGCAGCGAAATGATCTGCCGCGATGCGCCGATCATCATGTGCACCGCCGAGGCCACGGCCGAGGCGATCTTCGGGGCCCGAGACGCCGGGGTTCACGAATTCATGCGCAAGCCCTTCACGATCGGGGATCTTGAGCGCCGCCTGGAAGCGGTGACCCTGAAGCCGCGCGACTGGGTCGAGGCCGTGCAATATGTCGGTCCCGATCGTCGCCGCTTCAACTCGGCCGAATACAAGGGCCCGCGCAAGCGCAAGGCCGACGCCGCCGGCACGGTGGCCGCGAGGCTGTCCCAGGCCCTGCGCATCGTCCGCTCGGCCGCCGGGGCCCTGGACACCGATCCCATGCAGGCCCGCCGCGCCCTGGCCGCCCAGGCGGTGGAGCTGCGCAAGGTCGGCGACGCCGTCAAGGAGCCGCGCCTGACCGCGGCCGCGGCGGCGCTGGAAGACTGCATGAAGAGCGAGCTGGCCGGACCCCAGGCCCGGGCCGCCCTGCTGGCGCGCATCGACGCCCTGATGGGCTTCATGGCCGCCGATGACGATGGGGGGCGCGGGGCAGCTTAGGCCGCGACCGGTGTCGGCCAACAAAAAAGGGCGGCGTCCGCGAGGACGCCGCCCTTCTTCGTTTCCGGAAGGTCTTCCGCCTAGAACGCCATGCGGGCGATCAGTTGGAAGACCGGACCGGCCTCTTCGCTCTCCAGCTCGTACTCATCAAACGCGCGAGACCGCTGATCGGCGGTGCTGGCGAATTTATTAAACACTTCTTCCTTCTTGGCGTTCAGCAGGTTGGAGCCGGTCAGGCGCACCGTGACCGTCTCGCCGAAGCGCTTTTCGACGAACAGCTCCAGGTCGGCGCCGTAGGAGGTGGTGACCTCCTCGCCGATGATCCGGCCATAGGCCTCGCCCTGCTTGCGATAGGTGGCCCCGAAGGCGCCGCCGAACTTCGGCAGGTCCTGGATGAAGCCGACGTTCAGCACATAGTCCGACTGGCTGTTGAACTTGCGGCTGCCGAAGGTGTCGTCGATGTCGCTGTCCAGCCAGGAGTAGTTGAAGAACACCCCGGTGTTATCCAGGCCAAAGGCGGTCAGCGGGGTGGACAGGTCGAACTCGATCCCCATCACCGTGCCGTCGCCGACGTTCTGGGTCTGCAGCAGCAGGGCGGGCGAACCGGCCGAGCCCGTACCGATGCTGGTCAGCTCGATCAGGTCAGTGACGTCGCGATAGAAGACGTTGACGCCGGCCACGCCGCGCGATCCCAGACGACGCTCATAACCCACGTCCAGGCCCCAGGCCGTTTCCGGCTTCAGGTTGGGGTTGCCGACATAGTCGTTGTCGCCAAACTCTTCTTCCAGGGTGACCGGCGAGATCTGGTCAAAGCCCGGGCGGCGCACGGTGCGGGCCACCGAGGCGCTGATTCGATCCTGGCTGGTCAGGTTCCACTTCAGGTGGGCCGAGGGCAGCAGGATGGCATAGTCGGTCGAGAAGTTGCGCAGGGCAGGAGCGACGGTCTCGTCCTTGATGTCCACGTCGGTGGTTTCGTAGCGGACGCCGGCTTCCCACTTCACGTCGCCGGCCTTGCCCGAGAGCATCAGATAGGGGTCAAGGCGGGTTTCCTTGATGGCGCTGTCGCCGCCCAGGGCCGGGACGTAAGGCTTGTCGGCGGGCGGGGTGGCGGCCGGCAGGTTGTAGCGGTTACGCGGGATCTCGGTGATCAGCGTATCGCGGTCCTTCTGCTGATACTGGACGCCGAATTCCGCATCGAAGCCGGCCAGAGCGCGCTTGTGCTCCAGCTTGGCGGTGAATTCCTTGTCGTCCAGCTCGGTCCGGGTCTTGTCGCCGGTGAAGCGGTCGCCGTCAGGGAACGGGGTGGCGTCGCGCAGATATTCGATCTCGTTCTCGAACTCGTACTGGCTGTCGGTGAACACCGAATAGCCCAGCTTGAAGGCCGTTTCGCCGCCCAGCATCTCGCGCTTGAACTTGCCGTTGACCGACCAGTTGTCGGTCTGGATGTCGACGTCGTTGTCGTTGACCGTCGACAGGTCGGCGTTGCGCACGCGGCCGCCGTTATATTCCAGCGAGTCTTCGTCGGCCAGGCGATCGGTGCGGACATAGAAGCCGCTCAGGTCCAGCTCGCCGCCGGCCAGGGGCATGCGGTAGTTGGCGTTGAACGAATAGTCGGTGCCGTTGCGGACGTCCGACTGCAGCTCGGTGTTGTTGAGCGCCGCGCCCGGCTTGTCATAGCGCCAGCTGGTCTTTTCCTTGGGGTTGCGGCGGCCCTGGATATTGGCGCCGACCAGAAGGCGGCCCGGACCGACCTCGCCGCCCCACACCGCGCCCAGCGTCTCGCGCAGGCGGCCGTCATTGAGATAGATGGCGCCGGCCCGGATGAAACCGCCGTCCAGGGCGTAGGCGTCGCGCAGCACGATGTTCAGGGCGCCGGCCATGGCGTCGCCGCTGCGATTGGCCGAGGCGGAGCGGACCACTTCGATACGCTCGATCATCTCGGCGGGGATGCGGTCAACGAAGAACGAGCGGTCGGCGCCGGCGCCGGGCACCTTCTCGCCATTGATCAGGATCTGGGTGTAGCCGGCGTCCAGGCCGCGCAGGCGGGCGCCGTCCGACTCGAGCACGTCCGACAGGAAGGTGACGCTGGGCACGCGCTTGAGCGCATCACCGGCGGTCAGGGGCTCGAAGCGCTGGAAGTAGTCCAGGCCATATTCCAGCACCGGAGCGGTCTGCTCGGAGCGGTTGCGATAGGCGATCTGGGCCTGGACGACGATTTCCGAGGCGGTCACCGGCGCATCGGCGGTGGCGATCGGCGCGTCCTGGGCGGCCGAAGCGGCCGAGGCGATAGCCAGCGGCGCGAACGCCGCCAGGGCGAACAGCATGGTCTTTTTCATCGAAGGATCCCCATCCGACGCCCCCGGTTATTGCGAGGTGCGCGCGTGATTTCACGGGGCAGGGCATAGTGACGACCAGTGATGTTTGATTGACGGTTTTGTCTCGGATTTGTGTCGGCGACGGGGCTGTCCTTGAGCGGACTATCTTTGGCCGGCCGGACGCTCCAGCCAGTGGCGCAGGGCGCCATTGACGGGACCGGGCGCTTCCATCGGCGTCATGTGGCCGGCCTGCGGGATCACCAGCAGGTGCGAGCAGCCGATGGCCGCGGCCATCGCGCGGTGGCCGGCTGCGGGGGTGATCTGATCGGTCTCGCCGCAGATGATCAGCAGCGGAACCCGAAGCGCCCTCAGCGCCGCCTCGCCGTCTTCGCGCGGCAGGCTGTTCTGGCGGATGAACACCTCGCGACCCAGCCGCAGGGTCATGGCGGTGATCCGCTCCGTCAGCTCGGCGTCCGACAGGCGGGAGGGGTCGATATAACTCTTCAGGATCGCGTGGCTGATGCCCAGGAACTCGCCCGGCTTGCGGGCGGCCTCGGTCAGGGCCATGCGGCGGGCGGCGCGCTCGGGCGTGTCGACGCGGATCGAGGTGTCCAGCAGGGCCAGGCGCTGGATGCGCTGGGGCGCGATGCGGGCGATCTCCTGGGCCACATAGCCGCCCATCGAAAAGCCAGCCAGGGCGAAGGTCGGCTCGGCCTCGGCCAGCACGGACTGCGCAAGCTCACGGAGGGTCTCGCCACGCGTCAGGTCGGGGACGTGCGGGCGGGCCACATCGGCGAGGCCGCTGATCTGGTCGCGCCACAGCTCGGCGTCGTTCAGCAAGCCGGGCAGGAGGAGGAGCTGGGGGAGGGCGGCGGCGGTCATCGACCGGTCATAGCATCATGCCCCGCCGTCTTTCCTCTCCCAAAGCGGGCGGGCCTCTCCCAAAGCGAGCGGGGCCTGGGCCTTGCCAAGCCTTTGTCGATCTTGCATCAGTGATGTTATATCGTAACGTCACTGAATTGACCCGGAATGGCCCGACCGCCGACTTCTCGCCTGTCCGTTTCGCCCGTCACGGTCGGTGACGTCTGGATGCGCGCGCTGGCTCCTGGCGGCCCCTTCGGCGGGATGTCCGCCAATCGCGATCCGGCGGGTGGAAACGCCTGGTCGGTCCGTCGTCACTCCCCCAAAGCCTGAGTAAAAGATCGATGCGTTTCCTGAAGCTGGCTCCCGTGCGGGTCGTTCTGGCCGCCTGCGCCCTCGGCGCGCCGGGAGAGGCGCTGGCCCAGCGGGTCAATGACAACGCCGTGGCCGGCGCCGAGGACGCCTTCGGCGCCAGCATCGGCAATGAGCGGGTGGGCCTCTACAGCAGCAGCGAGGTTCGGGGTTTCTCGCCCATCACGGCGGGCAACATCCGGCTGGAGGGGCTGTACATGGACCGCCCAGCCTCGTTCACCGACCGGCTGGTCGAGAGCAACGTGGTGCGTGTGGGCCTGGCCGCCCAGAACTATCTGTTTCCCGCGCCCACGGGCATCGTCGACTACCGCATTCGGCCGGCGGGCGATCGGCGTGTGATCAGCCTGGTGGCGGGCTATGGGCCCATGGGCGGCGGGCGGATCGAGATCGACAGCCAGATCCCGTTGAGCGACACCCTCAGCCTGGTCGCCGGCGTCGCGGGCTTCGACGACGAGTTCGCCAGCGGGGCGGACGCGGTCTACGGCTCCTACGCCCTGGCCGCGCGCTGGCGACCGATGGACAAGGTGCTGGTCCTGCCGTTCTGGAGCCGGGTTGATACCTGGGATCGCGAGGCCACCGCTCTCCATGTCGCCGCGCCTGGCGTCCTGCCCGAGCCCGTCGCCCGTCGTCGCTATGTGGGACCGGCCTGGGCCGACTATCGAAACATCGCGACGAACGCCGGCGTTCTCACCCGCGCGACGCTGCCGGGCGGTTTCGATCTCGCGGCCGGGTTGTTCCGGTCGGTCAACGACACGCGCGAGAACCATGCCCTGGTGCTGACCAATGTTCAGGCCGACGGGTCGGCCCTGCGCCGGATCAGCCGCGATCCGCGCCAGCAGCTGGCCTCGACCAGCGGGGAGATCCGGCTCAGCCGCGCGCTGGTGAGGGGCGATTGGGCGCACGCCCTTCACGCGTCCCTGCGCGGCCGCCAGCGGGAAAGCCTCTATGGCGGCGGGGCCAGTCTGAACCTGGGCGCGACCCATGTCGAAGATCGCGTCGACATCGTCGAGCCCGTGTTTGCCCTGGGCACGCGGACGCGGGACGAGGTCGAGCAATGGACGGGCGGGCTGGCCTATGATCTGCGCTGGCGCCGACGCGGGTCCTTGAGCCTGGGCCTGCAGCGGGCCGACTATCGCAAGGCCGTCCAGCGCCCTGACGGCGTCCGCGCGGTGGCCCATGACCCGGCCTGGCTCTACAACGCCGCCGCCTCGTGGACTGTGTCGCCGCGCCTGGCGCTCTACGGCAGCGTGACCCGAGGCCTGGAAGAGAGCGGCGTCGCGCCCGACAGCGCGGCCAATCGCACCCAGGCCCTGCCGGCGATCATCACCGACCAGTGGGACGCTGGCGTGCGCTGGGTGCTGCCGCGGAATCTGCGCATGGTGGCGGGCGGCTTCCAGGTGCGTAAGCCCTACTTCGCGGCCGACGACGCCAACGTCTTTCGCGAGATGGGATCGGTGCGCCATCGCGGCGTCGAGGTCAGCCTGACCGGTTCGCCTGTCGAAGGCCTGTCGGTGGTGGCCGGGGCGGTGCTGATGCGGCCGCGCGTCACCGGCGCGCCGGTGCGGGAAGGGCGGATCGGCCGTGAGCCGGTTGGCCAGACCCGGCGGGTGCTGACCCTCAGCGGAACCTGGGCCCTGCCCGTCGAGGGGCTGGCGTTCACCTTCGCGGCCAACAACCACGGCCGCCGCGCCGCTGACCAGTCGAACCGGACCCATACGCCGGCGGCGACGATCCTGGACGCCGGCCTGCGCTACCGCTTCGACATCGGTGACAAGCCGGCGCTGCTGCGCGCCCAGGTGACCAATCTTGCCGACACCTTCGACTGGAAGGTGATCAGCAGCGGCGCCTTCGAGGTCAACGCCCCCCGGACGGCGACGGTATTCCTGACCGTCGACTTCTAGGGAGTGGTAAACGGGGCCAAAAAAAAGGGAGCGCCGCGGCGCTCCCTTGATCGTCATCCTCGCCCCGAGACCGGAGCGTCGTGGTCGCTTCAGGCTTCGACCATGTTCTTGGCGATGGCCGCTTCGCGCATGTTCTTCTGCAGCTTTTCAAATGCCCGGACCTCGATCTGGCGGACCCGTTCGCGGCTGACGCCGTAGTGGGTGGCCAGGTCTTCCAGGGTGGTGGGGTCGTCCTTCAGCCGGCGCTCGGTCAGGATGTGACGTTCGCGATCGGTCAGTTCGACCATGGCTTCCTGGAGGAGGCCCATGCGCAGGGACTTCTCTTCGTTTTCGGCGACGACGGTCTCCTGAGAGACCTGGTCGTCATCGGCCAGCCAGTCCTGCCACTCGCTCTCGCTGTCCGAACGCAGCGGGGCGTTCAGCGAGGCGTCGGGGCCCGACAGGCGGCGGTTCATCGAGATGACCTCGCTGTCCAGCACGCCCAGCTTGGTGGCGATGGCGCTGACCTGGTCGGGACGCAGGTCGCCGTCCTGGAAGGCCTCGATCTGGCTCTTGGCCTTGCGCAGGTTGAAGAACAGCTTCTTCTGCGCGGCGGTCGTGCCCATCTTCACCAGCGACCACGAGCGCAGGATGTATTCCTGGATCGAGGCGCGGATCCACCACATGGCGTAGGTGGCCAGACGGAAGCCCTTGTCGGGCTCGAACTTCTTGACGGCCTGCATCAGGCCCACATTGCCTTCGGAGATCACCTCGCCGATCGGCAGGCCATAGCCGCGATAGCCCATGGCGATCTTGGCCACGAGACGCAGGTGCGACGTGACCATCTTGTGGGCGGCTTCGGAGTCCTGATGCTCTTTCCAGCGCTGGGCGAGCATGAACTCCTCGTCCTTGGGAAGCATCGGAAACTTGCGGATCTCGGTGAGATAGCGCGACAGGCCGCCGTCAGGCGACATCACCGACAAAGAGCTAACGGCCATACGAAATACTATCCCCTTGGGCTGGCGGGTCGCCCGCCTTATCCCCTGACAACAGGTGAGATAGGGAGCGGTTGCGGCCAAGTTAAGTCTGGTAACGCATTTGTAATGTCCGAGTGCCGGACTGGGGTATTCATCGCCTCAACCCTGACCTTGAATCAGGGCGCCTTCGCGGCGATCTTCAGGGGGAAAGTTTGCGCAAAGGTAAGCCGGAATGCTCCGTTTCGTTTTTCGGGTTCTGTTCGCCGCCCTGGGCCTGTGGCTGGCCGATCGCCTGCTGGGCGGGATCTCGGCCGACGGCTGGCCGACCCTGATCCTGGCCGGCCTGCTGCTGGGGCTGGTCAATGCGGTGGTCAAGCCGGTGGTGGTGCTGCTGACCTTCCCGATCACCATCGTCAGTCTGGGCCTGTTCCTGCTGGTGGTGAACGCCGCCATGCTGGGCCTGGTCGCCTGGCTGCTGGACGGGCTGACGGTCAACGGCCTGGTGGCCGGCATTCTGGGCTCGATCATTGTCGGCGTGGTCAGCTGGGCCGGCCAGGTGATGATCGGCGACGGTAAGGGCCGCGAGGCGGCCTGAGGCCTGCCCCAACGGCAAGCTGCCCCCCGCGCCGCACTTGATCTAACCTCCCGCCATGACGCGCCGGCCATGGGACCGGCGCGCGGGAGGAGGCTCGGGATGAGCATCGCCGGCGTCAATCACCTGGCCCTGGTCTGCCGCGACATGGCGGAGACCACCAAGTTCTACACCGAAGTTCTGGGCATGCCCCTGGTCAAGACCGTGCAGTTGCCGGACGGCGGCCAGCACTTCTTCTTCGACTGTGGCGGCGGCTCCAGCCTGGCCTTCTTCTGGTGGGCCGACGGACCGCCGGCCGCGCCGGGGATCGCGTCGGTGAAGGCGTTCCCGCAGGAGCCGCGCACCGCCGTGGGCTCGATGAACCACATCGCCTTTTCCGTGCCCGAGGACGAGCTGGAGACCTGGCGTCAGCGCCTGGTCGACGCCGGGGTCGAGACCTTCCCGATGGTGGTCAATCACGACGACAGCGAGATGGGCGTGGCCCACAGGAACCACGACGGCGTGTTCGTGCGGTCGGTCTATTTCACCGATCCCAACGGCATCATGATGGAGCTGGCCGCTTTCACCCGGCCGTTCACGCCCGCCGATGTGCGCCACGAACCGGGCTCGGTCCGCGTTCCGGCGGAGGTCTGAGATGCCGCGCCTGCGCGAGGTGCCCCGCGCCGAGGTGACCGACCCGAAGGTCCTGGCCCTGTACGACCAGCTGTTCGGCGCCCGCGACCCGGTGGCCCAGCCCGGCACCGCTACCGGCACGCGCGGCGACTGGTGGACGGTCTTCGCCAACAGCCCCGACGTGCTGCTGCACGCCGCGCGCGGCTTTGGCCTGTATCGCGATCCGGCCCGCAAGCTGGACCCGGTGCTGCGCGAGCTGGCCCAGACGCGGGCCGGCTGGTCGCGGGGCAGCCAGTTCGTGTTCTCCCAGCACTGCAAGTCGCTGCGGGGCCTGGGCGTATCCGAGGAAAAGATCGCCGCCGTGCCGGCCTGGCCGGTGTCCGACGTCTTCGACGCCCGCGAGCGCGCCGTGCTGGCCTATGCCGACGCCCTGGTGCTGGACGGCGGGCGCGTGGCCGACGGGGTGTTCGAGGCGCTGAAGGCCTTTCTGGACGACGAGCAGATCCTGGAGCTGACCTACATCACCTGCCTCTACGAGATGCACGCCGTGATGAGCCGGGCCCTGCGACTGGAGTTCGACGACCGTCCCGAGGCGGTGGTCGAGGTCGCGGCGCCCGAAGACTTCAGGGCGCTGGACTTCATGGATACGGGGCCGGCGGACAAGTCACGGTAAACGCCCCGGCAAACACTGTGACGGCCCCATGAAGTTTTCGCGAAATGAGAAGCTCAAAGCGGGGACATTAGCACCACGTTAGGCGGGAAATGGTCGTTGCGTTTCCAGTGGAGGCGTAACCATGTTCACCTTGCGAGATACCGTTTCTTCCCTGGCGCCGGCGCGACGCGACGATGTCGGCAAGACGCTCTATGAGCGGTTCCGCGAGGAGCCCGACACGCTGATCATCCCGGTGCTCGACGACGAGGACCGCCCGATCGGTCTGGTCGAGCGCAACGCCTTCTTCCTGCGCATGGCCGCCGAATATGGCCGCGCCCTGTACGCCAACCGCCCGATCTCGGCCCTGATGGATGTCGAGCCCCTGGTGGTCGACGCCGACACGCCCCTGGCCGACTTCACCAGCGACAGCCTGTCGTACCGCGCCTCGGACCTTCTGCGCGGCTTCATCGTCACCGACGGCGGCCGCTATCTGGGCGTCGGCACGGTGCTGGCCCTGCTGCAGGCCGCCAACGAGACCAATCGCCGGGGCGTGGCGGAGCTGGCCGCGGCCAAGGCCGACGCCGAACGCGCCCAGACCTTCATGACCGCCGTTGTCGAGGCCATGCCCTCGATGGTCTTCGTCAAGCGGGCCGATGATCACCGCTATGTGCTGCTAAACCGGGCCGGCGAAAAGACTCTGGGCTTTTCACGGACCGAAATGATCGGTCGCACCGACGCCGAGTTCTTCTCGCCCGAGCAGGCGGCCATCTACGCCCAGCGCGACCGCGAGGTGGTCGAGTCCGGCGAGGTGCGGGTGATCGAGGAAGACCTGGTGCCGCGCAAGGATGGCTCGATGGCCATTCTCCGCACCAAGAAGATCGCCATCAACGACGCCGAGGGTCGGCCCGAATACCTGCTGGGCGTCTCCGAGGACATCGCCGACCGCAAGCGCGCCGAGGCCCAGATCGCCCGGCTGGCCCACTACGACCCTCTGACCGAGCTGCCTAATCGCGTGCTGTTCCAGAAGGATCTGGGCGAGGCCCTGGCCCGCCGCGCGCGCACCGGCGACCAGCTGGCCGTGCACTTCATCGACCTGGACCGCTTCAAGACCGTCAACGACACCCTGGGCCATCCGCTGGGCGACGCCCTGCTGCGCATCGCCGCCGAACGCCTGCGCGGCTGTGTGCGCGAAGGCGACACAGTGGCCCGGCTGGGCGGCGACGAGTTCGCCGTGGTCCAGACCGGCCTGACCGATCTGAGCGGCGCCACGCGTCTGGCCGAGCGGGTGGTCGAGGCCATGGCCGCGCCGTTCGACCTGCAGGGCCATCAGGTGATGATCGGCGCCAGTGTCGGCGTTTCGGTCGCGCCGTCCGACGGCGACGACGCCGATGAACTGCTCAAGAAGGCCGACATGGCCCTCTATCGCGCCAAGGCCGACGGGCGGGGGGCCTTCCACTTCTTCGAACGGGCCATGGACGAACAGCTTCAGGCCCGCCGCGCCCTGGAACTGGACCTGCGCCGCGCCCTGGTGGCCGGCGAGTTCCAGCTCTACTACCAGCCGCTGTACCATCTAGGCGACGACCGGGTGACCGGCTGCGAGGCGCTGCTGCGCTGGAACCATCCCGATCGCGGCATGGTCTCGCCGGCCGACTTCATCCCCATCGCCGAGGAGATCGGCCTGATCGTCCAGCTGGGCGAATGGGTGCTGCGCGAGGCCTGCGCCGAGGCCGCCACCTGGCCCGGCCACGTGCGGCTGGCGGTCAATCTGTCGCCCGCCCAGTTCCGCGACCGGGGCCTGGTGCGCACCGTGGTCTCGGCACTGGCGATCTCGGGCCTGCCGGCCGAGCGCCTGGAGCTGGAGATCACCGAGTCGGTGCTGCTGCAGGACAATGTCGCCAATATGGGCATGCTGCATGACCTCAAGGCCCTGGGCGTGCGCATCTCGATGGACGACTTCGGCACGGGCTACAGCTCGCTGAGCTATCTGCGCAGCTTCCCGTTCGACAAGATCAAGATCGATCAGACCTTCGTCCGCGACATCCTGGAAGACAGCGACGCCATGGCCATCATCAAGGCCGTGCTCGACCTGGGCGCCAGCCTGGGCATCGTCACCACGGCCGAGGGCGTCGAGACGGTGGAACAGCTGAACGCCCTGCGCGACCAGGGCTGCGCCGAGATCCAGGGCTATTTCATCAGCCGCCCCGCGCCGGCGTCCGACATCGCGCGGCTGCTGGGGGTGGAGGCGCGGGACCTGCGCGTGACCGATCAGGCGATCCGCTTCAACGCCGCGCCCAGGTCCTCGACCATTTCCGGCGTCGTGGCCCAGGAGCACATGAAGCGGGCCGTGCCGTCCAGGAAGCGATAGACGAACCAGCCCTCGCCGCGCAGGCGCTCCAGGGCCGGCTCGTCCATGTCGACGAAGACGCCATTGGCCTCGACCGGATGGCGGACCGGGAAAGGCATCAGGGCGGCAAGCTTGCGGGCCATGGCGTTGGCGTGCGCCGCGCGCTCGGCCCAGGGGCCGCCGTCGTTGGCCTCGCCCAGCAGGCCCAGCCACGGGGCGGCCAGGAAGCGGCCTTTGCTGACCAACTGGCCGGCGTGTTTCAGCCGGGCGTCCAGCCGGCGGGCGTGGTCGGGATTGAGGAACACCACGGCCTCGGTCGGGGTCGAGCCGGCCTTGGTGCCGCCCATGACCAGGATGTCGACGCCCATCTGCGCCACCGACTTCAGGTCAAAGCCCGCCGCCACGGCGTTGGCCAGCCGGGCGCCGTCGAGGTGGACGCCATAGCCCCTGGCCTTCACCGGCGCGATCAGCGACCGCAGGTGGGCCTCGTCATAGACCGTGCCGTATTCGGTGGCGGTGGTCAGGGACAGGGCCGCCGCCGGCTGGTTGTAGGACACCTCGGGCCGCGCCAGGGCCGCTTCTAGCGCCGCAAGCTCGATCCGCCCCGAGGCGCCCGGCAGGCCGATCAGGCCGATGCCCTGGCCGAAGAAGCCGGGCGCGCCGGTCTCGTCAGTGCAGATATGGGCGTGCTCGTGGGCCAGCACCGCCTCGTGCGGATGGGCCAGCACCGTCAGGGCAAAGGCGTTGGCCGCCGTGCCCGAAGCGGTGAAGCGAACCTGAGCGTCGGCGTCCAGCAGGGCGCGGATGCGGTCGGCGGCGGCGGCGCTGACATGGTCGGTCCCATAACCCGAGGCCGTGCCAGCATTGGCGGCGACCAGCGCCTGCATCACCTCGGGCATGGCGCCGGCGACATTGTCGGAGGCGAAGTCGTAGCGGGCTGCTGTCATCAGAACGGCGGATTCTCTGGAAAGCCGGGCGTGGCGGGGTCGATCACATGCCACGGCGGCGCCGAGCTGGTCCAGATGCGCACGCCAGGCTTGAGATCGGCGGAGTCGTCCAGCCCTCCCAATTTCACGGGCAGGAACGGCGCGCCTATGTCAGAAAGCAGGGGCGTGCCGCAGTCGGGGCAGAAGACGCGACCGACCGTGGCGCCGCTGCCGCCCGGTCGGTCATACCGTTTGGGCGCGCCTTGCACGAACCGCACGCTGTCGCGCGGCGCCATGGCGATGAAGTTGGGGCCGCCGCCTGAGGCGTACTGGCAGTCCCTGCAGTGGCAGACGGCGACGCCCATGAACTCGGCGTCGATCTCGTAGCGAATGGCGCCGCACAGACAGCCGCCGGTCTTGAGAGTCATCAGAGGTCTCCGGTTTCAGGGTCAGGCCTGGCGGGCCCAGGCGCGCACGTCTTCGACGAACAGGGCGGGTTCTTCCATCGCCCCGAAATGACCGCCGCGCGGCATGTCGCTCCAGCGGGTGATGTTGTAGGCGCGGTCGCACCAGCTGCGCGGCGGCGCCTGATACAGGGCCTCGCCGGGGAAGTTGGCGAAGGCGGTGGGGGTCTCGCAGCGCGTCCCGGCCGGCAGCACGATGCCGCCTTCCTCCATCAGCCCACGATAGTACCAGGCGCCGGTCGTGAAGCTGCCGGTCATCACATAGAGCATGATGTTGGTCAGCAGCTGGTCGTCGCTGAAGGCCTCCTCGAACGGCTTGCTGGTCAGGTCGGCCCAGTCGTGGAAGCGCTCGAGGATCCAGGCGGCCTGGCCCACGGGATTGCCCGCGCCCAGCCAGGCCAGGGACTGGGGCTTGGAGGCCTGCAGCCGGAAATAGGCCCCCATGACGTCCATGGCGAAGCCGGTGCGCTGGATCCAGGCGATCTCGGCCTCGCCCTGCGGCGGGCCGGCCGGGCGAAAGCCGATCATGTTCAGGTGGATGGCCTTCACATGCGCCGCATGGTCCAACCCCAGCCATGAGGTGACGAGGCCGCCCCAGTCGCCGCCCTGGGCCAGATAGCGGTCATAGCCGAGTTCCTGGGTCATCAGGGTGTTGAACAGCCGCGCGGTGGTGCGCTGGCCGATCGGCGCCTTGGGCTTTCCCGAGAAGCCAAAGCCCGGCAGGGACGGGATCACCAGATCAAAGGCGTCGGCCGGATCGCCGCCGTGGCGCGACGGGAAGGCCAGGGGCTCGATGGCGTCCCAGAACTCGAAGTGACTGCCCGGCCAGCCGTGGGTCAGCAGCAGCGGTCGCTTGCCGCCGGCCTCGCCGATCAGGTGCACGTAGTGGATGTCGAGGTCCTCGACCCTGGTCGTGAACTGCGGATAGCGGTTGAGGGTCTCCTGCGCGTTGCCGACATCGAACCCGTCGGCCCAATAGGCGGTCAGGCGCTTGAGCGTGGCGGCGTCACAGCCATGGTTCCAGCCGCCGCCTTCGGGCGATATGGGAAACTCGTAGTCCCGCACCTGGGCGCGGACCTTGTCGATGGCCGGCTGGCTCCACTCGACCCTGAAGGGCGTGGCCATGGCGTTCTCTCCCTGTTTTGCGGAGAGGGTCCAGTGGGTGACGCGGCGGAGGTCAAGCGGTGGCGGACAGGCGCCCTCTGATCTTCGGCCACAGCATGTTCACCGCCAGGCCGGTCAGCACCAGGGCCGCGGCGATCAGCTTCCAGGCGGGCAGGCCCTCGCCCAGCAGCAGGGCCGAGGCGCCCATGCCGAACACCGGCACCAGCAGGGCCATCGGCGTCACCGTGGCGGCCGGGTGGCGGGCCAGCAGCCAGCCCCAGGCGGCATAGCCGAACATGGTGTTGCCCACCGCCTGCCACAGCACCGCCGCCCAGGTCAGGGCGTCGGCATTGCGGACGCCGGCGACCATGGCCGGCCAGCCTTCCAGCCACAGCGACATGAGAAACAGCGGCGGGATCGAGAACAGACTGGCCCAGACCACATAGCCCAGCATGTTCACGCTGCCGGCCTGACGGGCCATGATATTGCCGCCCGACCAGCTGGCGGCGGCCAGCAGCACCAGCCCCACGCCCAGCGGCGTGGCCGAGCCGCCGCCATGCGCGGCGATCAGCACAATGCCCGAGGCGGCCAGCAGCAGGGCGACGATCTGGAAGGGCTTCACCGTCTCGCCATTGATCTTCATGGCCATGCCGATGGTGAAGAACACCTGGGTCTGCACCACCAGCGAGGCCAGGCCCGGCGAGATGTGGCCCTTCATGGCCATGAACAGCAGGCCAAACTGCCCCGCGCCGATCAGCACGCCATATGCGGCCAGGTTCAGCCACGGCACGGCCGGGCGCTTGACGAAGAAGGCCATCGGCAGCAGCACCAGCGTAAAGCGCAGGGTGGCGAACAGCAGCGGCGGCAGATGATCCAGCCCCACCCGGATCACCACGAAATTGGTGCCCCAGACCGCCACCACGGCCAGCGCCAGCAGGAAGTGGCGCAGGGGCAGGGGGGCGTTGGTCATGGCGATCCGATCACGAAGCTGACCCTCCGCGTCTCGCGCTTCAGGGGCGGCATCGCAATGGAAACATTGTCCCCTGTGACAAGTTCAAACGATTGTTTTGACTTCTGCCCCGCCTCGCGGCCTAGTTTGCCCAAACATCAGGGAGGGCGTCATGGCCTGGGATTTCGTCGTCGCCAAAAGCAATCTGCGCCAGGGCGAGTTCCTGCCCACGACGCTTCCGGACCTGGCCGAGGGCGAGGTGCGGCTGGCCGTCGACAGCTTCGCCCTGACCGCCAACAACATCACCTACGCCGTGTTCGGCGAGGCCATGCGCTACTGGGATTTCTTCCCGGCGGCCGAGGGCTTTGGCCGGGTGCCGGTCTGGGGCTTCGCCACGGTCGAGGCCTCCAGCCATCCGGACATCGCCGTCGGGCAGCGCTTCTACGGCTACTATCCGATGTCGACGCACCTGACGGTGCAGCCCCGCAAGACGCGCGGCGGGTTCGCCGACGCCGCGCCGCACCGCCAGCATCTGGCGGCGGTCTATAATCAGTATACGGCTGTTGACGCCGAGGACGCGACCGAGGCGCTGCGGGCCCTGCTGCAGCCGCTGTTCATCACCGGCTTCCTGATCGACGACTTTCTCGACGAGCACGCGATGTTCGGCGCCGGGTCGATCATCCTGTCCAGCGCCTCGTCCAAGACCGCCATCGGCCTGGCCTTCCTGCTCCAGCAGCGCGGCGGGGCCAAGGTGGTGGGCCTGACCTCGGCGCGCAATGTCGCCTTTGTCGAGGCCCTGGGCTTCTACGACCAGGTCGTCATCTATGACGACTTCCCCACGGCGCCGATCGCCACCCCGGCGGTCTTCGTCGACTTCGCGGGCGACGCCGGCGTGCTGGGCGCGGTCCACCGGCGGTTCGGCGACGACCTGGCCTATTCCTGCCTGGTCGGCGGCACACACTGGGAAGCCGCGCGCGGCGCGGGCGATCTGCCCGGACCCAAACCGATCCTGTTCTTCGCCCCCGACCGCGTGAAGAAGCGCCAGGAAGACTGGGGCCCCGGCGGCTTCGAGAGCCGCTATGGCGCGGCCTGGAGCGCCTTCGTCGCCGACGCCGGGCGCTGGCTGAAGGTCGAGACCGGCCAGGGCCAGGACGCCATCGCGACGACCTATCTGGCGGTGTTGGAAGGCCGGGCGGGGCCCGAGACGGGGTGTGTGGTGCGGCCAGGCTGAGCCTCCGTCGCGACCGCGGCCGGGGCGTCTAGCCGACGCCCCGGCCGCCAGCCTCGTCGTCAGCCCTCGGCCATCCGGCGCACATCGGCGGCCTGCAAGGCCTGGCCGCCGATCGCCCAGTCGCCGCCCTCCACCTCGTTGATCTTCACCCAGGTGACACCGCGCAGGTTTTCGCCCTCCACGGCCACCATGGCGTCCGTCACCCCGGCGATCATCTGGCTCTTCTGTTCCGGTGTGAAAACACCCTTGATCACGTGAATGTCGACGAGTGGCATTGCGGCCTCCATTAGGTTGATGGGGGAGGGTCCACCTTTCTCGTGACGCCTCAAGTTCAGGAAGTGAAGCGATGCACCCAGTGGCGGCGGCGTCCGGGACGCCCGAACAGGTCCAGCTTCCGACCGGAGAGGCGTCGCTGTATGGGCAGTTCTGCCCGGTAGCCATGGCGGCGGAGCTGCTGGCCACGCGCTGGACGCTGATCGTCATCGGCGAGATGCTGTCGGGCTCGACCCGGTTCAACGAGATCCGGCGGGGCGCGCCACGCATGTCCACTGCCTTGCTGTCCAAGCGGCTGCGAGACCTGGAGCAGGCCGGCGTTGTCACCCATCGTGATGGGGAATACGCCCTGACGCCATCGGGTCGGGATCTTGCGCCCATCGTCCAGGGTCTGGGGCGCTGGGCGTTGAAATGGGTCGATTCCGACTGCTCGCTCGGCAATCTGGATGTGCGCCTGCTGATGTGGAACATGCGCCGCAACCTGCGCCCCGATCCGATGCCCGACCGCCGGGTCACTGTCGAGTTCCGCTATCCGGAGATCCCGACCGAACAGGGGCGCTTCTGGCTGATTGTCGTCCCGGGCCTTCCCGTCGACCTATGCTCTCTCGACCCCGGTCACGAGATCGACCTGTTGGTCAGCGCGGACCTGCGGGCCATGACCTCGGCATGGCTGGGCCTGACGGATTTCGAGGCTGAACTGCGCGCGGGTCGGATCGTCCTGAGCGGTGACGGCCGACTTTCGAAGACCTTTTCGGGCTGGATAGGCCGCAGCGGCCTGGCCGGCGCGAGCCCTTGAGGGCTGGGGCGCGCTACTTCCCCGCCATCGCGTCGATCACCCCCACGATCCGCGCCCAGGCCGCCGAGGTCGGGTCGATCAGCTCGAAGTGGCCGGCGTCGGGAAGCGTGATCTCTTCGACCCGGTCACCCGCCGCCTTCGCCCGGGCCGCGAAGTCGACGCCGAACGCCGGCGGCACGATGGGGTCCAGCGCGCCGGAGATCACCGCCAGCGGCGTCTTGATCGGCAGGAAGACCGGCGGCGAGGTGTCGGCGTAGCGGTCTGGCAGCGCGGCGCCGGCGGTCAGCTGGTCGATGGTGTCGGGCCCGCCGCAGGCGTCGGGACCGGTGGCGCGATAGGCGGCCAGGTCGTTGATACCGGCCAGGCTGACCGCGCCCCGGATCTTCAGCGGCTTGCCCACGCGCAGGGGACTGGCCTTGGGCAGGCGATCGCGGCCCGCCGCCCAGGTGGTCAGGTGCCCGCCGGCCGAGTGACCCGCCACGACCACGCGCTTCAGGTCCAGATGATGCTCGGGCGCGAGGTCGCGCAGCTTGTCCAGGCCGTTGGCCACGTCGACGAAGGTGCCCGGATAGCCGCCGCCCGGCTCGCCCAGCCGGCGATAGGCTAGGTTCCAGACCGCATAGCCGCGTCCCTGCAGGTCCCTGGCCATATAGGCCATCAGCTCGACACTGGGATATTTGGCCTGCCAGCAGCCGCCATGGATCAGCACCACGACCGGGTGCTTGCCGGGCCCCTGCGGCAGCCAAAGGTCGCCGAACTGCTCGGGCTCGGCGCCATAGGGGATATGGGCGGTGGGCGTGGCGCGCGGCATGTCCAGCAGCTGGCGGAAGGTCTTGGGCGCGGCGGCGGCGGGACCGGCCGCGATCAGGACGAGGGCGGCGGCGAGGCTGGCGAGGCGCATGGAGGGTCTTTCGTCGAACGGACCGCCAGCTAGCCCCGCGCCGCTGGGTCGCGTCAACGGTTCAGGCGGCTTGCGGAACGGCCTCTGCATCGAGGTCGAGGTTCAGGCGCTCGCGCAGCGCCTCGCGCCCCGCCGGGGTCAGGTTGGCGGCGCGGCTGGTCCGGTCGCGGACGATCCAGCCCAGAGCCTCCAGGCGGTCGCACAGGGCCACGCCCAGCGGGCCGGCCAGATGGTGCTGGCGTTCGGTCCAGTCCAGGCACTGGCGGGCCACGCCGCGTTTGGAGCGCAGGGTGGCCAGGTCGATGCCCAGCTGCGCGAACCAGGCGGTTCCGGCGGGGCTGACAGCATAGAGCTTGTCGTCCGCCGCACAGATGTGGCCGTGATCCTCCAGCGCGCGGGTCAGGCCCACGCCCAGCCGTCCGGCCAGATGGCCATAGCAGCAGCGGCCGCCGCGCAGGGCGCGGGCCAGGGGCGAGCGGGGCTGTTCCAGGGCGCGGATCGGGGCGGCCAGCAGGGCCAGGGCCTCCAGGGCGTGGGCGACCTCGGCATTGTGCAGGCGATAGTAGCGGTGGCGGCCCTGGCGCTCGACCTTCAGCAGCCCGCCCTCGACCAGCTTGGCCAGGTGGTTGCTGGCTGCCTGGGCGGTGAGCCCGGCGGCCCAGGCCAGGGCGCTGGCGGGCTGGGCGCGGCCGTCCAGCAGGGCCTGCAGCATGGCGGCGCGGCCGGGATCGCCGATCAGGGCGGCGGGGGCGGCGATGTTGGGCTCCATGGCGGGGCTCCTTCTACGCTCTCACACTACCGCATTCACGGACGCGATGGTTCATCCTCGCCTGTAGCATCAAGCGACCGGTCGAAGGCATGACAGCGCCATGACCCAAGCCGCCGCCCGCCCCGCCCTGATCGTCGCCGCCGCCAGTTTCGGCTTTCTGGTCACCCAGCTGGATGTGACCATCGTCAATGTGGCGCTGGACGCCATCGGCAAGGCGTTCGATGCGCCGATGGCGGCGCTGCAATGGGTGGTCGACGCCTATGTGCTGGCCCTGGCGGCCATGCTGCTGTCGGCCGGAGCGCTGGGCGACCGGATCGGCCCCCGGCGGGTGTTCGTGGCCGGGCTGGTGCTGTTCGCCCTGGCCTCGGCCGCTTGCGGACTGGCGGCGGGACCGGGCGCCCTGATCGCGGCGCGGGTGGCGCAGGGCGCGGCCGGAGCGCTGCTGATCCCGCCGTCGCTGGCCCTGATCGCCCACGCCTTCGAGGGCGACGACCGGCGCCGGGCCTGGGCGGTGGGCTGGTGGACGGCGGCGGGCGGCGTGTCGATCGCGGCCGGGCCGGTGCTGGGCGGCTTGCTGGTGGCGGCGCTGGACTGGCGCTGGGTGTTCCTGGTCAATCTGCCGCTGTGCGCGATCGGCGTGGCCCTGACCCTGGCCGTGATCCCGGAGGCGCCGCCCCGGGCCCGCAAGCCGCTGGACCTGCCCGGACAGGCCCTGGCCCTGATCGCCGTGACAGCCCTGGTCGGGGCGGTGATCGAGGGCGGCCGGCGGGGCTGGAGCCATCCGGGGCCGCTGGTCGCGCTGGTCGTCGGTCTGTTGGCCGTGGCCGCCTTCCTGTGGGTGGAGGCGCGCAGTCCGCATCCGGTGGCGCCGCTGTCGATGTTTCGTCAGCGGGCGGTGTCGACGGCCGTGCTGGTCGGATCGGCGCTGAACTTTACCTATTACGGTCTGGTCTTCGTGCTGGGGCTCTATCTGCAGCGGGCCGTCGGCTATGGGCCCGAGCAGGCGGGCCTGGCCTTTCTGCCCCTGACGGCGACGTTCATCGTCTCCAACCTGATCAGCGGCGGACTGGTCGCGCGGTTCGGCGCCGCGCGGGTGACCGGCGCCGGGGTGCTGATCGCGGCCTGTGGCTATGCGTTGACCGCGCGGCTGGGGGCGGGTTCGAGTTTCTGGGAGATGCTGCCGGGCTTTGCCCTGATCCCGGGCGGGATGGGGCTGGCGATCCCGGCCCTGACTAGCGGGCTGCTGGCCAGCGTCGACCGCAGCGTGGCCGGGGCGGCGACGGGGGTCCTGAACGCCTGCCGTCAGGCCGGCGGCGCGGCGGGCGTGGCGGTGTTCGGCGCGCTGGCGGCGGGCGGGCCGGAGAGGATCGTCAGTGGGCTGAGAGTGTCGGGCGTGGTGGCGGCGGTGATGCTGCTTGGGGCGGCGTGGGTGGCGGGGCGGCGCGCAAAGGTCTGACGCCGGGACGCCCCCTCCGTCACGCTGCGTATTCGCAGCGCGCCACCTCCCCCGCACGCTTCGCTACGGGGCAGGAGGGTGCAGTTGTTCTTCTCCTGCCCCGTGAAACGGGGGAGGTGGCGCGGCGCCGATAGGCGACGTGACGGAGGGGGCGTGCTGCGGTTCAGACAGCAAAACGCCCGCCCCGGTTCCCCGGGGCGGGCGCTCCACAACTCAAACTCAAAGCCCGGTAGCCGCTAGACCAGCGACCCGTGGCACTGCTTGAACTTCTTGCCCGAACCGCAGGGGCAGGGGCCGTTGCGGCTGGTGTTCTGCCAGCCTTCCGGCAGCACCGAGACCGGCAGGGCCTCGCGCTGCTGGGGCGACAGGCCCTCGGGCAGGGCGCCGGCCGTGGCGATGTTCTCGCCGGTCAGCGGGTCCATATGGACCTCGATCAGGTTTTCCGGGCTGTGCAGGGGCTCAGGCTCGGCATAGGCGATCTCGACCGTCATCAGCCAGCGGGTGGTGTTGGTGCGCAGGTCGCCCAGCAGCTTTTCGAACAGGCTGAAGGCTTCGGTCTTGTACTCATTCAGCGGATCGCGCTGGCCGTAGCCGCGCAGGCCGATGACGTTGCGCAGGTGGTCCAGATGCATCAGGTGCTCGCGCCACTGCAGATCGATCATCTGCAGCAGGAAGCTCTTTTCGACCTGGCGCATCTGCTCGGGCGTGATGATCGCTTCGCGCTGAGCGGCGTAATCGTCGGCGGCCTTGGTCAGACGCTCGCGCATCTCCTCGTCGGCGATGCCTTCCTCGGCGGCCCACTCGGCCAGCGGCAGGTCCAGGCCCAGGATCGATTTGACCCGCTCGGTCAGGCCCTCGATGTCCCACTGCTCGGCATAGGCCTTGGGCGGCAGGTGGCGCAGGACCAGGTCGTCGACCACGTCATGGCGCATCTCGTGGATGATGTCGGAGAGGTCGCTCGACTCCATGAACTCCTGGCGCTGCTCGAACACGGCCTTGCGCTGGTCGTTGACGACGTCGTCGTACTTCAGGAGGTTCTTGCGGATCTCGTAGTTGCGCTGCTCGACGCGCTTCTGGGCGGTGGCGATGGCGTTGTTCAGCCACTTGTGGGTGATCGCCTCGCCTTCCTGGACGCCGAAGGTGCGCATGATCGCGTCCAGACGCTCGCCGGCGAAGATGCGCAGCAGGTCGTCCTCGCACGACAGGAAGAACTTGGACCGGCCCGGGTCGCCCTGACGGCCGGTGCGGCCGCGCAGCTGGTTGTCGATGCGGCGGCTTTCGTGGCGCTCGGTGCCCAGCACGAACAGGCCGCCGGCGGCCAGGGCCTTGGCCTTGGACTCGGCGATGTCGGCCTCGATCTCGGCGCGCATGGCCAGTTCGTCGGCGGGCAGCGGGGTGATGCCCAGACCCTTCTGCTGCTGGCGCCAGCTGGCCAGACGCATGTCGAGATTGCCGCCCAGCTGAATGTCGGTGCCGCGGCCAGCCATGTTGGTGGCGATGGTCACCGCGCCGGGGGCCCCGGCGTCGGCGACGATGCCGGCTTCCTGTTCGTGGAAGCGGGCGTTCAGCACCTGGTGGGGAATGCCGTTGTGCTTCTTGCCGTCGTTTTCCCACGCATAGGTCGACAGCAGCTTGGACAGCTCTTCGGACTTCTCGATCGACACCGTGCCGACCAGGATCGGCTGGCCGCGCATGTGGCAGTCGGCGATCTGCTTGAGGATCGACTCGTTCTTCTCGCGCTCGGTGCGATAGACCTCGTCGTCATCGTCGATGCGCATCACCGGACGGTTGGTCGGGATTTCGCTGACGCCCATCTTGTAGATGTCATCGAATTCCTGGGCCTCGGTCGACGCCGTGCCGGTCATGCCCGACAGCTTGGTGTAGAGGCGGAAATAGTTCTGGATGGTCACCGAGGCCAGGGTCTGGTTCTCGGGCTGGATGTCGGCGCCTTCCTTGGCCTCGATGGCCTGGTGCAGGCCTTCCGAGAGGCGGCGGCCGGTCATCATGCGACCGGTGAACTCGTCGATCAGGACAACCTCGTCGCCCTTGACGATGTAGTCCTTGTCGCGCGTGTAGAGCACGTTGGCCCGCAGGGCCTGGTTCACATGGTGGACCAGCGAGATGTTGGCGGCGTCGTACAGACCGGCGGTGTCCTCGGCCAGGTGGCCGCCCGACATCAGGATCTCTTCGATGCGCTCCTGGCCGTCCTCGGTGAGGATGACCTGCTTCTGCTTTTCGTCGTGATCGTAGTTGGTCTTGTCCTTGATGAGATCCTTCACCAGGACGTCGATGGTCTTGTACAGGCTGCTGCGGTCTTCGGTCGGGCCCGAGATGATCAGCGGCGTGCGGGCTTCGTCGATCAGGATCGAGTCCACTTCGTCGACGATGACGAAGTGGTGGCCGCGCTGGACCATTTCCTCGACGCTGTAGACGAGGTTGTCGCGCAGATAGTCGAAGCCGAATTCGTTGTTGGTGCCGTAGGTGATGTCGCTGCGATAGGCGCGCTGACGTTCACCCTGGCTTAGGCCGTTGACGATGACGCCATACGACAGGCCCAGGAAGTTGTAGATCTGGCCCATCCACTCGGCGTCGCGCTTGGCCAGGTAGTCGTTGACGGTGATGACGTGCACGCCCTTGCCGGCCAGGGCGTTCAGATAGGTGGGCAGGGTGGCGACCAGGGTCTTGCCTTCACCCGTCCGCATTTCCGAAATGCCGCCGAAGTGCAGCACCATGCCGCCGACCATCTGGGTGTCGAAGTGGCGCATGCCCAGCACGCGCTTGGAGGCCTCGCGAACGGCGGCGAAGGCTTCGTGCAGGATGTTGTCGAGGGTTTCGCCCTTTTCCAGGCGGGCCTTGAACTCGTCGGTCTTGGCCTTCAGGGCCTCGTCGGAGAGCGCGGCGTATTCCGGCTCAAAGGCGTTGATCTTCGCCACACGGGCGGTCAGCGTCTTGACCTTGCGGTCGTTGGAAGAGCCGAAGAGCTTTTTGGCGAAGCCGAGCATGAAGTCGAAATTCCGGTGAAGTGTTGGGCGCGGCGGGCGTCGGGGTTCCTGCGAGGTTACCACCAAGCACGACTATTTCAGCCTTTGCAGCGCGCGGGAGACTTAAGCAGCGACCCCTCCAGTGTCAACGCGAGCGCCCGTTATAGAGCGTGGTAAAGGCGAAGGTTTCCGGCCTTTTCCACGTTTCGTTGTCCCCTGCGCCAAAAATGCCGGAAAGCCCTCCCAGGGAAGCGCCGGAGTTGCATTCCCCTGCGCCCGAAACCACGCTAGAGCCGTCTCTTGAGGTTCGTCGGAGATCCGTCCCTTGATCAAGTTCCCCCACAGCCGCGTCTGGGCCCTGCTGGCCGTCACGGTCGTCCTGGCCAGCTGCGGTCAGGACAAGAGCGCCGAGAAGCCGCCGGAGCCGGGCGACACCGCCGTGGCCCGCGTCAACGGACACAATGTGTGGGCGTCTGACGTCAAGCGCGAAGCGGTGGCCCAGGGCCTGATCAGCGAGGGCGAGCCGCTAGACATCTCCAGCGACGTGTTCCGCCAGCGCCTGGACGAGGTGGTTGACCAGAAGCTGCTGGCCGCCGAGGCCTTGAAGCGCAAGCTGGACAAGGATCCCGTCGCCCAGCGCCGCCTGGCCGCCGCCCGTGAGCGCATCCTGGGCGACATGCTGGTCGAGAGCGTGGTCGAAAAGGCCGTCAACGAGGACGCCATACGCCGCCTCTATGCCGAGCAGCAGAAGCTGTCCAAGCGTTCGGAAGAGATCCGCGCCCGCCAGATTCTGGTGGCCACCCAGGCCGAGGCCGACAGCATCAAGAAGCTGCTGGCCACCGGCGCCTCGTTCGACGCCCTGGCCATGGAGCGTTCCACCGACCAGGCCACCCGCTTCAACGGCGGCGACCTGGGCTACTTCACCGTCGACGTCATGCCCGAGGCCTATGCCGCCCCGCTCAAGACCGCCCAGAAGGGCCAGGTGGTCGGGCCGTTCGCCACCGAGGGCGGCTGGGCGATCCTGCGCGTCGAGGACAAGCGCATGGAAGAGCCGATCACGCTGGAGGCCGCGCGTCCGCAGATCGTGCGCTTCCTGACCTATGATCAGGTCCGCGACCTGCTGGAAAAGCTGCGCGGCGGCGCCAAGGTCGACATGCTGGCCGCCAAGACCCAGGACGTGCCCGGCGCGCCGCAGGAACCGGCCTCGGCCCCGCCTGAGCTGCAGGGCTCGGCCCCGGCCTCCGCCCCGGCGGCGGCTCCGCCCGCTCCGGCGCCCGCGAAGAAGAATTAGTCGAGACGACCCGATGCCCAAGAAGACCGACAAGACCGCCGCCGAAGCCGACGCCGGAACGCCGGGCGCCGTCGAGCGCGTGGGCCAGAGCCTGGAGCGGGCCCTGGACCCCCTGGCTTCGGCCCTGAAGCGCGCCACGCGCCGCGCCGACAAGCCGGCCGCCAAGGCGGCCGCCGCGCCCGGCAAGCCGGGCCTGGCGATCTCGCCCCTGGCGGTGCCGTTCCCGACCATCCCGCCGATCGCGGGCGTCGAGATCGCGACGGGCCGCGCGGGCTTCTACAAGCACGAGCGCGAGGACCTGCTGCTGATGCGCTTCGCCGAGGGCACCAGCGCGGCGGGCGTGTTCACGCGCCATGGCGTCGGCTCGGCCCCGGTCGACTGGTGCAAGCGCCAGCTGGCCGCCAGCGGCGGCGCCGACGTGCGGGCCCTTGTGGTCAACGCCGGCTGCGCCAACAGCTTTACCGGCAAGCCCGGCGCCGACGCCGTGCGCCGGGTGGCCACCGCCGTGGGCAAGCGCTTCGACTGCCGCCAGCGCGACGTGATGATGGCCTCGACTGGGGTGATCGGCGTGATCCTCGACGACGCCAAGATCACCGCCCGCCTGGCCGAGGTGGAGACCCGCCTGACCGAGGACGCCTGGTCCGAAGCCGCCCAGGCGATCATGACCACCGACACCTTCCCCAAGGGGGCCTACGCCACGGCCCTGATCGACGGGCATGAGGTCAAGATCGCCGGCATCGCCAAGGGCTCGGGCATGATCGCGCCCGACATGGCGACCATGCTGGCCTTCGTCGCCACCGACGCCGCCATCGCCCCGGCGGCGCTGCAGACCCTGGTCAGCCTCTATACCCGCACCACCTTCAACAGCGTGACGGTGGACGGCGACCGCTCGACCAACGACACCCTGCTGCTGTTCGCCACCGGCCAGTCGACCGCGCCGAAGATTCAGCGGGCCGTCGACCGCCGCCTGGCCGATTTCCGCGAGAAGCTGGACCTGCTGATGCTGGACCTGGCCCAGCAGCTGGTCCGCGACGGCGAGGGCGCCACCAAGTTCGTCCGCGTCACCGTCAATGGCGCCCAGAGTCCGGCCAGCGCCCGCAAGATCGCCCGCACCATCGCCGAGAGCCCCCTGGTCAAGACCGCCTTCGCCGGCGAGGACGCCAACTGGGGCCGCATCGCCATGGCCATCGGCCGGGCCGACGAGCCGGTGGCCCGCGAGAAGATCAGCATCAAGTTCGGCGATCTCTACGCCGCCCGCGACGGCCTGGTCTCGCCCGAATATGACGAGGCCGCGATGAGCGCCTACGTCAAGAAGCCGGAGTTCGAGGTCACCGTCGACGTCGGCGTCGGCAAGGGCTCGGCCACGGTCTGGACCTGTGACCTGACCAAGCAGTATGTGGCCATCAACGGGGATTATCGGTCCTGACCATGGCCAGCGAACCGCTCCCCCTCGACCTCGACGAGATCGCCGCGACCTGCCGCGAGCACGGCTATGTGGTCGAGGCGATCGACAACGGCCTGGAGGTGTCCGGCGCCGAGGACGGCGGGGCCTTCTATCTGTTCCCCGAGAATGGCTGGCTGCAGGTGCGCTGCCAGGTGCTGGACCCCCAGGACCTGGACAAGGCCCGCGACCTGACCGCCCTGTTCGAGACCATCGCCCGCGCGCAGTTTCGCCTGATCGGCTGCCGGTTCGGCTTCGACGTCCTGACCGGCCTGTGGCTGATCGAGGACTGCTATCCGGGCTTCGAGCCCTCCGGCGTGCCGGCGGTTCTGGAGCAGCTGGCCTTCGTCTGGGGCTCGCTGCAGGATGTTCTCGACACCGCCCTGGGCGGCGAAGTCCCCAATGACGACGCGCTGGACGCGGCGTTCGAGCTGGAAGCGGTCTCGCCGCCCAACTAGGACGGAACCTTGTTGCCAAGCTTGCCGTTCCTAACCCGCGTCCCGTCACTCGGGCGTTTGAGGATTTGATATGCGTGGATCTGGCTTTCGATACGGGATGTTCGCGGTGGTCGCGGCGCTGACGCTAGGCGGCGTCGCCCAGGCCCAGGACAAGGGGCAGGACAAGGCGCAGGTCGGACGCGGCGACGACAAGGCCAAGGAAGAACCCGCCGCGCCGGGTCGCTGGGACGGCGCCCGCAAGTCGGCCATGGAGATCGGCTCCCAGCCCGGCCGCGACGTCGGGGTGATGAAGCGCGAGGTCCCGCCGATCCTCGAAAAGGCCCTGGCCGATCCCTACACGCTCCGGGGTCTGAAGACCTGCGTGCAGCTGGCCGGCGAGGTCCGCAAGCTCAACGAGGCCCTGGGTCCCGACTACATCGTCGGCAACGAGGTCAAGGAAAGCCGCGCCGGCAAGCTGGCCGAGGCCGGCGGCAAGACGGTGATCAACTCGATCATCCCGTTCCGCGGCCTGGTCCGCGAGATCACCGGCGCCGCCCCGGCCGAACGCCGCCTGAGCGCGGCGCTGGACGCGGGCCTGGCGCGGCGCGGGTTCCTGCGCGGCGTGCACTACAAGCAGGGCTGCAAGACGAAGTTCTGAGTGGCGGGGCGCTTCAGGCGCCCTGGCCGATCGCGCGCCGCCACCGCCGGACCCATCGCCTCAGCAACGACGGCGGCCGATAGGGCGTCTCGCGGATGTCCCGCGCCGGGCGGCGCCGGATATGGTCTTCGAGCCGGAACCGGGATGCGGCGGCCAGCACGAGCTGTCCGCGTTCCACGACGACGAAGCCGTTGAACACCTCGACCCGGGCGATCAGGTCGCGGGCCGTGCCCGCCGCTTCGATGATCTCGACGACCAGATCGGTCAGGCGTCGCTCATGCGCCCACGGGTGGTCGGGCTCGGCAAAGCCGCGCCAGTGGTCCCAGGCCCAGTCTTCCAGAATATAGGTCCCGCCCGGACGCAGCAGCGGGAACAGCGTCTCGAAGCTGGCTTTCGACGGCGCGTAGAGATGCGAGGCGTCGTCGATCACCAGGTCCAGCGGGCCGTCCATCTCGGCCCGCACGATGCGACGAAGTTCGGTATGGTCGGCCTGATTGGTCCGCCAGTAGGTGCTCACGCGATCAGCCAGGCTGCGCGAGGCGATCCACTGGTCGAAATAGGGACTGTCCCTGCGCGCCTGGAAGTCGATCGCGACGTGCTTGGCGGGCTTCAGCGCCTCGACCCAGAAGGCCGTGCTGCCGCCGTCATAGATGCCCAGCTCGAAGACGTTGGTCACCGGCCGACGGTCGCGGCGCGCGAAATGCAGCTGGTACTGATCGACCAACTCGCGGGTCTTGTAGAACTTGAAGTGATCGTCCTGGCCGGAGGTGGAGGCCGCCCCGTTTTCGATCTGGAAGCTGACCCCGTGGAATTCCGCGCGATCAGCGGACCACTTCATACGCTCGAACATCAGCCCCTCGACCTTACGTACGCTCTCGACGCTGTTCTATCCTGAGGTTGTGATGAGTCTTATGTCTCCACCACGGTGAAAGCGATGGCGACTGTCATCGCGTGAACCGGGCGGGAAGGCGCCGCCCTGAAATGAGAGATACACTGGTACTCGCGAAGGTCGGACGCCGGCGCGGGAAGCGGACGTTTTGAAGGTCTGTTTGGGGTGGGATGCAGTCGTTTGAGCTAGTCGTAGTATCCTGGAGCGAAAACGAGAACGCTCTCGGGTGGACGGTCTGGAGCTGACCCTGTCCAGATGCTCAAACCCAGGTCGCGCGAGATGCAGCCACCTGGTTCACGGTCGATATTGGGGTCCTGCTTCGTGAGGTAGGCCATGATTTTTAAAGCGGAAGCGCCTGTAAAATCGAAGGATTCGAACCGCAAAATTTCGGAGCGTGCGAACTCTACTGCTTCGAGTACATCATCTCCTGAATAGTAGGCGAAGATGGCAAACTCGCCAAAATAGTCGCTTGGAAGCGCGTCAGGCGTGCGCCGAAAAACCTCGGCATTCGAGCCTATCGCGGCTCGGACCTCCGCCCGGTCCATTCCAAATCGCAGTGGTCCCACACCGACGTGAGAAAGGACGTCCAAGATCATCAGCAATTCAACGTTGCATTTGCCGCTCAGACTGTCGCTTGAAACGGTTCCGCCCGCAAGCCGACCTTCCCAAGGTCCGCCCAGGGTCGAAAGCAGATATTGACGCAGGTCCGATAAGCGGACGCCCCGCGTCCTGCTCATCATTAAATCTCTTGGAGGCTGCAGCGTGCCGGTCTGTCCAGGTTGGTCAAGGACTGGCCTGCGGCCAGCCGCTCCGCAGCGGCGCGGAGCGCCGTCCTTGAGCAACCTGGATAGACCGGCGATCGTCTCGCCGTGAGATTTAAGGATGGCTCCCTCTCGCGGGCGAGCAGGTATCTTCGACGACCACAAACTCTTGTCATCCCGGCCGCAGCGACGCGGAGCGCCGGGACCCAGGGGCAACCGCAGTGCGCCGGCCCCTGGGTCCCGGGTCGGCTTCGCCGCCCGGGATGACAAGCGTTTGCTGGGCGAGAATGGGGATTGGCTGCCCTCTATCCCCGTGCCTTGCGCGATAGCGCTCAACAAAATCAGAGCGTAAAAATAAAATGATCGCGCCAATCAGACGCGCCAAAACCGCCCGCATAATCAATCTCACCTGACAGCACGGGAAGGGCGCACGTACGGCGACCGTTGCGGCTGTCAGGGGTGATCGAGCGGGCAGCTCAATCGATGGCGGGTGAAAACCGCCAACCTCGTGGTCTCTGGCGGCGGTCGGCCCTGGAACACAGAAACGACGTGACCACGAGGGTCGAGAAGGCAGCAGGCATGGGCTGAAATCGCCCATGCGGTCTGGACGGGGTCGCTAACCCCTCCACCCGCCGGAGGCCGAACG
>CALRUN020000010.1:0-117690 GCA_943371355.1 Alsobacter soli
AAGCCTTCGAGGCGCGGGGTTTTAACCCGCTCCCGACGTTCGGCCTCCGGCGGGTGGAGGGGTTAGCGACCCCGTCCAGACCGCATGGGCGATTTCAGCCCATGCCTGCTGCCTTCTCGACCCTCGTGGTCACGTCGTTTCTGTGTTCCAGGGCCGACCGCCGCCAGAGACCACGAGGTTGGCGCCCAGAGCACAATGTACTCCACCCGCCATCAATTGAGCTGCCCGCTCGATCACCCCTGACAACCGCAACGGTCGCCGTACGTGCGCCCTTCCCGTGCTGTCAGGTGAGATTGATTATGCGGGCGGTTTTGGCGCGTCTGATTGGCGCGATCATTTTATTCTTAACGCTCTGATTTTGTTAAGTTCTATCCTGCGAGGCACGGGGATAGAGGGCAGCCAATCCCCGTTCTCGCTCCACAAACTCTTGTCATCCCGGGCGGCGTAGCCGACCCGGGACCCAGGGGCCGGCGCACTGCGGTTGCCCCTGGGTCCCGGCGCTCCGCTCCGCTACGGCCGGGATGACAAGAGTTATTGCGGTTTGAAGTCCTTCTCGCCTGCGAGAGGGAGCCATCCTTAAATCTCACGGCGAGACGATCGCCGGTCTGTCCAGGTTGCTCAAGGACGGCGCTCCGCGTCGCCGCGACGCGGCCGCCGGAGGCGGTCCTTGACTGACCTTTCCAGATCAGCACGCTGCAGCCTCCAAGAGGTTTAAGGATGAGCGGGACGCGGGGCGTCCGCTTATCGGAAGGGCGACAATATCTGTTTTCGAGCCTAGTCGGACGTTTTGAAACCCTCTCTCATAGAGAGAGGGAGGGGCCCGCCGCCGGAGGCGGTGGGAGGGTGAGAGGTTTTCCGGAAGGTCCCGATCCCTTCCGCCATTCCCCAGCGAGTTCTCGCCCACCCCCGGATAAGAACTGGCCACCCGCCGTCTTCGCAGAGCTACTTTCTGAGAGGCTGTAACCTCTCACCCTCCCACCGCTTCACGGCGGGCCCCTCCCTCTCTCTATGAGAGAGGGGTTCCGAGGGCCGCTCACCACCCATAACCGCCGTTCAGCACGTCCGCTGCCGCCGCCCATCAGCGCTCGACCGCGCCCCGTCCGGGCCTTCCGCCTTGCCACGCTCCCCCGAATGGGCCATCCGGGGACAGCGCAATCAAGGCAGGCAAGAGAGTCGAATGACCGCAGCCAAGCCCCGCGCCCGTGCTGTCGGGCGGGGTCGACCGTCCAAGGCCAAGGGTCTGGACCTGAAGGAAACCATCCTCGACGCGGCCGAAGGGCTGTTCGCGCGGCACGGCTTCTATGGCGTGACCACCCGGCAGGTGGCGGCCGAGGCGGGCGTCGATACGGCGCTGATCCACTATTATTTCGGGGCCAAGCGCGAGCTGTTCGACGCGGTGTTCCTGCGCCGGGCCGAGATCCTCAACCAGGCCCGCCTGGCCTCGATGGACCTCTATGTGAAGACCCATGCCGGGGCCATGACGGTGGAGGGCGTGATCGAGGCCTTCATCGAGCCGCTGCTGCGGATTTCGCAGGAGGGCGGGCAGGGCTGGAAGAACTATTTCGTGCTGGTGGCCCAGGTGAACAACACCCCCGTCTGGGGCGGCGAGACCATGACGCGGTTCTTCGATCCGGTGGTCCACAAGCTGGTCGAGACCCTGAAGGCCGCCCGGCCGGACGCGGAATATCGCGACCTCTTCTGGTGCTACCAGTTCCTGACCGGCTCGATGATGCTGGCCCTGTCCGAGACCGGCCGGATCGATTCCCTGTCGGACGGCGAGTGCCATTCCAGCGACCTGGAGGCCGTGCGCCGCCGCCTGTTCGCCTATTGCGCGGCGGGTTTCGAGAGCGTGATCGGCCGCGCCGCCAAGGCCTGACCGCCGGCCCCGGCCCCGCGCAGGGACCCGAAAGGCACACCCTCACGCCATTTCATCACATGGTGAAAAAAGACTGGCGTCGGGTTCTTCTCTGAGTGACAGTGCCACTATTCGCGGTTCGATGAATTCGCGGGTGCCGAGCACGTGTCCGCCACAAGGACCCGGTTCGGGTGGGCGGAACGTACAAGGGAGGGGAAACCCAATGACTTCGATGTGGAAGGCTGCGCTGCTGGCTGGCGCGGCATGGGGCGCGGTCGCGACGGCCGTTTCGGCTCAGGAACAGGCTCCGGCCGGCGCCGGGCAAGGGCTGACCGTGGACTCGGTGGTCGTCACCGCCCGTCGCCGCGAGGAAAACCTCAAGGACGTTCCGGTCGCCGTCTCGGCCTATAGCGGCGAGACCCTGGCCCGTCAGGGCGGCGCGGACATCACCGTCCTGCAGCAGACGACCCCCAACATCACGGTTCAGACCGCCCGCGGTTCGAACTCGACCCTGATTTCCTACATCCGCGGCATCGGCCAGCAGGATCCGCTGTGGGGCTATGAGCCCGGCGTGGGCCTGTATGTCGACGACGTCTATATCTACCGCCCGCAGGGCGCGGTGCTGGACGTGTTCGACGTCGAGCGCATCGAAGTGCTGCGCGGCCCGCAGGGCACGCTGTACGGCCGCAACACCATCGGCGGCGCCATCAAGTACGTGACCAAGCGCCTGGGCGACGAAGCTCACGGCAAGATCAAGGGCACGTATGGCAGCTACAACCAGACCGACCTGCTGGTCTCGGGCCAGACGCCGGTCGGCGGCGGCCTGTCGGTGGGCGGCGCCTATGCGATCTACAAGCGCGACGGCTACGGCACGAACCTGACCACCGGCGCCGAGCACTACAACAAGGACGTCCAGGCCGTTCGACTGAGCGCCGAATACGCGCCCAACGAGGACCTGTTCTTCCGCCTGGCCTATGACCACGTGCAGGACGATTCCAACGCCCGCCACGGTCACCGCGAACTGCCGGCCCTGGTCGGCGGCTACAAGAAGCTGAGCAGCGTTTATGACACCCAGGCCGGCTTCGGCGACGCCAACTCGGTCGAGACCGAAGGCGTCTCGCTGACCGGTGAGTGGAACGCCAGCGAGTTCGTGACCATCAAGTCGATCACCGCCAGCCGCAAGGGTCACACCGACACGGTCATCGACTTCGACGGCACGCCGCTGCCGACCCTGGATGTGCCCGCCACCTATGACGACCGCTCGTTCTCGCAGGAGCTGCAGGCGGTCTATTCGGACGACAACGTCCAGGGCGTGTTTGGCCTGTACTACATGAACAGCCAGGCCTCGGGCGAGTTCGACACCATCGCCGGCAATCTGGGTCTGTCGATCGCCGACGGCGGCAAGGTCAGCACCCAGAGCTTCGCGGCCTTCTTCGACTTCAGCGCCAACCTGACCGACAAGTTCAAGGTCTCGCTGGGCGCCCGCGCCACGCGCGATCACAAGCGCAGCAACACCTTCCGCCTGTTCTATCTGGGCGCCACGCGCAGCCCCTATCAGGGCGGCACGCCGCGTCCGGTCCTGCAGACCCGCACCAACTACAGCGCCCAGACCACCTTCTCGCAGTTCACGCCGCGCATCAGCGCCTCGTATGAGCTGAGCGACGATCTGAGCACCTATGTGTCCTACTCCAAGGGCTTCAAGTCCGGCGGCTGGGACATGCGCGGCGACGCCCTGATCACCCCGCAGACCGTCAACGGCTACAAGCCCGAAGTGGTCGACGCCTATGAAGCCGGCCTGAAGGGCTATGCCCTGGATCGCCGCGTGTCGTTCGCCTCGGCGATCTTCCTGTCCAAGTACGAGGACCAGCAGGTCTCGACCCAGGTGGTGGTGCCCAGCGGCATCGCCAGCTCGATCGACAACGCCGGTTCGTCCACGCTGTACGGCGTCGAGTTCGAAGCCAAGGCCAAGCTGACCGCCAACCTGTCGGCCAATGTGGCTCTGGGCTACATCCACGCCAAGTACGACACCTTCAACCGCTTCGTGCCGGCCGGCGCGCCCAACCCGCTGAACCCGACGACGGTGATCCCGGCCGGCGGCCAGGTGGTCAACGTGGCCGACCTGTACGGCTTCCAGAACACGCCGGAATGGACGGGCAATGTCAGCCTGACCTGGACGGCCGACGTGGCCGGCGGCCTGCTGGCCGTCACCCCGATGGTCAGCTATCGCGACGCCTACCAGCAGTTCGAACAGCCCCTGCCGCTGCTCGACCAGAAGGCCTTCACCCTGGTGGACCTGACGGCGATCTGGACGGCTCCGGGCGGCGGCTACAAGCTGGCCGTCACCGGCAAGAACCTGACCGACGAAACCTATCGCACTGGCGGCTATAATTTCGGCGTCGCCACCTATAATAACTCGGTCATCGGTTTCTACGGCCCGCCGCGCACGGTCTCGGCGAGCCTCGAAATCGCATTCTGATCTAGGTAAAAACTGGCGGCGGCCCGCTGCAACGGGCCGCCGCCATTTCTTTGTCTGCAGCGTAAGAATTCCAGCGGAGCGACCATGAGCGATAGCCAGATTGAGCCATCGGCGACCGGGTCGCGTTACCGCTATGTGGTGCTGGCGATGCTGATCCTCGCCTACACCTTCAATTTCCTGGACCGGCAGATCCTCGGCATCCTGGCCGGGTCGATCAAGGCTGACCTGCACCTGACCGACACCCAGATCGGCCTGATGGGCGGGGTCGCGTTCGCGGCGCTCTACACCACCCTGGGCGTGCCGCTGGCCTGGCTGGCCGACCGGGTCAGCCGCACCTGGATCATGACCGCCGCCCTGACCGTCTGGAGCGGTTTCACGGTGGCGTGCGGTTTCGCCGGCGGCTTCTGGAGCCTGTTCCTGTCGCGCATGGGCGTCGGCGTGGGCGAGGCGGGCGGCGTGGCCCCGGCCTATTCGCTGATCTCGGACTATTTCCCCAAGGATCAGCGGGCCCGGGCCCTGGCGGTCTATTCGTTCGGCATCCCGCTGGGCACGGCCCTGGGCGTGCTGTTCGGCGGCCTGATCGCGGCTTACGTCGACTGGCGCTTCGCCTTCATCGCCGTGGGCCTGGCCGGCGTGCTGCTGGCCCCGATCTTCAAGTGGGTGGTCAAGGATCCGCCGCGCGGCGGCATGGACCGCGAGCCCGGCGAGGCGGCGCCGCTGGTCGCCCCCAAGGCCCCGGCCTTCGGCAAGGTGCTGGCCACCATCCTGCCCAAGCCCAGCTTCTGGCTGCTGTCGTTCGGCGCGGCCTGTTCGTCGATCTGCGGCTATGGCGTGGCCTTCTGGCTGCCGACCTTCTTCCAGCGCAGCTTTGGCCTGACCCTGCCCGAGCGGGCGCTGTTCTACAGCGCCCTGTCGCTGATCGGCGGCGTGGCCGGCATCTGGCTGGGCGGCGTGCTGGCCGACAAGTTTGGCTCGAAGAACAAGGCCGCCTACGCCCTGGCCCCGGCCATCTGCTTCCTGGTGGCCCTGCCGTGCTTCCTGCTGGCCATGAACGTCAATTCAATGGTCTGGGCCTTCCTGCTGTTCCTGATTCCGACCGGTCTGAACCTGGCCTGGCTGGGACCGATTGTCGCAGCGGTGCAACATCTGGCCCCGGCCTCGATGCGGACCACGACCTCGGCCCTGTTCCTGCTGATCAACAACCTGCTGGGCCTGGCCGTGGGCCTGTGGTTCTTCGGCTACGTCTCCGACCTGCTGGCCCCGCGCTACGGCGCCGAGTCCATGCGCCACGCGCTCTATTTCGGTCTGGGCTTCTATGTGGTCAGCGCCGTTCTGCTGATCTTCGCCTCGCGCAGGCTGAAGCGCGACTGGGTGGACTAGGAGCCTCGCCCGAAGCTTGACCTTGGCTCTGCCACGCGGCCTGCACTATAGGTGCGGCGGGTGGGGGACATCGGGGGACGATATGTCAGGGTTCAAGATTCTTTCCGGCGCCATGCTCGCCGTCGCACTGCTCGCGGTCTCGGTTCCGGCCCAGGCCGCCAGCCCGCTGACCGAGCGCACGGAAAAGCTCAAGTTCGAGTTCAAGAAGGGCAAGAGCTTTCTGCAACCCGGCTATGCCATGGGCGAGTACAGCGGCATCACCCGCCAGTCGGCCAGCACCACCTCGGCCCTGGGGCTGTATGGCAGCGCCAAGTCCAAGGCCGAGATCAGCCTGAACTCGCCCAGCCTGGGCGCCGTCACCATCAAGTGCAAGGGTGGCGAAAGCCGCACGGCCCTGGGCTGGATCACGTTCGATCGCGACAAGCTGGCCTATGTCTGCACGTTCGAGGGCGCGGGCCCCGAGGCGACGTTCACCCTGGTGCAGTCCAAGGGCGGTCTGATGGCCCGTCTGCAGACGCCGCAGCGCGCCGCTGAATTGCGGCTTGGCGCGGTGACCCTGCGGGCCGAGTCCAAGCAGGTCGGCGCCATGCCCTTCGGACTGACCGCCGGCGCCGTGGGCTACGTGATCCGCAACGGCGACCAGGACGTCGCCGCCGTCGATCTGAGCGGCCTGGGCAAGATCGCCTATCTGCCGTCCAAGGGCGCCGCGGATCGTGACGCCGCAGCCGTCATGGCCGTGATCCTGATCCTGTTCATGGACAACCCGGTCTAGCCGCTCAGCGGGATTGAGGCTCGCTGCAGGCGTGTGACCGGTAACAATGCCGCAAGGTCAGGGGCTTCCGTGCCGGGGGCGCCACTCGGGGCGGCGCCGCTGTCCTTTCGGACAAAGAACGACGCAAGCCTTCACCTTATCGGCCAAGCGCGGTTGCGCCTGCGAAATCACGCTCCTATAAACCGCGCACATTTCAGAAAAGCCGTCGCCGAGACCGGGCCCTCATGAACATTCACGAACACCAAGCCAAAGCCGTACTCGCAGAGTTCGGCGCTCCTGTTCCGCGCGGCTTCGCCGTGTTCACCCCCGAAGAAGCCTTCGAGGCCGCCCAGAAGCTGGGCACGCCGGTCTTCGTGGTGAAAAGCCAGATCCACGCCGGTGGCCGTGGCAAGGGCACCTTCGAGGGCCTGGGCCCCGACGCCAAGGGCGGCGTTCGCGTCGTCAAGACCGCCGAGGACGTCAAGACCAACGCCGCCGAGATGCTCGGCCGCGTCCTGGTGACGCACCAGACCGGCCCCAAGGGCAAGCAGGTCAACCGCCTCTACATCGAAGAAGGCGCGGCGATCGCCAAGGAATTCTACCTGTCGCTGCTGGTCGACCGCGAGACCTCGATGGTTTCGGTGGTCGCCTCGACCGAAGGCGGCATGGACATCGAGGACGTGGCCCATGCCACGCCCGAGAAGATCCACAGCTTCTCGATCGACCCCGCCACCGGCGTGTGGCCGACCCACCAGCGCGCGCTGGCCAAGGCCCTGGGCCTGACCGGCGGCCTGGCCAAGGAAGCCGCCGTGCTGCTGACGCAGCTCTATACGGCGTTCCTGGCCAAGGACATGGCCATGCTGGAGATCAACCCGCTGATCGTCACCGCCGACGATCACCTGAAGGTCCTGGACGCCAAGCTGTCGTTCGACGGCAACGCCCTCTATCGCCACCCGGACATCAAGGCCCTGCGCGACGAGAGCGAAGAAGACCCCAAGGAAATCGAAGCCAGCAAGTATGACCTGGCCTATATCGCCCTCGACGGCGAAATCGGCTGCATGGTCAACGGCGCGGGTCTGGCCATGGCCACCATGGACATCATCAAGCTGTACGGCGCCGAGCCGGCCAACTTCCTCGATGTCGGCGGCGGCGCCAACAAGGAGAAGGTCACCGCGGCCTTCAAGATCATCACCGCCGATCCGGCCGTGAAGGGCATTCTGGTCAACATCTTCGGCGGCATCATGCGCTGCGACATCATCGCGGAAGGCGTCATCGCCGCCGTGAAGGAAGTCGGGCTGCAGGTTCCGCTGGTGGTGCGCCTGGAAGGCACCAACGTCGAACTCGGTAAGAAAATCATCTCGGAAAGCGGCCTGAACGTCATCGCCGCCAACGACCTGTCTGACGGCGCCGAAAAGATCGTCGCGGCCGTGAAGGGTGCTCGCTAAATGTCGATCCTCATCGGTTCTGAAACCAAGGTCATCTGCCAGGGCATCACCGGCGCCCAGGGCACGTTCCACTCCGAACAGGCCATCGCCTACGGCACCAAGATGGTCGGCGGCGTCACCCCCGGCAAGGGCGGCCAGACCCACATCGGCCTGCCCGTGTTCGACACGGTCGGCGAAGCCAAGGAAGCCACGGGCGCCGACGCCTCGGTGATCTACGTGCCGCCTCCCTTCGCGGCCGACTCGATCCTGGAAGCCATCGACGCCGAAATCGGCCTGATCATCTGCATCACCGAAGGCATTCCGGTGCTGGACATGGTCAAGGTGAAGAAGGCGCTGCAGGGCTCGCGCTCGCGCCTGATCGGCCCCAACTGCCCGGGCGTCCTGACGCCCAACCAGTGCAAGATCGGCATCATGCCGGGCGGCATCTTCTCGGCCGGTTCGGTCGGCGTCGTGTCGCGTTCGGGCACCCTGACCTATGAAGCCGTGTTCCAGACCACCAATGCTGGCCTGGGCCAGACGACGGCGGTCGGCATCGGCGGCGACCCGGTCAAGGGCACCGAGTTCATCGACATCCTCGAGCTCTTCCTCGCTGACGAAGCCACCAAGTCGATCGTCATGATCGGCGAAATCGGCGGCTCGGCCGAAGAAGAAGCCGCCCAGTTCCTGGCCGACGAAGCCAAGCGCGGCCGCAAGAAGCCCATGGTCGGCTTCATCGCCGGTCGTACGGCTCCTCCCGGCCGTCACATGGGCCACGCCGGCGCGATCATTTCGGGCGGCAAGGGCGGCGCGGAAGACAAGATCGCCGCGATGGAAGCCGCGGGCATCCGCGTCTCGCCGTCGCCGGCCAAGCTGGGCGAAACCCTGCTTGAGGTCCTCAAGGGCTAATACGATACCGAAACCCCGCCCTCGCGGGGCCCAGGTTTTTTGCGACCGCCAGTCGACGATCCGAAAAAATCACCTGGGCCCCCTAATCGACGGGCGCCCGGGTGATTGAGACACTATATTTACGGGCCTGGGTTACCGGTCCCGTAAAGCGACGGATCTAAGGCGAAGAACCATGGCGGACGACGCAGGCATCATCAATCAGGTCTTGACCGAGACCAGCTTCCTCTACGGCGCCAATGCGGCGTTCGTGGAAGACCTCTATGCCCAGTGGGCGACTGACCCGGCGTCGGTCGAGCCCTCGTGGAACGCCTTCTTCTCCACTCTGAAGGAGCAGGCCGACCAGGTTCAGCGGGCCGCCAAGGACCCGGCCTGGACCCCGCGCGCCGTTCCGACCGCGCGCCCCGACTGGCTTTCGGCTCTCGACGGCCAATGGCCCACCGTGGCGCCCGCCGTCGAAGCCAAGATGACCAAGGCCATCGAGGCCAAGGCCCCCGGCACGTCCGCCGAAGCCGTCCGCGCCGCCACCCTGGACAGCCTGCGCGCCATCATGATGATCCGGGCCTACCGGATGCGCGGTCACCTGGCCGCCAATCTCGACCCGCTGGGCCTGGAGCCCAAGCCGCCGGCCCCCGAGCTGGATCCCGCCACCTACGGCTTCTCGGAAGCCGACTATGATCGCCCGATCTTCCTGGACTTCGTGCTGGGCATGGAGACCTCGACGATCCGCGAGATCCTGTCGATCCTGCGCCGCACCTATGGCGGCAATGTCGGCGTGCAGTACATGCACATCTCCGACCCGCACGAGAAGGCCTGGCTGCAGGAGCGTATCGAGGGGCGCGACAAGGAAATCGTGTTCTCGAAAGAGGGCAAGGTCGCCATCCTCAAGAAGCTGATCGAGACCGAGGGTTTTGAGCGCTTCCTGCACAAGCGCTTCCCCGGCACCAAGCGGTTCGGCATCGACGGCGGCGAGGCCATGGTCCCGGCGCTGGAGCAGATCATCAAGCGCGGCGGTTCGCTGGGCGTGAAGGACATCGTGTTGGGCATGCCCCACCGCGGCCGCCTGAACGTCCTGGCCGCCGTGATGGGCAAGCCCTATCACGTGATCTTCCACGAGTTCCAGGGCGGCACCAGCCTGCCTTCGGACGTCGAGGGTTCGGGCGACGTCAAGTATCACATGGGCGCTTCGTCGGACCGTGAGTTCGACGACAACAAGGTCCACCTGTCGCTGACGGCCAACCCGTCGCACCTGGAAATCGTCAACCCCGTCGTGATCGGCAAGGCCCGCGCCAAGCAGGCCTTCACCCTGCGCGAGCAGCCCGACGCCGGTCGCGGCCACGTGCTGCCGCTGCTGCTGCACGGCGACGCGGCCTTCGCGGGCCAGGGCGTGGTGGCCGAGTGCTTCACCCTGTCGGGCCTGAAGGGCTACCGCACGGGCGGCACCATCCACTTCATCGTCAACAACCAGATCGGCTTCACCACCAGCCCGCGCTATTCGCGCAGCTCGCCCTATCCGTCGGATGTGGCGCTGATGGTCGAGGCCCCGATCTTCCACGTCAACGGCGACGACCCCGAAGCCGTGGTCTATGCGGCCAAGGTCGCCACTGAATATCGCCAGATGTTCGGCAAGGACGTCGTGGTCGACATGTTCTGCTACCGCCGGTTCGGTCACAACGAAGGTGACGACCCGACGATGACCTCGCCCCTGATGTACGCCAAGATCAAGGGCCATCCGTCGACCCAGGAGCTCTACTCCAACCGCCTGATCGCCGAGGGCGTGATCAGCAAGGGCGACGTCGACAGCTGGATCAACGAGTTCGAGACCTTCCTCGACAAGGAATTCGACGCCGGCAAAGGCTACAAGGCCAACAAGGCCGACTGGCTGGACGGCAAGTGGGCTGGCCTGGCCACCCCAGCCGATGAAGAGCGTCGCGGGTCCACCGCTTTCCCGCGCACCCGCCTGCTGGAAATCGGCCGCCAGATCACGACGATCCCGGAACGGATCGACGCCCACAAGACCGTCAAGCGCGTCATCGAGAACCGTCGCGAAGCCATCGAAAAGGGCGAGGGCCTCGACTGGGGCACCGCCGAGCATCTGGCCTTCGCCACCCTGCTCGACGAAGGCTTCCCGGTTCGCCTGTCGGGCCAGGACTCGGTTCGCGGCACCTTCACCCAGCGCCATTCGGACGTCATCGACCAGACGACCGAAGAGCACTACACGCCGCTGAACAATATCGGCCCCAGCCAGGCCCACTACGAAGTGATCGACTCGGCCCTCTCGGAAGAGGCGGTGCTGGGCTTCGAGTACGGCTTCTCGCTGGCCGATCCGAACACGCTGACCCTGTGGGAAGGCCAGTTCGGCGACTTCGTGAACGGCGCCCAGGTGGTCATCGACCAGTTCATCAGCTCGGGAGAGCGCAAGTGGCTGCGAATGAGCGGCCTCGTCATGCTGCTGCCGCACGGCTATGAGGGCCAGGGCCCCGAGCACAGCTCGGCCCGCCTCGAGCGCTTCCTGCAGTCGTGCGCCGAGGACAACATGCAGGTGGTCAACTGCACCACCCCGGCCAACTACTTCCACGCCCTGCGCCGTCAGATGCACCGCGAGTTCCGCAAGCCGCTGATCGTGATGACGCCCAAGAGCCTGCTGCGCCACAAGCGCGCCGTCTCCAACATCGCCGACCTGGCCGAGGGTTCGTCCTTCCACCGCGTGATGATCGACGGCGCCGAAGCCGGCTGCGACGTCGGCGGCGTGACCCTGAAGCCCGACGCCGAGATCAAGCGTGTCGTGATCTGCTCGGGCAAGGTCTATTTCGACCTGGTGGACGCGCGCGCCAAGAGCGGCCGCGATGACGTCTATCTGCTGCGTCTGGAACAGTTCTATCCGTGGCCGATGAAGTCGCTGTTGGGCGTGCTGGGCCGCTTCAAGAACGCCGAGCTGGTCTGGGTTCAGGAAGAGCCCAAGAACATGGGCGGCTGGACGTTCGTCGATCCCTGGATCGAACTGACGCTCGCCAAGCTGGACATCAAGGCCAAGCGCGCGCGCTATATCGGCCGTCCGGCCAGCGCGTCCACGGCGGCGGGTCTGATGAGCCGTCACATGCGGGAACTGCAAGCCTTCCTCGACGAAACCTTCGCCTAGCGACTATTGATAGGCTCCGCCCGCGCGGCGGAGCCGCCTCCACACCGACCGGCAAAAACGAGAGACATCGGAACACCCATGGCCGACATCATGACCCCCGCCCTCGGCGAATCTGTCACCGAAGCGACGGTCGCGCGCTGGACCAAGAAGGTCGGCGAGGCGGTGAAGAAGGACGAGATCCTCATCGAGCTCGAGACCGACAAGGTCAGCCTGGAAGTGGCCTCGCCCGCTGACGGCGTGCTGAGCGCCATCGGCGCCGAAGAAGGCGCAACGGTTGTTCCGGGTACGGTACTGGGCGTGGTGACCGAAGGCGCGACCGCCTCGGCCGCGCCCGCCGCCGCCGCGCCGAAGGCCGCTGCGCCGGCCCCGGCTCCCGCGCCCGCTCCGGTCGCCGCTGCTGCTCCGGCCCCCGTGGCGGTTGCCGCCGCCGCTCCGGTCAGCCCGGCCCCGGCCCGTATCGCCGCCGAGAACAATCTGGACCTGTCCAAGGTCGCCGGCTCCGGCAAGGATGGCCGGGTGACCAAGGGCGACGCCCTGGCCGCCCTGGAAGCCCGCGCCAACGCCCCGGCCCCGGCCGCCGCGCCTTCGGCTCCGCGTCCGATCCATGAGCGCGAAGAGCGCGTGAAAATGACGCGCCTGCGTCAGACGATCGCCCGTCGCCTGAAGGAAGCCCAGAACAACGCCGCCATGCTGACGACCTTCAACGAGGTCGACATGACGGCGGTCATGGCTCTGCGCGGTCAGTACAAGGACATCTTCGAAAAGAAGCACGGCGTGAAGCTGGGCTTCATGTCGTTCTTCACCAAGGCCGTCGTCGCCGCCCTGAAGGCCGTGCCGGACGTCAATGCCGAGATCGACGGGACCGACATCGTCTACAAGAACCACTATGACATCGGCGTCGCCGTCGGCACCGACAAGGGCCTGGTGGTTCCGGTCGTCCGTGACGCAGACGCCATGAACCTGGCCGACATCGAAAAGGCCATCGGCGCGCTGGGCAAGAAGGCCCGCGATGGCCAGCTGTCGATCGACGACATGCAGGGCGGCACCTTCACGATCACCAACGGCGGCATCTATGGCTCGCTGATGTCGACCCCGATCCTGAACGCGCCGCAGTCGGGGATCCTCGGCATGCACGCGATCAAGGAACGCGCCATGGTCGTGAACGGCAAGATCGAGATTCGCCCGATGATGTACCTGGCCCTCAGCTACGACCACCGCGTGGTCGACGGCCAGGGCGCCGTGACCTTCCTGGTCAAGGTCAAGGAAGCCCTGGAAGACCCGCAGCGCCTGCTGCTGGAACTGTAATCTCGACGCACTGTCGAACGTCAAAGGGGCCGCGAAAGCGGCCCCTTTTTCGTGGGCGGTCAGTCCGGCCTCGGCCCCGGCCACACCGTCTTGAAAGCTTCCAGCGCCGCCGGGTGGTAGATCGTGCTGTGCTGCAATCTGGGCATCGGATCGTAGCGCCAGGTCAGTCCGGCCGGGGCGACCTTCAGCGCCGCCACCACCCAGTCGACACCCGCCTGCATGGTTGAGCCCTCGTCGGCGAGGGTCAGGTAAAGCCGCCGCTCGCCCGCCGGCCAGCGCGCCAGGTCGGCGGCCGCGCCCTTGGCCAGGCTCTGGTCGTTCCACCACAGGCTGGGGCTGGCGGCGATATAGGCGTCGAACAGGGCGGGATGTTTCAGGAAGGTCTCGACCACGAACAGGCCGGCCAGGGATTCGCCGATCAGGGCGGTCTCGCCGCTGGTGCGATAGCGGGCCGCGATCCAGGGCTTCAACTCTTGGCCCAGGAACTGGCGATAGGCCGCCGAGCCGCCGCTGGTCGGGAAGTCGCTGCGTTCCTTGGCGACCGTGGTGGGGTGGGTCAGGTCGCGCCGGCGATCGACGCCCTCGATCCCGACGACGATCATCTCGCGCCAGGTCCAGGACAGCTCGCCCAGCTGGGCCAGGCCCGCGATGTGGGGGAAGTCCTCCTGTTCGCCGCCGTCCAGCAGATAGAGCACGGGATAGGTCTTGCCGGGGCTGCTGGCATAGCCGGCCGGCAGGTGGACGTTGATCCGCCGCGTGTCCTTGAGGACCTTCGACTCCAGGGGCAGGGACTGGCCGATGACGATCGGGCGGCCTTCGGCGGGCGCGGTCTGGGCCAGGGCCGGGGCAGCGGTGAGCAGGGTCAGGGCGAGGACGAGGGAGCGGAGCATGGACGGGACGCTAAGGCGCGTCGCCGGGCCGGGCAATCGCCCGCGCGTTCCGGGCAGGGCGCGCAGGCTGAAAGCGCCTGACGCGCAAAGGACGGATTTCCGGCTGTTTCAGGGCCGAAAACACCGAAAGCGGGTTTCGTTTTAACCTTTCGCGCTCTAAGGAACTCCCGCCTCCAAAGGTCTGACAATGCGGCCGGCGAGGCCCCATATTCTGTCCGGCGCCGCTTCCGGCGCGTCCTGAAGGCGAAGACCCATGGCTCAGTACGACGTCGTCATCATCGGGGGCGGTCCCGGCGGCTATAATGGCGCGATCCGCGCCGGTCAGCTGGGCCTGAAGGTCGCCATCATCGAAGGTCGCGGCAAGCTGGGCGGCACCTGCCTGAACGTCGGCTGCATGCCCTCCAAGGCCCTGCTGCACGCGTCGGAAATGTTTGACTCGGCGACCAACGGCGAGTTCGCCAAGCTGGGCATCGAGGTGAAGCCCAAGCTGAACCTGCCCCAGATGATGGCCCAGAAGGCCGAGAGCGTCGAAGCCCTGACCAAGGGCGTCGAGTTCCTGATGAAGAAGAACAAGGTCGACTACATCAAGGGCTGGGGCCGCATCGCCGGTCCGGGCAAGGTGGTCGTGAAGGCCGAGGACGGTTCGGAAACCACCCTCGAGACCAAGAACATCGTCATCGCCACGGGCTCGGAGCCCACCCCGCTGCCCGGCGTCACCGTCGACAACACGCGCATCGTCGACTCGACCGGCGCCCTGTCGCTGGCCGAAGTGCCCAAGAGCCTGATCGTCATCGGCGCCGGCGTCATTGGCCTGGAGCTCGGCTCGGTCTGGCGTCGCCTGGGCGCCGAGGTGACCGTGGTCGAATATCTGGACCGCATCTGCCCGGGCCTGGACGACGACACCGCCAAGGTGTTCCAGCGCAGCCTGACCAAGCAGGGCTTCAAGTTCCAGCTGGGCGCCAAGGTCACCGGCGCCAAGGCCTCGGCCAAGGGCGTCGAGCTGACCGTCGAGCCGGTCGCCGGCGGCGCGGCCCAGACCCTGTCGGCCGACTATGTGCTGGTCGCCATCGGTCGTCGTCCGTACACGGAAGGCCTTGGCCTCGACACGGTCGGCGTGGTTCCCGACAAGCGCGGCATGATCGCCAATGACCACTTCAAGACCACGGCTCCGGGCGTGTGGGTGATCGGCGACGTGACCTCGGGTCCGATGCTGGCCCACAAGGCCGAGGACGAGGGCGTGGCCTGCATGGAGCTGATCGCGGGCAAGGCCGGCCACGTGAACTATGACCTGATCCCGGGCGTCATCTACACCAAGCCGGAAGTGGCCACGGTGGGCAAGACCGAGGAAGAGCTGAAGGCCGCGGGCGTCGCCTACAAGGTCGGCAAGTTCCCCTTCACCGCCAACAGCCGCGCCAAGATCAATCACGAAGGCGAAGGCCAGGTGAAGGTTCTGGCCGACGCCGCGACCGACCGCATCCTGGGCGTCCACATGGTGGGCCCCAATGTCGGCGACATGATCGGCGAATACTGCGTGGCCATGGAGTTCGGCGGCGCGTCGGAAGACGTGGCCCGCACCTGCCACCCTCACCCCACGCGGTCGGAGGCCCTGCGCCAGGCGGCCATGGGCGTCGAAGGCTGGACCATGCAGGCCTGATCGGCCTGTCTGAAATTTAATAACGACGTTCGATCAATCGGACGTAGAGTGGCGGGGTTTCGGTATCGGAGCCCCGCCATGTTCTTGTCCGCCCTCGTGTTGGCCGCCGCTGTCCACGCCCCGCCCGAACCGCCCGTGCCGCCCGAGATGCTGAAGCGGCCCGGCATCGTCCATGGCCGGATCATGCGGCCCGCGCGACGGACCTGCGACGCCATGAAGTCCATACCCGCCGGCCAGCCGGATGACGGCGACGCCCGCCCTCTGGGCCAGGAGCGCCCAGGCGGCCTGCAATATGCGGTGATGCGCTCGATCGGCGGCTGTCCCGTGCCGACCCCGATCCGCCAGCTCCGCCCCGCCCGATAGGCCTCCCAAGGAAAAGGCCCCGCCGGTTGCCCGGCAGGGCTTGAAGGGTTTGGGTCGGGTGCTCCGCGCGCTCAGCTTGTCTTGCGGGCCTCGCGCGCCAGTTTCTCGGCCTCTCGCTCCATCTCGTCGGCCTGCGCGGGCATGCGGGCTGCCACGGCGCACAGCTCGGCGTCGGTGACCACATTGCCCCGCGCCCGGTTCTCGGCGATCTGCCGGGCGCGATAGGCGGGATCGCGCAGACGGACCGCTTCGGCGCGTAGCTCCCGGGCGCCCTTTCGCATCTGGTCGGCGCCCTGGGTCATCTGAACGCGGGCCTGGACCATGTGCCGAGCTGCTTCCTGGCGGGCGCGTTCGCCGATCATGCGGGCCTTTTCGCCTTCAACCCGGGCCTGATCGGCCTCGACCCGCGCTTCGTCGGCCGCGAGACGGGCGATCTCGGCCTGGGCGCGGCTGGCCTCGGCCCTCAGGCGGGCCTGGTCGGCCTGCTGCCGGGCGCCGTCGGCCTGGGCGCGGGCTTCCGCGGCCTGGATGCGCGCCTCTGCCGCCACGGCGCGAGCCTCCGCCGCCTGACGGCGAGCCTCCGCGGCCTCCCGACGGTCAGCGGGCGTGGCGACCCGGAAATAGCTGTAGGCGACGCCTTCCGCCGGCGCGGCCGGGGGCGCGGGCGGGGCCGGCGGCGCGGGCGGCGGCTCGGGAGGCACGGTCTCCATTGGCTCCGGCGGCGCGGGCGGCAGGGGCGGGGCGATGTGAGTGACCGCCGAGACCGGGGGAGCCGGAGGCGCAGCGGGCGCGATCCAGTCCTGACGGCTCAAGCCCAGAGCGGCCAGCGGCGTGGCGACCACGGCCAGGGCGGCGATAGTCAGGGCGACGGTGAGCGGGCGGCGGCGAACGGGCGTGTCGGTCATGATGCAGGCGATCCTTGTCTTCAGCGTCCGGGCGTCGGCGGCCATGGCGGTGGCGGCGCGGGGCGCGCTCAGGTGAGGGGTTGGATAGGCGGCCAGTCGGACCAGGGCCCGGGCGTAGAGGGTGCGGTCGACGGTCTGCAGCGCGGCGGCGTCGGCGGCCTCTTCCGACCGGTCGGCGAGCACCGCGTGCAGGCGCCAGACCAGCGGATTGAACCAGAACAGGGCCAGGGCCAGGCGGGAGAGCACCAGGAAGATCCAGTCATGGCGCCGCAGATGGGCCATTTCATGGGCCAGGATGGCGGGGGCGGCGTGGCGCTCGGCCAGGCTGCCCGGATCGATCAGGATGAAGCCGGGCGCCACGCCCCAGCTTAGCGGACTGGTCAGGCGCTCGCTGGACACCAGGCGGGGCCGGTCGACCGGCGGCAGGTGTTCCAGCGGCGCCGACCATGCGGGGCAGGTCACCGGACGGCCCTGGCGCGTCCAGCGGTGAAGGGTCAGCAGTCCCAGCTGCAGTCGGCCGGCCACGGCGACGACGCCCAGCAGCCACAGGCCGCCGATCATCGGGATGGACGGCGGCCACGACAGCAGGGGCGCGGCCGCCTCGCCGGTCAGGACCGGCGGGAGCGGGGCGGGCATGTCCGGCGACGCCGGCGGCAACAGCGCCAGGTCCATCGTCGGCAGGACGTTCATGATGACCGGCAGGGCCAGCAGCAGGCAGACCGTGGCGCGCAGGATGTCCACCCGGTCGACGGGGCGCTGGGCCAGGAGGCGGGCGCAGGCCAGGCCGGCGCCGGCGACAAGGCTGGACTTGATCAGCAGCGAAAGCAGCAGGCCCGCGGTCATGAGCGGGGCTCCACGGCCCGGTCGATCACCTGCTCCAGGGCGGCGGCTTCCTCCGGGGTCAATCGCTGGCCCAGGCCCAGAAGGGCGGTGGCGGCGCTGGCGGCCGAGCCGGCGAAGAAGGTGTCGATCATGCGCCGCAGGGCGCTGGCGGCGACGGCCTCGGTCTGCTGGACAGGGCTGAACACGAAACCGCCGGGGCCGCTGGACCGCTCGACTAGGCCCTTGGCCTCCAGGCGCGAGAGCATGGTGCGGACAGCCGAGTCGCTCAGCGGGTCGGACAGCGCCCCGCGCACCCCGGCGGCCGTGCTGGTCTCCAGGCGGCAGAGGGTCTCGAAGACCTCGCGTTCGCGGCGGGGCAGGGATTCGATCATGGCGGCCTCCACGACGTTGTCGTCGCTACATGTGTAGCGCTACACGTGTAGAGAGACCAGCCGTCGCGACGGCGATGCGGATGAAATCGCGGTAATCTGGGCGCCTGTCCGCCGGTCTTGCCTCGGGCCAGAAAAAAGGCCCCGCCGGTTTCCCGGTGGGGCCTTCAGTTTTTCAGGGGAGGAACGCCCCAAGAGGGGGTCTGGGGCGCCTTACGCTACGCTACTAAAACTCTTCCCACTCCTCGGCGGCCGGCTTGGCCGAACCGGCGAAGGCGGCGAGCTTGGCCTGGGCGGCGCGGACCGGATTGGCGCCCGGACGGCTGGCCGACGAGGCCGGCTGCAGGGTGGGACGCGTGACCGGCGGGGCCGGGCGACGGGCGGCCGGGGCGCGCGCCGTCGAAGCGCTGGATCCGCCGACCTGGAAGCGCGAGATCATCTGCATCAGGTTGCCGGCCTCGCCCTTCAGCGAGTGGCTGGCGGCGGTCGATTGCTCGACCATGGCGGCGTTCTGCTGAACGGTCTGGTCCATCTGGTTGACGGCGGCGTTGACCTCGTTGAGGCCGGTGGCCTGCTCGGCGCCGCCGGCGGCGATTTCGCTGACCAGGGCGTCGATCTCGCTGACCTTGGCGACGATGGCCTGCAGGGCGTCGCCCGTCTGGCCAACCATGGCCACGCCCTGACCCACTTGCTGGGTCGAGGTCGAGATCAGGGTCTTGATTTCCTTGGCGGCGTCGGCGGAGCGTTGGGCGAGCGCCCGCACTTCCTGGGCGACGACCGCGAAGCCGCGGCCGGCTTCACCGGCGCGAGCCGCTTCGACGCCGGCGTTCAGGGCCAGCAGGTTGGTCTGGAAGGCGATCTCGTCGATGACGCCGATGATCTGGCTGATCGACTGCGAGGACTTCTCGATCTGGTTCATGGCGTCGACGGCGCCGCGCACGACGACGCTGGAGCGTTCGGCGTCGCTACGGGTGGAGCCGACAACCCGCGAGGCTTCGACGGCGCCGGCCGACGAGCGCTTCACCGTGGCGGTGATCTCGTCGAGGGCGGCGGCGGTCTCTTCCAGGCTGGCGGCCTGCTGCTCGCTGCGGCGCGACAGGTCGTCGGAGGCCGAGGCGATCTCGTCAGCGCCGGCGCCGATGCTGCTGGCGGCGTGGACGATGGTGCGCATCGCCTCTTCCATCTGCGAGATCGACTCGTTGAAGTCGGACTGCAGGCGCTTGTAGGCTTCCGGGAACTCTTGATCGACGCGGTAGGTCAGGTCGCCTTCGGCCAGCTTGTTCAGGCCCGTGGCGAGGTTTTCCATCACGAAGGCCTGCTCGCGGGCGGCGGCGTCGGCGGCTTCCTGGTTGCGGCGGCGTTCGGCTTCGGTCTCGGCGGTGGCGCGCAGCTGGGCGGCTTCGGCGGTGCGCAGGGCCAGGGCGTTGTCCTTGAACACCTGGACCGAGCGGGCCATGGCGCCGACCTCGTCCTTGCGCTGGGCGCCGACCACGTCGACGTCAACCGAACCCAGGGCCAGGGTTTCCATGGTCTTGGACAGGTTGTTCAGCGGCGCGGAAATCTTCGAGCGGCCGATCCAGATGGCGAACAGCAGGGCGAGGCCGGCCGAGATCACGCCGAACAGCACACTGATGATGGTGCCGGTGGTGGCTTCTTTTTCGGCCTTGGCGACCATCTCCTTGGTGGCGTCGGAATGTTTATTGGTGAAGTCGCTGACGTCCTTGTTGAGCGCGGCGATGTCGGGATCGATCACGGCCATGACCATGATCGCCGCTTCGTCGGCGTCCATCAGGGCCAGGTCGGCGCCCTGGCGGGCGCTGGAATAGATCTTTTCCAGACGCGTACCGAAATCGGCCAGGGTCTTTGCGGCGCCGGGGTCGGCCTTCTTGACGGCGACCAGACGGGCCTTGGCTTCCTTGTAGGCCGTATCCAGCTCGGCGCTGGCCTCGGCGGCTTCGGGCGAGCTTCCGGCGTTCGACACCGTGCGATAGGCCGCATAGCCGATGGTCATGATCCGCCGGTTGAAGCGCGAGGCTTCCAGCTCGGCTGGCGCGCGCTGTTCGACCAGAACCTTGGTGGCCGCCTCGGCATTTTTGGCCTGCCAGGCGCCCATGCCGACGATGGCCACGGCCACCACGGTCAGGATCACGGCCGGCAAGGCCACCTTGGTCGAAATCTTCAGATCGTCGAATTTCATCGCTGGCCCCATGTCCGCAACGCCCGTCGGTCGGAAGACAGACGTCGGTTCTTGGTTCCAGAAGGCGCGCGGGCAGTAAAAACGCGGTTAATTCCCGGAATTGACTGGGGTAATCGCGACAAGATGTCCCATATCCCTACTCATAATGAGGATGGGCCCTGGCATAGGCGGCCATCAGGCCCGCGGCGTCGACTTCGGTGTAGCGCTGGGTGGTCGACAGCGAGGCGTGGCCCAGAAGGTCCTGAATCGAGCGCAGGTCGGCCCCGGCCCCCAAAAGGTGGGTGGCGAAGGCGTGGCGCAGGGCGTGGGGCGTCACCCGGTCGGACAGGCCCAGCCGGCCTCTCAGCAGTTGTACGGAAGCCTGGACATGGCGCGGCGACAGCGGCCCGCCGCGCCGGGCGCGAAACAGCGGCTCGTCAGGCGACAGCACGAAGGGCAGGGCGGCGACATAGGTGTCGATGGCTTCGCGCACGGCGTCCAGCACGGGGACGATCCGGGTCTTGCCGCCCTTGCCGGTGATGCGCAGGGTCTCGCCCAGGGGGGCGTCGCGCCGCAGCAGCGACAGGCCCTCGGAGATGCGCAGGCCGCAGCCCCACAGCAGGGTCAGCACGGCCTCGTCGCGTGCCACTTCCCAGTCATCCCGGTCCGGATCGGCGCCGATCTCGTTGATCAGGCCATGGGCCTGGTCCTCGGTGACCGGGCGCGGCAGGCCGACCTTCAGGCGTGGGCCGCGCACCAGGGCGATGTTGGGATTGGGCGTGTCCAGCCGCTGGTCGAGGAACCGGTGGAAGGCGCGGATCGAGGACAGGCTCTGGGACAGCGAACGCGGCGCCAGGGCGTCCTCACCCGTGCGGCGAAAGGCCAGATAGGCGCGCAGCTCGGCCGCCGTGATCGCGCCCAGGGCGGCCAGGGTCACCGTCTCGCCGCGATGGCGTTCCAGGAAATTCAGATAGGCCAGGACGTTGTCGCCATAGGCCCGCACGGTGCGCGGCGAGGCGCGGCGCTCGTATTCCAGATGGTCGTGCCAGGCGACGAGGGCCTGGCGGCCGCTCGTCACGCGTGAGCTCACAGAACGGGCCAGCGCTCGGCGGTGCGTTCAACCACCCGGGCCAGGAAGGCCACCAGCTCGGAGCCCATGTCGGGGGTGAAGGCCTCGGGGTCGGACGAGCCGAACGCCAGTATGCCCTGGCGCGACGGTTCCCACAGGGCCATGCGGACCATGGCCATGCTGCGGATGTGATCCAGCTTGTCGCCGAACAGGCCCAGCGCGGGCGCATAGAAGCCCATGCGCGCCACGGCGTGGTCGCCCATCAGCATGTCGATCTGGCCCTCGATCAGGGCGTGCCAGCCGGCCGGAACCCGGCCCGGACCTTCCAGGGCGATGACGCCCGTGGTCAGGGAAAAGCGCAGATTGGCCATCTCGTCGACGCGGCGCGCCAGGTCGGAATGGTTGCGGGCGTCCAGCAGGTCGATGACCGCGGCGTGGGTCTGGGCCTGGGCCGAGAAATTGGCGCGGGCGGTGGCTTCGATCTCCTGCCGGACCACGGCCTCGCGGCGATGGGCGGCCGAGGCGCGGGCCAGGGCGGCGGGGCCAAAGTCGATGACATTGCCGCCGTCGACCCGCAGGCCCAGCTCGCCCAGCAGGCTGGAATCGTCGCGCAGGAAGTCGGGCTCATCGCGCAGGAAGGCGCGGACGACCTCGGGATCGACGGGCTTCATCAAGGCTTGGGTCGCGTCGCTCATCGTCGGTCTTCTCCGCCCCACGGCAAATCCACTCAGAGGCGAACCATCAAACCCCATATCGGTTAACGCCGGCTTGCGGCGCGCGATGATGCTTGATCTCGACCCGGAGAGACTTTCGCGGCAGAAGCTCTTTCCCATGCCGCGCATCGCTTCCGTCCTTCTGCCCATGCCGCTGCCGGAGGCCTTCGACTATGCCGAGCCCGAGGGGCTGGGCCTGGCGGTGGGCGATCATGTGACCGTGCCCCTTGGGCCCCGCGTGATTCGCGGCGTGGTCACCGCCCTGCGCGACGGTACCGGCGGCAACCGGCCGCTGAAACCGGTTCTGGAAAAGCTGGACGACCCGTCGCTGCCGCCCGGCGTGCTGACCTTCATCGACTGGGCGGCGCGCTATTCGGTCGATGTCCCGGGATGGCCGCTGGCCATGGCCCTGCGCGGCCTGCGCCATCCGCCGCCCAAGCCGGACAAGGTGCTGGTGCTGACCGGCTCGCAGCCCGTCCGCATGACGCCGGCGCGCCTGAAGGTGCTGGCGGCGGCTGAAGGCGGACCGATGTCGGGCGCGGCGCTGGCCAATCTGGCGGGGGTTTCGGCCAGTGTCGTGAAGGGCCTGGTCGATGAAGGCGCGCTGGCCCTTCACTTCGTTGAGGCCGACAAGAGCTTCCCCGCCCCCGACCTGACCCTGCCGCCGCAGACGCTGAACGCCAGCCAGCAGGCCTGCGCCGATGTGCTGGGCGAGATGCTGGGGCAGGGCGGCTTCCAGGCGGCGCTGCTGGACGGCGTCACCGGCTCGGGCAAGACCGAGGTCTATCTGGAGGCGGTCGCCGCCGCCCTGGCCGAGGATCCCGACACCCAGGTGCTGATCCTGCTGCCCGAGATCGCCCTGACCCAGGCGGTGATGAGCCGCTTCGAGGCGCGGTTCGGCGCGGCCGCGGCCGAGTGGCATTCCGGCGTCGCCCCGCCCAAGCGCCGGCGCGTCTGGGAAGGCGTCGCCAACGGTCAGGCGCGGATCGTGGTCGGGGCCCGCTCGGCCCTGTTCCTGCCGTTCCGCAAGCTGCGGCTGATCGTGGTCGACGAAGAGCACGACAGCTCGTTCAAGCAGGAAGAGGGCTTCATCTATCAGGCCCGCGACCTGGCCGTGGCCCGCGCCAAGATCGAGGGGGCGCTGGTGGTGCTGGCCTCGGCCACGCCGTCTCTGGAGAGCCTGTTCAACGCCCAGAGCGGCCGCTATCGCTGGCTGCGGCTGAGCGCCCGCCACGGGGCGGCGCAGCTGCCTGACATCAGCCTGATCGACATGCGCGAGACCCCGCCCGAGCCCGGGCGCTGGCTGTCGCCGCCGCTGATCAAGGCCATGACCGTGACCCTGGCGCGGGGCGAGCAGTCGATGCTGTTCCTCAACCGCCGGGGCTATGCGCCGCTGGTGCTGTGCAAGTCGTGCGGCGAGAAGATGAAGTCGCCCGACACCGACAGCTGGCTGGTCGAGCACCGCTATACCGGCCGCCTGGTCTGTCACCTGACCGGTTTCTCGATGAAGAAGCCCGAGGCCTGTCCGGCCTGCGGGGCCAAGGACAGCCTGGTGTCGATCGGCCCCGGGGTCGAGCGCGTGGAGGAAGAGGCGCGGTTCCTGTTCCCCACCGCGCGGATCGCGGTGTTCTCGTCCGACACCGTGATGGACGCCGCCGGGGCGCGGGCCCTGGTCGACAGCATGGCGGCCGGCGAGATCGACATCCTGGTGGCCACCCAGGCCGCCGCCAAGGGCCACAATTTCCCCAACCTCACCCTGGTGGGCGTGGTCGACGCCGACCTGTCCCTGCGCGGCGGCGACCTGCGGGCCGGCGAGCGGACCTTCCAGCTGCTGGCCCAGGCGGCCGGCCGGGCGGGGCGGCATGAAAAGCCGGGCCGGGCCATGCTGCAGACCTACACCCCCGACCATGCCGTGCTGCTGGCCCTGAAAGCCCAGGACCGCGACGCCTTTGTCGAGGCCGAGCTGCGCATGCGGGAAGAGGCGGGGCTGCCGCCGTTCGGACGGCTGGCCGCGGTGATCGCCTCGGGCCCCGACAGCGCGGCCCTGGACGCCTATGTCGAGGCCCTGGCGGCGGTGATCCCCAACGCCGAGGGCGTGGAGGTGTTCGGCCCCGCCGACGCGCCGCTGGCCCTGGTGCGCGGGCGGCGGCGCAAGCGGTTCCTGGTGCGGGCCGATCGCACGGTCGACCTGCAGGGCTTCATGTCGGCCTGGCGGGCGCGGGCCAGGGTCCCGAACTCGGTGCGGGTCGTGATCGACATCGACCCCTATAGCTTTCTTTAACTGTCATTAATGAAAATTCACCGCACCACAGTAATGGTGCGATAAATTCGTGCGTCCCCGTGTCGCATTTCATGAATGCAAGTCTTGGTTTCAAAAGGAGGTAGCAAACAACAGGTACTCATTTTGAGTTTGGCCGAATGGCTTATCTCTAATGTTGTACAGTCCTTGGAGGAAGACTCTTGAAATTATCTATCGCGCCGATCGCGCTGGCCCTGTGTATCGGTTTGACGGGCACGGCGGGCGCGCAGTCACCAGCCCCGACCGCGATCAGCGGCGCCGGCGGCTCCATCCAGTCGCCGTTGTTCAAGGCCTGGATGCCCGACTACCAGGCCGCCACCGGCGAGACGATGACCTATCAGGGGCAGAACTCGGCCTATGGCATCAGCCAGATCGACGCCAAGGCCGCCGACTTCGGCGTCACCGCCATGCCGCTGTCGGACGCCGACCTCGCCGCCAAGGGTCTGAGCCAGTTTCCCTTCCTGATCAGCGGCACGGTTCTGGTGACCAATGTTCCCGGGCTCGAGAGCGGCAAGCTGCGCCTGGACAGCGCGCTGCTGGCCGACATCTTTCTGGGCAAGATCACCCAGTGGAATGACGCCAGGCTGAAGGCCGTCAATCCCGGCGTCGACCTGCCCGACTGGCCCATCACCGTCGCGCGCCGCACCGATCCGGCCAGCATGACCCTGCTGCTCACCAGCTATCTTTCGGCGGTCAGCCCGGCCTGGAAGGCCGGACCGGGCGCCGGCGAGACGGTCGCCTGGCCCATCGGCCTGGGCGGCAAGGGCAATGCCGGGATCAGCGAGATCATGTCCGGCACCATGGGCACGATCAGCTATGTCGAATACGCCTATGCGCTGGAGCACAAGCTGGATCTGGTGACGCTGAAGAACCACGACGGCGCCTTCGTGGCCCCGTCGCCTGAAGCCTTCGCCGCCGTCGCGGCCCAGGCCGACTGGTCGGCGTCCAAGGGCTTTGGTGTTCCGACCCTGGATCAGCCCGGCGCGAAGAGCTGGCCGCTGGTGCTGGTCAGCTATGGCCTGGTGCGCGACGACACCCCGGCGGATCGCCGCAAGCGGGTGCTGGACTTCTTCGAGTGGGGCTACGCCAACGGCGACGCCCGGATGTCCAGCCTGGGCTATTCGCCCGCGCCGGCAAAGGCCAAGGCTCTGGTCCGCGAAAGCTGGAAGGCGCGATAGGCGTCCGCCCAACAAAAAACCCCGCCGTCCCGGACACGATCCGGGACGGCGGGGCCCTTGCAGGCGATCGGCGGGGCGGAGGCTTAGTGGCCTTCGCCCTTTTTCTTGGCCGCGGCGCGACGGGACATCATGTTCAGCCCCTCGACCACGCCCGAGAAGGCCATGGCCGTATAGATGTAGCCCTTGGGCACGTGCATGCCGAAGGCTTCGGCGATCAGCACGGTGCCGATCATCAGCAGGAAGCCCAGGGCCAGCATCACCACGGTGGGGTTGTTGTTGATGAAGTTGGCCAGCGGATCGGCGGCCAGCAGCATCACCGTCACGGCGACCAGCACGGCGATGACCATGATCGGCAGATGCTCGGTCATGCCCACGGCGGTCAGGATCGAGTCGATCGAGAACACCAGGTCCAGCAGGATGATCTGGAAGATCGCCGAGCCGACATTCGAGATGGCGGCGCCGGTCTTGTCCAGGACGTCCTTGCTCTCTTCACCGGGGTCCACCGTGTGGTGGATTTCCTTGGTGGCCTTCCAGATCAGGAAGAGGCCGCCGGCCAGCAGGATCAGGTCGCGCCAGGAGAAGGCGGTTTCGAAGGTCGGTTCGCCATGGGCGCCGGCCGGGCCGACGATCCCCAGGTCGAACACAGGATGCACAAGGCCGACGATGAAGGCGATGGTCGACAGCAGCACCAGACGCATGATCAGCGCCAGCGAGATGCCGATGCGACGGACCCGCTGACGATGCTCGGGCGGCAGCTTGTTCGAGAGAATCGAGATGAACACCAGGTTGTCGATGCCGAGCACCACTTCCATGACGATCAGGGTGACCAAGGCGGCCCAGGCGGCCGGGTCGGTAGCGAGGTTAAGGAGTTCGTTCATCGTCCTGTTCTAATGCTTCTGTCTGGAAAAGCGTCTCGACCCACCCCTCCGTGGGCCCCGTCCATGCAAGGGAACGTGACGGAAGCCCCCAGGCTTCGCCAAACCGGACCACAAGTATGCCCGACGCCGCCAATATCAAGCCCCTGACCGCGCTTAGGTTCTTCGCCGCCTTCTGGGTGGTGTTGTTCCACTACTGGCCCAATCTGGCGGTCGGCTTCACGCCGGCGGTCGCGACCAAGGGCTATCTGGGCGTCGAGGCCTTCTTCACCCTGTCTGGCTTCATCCTCTGCCATGTCTATCTGCAGGGCTTTGGCCAGGGGCGGTTCCGCTATGGCGACTTCCTGTGGAACCGGCTGGCGCGGGTCTATCCGCTGCATCTGGCCACGTTGGCGGGCGTGGGCCTGATGGCCGGCGTGGCCAGCCTGGCCGGCATCGTGGTCGGTCACAACATCGTCTCGTGGGAGGCCCTGCCGGCCAATCTGCTGCTGGTCCACGCCTGGGGCTTCGCGCCGGTGTCGGGCTGGAACCACGCCTCGTGGTCGATCTCGGCCGAGTGGTTCGCCTATCTCAGCTTCCCCGCCTTCGCCTTCGTCGCCTGGAAGCTGCGCGCGCGGCCGTTCGTGGCCGTGGCCCTGGCCCTGACCTTCATCGCCATCCTCTATCCGGCCTTCGAGCGCCTGGCCGGGTTCCCGTTGACGCAGGCCACCATCAAGTGGGGCGCCTTACGCATCGTGCCCTGCTTCGCCTATGGCTGCGCCCTGCACGCCCTGTGGCGCTCTGGCGTCATCCCGGGCCGACTCGCCGCGCCGGGCGCGGCGATCATGGGCGCCCTGGTTGTGGGCGCCGTTCAGCTTGGCGCCCCCGATCCGGTCATTGTGGCGGTGCTGGGCGGTCTGATTTTTACCCTAGCCAGCCTGGCCGCCAGCGGCTCGACCTTCGCCAGCCAGAGCATCTTCGTCTATCTGGGCGAGATCAGCTATTCGACCTATATGATCTGCATTCCGTGGAAGATCATTTCGGTCAATGCAGCGACGAAAATCCTGGGTATCGAGGGCGAGCAACTGCCCCTGCTGATCTGGGCCGTGATTGTCGCCGCGCTGATCCCGCTCTCGGCCGCGTCCTATCATCTGATCGAAAAACCGGCCCGGGAGCACATGAAATCTTGGGCTCAACGCCGCGCCCAGCGACGACCTGTCGCGGCCGGCGCCTAAGAAACACTCTTTTCACTTGTCGCTGGCAAGGTTACTGCTTGGCCCAGTGACACGGGGGAGTACCCACAGCATGACGAAACGGACGAGGACCCTGTGGGGTTCCATCGCAGCCGCCGCCATGATCAGCCTGATGCCGGTTTCCGGCGCGGTGGCTGACGGGTACTGGCAGTGCGTGCCGTTCGCGCGTCTGATGTCGGGCATTCAAATCTTCGGCGACGCCCGCACCTGGTGGGGCCAGGCCGCCGGCCACTACGACACCGGCTCGACGCCGAAGATCGGCTCGGTCCTCTCCTTCAAGCCCACCGGCCGCATGAACCTCGGCCATGTCGCCTTCGTCAGCCAGGTGCTGACCGACCGCGTTATCCAGGTCACCCACGCCAACTGGTCGGTGATGAACGGAACCCGCGGCCAGGTCGAACAGGACGTCACCGTGGTCGACGTCTCGCCGGCTGGCGACTGGACCCAGGTCAAGGTCTGGTACGATCCGATCCGCGATCTGGGCACCACGGTCTATCCGACCCACGGCTTCATCTATCAGAACGCCCAGGCCACCAAGATCGCCGTGGCCACCAGCAAGCTGGCCCTGGCCCAGGACGCCGCCGTTTCGCTGGCCAAGTCCGCCGCCAACCAGGTGGCTGCTTCGGTTCGCGCCTCGCCGCTGGACATCATCAACCAGGCCGCCGACTCGACCGACCGGATCGCCGCCCTGATCGCCGCCGCCTCGGGCGGCCCGTCCGAAGACGACAAGCCGGCCGCTCCGCGCTAGGCCGATCTCGCCGCCCCGCGCCGCGATTGACGCCACGCTCGCGCTGGGTCATTCCCGGCGGGTGACGAGGCTCGCCGATCCATGCTGAGAATTCTGCGCCATGGCGCGCCGGGCTTCGAAACCGGCGAGGTGGGACGCGACTGGCGTCTGCCCGACGACGCTGTATGGATCGAGCTGGTCGACCCCTCGCGCGCCGAGGAGGTGTCGGTCGAGCAGTCGATCGGCCTGCTGCTGCCCACCCGCGAGGAAATGGCCGAGATCGAGGCCTCGTCCCGGCTCTATCAGGAGGACGGCGGCACCTTCATGACCGCCACCATCCTGGTCAACGCCGACGGCGACCTGCCGACCGCCGCCCCGGTGACCTTCGTGCTGGTCGGCCAGCGCCTGGTCACCATCCGCTATGTCGAGCCGCGCGCCTTCTCGGTGTTCGCCGCCCAGGCCGAACGCCAGCCCAGCCTGTGCCCCGGCGGCCCCCAGACCTTCCTGGGCCTGCTGGACGCCATCATCGACCGCACCGCCGACATCATCGAACGCACGGCCAGCGAGGTCGAGACCCAATCCCGCGCCATCTTCAGCCGCCCGCGCGGCGGGGCCTTCGAGCAGATCCTCAACCGCCTGGGCAGGGCCCAGAACATCAATTCCAAGGCGCGCGACAGCCTGGTCAGCCTGGCCCGCCTGCTGAGCTTCGCCTCCCTGGCCGAGCAGTTCGAGGGCGACCGCGAGCTGCGCGACCACCTCAAGTCCCTGCAGCGCGACGTGCAGTCGATCACCGACCATTCCAGCTATGTGTCGAGCAATATCACCTTCCTGCTCGACGCGGCCCTGGGCCTGATCAACATCGAGCAGAACTCGATCTTCAAGATCTTCTCGGTGTTCTCGGCCGTCTTCCTGCCGCCCACCCTGATCGCCGGGGTCTATGGCATGAACTTCGAGCACATGCCCGAGCTGCGCTGGATGGAGGGCTATCCCATGGCGCTGGGCCTGATGTTCGCCGCCGCCATCGGGCCGCTGCTGTGGTTCAAGCGCAAGGGCTGGCTGTAGGGCGGCGCGCCCGGACCGCCGTCGCGATGGCCAGGGCCGCGAGGATCAACAACGCCGCGACGGCGAAGGTGGCGCGCATGCCCGCGGTGACGGCTGGAGGGGTCGCGGTCGCGATGACGGTCGTCGCCGAGGCGAACGCGAAGACGGCCCCCATGGCCGACGCGCCGGTGATGAGTCCGAGATTGCGCGACAGGCTGAGCATCCCGGAAACCACGCCCCGCTGGTCGGCTTGAACATCGGCCATGACGGTCGTGTTGTTGGCCGCTTGGAACAGCGCGTAGTGGGTGGTGACGACGACGATGGCGGCGACATAGCCGGCGACGCCGAACCCTGTCGAAACCGTAGCGAGCGCCAGGAGACCGACAAGCATCCCGACCAGTCCGATGGCGATGGCGCGGCGGGCCCCGAAACGATCGACGATACGGCCCGCCGGTGCGCCGGCCAGCGCCGCCGCAAGCGGACCCGCTGACATCGCCAGCCCTACCCGAGCCGCGTCGAGCCCCAGCGCGCCGGAAAGATAGAATGGCCCGACCACCAGCGTCGCCATCATGACCGTCGTGACCAGCACACTCGTTGCGAGGCTCGCGACGAGCGTCCGGTCGCTGAACATCGTGAGGCGAAGCAAGGGCCTGGCGGCGCTCTTCTGGGCGAGCACGAAGACGATGCCTCCCAGGATCGCGACGCCCAGCAGGGCCAGGCTACGTCGATCGAAGCCGCCGTCTCCCGCCGTCATGGCCAGCGCATAGGCTCCCAGCGTCAGGGCCAGCAGCAGCGTGCCGACGGCGTCGAAGTCGATCCAGCCCGCGTTCGCGGCCCGCCGATCCGCGGGCAGGGCGCGAAGCACCAGAAGAAAGGTCAGGACGCCCAGTGGCGCGTTGACGAGAAAGATCGACCGCCAGCCAAGGCCGGCGATCAGGAGGCCGCCGACCGACGGACCCAGGGTGGTGCCCATCGCCGACATCGTCCCCAGCAGTCCCATGGCGGCGCCGGTTCGGGCTTTCGGGACGGTCTCCCCGACCAGGGCCATGGCCAGGGCCATCATGATGGCCGCGCCCAGACCCTGCGCGGCGCGGGCGGCGATCAGCAGCCACAGCGTCGGCGCGAGGCCGGACAGGAGGGAGGCGGTGGTGAACAGACCTATGCCGAACAGCAGCAGTCGTCGGCGTCCGACGATGTCGCCGAGGCGGCCGACGCTGACGATCAGGGTGGTTATGGCCAGAAGATAGGCCAGCACCACCCACTGGACGGCCTGGAAGGGCGCGCTGAACGTCCTGGCCAGCGTCGGCAGGGCGACGTTGGCGATACTGGTGTCGAGCGACGGCATCAGCATGGACAGCGAAAGCGCGGCCAGTGTCACCCGGGCCGAGACCCCGGACGGGGCGTCGGCTTCAGTTTCGCGTTCGTGGTCAAGGACTGGCATGGCGTGAGGCTCTGGGTGGGGTCTCCGGAACGGAGTTTCCGAACCCTAGTCCTCTGACTGATGTGGCGGAATGCGCAGCATTTGCACTACACTCATGCATGTAGCGCCCTATATGACCACGGCGCGCCGAGGTGACGAATGTCGACGCCCGACCTCAACCTGCTCGTCACTCTGGACGTCCTGCTGGCCGAAGGCAGCGTCGCGCGCGCCGCCCGGCGATTGCGGCTCAGCCCGTCGGCGATGAGCAGGGCGCTGGCGCGACTGCGCGAGACGACAGGCGATCCGCTGCTGGTCCGGGCCGGGCGAGGCCTTGTTCCCACGCCGCGAGCCCTGGACCTTCGCGAACAGGTCGGGCGGCTGGTGCAGGATGCGCAAGCCGTGCTGCGCCCCGCCCCGACGCTCGACCTCGGCCGGCTCGCCCGATCTTTCACGTTGCGCGCCAGCGACGGCTTTGTGGAAAACTTCGGGCCCGACCTCATCGCTCGCGTAGGGCGTGAGGCCGCCGGCGTCAGGCTGCGCTTCGTGTCCAAGACGGACAAGGACAGCACGCCGCTTCGCGATGGCGGCATCGACCTGGAAACCGGCGTTGTCGGGAGGGCGATGGGGCCGGAGATCCGCGCGCAAAGCCTGTTCAGCGATCGGTTCGTTGGCGTCGTGCGGATGGAGCATTCGCTGAGCCAGGGTGAGATCAGCCCTGACCGCTATGCCGCCGGCCGCCACGTCCTGGTCTCGCGACGAGACCTCGACAGGAGCCCGATCGACGACGCCCTGGCGGTGTTGGGACTGGAACGGGATATCGGCGTGGTCGTCGCCGGCTTTGCCGCCGCTCTGGCCCTGGCGCGCGGGTCGGACCTGATCGCGACCGTTCCAGAGCGCCACACCAGGATCCTGCGTACGGGACTGTTCAGTTTTCCCCTTCCTGTCCCGGCGCCGGAGATCACGGTGTCGTTGTTCTGGCATCCCCGAATGGACGCCGATCCGGCCCATCGCTGGTTGCGGGGATGTGTCCGGGAAGTCTGCGCGACGCGTGGCGGGGTTTAGGGCGTCCCCCCGCTCCGGCGCATTTTGTCGCAGGTCTGAACCTTTCCTTAAAGCTGATGTGTGAGGTTTCGTCGCTCTCGAGAGGCGCCTCAGCCCGCATGTCCGCCGCAGCCAGACCCAGCCTGATCCGCTCCCTGCACGCCTCCGCCGTCCGGGAGGTGATGGACGCTCACGGGCGGTTCCTGAAGGGCCTGCCCGCTGGCCGGCGCGCCAATTTCTCGTATGTGAATCTCAACAACTACAATTTCGAGGGGCGCGATCTCTCGGAGGCCAACCTGACCGGCGCGCTGCTGGGCGGGGCGATGATGGCGCGCGCCCGGCTGGTGCGGGCCACGCTGTATGGCGCCGATCTGCGCGACGCCGACCTGCGCGACTGCGACCTGACGCGGGCCGACATGCGCGGCGTCTGCCTGCGCGGCGCCAATCTGTCGGGCGCGGACCTGTCGGCCTGCGACCTGCGCGAGGGCGTCACCGCCGTGCAGGACGACACCAAGGGTCTGCGGATCCTCAAGCATTCCACCCGTCCGGGCGAGCTGGACTACGCCCTGCTGAACGGGGCCAAGCTGGCCGGAGCCCAGATGTCGGGCGCCTTCGCCCAGGCCGCCGACTTCAGCGACGCCGACATGACCGGCGTCAGCCTGCAGGGCGCCAAGCTGGCCAATGCCCGCATGGACGGCGCCGACCTGTCGGGCGCCAATCTGCACAATGCCGACATGTCCAAGGTCTCGCTGCGGCGGGCCGTTCTGGTCGGGACCGATCTGTCCGGGGCCAATCTGGAAGACGTCGACATGGCCGAGGTGCTGCGCGCCCCGCCGCCGATCATCTATGTCGACGACCTGCCGCTGACCGATGTGCTGGACGCGCACGAGGCCTTCGTCCGGTCCGAGGGCCGCGAGGGCGCGATCGCCCGGGTCGATGAGGTCGATTTCCGGCCGCTGAAACGCCTGAAGAACCGCCGGCTCGCGGGCCTGTCGGCGCCGGGCGCGGTGCTGTTCGGCATGGACCTGGAGGGCGTCCAGCTGCAGGGCGCCAATCTGATGGGCGCGGACCTGCGTGGCGTGAAGTTCAAGAACGCCGACCTGCGCGGCGCGCGTCTGGTCGGGGCCCAACTGGCGAAGGCCGATCTGACCGGCGCCAAGCTGGGGCCGCTGAAGATCGCCGAGGACCGGTTCATCCGCACCGATCTGAGCCGCGCGGTGCTGCGCGGCGCCAATCTGACCGGAGCCAGCGCGCCGCGCGCCCGGTTCATCGAGGCGGACCTGACCCGGGCCCGCCTCGAGGGTTGTGACCTGACCGGCGCTGAACTGCCGGCTAAGGCTACATCTTCTTCTTGAGCGGCAGCAGGTCGGGGAAGTCGGCTGGCCGCTTTTCCATCTTCGCCTTGAACGCCTCGGCCATGTGCGATCCCGCGAACATGCCCGTCTGCCAGGTGGCGATATAGTCCAGGCCGTCGGCGATGGTGTGGTCGCGGGCGTAGTTGATCATCACCTTGCTGCCGGCCACGGCCAGGGGCGATTTCTCGGCGATCTCGCGGGCGGTGGCGAAGGCGTGGGCGATCAGGGCCTCGTGGCTGTCGAAGGTCTCGTTGACCAGGCCGATGTCGCGCGCCCGCCCCGCCGGCAGACGGCGGCCGGTATAGGCCAGCTCGCGCACCCAGCCCTCGGGAATCAGCTTGCACAGACGCGGGAAGGTGCCGACGTCGGCGGTCATGCCGATATTGATCTCCTGGATGCAGAAGAAGGCGTCCGAGGTGGCGTAGCGGATGTCGCAGGCGCTGACGAAATCGACCGCCCCGCCGATACAGCCGCCCTGGATGGCGACGATCACCGGCATGCGGGCCTTGTCCAGGCAGCTGAAAGTGTTCTGCAGGTGGTGGACATGATGGCGGAAGCTCTCGCCGGCCACATGGCGGTCGCCTGTCCGCTCTTCGGTGACGCCCTCGCCGTCGGTGAACACCGAAAGCTCCATGCCGGCCGAGAAGTGCTTGCCGGTCGAGGTGATGACGATGCAGCGCGCCAGGGCGTTGTCGTCAATGTGTTTTACAATTGCGGGAAGCTCGTTCCAGAAGGCCCGTGTCATAGTGTTCATGGCCTCGGGACGTTTGAGCTGGATGTGCGCGACGCCAGCCTCGATCTCGACCTTGAAACACGTATAGTCTGCGTGATCGTGGGCGCTCATGACGTCCTCCCTTATCGTTGATAAGGGACTATCTCGCGGACAGGACGCGGCGCCAACACTGACTTTGCGGAAGGCCGGCCGCACAACCGTCGGCCAAGACAGAGGGAAGACCCATGAAGACGACCCCCGCCCTGCTCGCCATCGCCGCCCTGGCCGGCGCCAGCCTAGCCGTTCCGGCCCCCGTCCTGGCCCAGTCCAAGGGCCTGAGCAGCCTGTTCTCGTGCGAAGGCTCGGGCAAGAAGCAGGAAGGCGGAGCCCTGATCGGCGCGGCCGCCGGCGCGTTCCTGGGCAGCAAGGTGGCCAAGAACGAAAAGACCCTCGGCGCCCTGGTCGGCGCGGCCGCCGGCGCGGCGGCGGGTTCCTATATCGGCTGCCGCATGCAGTCGACCGACACCGCCCTGGCCCAGCAGGCCACGAAGAAGGCCCTGGAAACCGGCCAGCCCCAGACCTGGAGCAATTCGCGCACCGGCGCCTCGGGCCGCATCGACGTGGTCTCGTCCAGCTATGGCCCGCCCGTCGACAGCCGCAACCTGCGCTTCGCCTCGGGCGTGCAGTCCCTGCCCAGCTATGACGCCCTGGGCGGCCAATACGCCGCCGGCAGCACGGTCAACATGCGCTCCAGCCCGTCCACCAAGGGGAAGGTCGTCGGCAAGCTCATCGCCGGCCAGGCCTTCGACGCCCTGGGCTCGGCCCCGAACGGCGGCTGGATCCTGGTCGGCCAGAGCGGCTATGCGGTCGGCTATGTGGCGCCGAGCCTGGTGCGTCCGTTGCAGACCGTCGCCGCCTCGTGCCGCGTGATCAACGCCTCGATCTCGACCTCGGGCCAGCGTCCGACCACCGAACGCTACAGCGCCTGCCAGGACAATCGCGGCGAGTGGCAGCTGACCCAGGCCTGATCCTGACTGGCCGCCTTCGCCTTGGGGTCTTTGGCCCCCAGGCGGAGGCGGGGTTGGACGCGGCCGTCTTGGGCCCCTATCTTGATGGGGAGCCGCAGAAGGACCCTCGCCGATGGATGCGGCCGTGTTTCGACAACCCCGAAGGCGCATGATCGCCATCGACAGCCCCGCCGGCCCTGGCGAGATGGCGGCGCTGGAATTTGGCCCGCAGGACCGGGCCATCGACGTGGTCTTTGTCCACGCCAACGGCTTCAACGCCCAGACCTATAACAGCCTGCTGGCCCCGCTGTCGGCCGGCCTGCGCGTGCTGGCCATCGACCAGCGCGGCCACGGCGCCACGACCCTGGCCGCGAAAGGCGAGGGGCGTCGCTCGTGGCTCGACCTGCGCGATGATCTGGTCGCCTTGCTCAAGGCCCTGAATGGCCCGCCGGTGGTGCTGGCCGGACATTCGATGGGCGGCACGGTCAGTCTGCTGACCGCCGCCGCGTGCCCCGACGCCGTGAAGGGCCTCGTCCTGCTGGACCCCGTCATCATGCCGCGCCTGGTGGCCCTGTACGCCCAGGTTCCGTGGACCTCGGGCGCGCTATGGAAGAAGATGCCCATCGCCCAGGCCGCCTCGCGCCGCCGCGCCGTCTTCGACGATCGCGAGGCGGTGGTCGCCGCCTATACCGGTCGCGGGGCCTTCAAGACCTGGCCCGAGACCATGCTGGCCGACTATGTCGACGGCGGCTTCGTCGACCGCGATGACGGCAAGGTCGAACTGGCCTGCGCCCCGGCCTGGGAGGCATCCAACTACTCGGCCCAGGCCCACGATCCGTGGCGGGCGATCCGCAAGGTCACGGGGCCGGTGCGGATCCTGCGGGCCGAGCGCGGCTCGACCTGCCGGGCCGGCGACAGCTTCGCCCGGCGCGGCAAGGACGTGACGGTCGAGACGGTGGCCGGAACCAGCCATTTCCTGCCGATGGAGCGCCCGGACCTGGCGCGGGACGCGATCTTCGCGATGGCGACACAGTGATCGTTCCGGGAGGGGCGGCCTGAAGGTCCGCTTTTCGGCAACGCGCTGATGGGGAATTCCGCCCTTCGAGACGCTAAGGCTCCGACACTATCGCCAGATTTCTCGTTATCCCGGGGCTTGTCCCCGGGACCCATCTCTCCGCCGCAAGTGCAGGCGTGGCGGCGCACGCGCCGCTGGCGTCTCACGTAAAAGCTGAACCATGGGTCCCGGGGACTAGCCCCGGGATGACGGGTTTTTATGGGGAAGGTGCGGGCCTCTGATCTCGACCCGTTGCGTACTTTGGTTGGCTCTGAAATAAATTCAGCACTGCCAAGTGCAGTGCCCGGAAAACTGGATATGATATATTGAATTCGCTCTCGCTTTTCCGAAAAGCGCTCAAAATGGTGCGCAATTTCGAACTAGAAAACCCAAATTTTGGCGTCTTAAAATCGATAATCCTTCAGCTCGAATATCTCGTGGCGATCGAACTCGGCACTGAGAAAGACAGGTCTCGGCTCAAAGATATTGTCATAGGTGCTCAGGCAGCCCGAGAAATTGACAGCGTCGATCTGAAACTTGCTGACGTTCTCTATCAAGTGGCGGAAGCCGTCGAGCGGATGCGCGGCGATCCCAATAGCTAAGCCCGCTCCCCACCCCGAACCTACGATCAGCGCGTCTGCTTTGAGCGTTGGCTGCAGACCAAGGTCAAGTGGGTTCGAGCGCTTCGACCCTAGAGCCCCAGCCCCTCCACCGAAGACGCCTTGAGCGCCGCCTGGGCCGCCGGGCTGATCGGCACCGCCTTGCGGGCGTCCAGATCGAAAGTGATCGCCACCGCCTCTGACGTGCCCCAGGCGAGACCCGTGGCGGGGTCGATCATCCAGTGGGCCATGCGCATGGTACGCGGGTCGGCGCCGATCAGGCCCGAGCGCAGCTCGACCCGGTCTCCGGCCTGGGGCCAGCGCAGATAGGCCAGGCGATATTCCAGCACCGCCCCGCCAAACCGCGTCGGCTTGTGGTCGGCGTGGTCTACGATCACGTCGCGGAACGGGCCGATGAAGCTGCCGATGCCGTCCGAGACCCGGCCGATGAACTGCTCGGCGCGCATGCGGCCAAAGACGTCGCACTCGGTCGGCGACAGGGCGCCCAGACCGATCCGTTGCAGGCCCAGCGTCTGGGCGCGCTCCAGGCCGGCGGTGGGGGTGAAGGGCGACAGATCGATACTGCGGGCGCGGGCCTTTTCCGGGACCTCGACCATCAGGGCCGCGGCCCGTTCGCGGGTGATCCGGGGCCAGGGGAAGACCTCGCCCTCGCGCGGCGTGGCGTGGACGACCGTGGTCTGGAAGGTGGCGGCCAGTTCACCGGTGGCCGAGTGGACCAGCAGCTGCAGCAGCTTGGCTTCGGTGTCGCTGATCTCGATCACCCCGCCCAGCATGTGCAGGGTCGCGCCGGCGTGGGCCTCGCGCAGGAAGCGGACGTGATGCTCCTTCACCAGCAGGGTGGCGTTGGCGTAGGGGGTGAAGGCGTGGGGCAGGCCCAGTTCCGCCGCCAGCCCCGCCAGGCCCTCCATGGCGCGCACGATATAGTGGCGCACATTCATGTGCCCCATCTCGTCGCAGTCCCAGGTGTTCACCCCTCCGCGCCAGATCTCGACGCCGGGGAGGGTCTCAGCGGTCGTCATGGCGGCAGGTTCCGGGAGGGCTTGAACGGGTGTTTGAGCGTAGCGGGGTTTGCTTGAAGTCCGCAATCGTCTCAGAGGATTGTCATCCCGGGCGAAGCGGAGCGGAGACCCGGGACCGAGCTGGAACGCGACGCTCAGGCGTCGGTCCCGGATCTGCGCGCTGGCGCGCTTGTCCGGGATGACATGGAACGTTCCCGGATCAGGCCTTGCAGTCCCCGCACAGCCCGTGGGCCTCGATCGTCACCCCGGTCAGGGTGTAACCGGCCGCGGCCCCGGCGGCGATGATCTCGGCGCTGGCCCGGGGCTCGATCTCGCGGGTCGCGCCGCAGCAGTCGCAGATCAGGAAGGCGGCGGCGTGGCCGTCGGCTTCCTTGCGGCAGGCCACATAGGCGTTGAGGCTTTCGATGCGGTGGGCGAAGCCCTGCTTTTCGAGGAAGTCGAGCGCCCGATAGACGGTCGGCGGCTTGGCCGGCGGACCATCGACGGCATAGGTCGAGATCAGGTCATAGGCCTTCACCGGCTGGCCGGCCTGCAGCAGCAGTTCCAGCACCCGGCGACGGGGCGCGGTCAGGCGCTGGTCGGCGGCCGCGCAGCGGGTCTCTGCGGCCTCCAGTTCAGCCGCGAGGGCGGAACCGGCGACGCCGTGGTGGTCGTGATCGTGATCGCAAGCGGCATGGGCCATGGCCAAGAGGTAGAGGCGCGCGGCCTCCGCCGCAAGCTCAGACCAGGGGCTGGGCGATCACGGCGGCTTCGGCGGCGCACGCCGCCGTGTCCGGGGCCGGTCCGGCCGCCCGGGCGGCGTCCAGTTCGGCGCGGACGGCGGCGAGGTCGGCCTGGAAGGCGGGCGAGGTCTTCAGGGCGGCGAACAGGTTCTGGGCATTGACCCGGCCGGCCTCGACGGAGCTGGCGTTGTGAACCCCGCAGGCGATGCGGCTTTCGCCGAAGGCCCTGGCGCGGGCGAGGATCATTTCGGCCCGATCGGGCGCGGCCTCGGCCAGCACCAGACCGACGCTCCAGCCCCAGGTCGAATGGCCGGACGGATAGTCCGGCGACAGCGACAGGCCCGGGCTCTTCTTCACGCAGATCGGCCCCGCCGCTGACAGATAGGGCCGGGGGCGCTTGTATTTCAGCTTGGGCCCGGCCACGGCCGAGCGCACGTCGCGGCTCATCCGCAGCAGGGTGGCGGCCAGTTTCGGGGTGGTCTGCAAGGTCGGGGTGACGCCCAAGGCGCAGGCATAGCCTTCGAGGACGCGCTCCTCGACATTGTCGGCCTTGGCCAGCGACCAGCGCGGCGTGTCCTTTAGCGACCGGGTGGCCAGGAAGATCTCGCGGTCGCGCAGGGCCTCGGGCGAGCCCTTGGCGGGCGGCGGCGGCAGGTGGTCGCGCGCGTCGAACACGCCCTTGGCCAGGTAGCGACCGTCCGGCGCCCCCGCCGGGACGGTGGCGCAACTGGCGAGGAGAAGGCCGGCAAGGCCGATGGTCCAGGAGATGCGCCAAGAAGCCGACATGAAAAAGGTCCCCGAAATCGCTTTCGGGGACCCTGCATTTTCAAGTCGCGGGCATCAAGCCTACTTACCGAACAGCTTGTTCCAGCGCGGACGCTCGCGGCCCTTCCAGGCTTCGCGGTGATAGGCGTCGGAGGCGATCAGCGGCACCACGGTGGTGGCTTCGGCGAAGACCATCTGCTCGTGGGTGGTGTTGACCTTGCCCCAGCTGGCGGCCTCTTTCAGGGTCGAGGACGAGCACGCGCCATCGCGCACGTCGGCCACGGTGATCTGGATCGCGTACTTGTGCATGTCGGCCTCGACGCCCAGGATCTCGGCGCAGACCACGGTGTCCTGGGCGAAGTTCTTGGGAACGCCGCCGCCCACCATGAACAGGCCCGTCGTGCCGGCCGCGATCTTGATGTCGGTCAGTTCGCGGAAGTCGGCGACCGCGTCGATCATCAGATAGGGCTGCTTGGCGGCGATGCGTTCCTTCTGGTGCTTGACCAGACCAAAGCCGGCCGAGCTGTCGACGAAGGCCGGGCAGAAGATCGGCACGCCCTGCTCATAGGCGGTCTGGATCAGCGAGCCGGGCTTCTTGGCGTTGCCTTCGCTCAGCCACTTGCCCATTTCCCAGATGAATTCGCGGCTGGAATAGGCGCGCGGCTCCAGGCGATTGCAGATCTCCAGGATCGTGTGATCGCAGTTCTGGAGCTCTTCCTCGTCGATATAGGTGTCGTAGATGCGGTCGATATAGTTGTCGCGCAGCACGTTGTCGTCGACCGGGCCGGCCGCCTGATAGTGCTTGAAGCCCAGGGCCTCGAAGAAATCCATGTCGACGATCGAGGCGCCGGTGGCGACCACGGCGTCGATCATGCCGTTCTGCACCATGTCGCGATAGACGTGCATGCAGCCGCCGGCCGAGGTCGAGCCGGCCAGGATCAGCCAGGGCGAGCAGGACTTGTCTTCCAGGGCCATGTTGAAGATGTCGGCGGCGCGGGCGGTGTCGCGGCTGCTGAACGACATCTTGCGCATGGCGTCGATGATCGGGCGGGCGTCGAAGCTGGCGATGTCGATGTGCTCGACGATGTTCTGGAGCAGCTCGGCCTTGGTGTTTGCGTTCGGAACGGGAGCGTTCATCGCTTCGGTTTCCCTGACTTTGGACGCCCGTCGTTGAAAGCAAGCTCTTCGCCGGGACGGAGCAACCGGCGGGAGCGGAAATACGAACCGCGCTCGACGTCCTTGAACGTCGAGCGCGGCGCGCGGTTTAACTCAGAAATGATCTAGTGGCGAACGGTGTCGAACTAGCGACGACGCTTGCGCTTGCCCGCAGCGCCCTTGGGCCGCGAGAACCGCACGACCTTGCGCTCTTCCGACTCCGGCTTGTGGGTCGGGATCGAGCGCTTGGCCAGGCCGTACATCGAGGCCATCGGCGCGTCCTGGACCTCGACGGTCTCGTTCTCGCCAAAGCCGTTGAAGCGGGTCGACATGGCCACGCCATAGGCGCCCAGCATGCCGATCTCGATGTAATCGCCCTCGTCGACGCTTTCCGGCAGGTAGAACGGGCCGGGCATGTGGTCGACGCTGTCGCAGGTGGGGCCATAGAAGCGGAAGGGCTTGAGGCCTTCTTCGACGACTTCGCCGTTCTTGCGCAGCAGCTTGACCGGAAAGGGCCACTTCATGTGCGCCGCATCGAACAGCGAGCCGTACGACCCGTCGTTCAGATAGAGCGCGTCGCCCTTCTTCAGCTCGACCTTGACCAGCAGCGACGAGGCTTCGGCCACCAGGGCCCGGCCGGGTTCGCACCACAGCTGGGTCGACTCGTGAACCATCATCTCGGCGAAGCCACGGTCGATGGCGGCCAGGTACTCGGACATGTCCGGGGGCACCATGCCGGGATAGATCGACGGGAAACCGCCGCCGACATCGACGACATCGGCCAGCACGCCGGCGCGAACCAGGGCGCGCGAGGCCTGGGCCATCGCCGCCTGATAGGCGGTGGGTCGCATGCACTGGCTGCCGACGTGGAAGGACACGCCCATCAGGTCCTGGGTGGCGCGACGGGCGGCCAGCAGCAGGGCCGGGGCCGCGTGCGGCTCGACGCCGAACTTGCCCGACAGGCTGTAGGCCGCGCCCTCGGCCTGCACGCCCATGCGGACGATCAGGTTCAGGTCCTTGGCGTTGCCGGTCGCATCCTGGATCTTGGCCAGTTCTTCGTGGGTGTCGAACGAGAACGTCCGCACGCCATGATCGAAATAGGCGGCCGAGATCGCCACGCGGCTTTTCACCGGGTGCATGAACGCCATGCGCGAGCCCGGGGCGTGCTCGCCCACCAGCTCGATTTCGTTCAGCGACGCGACGTCGAACGACCGCACGCCGGCGTCAACCAGCTCGCGGATCACCCACGGCGAAGGGTTGGCCTTCACCGCGTAAAAGACGTCGCCTTTAAATTCAGCCTGGAACCAGCGCGCCGCTACCGACACCGCGTCCGGTCGCACGAGTGCGACAGGACGTTCCGGTGACCGCTCACGGACCAGGTCCAGGGGTTCATGGTACGTGTGCAATTCACGTAGACCCCTGCAGAAGTTAAACCCAGCCGGCGTTAGCAGCGCTTATGAGGACTTCGGGTCCGCCGGAGCCGAGCGAAATAGGGGCATCGACCCCCGATGTAAAGTTCCTTTTTGAACGCGGTCCCGAGGCGAATTGATCCACTGACCGTCACAAATCCATTGCGAACCGCCGCCAAAGCGGTGAACGCATTCCCCTTCGCCTGAAACCCCGTTAAGGATTCGCCCCGACCATGACGTCGGACCCAGTTCTCTCGATCCGCGCCGCCTCCAAGACCTTCGGGTCGCGGCGAGCGCTGGACGCCGTTTCGCTCGACGTTCGTCGCGGCGAGATGATCGCGCTCATCGGCCCTTCGGGCTCGGGCAAATCCACGCTTCTGCGCTCGATCGATGGTCTGCAGACCATCGACGCGCCCAGCGACCAGAAGGCCGCCAAAGGGGAAGAGGGCGGTGTGATCACCGCTTTCGGCGGACCCGTGCAGGCCCGGGGCAAGGTCAGCGACCAGGTCCGCAAGGCCCGCGTGCGCATCGGCTTCATCGCCCAGCAGTTCAATCTGGTGGGCCGTCTTTCCCTGTTCAGCAATGTGGCCCTGGGCTCGCTGGGACGCATTCCGTTCTGGCGCGGCGTGTTCGGCGCCTGGCCTGAAGAGACCAAGACCGCGACCATGGCCGCCCTGCACCGGGTGGGGGTCTCCGAATACGCCGCCCAGCGCGCCAACACCCTGTCGGGTGGCCAGCAGCAGCGCGGCGCGATCGCCCGGGCCCTGGTCCAGAAGGCCAAGATCATCCTGGCCGACGAGCCGGTGGCGTCGCTCGACCCGGTCTCGGCCCGCAAGGTCATGGAGATCCTGCGCGATCTCAACAAATCCGACGGCCTGACCGTGGTCGTCACCCTGCACCAGGTGGACTACGCCCTGCGCTATTGCGACCGGGTCGTGGCCCTCAAGGCCGGCAAGAAGGTCTATGACGGTCCGGCCGACGGCCTGAAACGCGAACAACTCATCGACATCTACGGCCCGGAATTCGAGGACGTATTCTGGGAAGGAGCTCCACAATGATCCGCCGCAGCCTGTTCATCGCCGCCGCAGCCGCCCTGGCCCTGTCGGCCTGCTCGCCCAAGCCGGCCGCCGAGGGGCCCAAGGACACCATCGTGTTCTCGATCCTGTCGACCGAGTCGGCCCAGAACATGGAGAGCTACTGGAAGCCCATCCTGGCCGACATGGAAAAGCAGACCGGCATGAAGGTGAAGCCGTTCTTCTCGTCCAACTATTCGTCGCTGATCGTGGCCATGGGCGCCGACCAGACCGATGTGGGCTGGTTCTCCAACCAGTCGGGCCTGGAAGCCGTGCGTCGCTCGGGCGGCGAAGTGTTCGCCCGCACCTTCGATCCGTCGGGCACCGACGGCTACAAGTCGGTGATCATCGTGCCGGCCGACAGCAAGCTGACCCTGGCCGACCTGCTGAAATGCGACAAGACGCTGGACTTCGGCATCGGCGACAAGAAGTCGACCTCGGGCACCCTGGCGCCGATGACCTATGTGTTCATCCCGGCCGGCAAGAAGCCCGACACCTGTTTCAAGACCGTGCTCAGCGCCAGCCATGACGCCAACCTGTTCGCCATCGCCAACCACAAGCTGGACGCGGCGACCAACAACACCACGGCCCTGCGCCTGAACGACAACCGCGGCGGCGCCCAGTCCAGCAAGATCAAGGTGATCTGGGAATCGCCGACCCTGCCCGAAGATCCGATCGTCTGGCGCAAGAAGCTGGATCCGGTGATCAAGGAAAAGGTCCGCCAGTTCTTCCTGACCTACGGCCAGGGCGACACGCCGGAAGCGGCCCAGCAACGCGCCAACCTGGCCAAGCTGTCGATGGGCGGCTTCCTGGCCGCTGATGACACCCACCTGCTGGTGGTGCGCGAAATGGAAGCCCTCGAGCAGTTTGGCCTGGCCAAGGAAACCGGCGACGCCGCCAAGATCGCCGCCGCCCAGAAAACCCTCGACGCGGTCAAGGCCGAGCGCGTCGCGGCCGAAGGCAAGGCCGGCGTCGCCGCGCCGGCCAACTGAGACCGTCCATGAGCAGCGACACCATCCCGCAGCCGCCGAAGAGGTCGGCCTCCGCCCTGGCCTTCGACATCCTGCTGTGGGGCGGGGTGATCGGCCTGCTGATCGTCAGCTTCCGTCCGGCCGAGATCGACAAGTTCCCGCAGCTGTTCACCGAGGCGGGCCGCATGCGCGAGTTCGCCACCGGCTTCTTCGCGCCGTTCGGCGATCCCAAGCTGTTCATGGAAATGGACTGGCCGACCTATATCGGCAAGATGTGGCAGACCATCCAGATGGCGCTGTGGGGCACGGCCCTGGCCATCATCGTCGCCATCCCGCTGGGCCTGCTGGGCGCCAAGAACATCACGCCGGTGTGGATCCAGCAGCCCGTCCGGCGCCTGCTGGACCTGATCCGCTCGCTGCCCGACCTGGTGGTGGCCCTGATCTTCATCACCGCCGTGGGCCTGGGGCCGTTCGCCGGCGTCATGGCCCTGATGTTCAACACTGGCGGCGTGCTGGCCAAGCTGTTCGCCGAGGCCGTCGAGTCGATCGACAAGGGTCCGGTCGAGGGCGTGCGCGCCACCGGCGCCGTGCCCCTGCAGGAAATCGTCTGGGGCGTGATCCCGCAGGTCGCGCCGCTGTGGACCAGCTATGCCCTCTACCGCTTCGAATCCAGCAGCCGCTCGGCCACCGTGCTGGGGCTTATCGGCGCTGGCGGCATCGGCCAGGTGCTGCTCGAATCCGTCAACGGATTTCAGTATGACCAGACCGGCTGCATCGTGCTGGTCATCGTGGTGGCCGTGTCGCTGATCGACCTGCTGTCGCAGATCATCCGCAGCCGTTTACTCTGACGTCGGAAGAATATGTGGCGGCTGGGCCACAGGTTAACCTCTTGAAAACGCTTGTCGTCAGGCTGTCACAAATCGGTGCCTGAACCGTCATGGGAGCCCGTTAAGCCGCTGTCATCCTGATCCCGCTCCTCGAAGGGGGCGAGAGGCCAGGGGCAGCCTTAAGGGGAATTCTCACATGCGTAACAAGACCTCGCTGGTCGGCGGGTCCGCGCTGGGCGTCATGCTCGCGCTCGGCCTGGGCGTTTCGGCTCAAGCTCAAGACACGACCACCACCTGGAAGGGTGCGCCGCAATTCACCAACGACACCCTGACCTTCAAGGTCCGCGGTCGCGTTTACGAAGACGTCGTCTATCAGGACGTCGACCGCACCGGTACGGGCATTGACTTCAAGGCCTGGAACACCCGCCTGCGCACCGCCCGCCTGGGCGTCGAAGGCACCTGGAACGGCAACTGGGCCTACAAGGCCGAGGCCAGCATCTCCAGCGGCGGCGGCACCACTCAGTGGGAAGACCTGACCCTCGAGTACAAGCCCACCGAAACCACCTCGATCGTGGTCGGTAACTTCAAGACCGTGTCGCTCGAGGACATCACCTCCTCGCGCTACAACACGATGATGGAACGCGGCGCGTTCAACGACTTCATCAACGCCGGTCGCGTGATGAACCTGCAGTTCAAGACCAACGGCCCCAACTGGACCGCCGCCGTCGCCCTGTCGGGCGACAGCCTGAACAGCGCTGACGTCGCCACCAACGTCGCTACGGGCTCGAAGGAAACCTTCGGCTACAACGGCCGCTTCACCATCGCGCCGATCGTCACCGACTTCACCACCGTCCACCTGGGCGTCTGGGGCCGTTACCGCGATCGCGGCGATCAGGCCAACTTCACCTATCAGGTGCGCAACAACACCAACTACGGCGCGCGTTACGTCTCGTCGGGCGCCGTCGGCGTCCACGACAAGACGATCGGCCTGGAAGCCGTCGTGCTCCACAAGCAGTTCTCGCTGCAGTCGGAATACGCCCGCATCACGTCGGACCGCACCGGTACGGCCTCGGACGTCGATCTCGACTCCTTCTACGTCACCGGCAGCTTCTTCCTGACCGGCGAAACCCGCCGTTACGAAGCCGCTCGCGGCGAGTTCAACCGCACGCGCATCCTGTCGCCGATGACCGCTGGCGGCATGGGCGCCTGGGAAGCCGCCCTGCGCTATGACTCGGTCGACCTGACCGATCTGAAGGGCGTCGCCACGGCCGGCAAGTACACCGCCTGGACCGCCGGTCTGAACTGGTACCCCCACCCGTACGTTCGCTTCATGGCCAACTACACCAAGGCCAAGAACGACAACCCGACGCTGGCGACGGGCGTGAACCGCGAACTGAACGATGTCGACGTCGACACCTTCCAGATGCGCGCCCAGTTCGACTTCTAAGACCGGACTACAGAGCGGGCCGCGCCTGGCGCGGCCCGCGTCCTCCCCACGCCTTAGAGATTTTCAGGAGTTCTCCATGAAAAAGATGCTTTCCTGCGCGGCCGCCGCCGTGGCCCTGTCGGGCCTCGCCGCCGTTCCCGCCCACGCCGCCCGCGACTACGTCTGGGCCGCCGGCTCCTCGACCGTGTTCCCCTTCTCGACCCGCGTGGCCGAGAACTTCGCCAAGAAGACCGGCAAGAAGGCCCCCAAGGTCGAATCGCTGGGCACCGGCGGCGGCATCAAGCTGTTCTGCTCGGGCGCCGGCGAAGGCTTCCCCGACATCGCCAACGCCTCGCGTCCGATGAAGAAGTCCGAGTTCGACGCCTGCGCCGCCAAGGGCGTCAAGGACATCGTCCAGATCAAGATCGGCTTCGACGGCATCGTTGTCGCCACCGACAAGGACGGCGCTGACTACAACTTCAAGACCGAGCACCTGTATCTGGGCCTCGCCGCCCAGGTCCTGAAGGGCGGCCAGTTCGTCAAGAATCCCCACAACAGCTGGGATGACGTCGGCGCCGGCCTGCCCGGCAACCGCATCCAGGTCTATGGCCCGCCGCCCACCTCGGGCACCCGCGACGCCTTCGTGGAACTGGCCATCGAGGCCGGCGCCCGCAAGTTCCCGACCGCCGACGAACTGCGCTCGAACAACGAAAAGCTGTTCAAGCAAAAGGTCGACCCGCTGCGCGCTGACGGCTGGATCGACGCTGGCGAGAACGACAACGCCATCGTCGGCACCCTGACGAAGACCCCGGGCGCCCTGGGCGTGTTCGGCTATTCGTTCCTCGAAGAAAACATGGACAAGGTGAAGGGCGCCAGCGTCAACGGCGTGAAGCCCACCGCCCAGACCATCTCGGACGGCTCCTATCCGCTGGCCCGCTCGCTCTACATCTACGTCAAGAAGTCCAGCATCGGCGTCACGCCGGGCCTGGCCGAGTTCCTGTCGGAGTTCACCTCGGACGCCGCCACGGGTCGCGGCGGCTATCTGCAGGGTCGCGGTCTGATCCCGCTGCCCCCCGGCCAGCACGAAGCCCAGAAGAACGTGGTCAAGAACAAGACCTCGATGGCTCGTCCGGCTTCGTAAGACGCCTAAATTTTTCCCCGACCAAACTTACCTCGCCGCGGCCCTATGGGCCGCGGCGATTTCTTTTGTATAGTGGGTCCACGGTTCACCCTCGCCGCGTCAAGAAAGTCAGGGTCGCGGTCGCCGTCCGGCGCCGTGTCATTGACCCCATAGGGCCATGATCCTCCTCGCGCTCGCCGTCGTGTTTCTCCTCGTTCTTTTGAACGGGGTTTTCTCCATGTCTGAACTGGCGGTGGTCTCCGCCCGCCGGGCCCGGCTCCAGACCTTCGCCGATCGCGGCGACAAGGGCGCCAAGCTGGCCCTGGCGATGGCCGAGCATCCGACCCGTTTCCTGTCGGCCGTGCAGGTGGGCATCACCCTGATCGGCATCCTGGCCGGCGCCTACGGCCAGGCCACCATCGCCGGCGCCCTGGACCTGTGGCTTGAGCCCATGCCGGTGATCGGGCCCCATTCGGAGGCCATCGCCACCATCGTGGTCGTCATCGGCCTGACCTATGTCTCGGTCATTCTGGGCGAGCTGGTGCCCAAGCGCCTGGCCCTGCAGTTCCCCGACGCCATCGCCCGTCGCATGGCGCCGTTCCTGGCCATCGTCGCCATGGTGCTGCGCCCCTTCGTGACCATCCTGACCGTTTCGACCGCCGCCATTCTGAAGCTGATGGGCGTGCGCGACGAGCGGACCAACGACATGACCGCCGAGGAGGTCGAGACCGTCCTGGCCGAAGGCGCCGACGCCGGCCTGATCGAGCCGGAAGAGCGCTCGATGATTCAGGAGGTGCTGCGCCTGGGCGACCGCCCCGTCCGCGTGGCCATGACCCCGCGCCGCGACCTGTTCTGGATCTCGCTGGCCGACACGCCCGAGGAGATCCTGATGGAGATCCGCGGCTGCCCCTATTCGCGCATCGTGGTGGCCACCGACGACGACCTGGACGGCGAGATCGGCGTGCTGCTGAAGAAGGACCTGCTGGACGCCTGCCTGTCGGGCAATCCGATCGACGTGGCCGCCCACGTCCAGCAGCCGATCGCCATCCCCGAGACCATGTCGCTGCTGCGCGCCATGGCGCTGTTCAAGCAGACCCCGCTGCACATGGCCCTGGTGGTCGACGAGTTCGGCTCGGTCCAGGGGGTGATCACCCCTATCGACCTGCTGGAAATGATCGCCGGCGACTTCCCCGAGGGCCACGACGACACCGAGACCCGCATCCTGCGCCGTGAGGACGGCACCTGGCTGGTCGACGCCCGCCTCGACATCCAGGAGCTCAACGACGCCCTGGGCGAGGCCTTCGAGGCCGAGGGCGGCTATCACACCGTGGCCGGCCTGATCCTCGACCGCCTGGGCCGCATCCCCCGCGAGGGCGAGATCGTCGAACTGGGCGGCTTCGATGTCGAGATCGTCGACATGGACGGCTCGCGGATCGACAAGGTGATCCTGAAGCCGTGCCTGCGACGGAAGGGCGACGGGGAGTAGGGGGCTTGCTTGCAAGCTGACCTTGGCTGGGTCGGCTATGGGGTGGAAGTCGGACGTTCGGTCGTCAGGACCGCAAACGTCTCAGAAGTTTTCCGAACCAAGCGACGCGCGGTGGGTCGGGGCGCGAGTCTTCAAAGCAGTCGGCCCAACTCGACATCGCTGGACCAAAGAATGCCTGCATAGCTCTGAGTTCTCCGCGTCCTTGCAGGTTCTCGATGAAGCTAACCGCAATCACGTTGGTGGCGGACTCGTCGCCTTCTGTCCACGCCTGCTCCAGCACGGAGAGCGTGGCGACAAGAACGGTCCGATCCGTGTCCGAACCATCCTTGAGGCCAATAAGAAAGGGCGTCAGCTCGCCGAAGAAAACGTGGGGAAGCACCTGGTCATAGTAGGCCCTGTGTTCTGCGAGCATCGGTGCAAGGCCGGGAACGTCCCGAGCCAACTGATCTACGAGAGCGAAGCTGTCCATGCGACTAGGTTAGCCCCAGCACGGAGGTGACCAAAGGTCTGACTTGGGTCGAAAGCAGATATTGGCGCACCTCCGATAAGCGGACGCCCCGCGCCCCGCTCATCCTTAAATCTCTTGGAGGCTGCAGCGTGCCGGTCTGACCAGGTTGGTCAAGGACGGCCCTCCGGGCCGCCGCGGAGCGGCCGGTCGCAGACCGGTCCTTGAGCAACCTGGTCAGACCGGCGATCGTCTCGCCGTGAGATTTAAGGATGGCTTCCTTCCGCGCGAAGGGAGGCGGGGCGGCCAGATCGAACCCTTCTCCCAGAGGGAGAAGGAGGGGCCCGCCGCGTAGCGGTGGGAGGTTGAGGGGTTACGCTGCTGGCCGGAGTGCCGGCACGCCGGTTGACGCCGTAACCCCTCACCTCCCACGCCTGCGGCGCGGGTCCCTCCTCTCCCTCTGGGAGAGGGTTGGGAAGGGGGATTGGGCGCGCTGTATCCCCCTAGTTTCCGAGACAAACCCCAGCCAAATCAGCCGCTTGTAAAATAATCGATCGCGCCAATCAGACGCGCTGAAACCTCCCGTATTCTGTACCCACCTCGCCGCGCGGGAAGGGCGCAAGGCCAGCGACCATTGCGGCGGCGGGGGGTGATCGAGCGGGATTGGGGTCGAGGGGGATACTCGACCGGTCCGGGGACCTGGTTGCTGGCCAGGCCCGCCCGCCGTCGGCGTGGTTGAAGGCAAAAGGGCGTGTCTGGCTGAAAGCCCGTCCTCTTCGACCGTTGGAGCGCGCTGGAAACGGCGCGGTCCGGGTCCCGGTAAGGCCTTAAGAGGGCCACCCGACGGGAGGCTGACGGATAACGGTTACGCGGAGCGCTCGGCTTCGTCGAAACGGTATTCTCTATTTCTCATCCGGGCGAGGCCCGGACGCTCCGCGACCCTTCCCACCAACTCGGCGGCTTCCGCGCGAGGCTGCGAAGCCGTGTCTAGGCCGCCGTCCGCCCGCGCAGTCGCGCCAGCCGGCGCAGCCGCCGCCAGAAGCGGGTCTTTTCCGGCTCGGGGTAGGGCTGCAGGTTGCGGAAGAACTCCTCGGCGCAGGCGCGCCATGAGAAGCCTTCGGCGAACTTGCGCACGACCGTCTTGTCCAGGTCCAGGCAGGCCAGGCAGGCTTCCCTCAGCCCGTCGGTCTGGCCCGGCGCCAGGGCGCCGGCGTTGGAGCCGGGGATGATGTCGATGGGGCCAGGGGCCGAGAAGGCGGCCACGGGCACGCCGGCGGCCATGGCTTCCAGGATCACCAGGCCGAAGGTGTCGGTCAGGGAGGGGAAGCAGAACACGTCGGCGCAGCCGAAATAGCGGCCCAGCTCCTCGCCGAACTTGGCGCCCAGGAACTTCACCTCGGGATACTTCTCGGCCAGCTCTTCGCGCTGGGGCCCGTCGCCGATCACCACCTTGGTGCCGGGCAGGTCCAGACAGGCGAAGGCCTCGATGTTCTTCTCGACGGCCACGCGGCCGACATTGAGGAAGATCGGCCGGGCCAGGCCCGCGAACAGGTCCGGTTCGTCAGGGGTGCGCGGCTTGAAGATGTCGGTGTCGACGCCCCGCGACCACGGCGACAGGTTGCGGAACCCGTGCTTGGCCAGCTCGTCGCGCATGGTGGGCGTGGCCACCATCAAACGCCCGGAGGGTTTGTGGAACCAGCGCATGTAGGTGTAGCCGGCGGCCAGCGGCAAAGGCAGGCGGGCCGAGACATATTCGGGGAACTTGGTGTGATAGCTGGTCGTGAACGGCAGCTTCCACTCCAGGCAGATGCGCCGGGCGGCCAGGCCGATCGGGCCCTCGGTGGCGATGTGGATCGCTTCCGGCTCGAACGACTTGAAGCGGTCCTGAACGGGCTCATAGGCGCCGATCGCCAGTTTGATTTCCGGATAGGTCGGCAGCGGGAAGGTCGGGAACTGGTCGGGGCTGACGACATCGACCTCGTGGCCCATGGCGCGCAGTTCCTCAACCACCCGGGTGAGGGTGCGAACCACGCCGTTGACTTGAGGTTCCCAGGCGTCTGTGGCGAGAAGTATCCGCATCAGGCGGCGGCAGGCTCCGGCAGAGGCTCTTCAATGGACGCGGCGCGCTTGCGGTCGATGACAGACCACGAGCGCAGCTTGGCCCATTCGAGGATTTCGAGTTTGCCATCGGCGTGTTCGACGAGGGCGGTGCAGCTTTCCACCCAGTCACCATCGTTGACGTAGGTGATTCCGTCTATGTCGCGCATCTCGGCCTTGTGAATGTGTCCGCAGATCACGCCGTCGACGCCCCGGCGGCGCGCCTCGTCGGCCACGGCGGCCTCGAAGTTCTCGATGAAATGCAACGCGTTCTTCACCTTGACCTTCAGATAGGCCGAGAAACTCCAGTAACCGAACCCCATGCGTCGCCGAGCGCGATTGAGCAAGGTGTTCAGCATCAGGATGGTTCTATAGGACCAATCGCCGAGGAAGGCGAGCCACCTGGCGTGCTGCACGACGCCGTCGAATTCGTCGCCGTGGACCACCAGATAGCGCTTGCCGTCGGCCGCCTCGTGGATGACGTCGCGGGCCACCACGACGCCGCCGAAATGGGTGCCGCAGAAGTCGCGGATGCGGTCGTCGTGATTGCCGGGGACATAGATGACCTCCGTGCCCTTGCGGGCCAGGCGCAGGATCTTCTGGACCACGTCATTGTGCGCCTGGGGCCAGTGCCAGCCGCTACGCAGCTTCCAGCCGTCGATGATGTCGCCGACCAGATACAGCTTGTCGCATTCCACGTGGCGGATGAAGTCCAGCAGCAGCTCAGCCTGGCAGCCGCGCGTGCCCAGATGCAGGTCGCTGATGAAGATGCTGCGATAGTGGCGGACGGCGGATTCGGCGCTCATGCGGGTCCCCGGTTGCTGCGCCTGGTCGATCCGCCCCCGGATTGGTCGCGACCCTCGGCGAGTTCTCCGGCGATTAAGCTGATTGCATGTCGCTTTGATGAAACCCGCCCGCGACATTCAGCCTTTGATAACCTTTGAGGTGACGCAGGGTTAGCCTCGAAAACGGGCGCCGACGGGGGCTGGACGGCAGGCGGAGGGGGCGGCAAGCGTCGCCATGCGCGACCTTGCGGCGCAAGGTGGCGCATGGCTGTTGCGATGCAGCATGGCCCGCACTAGATCATGATCATGGATGCCGCCCGCCTCGCCAAGGACACCCCGAAATCGTTGAAGACGCGGGCGCGGATTCTCGATTGCGCGATGAACCTGATCGCCCAGATCGGCTATCACGCCGCCACCAACCCGGTGATCGCCGATGCGGCGGGTCTGACGCGGGGGGCGATGCTGTATCACTTCCCCACCCGCGAGGCCCTGGTCGAGGCCGCCGTGGCCCATGTCCAGGCCGAGCGCTCGGCCCTGTTCCGCGCCGCCGCCGACACCCTGCCGCCGGGCGCGGACGTTACCGAACACGCCATCGACAGCTACTGGGACCTTTTGCAGAGCGTGCCCTTCATGGCCTTCGCCGAGCTGGAGGCGGCCGGTCGCACCGATCCGGCCATCCAGGCCCTGCTGACCCCGGCCCAGGCCGAGTTCGACCGCGCCCAGGCCGGCGACCACTTTCTGAAGATCCTGCACGCCGGCGCCGGCCCGCGCTTCCAGGCCAGCCGTGATCTCGCCCGCTTCATGCTGGAAGGCCTGTCGCGCTCGACCCTGACCTATGACAGCGACGGTCGGAAGGAGCGCCTGCTGGCGGTGATCAAGCGGGCCACCCACATGCTGAACCGCAAGGGCGACATCCAGGATCTGTGGCCGGACTAGAGCTCCTTTGCTTTGGCGCATTTCCTTCACGCGAGCCGGAATCCACTTCGCTCGGAAATGCTCTAATAGGCGTTTTCCGCTCCCAGCAGATGCGGGGCGGTCAGCAGCATGATCCGCAGGTCGCCCGCGAAGGACCATGTGTCGATATAGGCGATGTCGGCCCTGACACGCCGGGCCATCGACTCGACGTCCTCGGTGCCGCCGCGCAGCCCCTGGATCTGGGCCAGGCCCGTCAGGCCCGGCCGCGCCCGGTAGCGCTGGGCGTAGCCGGGGATCAGCCCGCCATAGTGCTCGTCATGCGCCCGGGCGTGGGGGCGGGGACCGACCAGCGACATGTCGCCCTTGAGGACGTTCAACAGCTGGGGCAGTTCGTCGATGCTGGTCTTGCGGATAAAGCGCCCCACGCGGGTGATCCGGTCGTCGGCGCGCGCCGCCTGCACGACGGTCTCGCCGTTCTCCTCGCAGCGCATGGAGCGGAACTTGTAGATCGTGAACGGGCGTCCGCCCAGACCGCCCCGGGCCTGGCGAAACAGCACCGGACCGCGCGATTCCAGGCGGATCAGCACAGCCACCAGCAGCAGCGACGGCGCGAAGAACACCAGCAGGGCCAGGGCCGCAACGACGTCGAACATGCGCTTGGCCGGATCCCACGCGACGCGTGGCCTGAAGGCCTCCGCGCGCGCGAGATTCGCCCGCGGACGAGAAACTACACCAGTCATCGGTCCCCACCGTACTCTCATCGCGGGAAAGGGGCGCAGGACTTGGCGCGCCTTTACCAGCGCCCATCCTCGGCCACGATCGCGACGTCGTCTGTGACGGGAGTCACAGTCACCGCCAGATCATCCCGCGTCGGGGCCGATCCGTCGCCCCCCTGAAAGGGGGCTGGCTAGGCCTTCAGCGCCCTGGGCAAGACCTCGGCGAAGATATCCAGTTCGGCTGGGCTGGCCGTGCCCACCCGGATCCAGGTGGGGTGCAGGGGACTGTCGAACACCCGCACCTCGACGCCCATCGCCGCCAGGGTCTTCTGGAAGGCCAGGTTCGGCTTGCCGGTGTCGACGAACACATAGGTCCCGAACGAGGGCAGGCAGTTCAGGCCGTTGGCCCTGCAGATCGCGTAGATCTTCTCGCGGCAGCCTTCCAGATAGGTCTTGGTTCCGGCCAGATAGGTCGCGTCGCCATAGCAGGCCAGGGCGGCCGCCAGGCCTGGCCGGCCCTTGTGCGTGGGGATCAGGCTCTTCAGCTGTTTGACCCGCTGCGGCTGGGCGATGATGAAGCCCACCCTCAGGCCGGCCATGCCATAGACCTTGGAGAAGGTGCGGGCGACCACCACGTCGTGGCCGGCCTTCACGAGGTCGATCATCGAGTGGCGGACGGGATCGGGGCTGATCTCGATATAGGCCTCGTCGACGATCACGGGGGCCGACTTCGCCGCCGCGACGCAGAAAGTCCGCAGGGCGTCCGGGTCCATCAGCAGGCCCGTCGGATTGTTGGGATTGCACACATAGACGCAGCCTGCGCCCTCGGCCTTTGCCGCCAGGGCCGGCAGATCGATCTGGTGGTCGCCGGTGACCGGGATCCAGTCGAGTTTCGCGCCCTGGCGCTCGGCATAGAGCAGGGGCGTCGCATAGGTCGGTTGCGGCGCGACGATCGGGCCGGCCTTGGAAAAGTGGGTCGAGAGCAGTGAGAGCGCTTCCAGCGAGCCGTTGCACAGGCCCACCATGTCGGGGCTGACACCCTCGCGTTTTGCGATCGCGGCGACCAGCGGCGGCTCCAGCGACCAGGCGTAATAGGGCGTATCGTCAAGCGCCTGCATGGCCGCCTTGCGGGCGGCGGGGCTGGGACCGTAGGGATTCTCGGTGACGCCTAGATGGGCGCGGATCGCGGGCGGCGCCTTCGGATCGACCGACGTCTCCGCCGCGACCGCAAGGGCCGGGGCAAGCGCCGCGCCGCCGATCAACAAGCCCCGTCGTGTCGTGTCCATGGTCCGCCCTCCGCTATCGCGTCCGCAATTGAGGTCGCATCAGTGACAGGATCAAGACGTGTGGATGGGCAGGGCGGTGGTGAACTTGATCTGCTCCATCGCGAAGCTGGACGACACGTCGGTGAGCGGGGCGGTGGCGATCAGGCGCTTGTAGAAGCGGTCATAGGCGGCGATGTCGCGCACCACGACCTTGAGCAGGTAGTCGACCTCGCCGCTCATCCGGTAGAACTCGACCACCTCGGGCAGGGCGCGGGCCCCGGCGGCGAAAGCCGTCAGCCAGGCCTCGTCGTGGCGGCCGGTCTTCACGGCCACGAACACGGTCAGGCCCAGGTCCAGGGCGTCGCGGTCCAGCAGGGCGACGCGGGCGGTGATCACCCCGGCGTCCTGCAGGCGCTTGATCCGCTTCCAGCACGGCGTCTGGGTCAGGCCCACGCGCTCGGCCAGTTCGGCGATCGGGACCGTGGAGTCTTCCTGAAGGATCGCCAACAGCCTGCGGTCGATGTGATCGAGATCAATCATCTTCATTTCCGGCCCATTCGAGAATGACGTTCTCCATACGGCGAAAATGGCAGCGCATCCAGTAATGCCATTCTCTGGTTCCGCTTCATGCTCGGACACCTGACGACGAATCGGGGGTCCTCATGCTGAAGCCGTTCACGCGCCATCCGGAAGCGGTTGGCGAGACCTATGGCCAGCACATGGGCGTAGCCTGGAGCTTTGGCTTCACCCTGATCGGCGCGGGTCTGGCCTGCCTGGTCCATGGCCTGCTGCCCTTCGCCTTCGAGCGCACCGGCAGCAACACCGTCCGCCGCCTCAATGAGCGCCTGGGTCGTCGCTGCGCCCTGGCCGACAAGACACGCGGCCTTGACGCGGCCCCCGTTCAGGGATGAACGCCGCCGTAGCCAGACTGGGCGCTTTCCGCTTCGAGGCGGGCAAGCTGTGGCCGGGCCTGATCGCAGGCCTGGTGATCGCCCTGCTGGCCAAGCCGCTGTCGCACCTGCTGCACGCGCCGGCGCCGCTGCTGGCGGTGGTGCTGGGCATGGGCCTGGGCGCCCTGGGCCTGGGCGCCAGGCTGGCGGCCGGTCTCGACATCTGGGCCAAGCCCGGCCTGCGCCTGGGCGTCGCCCTGATGGGCGCGCAAATCACCTGGAGCGAATTCGCCTTGCTGGGCGGGCCCGCGATCCTGGCCAGCGGGGCTGTAGTGCTGGGCGGTCTCACCGTCGGCGCCGGCGTCGGCATGGCTCTGGGCCTGCCCCTGGCCGAGGCCCTGATCGCCGCGGCCGCCTGTTCGATCTGCGGCGCCTCGGCCGCTCTGGCCGCCGCGCAGGCCGCGCCGGCCAGTCCCGCCAACCAGCGCACAACCGCCCTGGTGATCATCGGGGTCAACCTGCTGTCGACCGTGGCCATGCTGGCCTATCCGCCGATCGCCCACGCCCTGGGCTTTACGGCGCACCAGGCCGGCGTGTTCTTCGGACTCTCTATCCATGACGTCGCCCAGGTGGCCGGCGCGGGCTCGTCGGTCTCGCCGGACGCCGCCAGCGCCGCGGCCCTGGCCAAGCTGGCCCGCATCGTCTGGCTGGGCCCGGCGGTGGTGCTGATCGGCGTGCTGCTGAGCCGCACCCAGGACGGCTGCGGCAAGACCAGCTTCAAGGGGCCGCCGCTCTTTGTCCTGGGCTTCGCCGCCCTGGCCGCCCTGCGCGGTTTTGGCCTGCTGCCCGAGGCGCTGGTCGCCACGCTGGCAACAACGTCGAGCTTCCTGCTGCTGGCCGGTGTCGGCGCCATCTCGGCCAAGCTGGGTCCCGCCGCCCTGCTGCAGGTCAAGCCGAAGCTGGCCGCGGCCCTGGGCCTCTCCACCCTGGCGGTGGCGGCGCTGGCCTATGGCCTGACGCGGGCGTTCTTCTAGGCCCCCGCTTCGCCTTCAGCGCGCGTCGGGGCGAAATTGCGGACAATTCAGGCCTGAAAGCCCCGATGTCGGACCGCCGGGTGGATACTGGCGACGAAGTTCGGCAGGAAATGCCCCGACCGATCGCGCACGTCTTGGCGAAACACGCCGCCCAGCCCATGGTCGCGGCGGAAGACCAAGTCGGAGGGAATAGCTTTGAGTTTCTGGACGCGGCGCAAGTCGATCGACGCCATCGCGGCGGGCCATGACGGCCATCAACTGAAAAAGACCCTGAGCTGGCCGCATCTGGTCGCCCTGGGCGTCGGGGCCATCGTCGGCACCGGCATCTACACCCTGACCGGCATCGGCGCGGGTCTGGCCGGGCCGGGCGTGATCCTGTCGTTCCTGATCGCCGGCGCGGTCTGCGCCTGCGCGGCGCTTTGCTATGCCGAGCTGTCGACCATGATCCCCGCCTCGGGCAGCGCCTATACCTACAGCTATGTCGCCATGGGCGAGCCGGTGGCCTGGTTCGTCGGCTGGAGCCTGATCCTCGAATACACCCTGGTCTGCGCGGCCGTGGCCGTCGGCTGGTCGGCCCACGCCACCGGGCTGTTCCGGATGATCGGCACGCCGGAAGCCCTTCTGGCCGGCCCCCACATGGGCGGCATCGTCAACCTGCCCGCCGTGATCATCTCCTTCGCCGTCGCCGGCCTGCTGGCCCTGGGCACCAAGGAAAGCGCCACGGTCAACATGGTGCTGGTGGCCATCAAGATCATCGCCCTGGCCGTCTTCGTCGTGCTGTGCATCCCGGCCTTCGACGCCAGTCACTTCACGCCCTTCATGCCCCAGGGCTTCGCCGCCACCCCCGACGCCAACGGCATCAAGGTGGGGGTCATGGCCGCCGCCAGCCTGATCTTCTTCGCCTTCTACGGCTTTGACGCGGTCTCGACCGCCGCCGAGGAAACCAAGAATCCCAAGCGCGACCTGACCATCGGCATCGTCGGTTCGATGGCCGTCTGCACCCTGATCTACATGGTGGTCGCCGCCGTCTCGATCGGCGCCTCGCGCACCGAGGTGTTCTCCAAGAGCGAAGCGCCGCTGGTCTTCATCCTCGAAAGCCTGCAACACCCCAGGGTCGCGCAACTGGTGGCCCTGGCCGCCGTGATCGCCCTGCCGACCGTCATCCTGGCCTTCATGTATGGCCAGAGCCGGATCTTCTTCGTGATGGCCCGCGACGGTCTGCTGCCCAAGACCCTGGCCCGGGTCAACGCCAAGACCGGCACGCCCGTGCTGATGACCCTGCTGACGGGCGCCCTGTCGGCCCTGATCTCGGGCTGGCTGTCGCTGAAGGACATCGCCGAGCTGGCCAATGCCGGCACCCTGGCCGCCTTCATCGCCGTGGGCCTTTCGGTGATCATCCTGCGGATCAAGGATCCCGGCCGTCAGCGGGTGTTCTCGACGCCGATCTGGCCGGTCGTGGCCTCGGGCGCGATCCTGGGCTGCCTCTATCTGTTCTCCAGCCTGCCGACCAAGACCCAGCTCTACTTCCTCTACGCTCACCTGATCGGCGTGGCGGTCTATGTGCTGTTCGGCCTGCGCAACAGCGTTCTGGCCCGTCAGGAGCGCGATCAGCACTAGTGTGATTTAGGCCCGGCCTCCGCGCCGGGCCTTCCATTCCTGATTCTGCGGGCTACAGTCCGCGTCAAAACAAGTGTTTGACGCAGGAAGAAACGCCATGGCCCTCGATCTCGAAACCCGCGACCAGCTGCTCGACATGGTCGCCCGCTTCGTCGCCGAGCGGCTGCGGCCCATCGAGGCCAAGGTGGCCGAGGATGACGCGGTCCCCCAGGACGTCATCGACGAGATGAAGAGCCTGGGCCTGTTTGGGCTGTCGATCCCCGAGGAATTCGGGGGCCTGGGCCTGAACATGGAAGAAGAGTGCCTGGTCGGCGTCGAGCTGGGCCGCACCTCTCCGGCCTTCCGTTCGGCGTTCGGCACCAATGTCGGCATCGGTAGCCAGGGGCTGGTGATGTTCGGCACCGACGAGCAGAAGGCCAAGTGGCTGCCTGGCATCGCCTCGGGCGAGATCATCACCAGCTTCGCCCTGACCGAGCCGGAGGCAGGCTCCGACAGCGCCTCGGTGCGCACCCTGGCCATCCGCGACGGCGACGAATACGTCCTCAACGGTTCCAAGCGCTACATCACCAACGCCGGCAAGGCCTCGCTGTTCACGGTGATGGCGCGGAGCAATCCCGACTCCAAGGGCGGCTCTGGCGTCTCGGCGTTCCTGGTGCCCGGCGGTCTGCCGGGCCTCATCGTCAGCAAGCCGGAAAAGAAGATGGGCCAGCAGGGCGCCCATATTCACGACGTCACCTTCGACAATGTCCGCGTGCCGGCCTGGAACCGTCTGGGCGAAGAGGGCGAGGGCTTCAAGGTGGCCATGCAGGTGCTGGATCGTGGCCGCCTGCACATCGCCGCCGTCTGCGTGGGCGTGGCCGAGCGGCTGATCAAGGACTGCGTGGCCTATGCCGGCGAGCGCAAGCAGTTCGGCCAGGCGATCTCCAGCTTCCAAATGGTCCAGGCCATGATCGCTGACAGCAAGACCGAGGCCCTGGCCGCAAAGGCTCTGGTCATGGAAACCGCCCGCAAGCGCGACGCGGGGCAGGGCGTGACCCTGGAAGCCGCGGCCAGCAAGCTGTTCGCCTCGGAAATGGTCGGCCGGGTCGCCGATCGCGCTGTGCAGATCTTCGGCGGCGCCGGCTATGTCGCCGACTACGGCATTGAGCGCCTGTATCGCGACGTGCGGATCTTCCGGATCTACGAAGGCACCAGCCAGATCCAGCAGATCGTCATCGCCCGCGAGACCATGAAGCAGGGCGGATAACGACGTTCGCCGCCCTGCGACTCTTTGGCGAGTGTGGCGAGATGACGCACCCTGGGGGGGAATATTCAAGACCGCATTAAGCATGCGGGCAGAGGGTTCCGTTCGGTAACTTAACCCCGGACGGACCAAAGCCGATGAGCCAGGATCATGACCTAAGCGACCGCGTGGCGTTCATGGGGCTGGATGATCGCGCGCGACAGGCGCTGCGTGATCTGCGGCCGCTCATTCGCAAGGAAATCGGCCCGGCGCTCTCCGCCTTTTACGGCAAGGTCAAGTCGACGCCGGAGACCAGCAAGTTCTTCAAGGACGAGCAGCACATGGACGCCGCCAGCAGTCGCCAGGCGGCGCACTGGGACGTCATCGCTCAGGCCGAATTCAGCGACACCTATGTCAACACCGTCCGGACCATCGGTCAGGTTCATGCGCGTATTGGCCTTGAGCCACGCTGGTATATCGGCGGTTACGCCATTGCCATGGACCGGCTGCTGCGCGCCACCGTCGACTCGCTCTGGCCCAAGGGCTTCATGGCCAAGGGTGACTCCGCCCAGGCCGGCGAGGCCGTCAGCGCCCTGATGAAGGCGGTGATGCTCGACATGGACTTCGCCATCTCGATCTATCTGGAGACCATCGAGACTGAGCGTCAGCGACTTGAGGCGGCTCGCGTCGAGAACGAGCAATGCCAGACGAAAATCGTCGAAAGCCTGGCCGAAGCCCTTGCCCACCTGGCCCAGGGCGATCTGGTCAGCCGGTTGGACGATGACGTGAAGCCCCAGTTCCAGAAACTGAAGGACGATTTCAACAGCGCGGTCGGCATTCTCGAGCAGGCCATGAGCCGCATTTCGGGCGTGACCGGCAATATCCGCGCGGGCTCGGATGAAATCGGCATCGCCGCCGACGATCTGTCGCGCCGCACCGAGCAGCAGGCCGCCAGTCTCGAACAGACCGCCGCCGCTCTCGACGAGATCACCTCGACGGTCCGACGCTCCGCGGCGGGCGCCAAGCAGGCGTCGGAGGTCGTGGCCGGCGCCAAGACCGAGGCCGAACGCTCGGGCATCGTGGTCGACCAGGCCGTGGCCGCCATGGGGGAGATCGAGGGTTCGTCGCGCGAAATCGGCAACATCATCGGCGTGATCGACGAGATCGCCTTCCAGACCAACCTGCTGGCCCTGAACGCCGGCGTTGAAGCAGCCCGGGCCGGTGAGGCCGGTCGCGGCTTCGCGGTCGTGGCGCAGGAGGTGCGGGCTCTCGCCCAGCGCTCGGCCGACGCGGCCAAGGAGATCAAGACCCTGATCAGCGCCTCGACCCGTCAGGTCGAGGCCGGCGTGGGGCTGGTGGGACAAACCGGCGAGGCCCTGCGCGGGATCGTCGCCAAGGTGGCCGAGATCGACGAACTGATCGTGCAGATCTCGTCTTCGGCCCAGGAACAGGCCACCGGCCTGCACCAGGTCAATACCGCGGTCAATCAGATGGACCAGGTAACCCAGCAGAACGCCGCCATGGTCGAGCAGACGACGGCGGCGACACATTCACTCAAGGATCAGACCGCTGAACTGGTCAATCTGATCTCGGCCTTCCGCGTCCTCGACACGAGGCCCGCCGCGTCTGCTGCGCCCGCCGCGCCCGCCCGGCCCGTCGCCAGGCCCGCATCGCCGGCCAGCCGGCCTGGGGCCAGTTCGCGCCCTGCCGCCCGGGGTTCAGCCGCGACGGCGGTCCGCGAGACGTGGGAAGAGTTCTGACAAGAAGCGGTCGCCGGCCCGCCAACCAGGGCGGCTCATATCGACCAAGGCGGGCGCCCTGACGGGCGTCCGCTTTTTTGCCGCCAGCTGTCGCGCACGGCAAAACGCCCCCGCGAACCGGACGCGAAGCGATCCAGCGGAACGCTTCGGTCTGGTCGGCGGAGGCGTATTGAGCCCCGATAGTAAGGAGCTGGAAGTTTACGCGCCGCCCGGGAAGCGGAACGGAACCTTCACGGTGCCGGTCTTGGCGCCCATCGGCAGCTTTTCAGCGATGCACATGGCGGCCTTGTCGAAGCCCTTGCCGGCCGCGCTGTTGTCAACGACCTTGCATTCCGAGAGCTTGCCAGCGTCAGCGGTGCATTCCAGCATCACTTGAGCAGCGTCCCGGGTATTGGCGAACTGTTGCAGGCAACGGCTCATCTGGTCTTCGAATCCGCCAGCCGCCGAGGCGGCTTGAGCGATGAAAAAGCTGCCAGCGATTCCTGCGGCAAAAGCGATCGGATATTTCATCCCGCTGCTCCTAGTAATGAATTCACGTCCTGTGGACGATGCGCCAACCGGACGCATGTCGTTTTTCGCAGCTGCGAGTTAAAATATTCTGAGTCATTGCGGAACATTCAAAATTTACTTTGCGGTAACCCTACTCCGGCTTTTACCCTCCGACCTGCCTTCAAGGCCGACTTTATAGATTCACCTGCGACCAATTGTCCCTCAAGGCAGCGCTTAGCCCCCTGAACTCCAGTTTCCCTTAACCAAGGTCAGAGTCTGTTAGGAATCTATAGTGATGATCCCCCTGGCTTGTTGGCGATCCGTGGGCACGGAATCGCCGCATGAAGGGGACCTAGAAATGAAGCGCTTTCGGCTTGTCGACCTACCACTGATCATAAAGATCGGCTTCGCGCCGGCCTTCGCACTGTTGATGCTGGCCCTGATGGCCAGCGGCGCCGTCGTTGTGCAGCGCAGCCAGACTGCCGCCCTGCGGCAGGTCGTCGAGCAAGATATGCGTATCAACAGCGATATCCAGTCGCTGTCGCGCCGGATCACTGACGCTCACGGGACGCTCTATCAAATCCTGGCGTCGAAGGCCGATCCGATGGCCCCGTCAGCCGGACCGCGCATCACCGAGTTGCTGGCCGAGTTCGACGCCCTGGGCAAGGACATGAAGGCGCTCTCGAGCCGCCTGCCGGCTTCGGAGCGTCCGAAGATCGAGTCGCTCGTCAAGGCCCTCGCCGAATGCCGCAGCGCCGTCGACACGGTCAGCGGCATGATCGACGTCGATACGGGCATGGCCATGAGCTTCGCCGGCAGCTTCGAAGATCAGTATGTCAAGATGGCCGCCCAACTGCAGAAGGTCGTTGACGACGCCGGCGCCCGCGCCACCGCCAAGGCCGACGATCACAAGGCCGAAGCCACCGCGGCGATGAGCGCCACGATCATCCTGTCGCTGATCACCCTGGGCGCCGTGGGCGCTCTGGCCTTCCTGACGGTCATGAATGTTCGCAAGTCGATCGCCGACATCGCCGGCGCGACCGAGCGCCTGTCGAAGGGCGACAACAGCATCGATCTGGAAGCGATGACCCGCCTGGACGAGCTGGGCGCGATCGTTCGCTCCCTGAAGATTTTCCGCGACAACCAGCTGCACCTTGAGCAGATGCGGGCCGAGCAGGAAAAGACCGCGGCCCTGACCGCCGACGAGCGCCGCTCGAAGGAAGCCGCCGCCGCCGCCGCCGCTCGCGAGAGCGCCCTGGTGGTGACCAGCCTGGCCGAAGGCCTGGAAAAGCTGGCCTCTGGCGACCTGACGTTCCGCGTCAACGCCGACTTCCCGGGCGAATACGCCAAGCTGAAGGATGACTTCAACGGCGCCATGGCCTCGCTGCAGGAGACGATGAAGGTCATCGCCGCCTCGACCGACGGCCTGCGCACCGGCGCCGACGAGATCGCCCATGCTTCGGACGACCTGTCGCGCCGCACCGAACAGCAGGCCGCCTCGCTGGAAGAAACCGCCGCGGCTCTGGACGAGCTGACCGCCACGGTGCGCCGCACCGCCAGCGGCGCCCGTCAGGCCTCGGACGTTGTTTCGACCACCCGTGGCGAAGCGACGCATTCCGGTCAGGTCGTGCATCAAGCAGTGTCGGCGATGGGCGAGATTGAAAACTCGTCCAAGCAGATCAGCCAGATCATCGGCGTGATCGACGAGATTGCGTTCCAGACCAACCTTCTGGCCCTGAACGCCGGTGTCGAGGCCGCCCGCGCGGGTGAAGCGGGTCGCGGCTTCGCCGTCGTCGCCCAGGAAGTTCGCGCGCTGGCCCAGCGTTCGGCCGAAGCCGCCAAGGAGATCAAGACCCTGATCTCGTCCTCGACCCAGCAGGTCAGCCAGGGCGTGAACCTGGTCGGACAGACCGGCGAGGCGCTGCAACGCATCGTCGTGAAGGTGGGCGAGATCGACGCCCTGGTGACCGAGATCGCGGCCTCCGCCGCCGAACAGGCCACGGGGTTGAATGAAGTGAACACGGCCGTGAACCAGATGGATCAGGTCACTCAGCAGAACGCCGCCATGGTCGAGGAATCGACCGCTGCGACGCACTCGCTGAAGGGCGAGACCACCGAACTGGTCCGACTGATGGCCCGTTTCCGGGTGGGTGAAGGCCAGGCCGCCTATGGTCGTCCGGCCGCCGCCGATCCGGCTCAACACGCACCGGCCCGCAACCCGGTCGCCGAGCAAAGGGCCCGTCTGGGCGCCTTCGCCCGGCCCGCTCGTGGCGGCGCAGCTACCGCGGCCGCCCCGGCGGCCGACGGATGGGAGGAATTCTGATGGCCGCACTCGCGCTGCCTGAAACGCTCGATCTAAAGGCCGCCAGCCCGCTGAAGTCCGCCTTCCTGGCGCACCGGGGCGAACCGCTGGAGGTCGAGGCCGGTCAGGTCCGCCGCCTCGGCGGCCTGTGTCTCCAGATTCTGCTCGCGGCCAAAAAGGCCTGGGAGCAGGACGGCAAACCCTTTTCGATTACGGGGCCTTCGGAGGCCTTTGTAGAAACCACCCGTCTTTTCGGCGCCGATGGGGCGCTCCTTTCGGCGGACATCCATGGAGTCCAATCGTGACGCGCACGATTCTCACGGTCGACGATTCCCGCACGATGAGGGACATGCTGCGCATGGCCCTGGTCGGCGCGGGCTTTAATGTGGTCGAGGCCGTCGACGGCGAACATGGGCTGGAAGTTCTTTCCGCCCATCGTCCGGACGTCATCATCACCGACATCAACATGCCCAAGCTGGACGGCTTTGGTTTCATCGAGGCGGTTCGCGTCGATGACGACTATCGCGCCATCCCGATCCTGGTGCTGACCACGGAAAGCGATCCCACCAAGAAGCAGCGGGCTCGGGAAGCCGGCGCCACGGGCTGGATCGTCAAGCCGTTCAATCCCGAGAAGCTGGTCGAGGCCATCCGTCGCGTCGCGGCCTGATCTCACAACACATTCGACGTCTAGAACTCTCTAAGGAACTTCGGGAATGGACGAGCTAGAGGCCATCAAGGTCACCTTCTTTCAGGAATGCGAGGAACTGCTCGCCGACCTCGAAGGCGGGCTCCTGGCCATGCAGGAGGGCGTCGGCGACATTGAAACCGTCAATGCCGTCTTCCGGGCCGTGCATTCGATCAAGGGCGGCGCGGGCGCCTTCGGCCTCGAGCCGCTGGTCCGCTTCGCCCACGTGTTCGAGACCCTGCTGGACGCGGTGCGTTCCAGCGAAGTCCCCAACACCGTTGAACTGGCCGCGGTCATGCTGCGCGCGTCCGACGTTCTGGCCGACCATGTGAGCGCCGCGCGCGGCATGGGCGATGTCGACATGGCGGCCTCGGCCGCCATGGCGGCTGAACTGAAGGCCTGCACCGATCCTTCGGCGGCGCCGGTCGCCGCGGCTCCGGTGGTCGAGACCGTCGAGGCCGCTTCCGAGCCCGCCCCGGCCCCCGCGCCCGCGTCCGATGATCTGGACGATGACGATCTCGGCTTCGACTTCCAGCCGATGACGATCTCGATCGACGCCCAGGCGGCCGATGCCGAACTGATCCCCGACAACGTCTGGACGGTGTCTATCCGTCCGAAGTCGGACCTGTATCGCAAGGCCAATGAAACCGCCCTGCTGCTGCGCGAGCTGAGCCTCCTGGGCCCGATCGTGGCGACCATGGACGACAGCGCCCTGCCGACCCTGGAATTCCTCGACGCCGAGGCCGCCTACGTCACCTGGAGCGTGCGCGTCGAGACCGAGGACGGCGAAGACGCCATCCGCGAGGTCTTCGAATTCGTCGACGGTGACTGCGATCTCGAGATCGTTCGCGGTGAGGCGCCCGTGGAGGCCGCCCTCGCCAACCTTCTGAGCGCCATTGAACCGCCGGCCGCCGAGCCGGTAGCCGAGCCGGTCGCAGAGCCTGTCGCCGAAGTCGAGCCGGCCGCCGTCGTCGAAGCGCCGCCGCCCGTTGCGGCCGCCGCGCCCGCCCCGGTCGCCGCGCGCGCCGCGACGCCCGCCGCCGCCCCGACCAAGGCCACGCAGGTCGACGTCCCCGGTCCTGGCCAGTCGGTCATCCGTGTCGATCCCGAGCGCATCGACAGCCTGATCGATCTGGTCGGCGAGCTGGTCATCAATCAGGCGATGCTGGCCCAGCGCGTGGGCGAGTACGGCATCGCGCCGTCCTCCAGCCTGGCCATGGGTCTGGATGAGCTGGAGCAGCTCACCCGCCAGATCCAGGACAGCGTGATGGCCATCCGCGCCCAGCCGGTGAAGTCGGTGTTCCAGCGCATGCCGCGCCTGGTTCGCGAAGTCGCCAACATGACCGGCAAGCAGGCCCGTCTGGTGATGGACGGTGAAAACACCGAGGTCGACAAGACGGTCATCGAACGGCTGGCCGACCCGATCACCCACATGCTGCGCAACGCCATCGACCACGGGCTGGAAAGCCCCGAGGAGCGCAGGGCCGCCGGCAAGAATCCCGAAGGCGTCGTGCGCCTGGCCGCCCTGCACCGCAGCGGCCGGATCGTCATCGAGGTCCAGGACGACGGCAAGGGCATCAATCGCGAACGGGTCTTCTCGATCGCCGTCAAGAAGGGCCTGATCGCGCCCGACCTGCAGCTGACGGATGAGGAGATCGACAATCTGATCTTCCTGCCGGGCTTCTCCACCGCCGAGAAAATCTCGGACGTGTCGGGTCGCGGCGTCGGCATGGACGTGGTGCGCCGGAGCGTCCAGGCCCTGGGCGGCCGCATCTCGATCGCCTCGCGTCCCGGCCTGGGCTCGACCTTCACGCTCAGCCTGCCGCTGACCCTCGCTGTCCTCGACGGCATGGTGGTCGATGTGGCCGGCGAGACCCTGGTCGTGCCGCTGGCCGCCATCGTCGAAAGCCTGCGTCCGAAGGCCGAAGAGGTCCGTCCGCTGGGCCCCGTGGGCTCGGTGCTTGCGGTCCGCGACAGCTTCGTGCCGCTGATCGATGTCGGCCTGACCCTGGGCTATCGCACCACCTCGCCGTCGCCGACCGAAGGCGTGGTGCTGCTGGTCGAGGGCGAGGACGGCTCGCGCGCCGCCCTGGTGGCCGACGCCATCCACGGCCAGCGCCAGGTTGTCATCAAGTCGCTGGAGCAGAACTACCAGCAGGTCGAAGGCGTCGCCGCCGCGACGATCCTGGGCGATGGCCGCGTGGCCCTCATCCTGGACGTCGACGCGGTGATCAATCTTCGCCGCCGGGAGACGCCCCGTCCCGTCGAACCCACATTAATTGCAGCGGAGTAAGTCATGATTGACCCAACTGCCGTCGCGAGTACCGCACGCCGCGAGCTGATCTCGTTCAGGGTCGGCGATCAGGAATACTGCGTGAACATCATGGCCGTGCGCGAGATCCGGGGCTGGAGCCCCGCCACCGCGCTGCCGCAGACGCCCGGCTATATGCGCGGCGTGATCAATCTGCGCGGCGCCGTCCTGCCGATCATGGACCTGGCGGCGCGCCTGGGCATGCCGATGGTCGAGCCGACCGTCCGCAGCGTGTTCATCGTTGTCCAGGCGGGCGACCGCACCGTCGGCCTGCTGGTCGATGCGGTGTCGGACATCCTGTCGATCAATGACGACATGGTTCAAGCCACCCCGGACGTGGCCTGCGACACCGTTCGCAGTTTCGTCCGCGGCATCATTTCGATTGAAGAGCGCATGATCAGCGAGATCTCGCTCGACCGTATCCTCCCCGAACGCGAGGCCCTGGCCGCCTGATGACCTCAGCTGCAATGACAGAACGTCGTGAAGCCATCGTGGACGGCGAATTCGCCTTCACGAATCAGGACTTCAAGAAAATCGCCGCCCTGCTCTACGGGCAGGCCGGCATCAGCCTGCCCGAGAGCAAGGCGACCCTGGTCTATTCGCGGCTGGCCAAACGCCTCCGCGCCCTGGGCATGAAGACCTTCACGGAGTACTGCGCGTTCGTGGCGCTGGAGAGCAGCGTCGACGAGCAGCAGGAAATGCTGCGGGCCCTGACGACCAACGTCACCCGCTTCTTCCGCGAACCGCACCATTTCGACGACCTGCGCGCCAACGTCCTGGAGCCGATGGTCGACAAGGTCCGCGCCGGCGGCCGCCTGCGCCTCTGGTCGGCGGCCAGCTCGTCGGGCCAGGAACCCTATTCGATGGCCTTCACGGTGCTGTCGGTGTGGCCCAACGCCGCCGACCTGGACATCCGGATCCTGGGCACCGACATCGACACCAACGTGCTCGCGACCGGTCGCGCCGCCGTCTATGACGAGAGCCTTCTGGAAGGCATCCCGCCGGCGGCCCGCAACCAGTATTTCGAGCGCGATCCCGGCGACCGCCGCGCGTTCCGCGTCTGTGAAGCCGCGCGCAGCCTGGTGGCCTTCCGCGAGCTGAACCTCAACGGTCCCAGCTGGCCGATGAAGGGGCCGTTCGACGCCATCTTCTGCCGCAACGTCGTGATCTATTTCGACGAGCCGACCCAGGAGCGCGTCTGGAACCGCTTCGCGCCTTTGGTCGCGCCCGGCGGCAAGCTGTATGTCGGCCACTCAGAACGGGTAGGGACGTCGATCACGGCCTTTGAAAGCGCGGGGCTTACCGCCTATCGCAAGGTGGGAGGTCGCTGATGGCCAAGATTCGCGTTCTCGTCGTTGACGACTCCGCCACCATGCGGAGCCTGATCACGGCCGCCCTCAATCGTGATCCCGAGATCGAAGTCTGCGGCGCCGCCGGCGACCCCTTCGAGGCCCGGGGCATGATCAAGGCCCTCAATCCCGACGTCGTCACCCTCGACATCGAGATGCCGAACATGAACGGCATCGAGTTCCTCGAGAAGATCATGCGCCTGCGGCCGATGCCGGTGGTCATGGTCTCGACCCTGACCCAGGCCGGCGCCGAAATGACGCTGCGGGCCCTGGAACTGGGCGCCATCGACTGCGTGGCCAAGCCGGCCGACGCCCTGGGCACCCAGGACGCGCTCAACGAGATCGTGGTCAAGGTGAAGATCGCGGCCCGCGCCTCGGTGCGGACCAAGGCCGACACCGCCCCCGCCGCGGCGAGGACCAAGACCTTCATGCCCTCTGGCGACATCGTGGCCATCGGCTCTTCGACCGGCGGCGTCGAGGCGCTGCTGGCGATCCTGACGATGTTCCCGGACACCTGCCCGCCGACCGTGATCACCCAGCACATGCCGGCGACCTTTACCGCCAGCTTCGCCGCGCGTCTTGATCGCGCCAGCGGGGCCAAGGTGCAGGAAGCCACGGACGGCGCCATGCTGGAGCCCGGCAAGGTCTATGTGGCCCCCGGCGGCGCGACGCACCTGGAGGTCGTTCGTTCGGCCGGGCTGCGTTGCCGCCTGGTGCAGGGCGACCCGGTCAGCGGCCACCGGCCTTCGGTGGATGTGCTGTTCAATTCGGTGGCCAACGCGGTCGGCGACAAGGCGGTGGGCGTGATCCTGACCGGCATGGGCCGCGACGGCGCCCAGGGCCTTCTGGCCATGCGCAACGCCCGCGCCAAGACCCTCGGACAGGACGAGCAGAGCTGTGTCGTTTACGGCATGCCCCGCGCGGCCTTTGAAATCGGCGCCGTGGAGAAGCAGGTTTCCCTGTCCTCCATGGGTCAATCTATCCTCGATCTGGCCTCCGCGAGGCGATGAACCCATGCCCCAAGCAAGCACTATTTCCGTTCTCGTCGTCGATGACCAGCTGACCATGCGGGCCTTGATCCGCAATGCGTTGCAGCAAATCGGGTTCAAAGACATCCGTGAGGCGCCGGACGGCGAGGAGGCTCTCAAGAACCTCCTGGCCAAGCCGGCCAACCTGGTCATCTCCGACTTCAACATGCCCAAGATGGACGGGCTGGCCCTGCTCCGCGCGGTGCGCTCGCATCCGCCCATCCGGCAGACGGCCTTCGTCATGCTGACCGGCCGGGCGGACCGCGAGCTCGTGCAGCGGGCCGTGCAGTTCGGCGTCAACAACTACTGCGTCAAGCCATTCACCGTTCAGGGCCTCAAGGAGAAGATCGAACAGGTCTTCGGTCAGCTCACATGACATTTGGACAACCCGACGACCTGGAACGCGCGGTCAAGGTTCACGTCACGCAGGGCGAGAGCCATGTGTCGTCCGACCCCAACGTGGTGATGACCACGGTGCTCGGCTCGTGCATCGCCGCCTGTATCCGTGATCCGCAAGCCGGCATCGGCGGCATGAACCACTTCCTGCTGCCCGACGCCGGCGACGGTCGCAAGGATGGCGACGCCGTCCGCTACGGCGCCTACGCGATGGAGCTGCTGATCAACGGCTTGCTCAAGCGCGGCGCGCGTCGCGAACGGATGGAGGCCAAGATCTTCGGCGGCGGCAAGCTGTTCGAGGGCCTGTCCGACGTGGGGGCCAGCAACGCCAGCTTCGCCGAACGTTTCCTGCGCGATGAAGGCATTCCGATCGTCTCCTCCAGCACCGGCGGCGTCTCGGCCCGTCGTGTGGAATTCTGGCCGGCCTCGGGCCGCGTCCGTCAACGCCTGGTGGCGGTCGACAATGCGCCGCAGGATGTCCGACGTCCTACGCCCGCACCCATGCCGGTCGATTCCGGCGGCGATCTGGAGCTTTTCTGACCCGCATGACCGCCACCCAGCTCTCGACATCCCCGATCGCCACGCCGGAGGCCCTGACTCCCGTGGGGGAGCTCTCGCGCCGTCTCGCGGCCGAGCTGATGTCGGCCGCCGCGGTGTGCCGGGACTGCGAACATATCGCCGGCGATCTGGCCAAGGGCGGGGCGGCGCTGGAAAGCATCTCCCGTCTCCAGGCGCTGGACGAGTTGAGCCAGCGCCTCCACGGTCTGTCAGACGTGCTGCAGCGCATCGGCGAGCATGCGTCGGGCGAGTGGAGCATGTCGATCGAACCCCTTCTCGAAGGCCTTGGCCTGGCGGACCTGGTGGTGCGCCTGCGCGCTGCCGGCGAGCCTACGGCCTGGGGCGTCGAGGCGGGTGAACTCGATTTCTTCTAGGTTGCGTTCATGGACGTTCTCCAGGCTTCGACCCGCATCAATCTGGAGCGCGCCACGGTTCTGGTGCTGGATGATAACGGCCCTTCGCTCGATATCCTGTCCCAGGTAGTTTCAGGGTTTGGGGTCAAGCAGCTGCATCGGGCCGAGACGGTGAAGGAAGCGCAGACCCTGGTGGGCACGAAGACCTTCGACCTGATCATCAGCGACGTTCAGATCCCGGAGGTCGACGGGATCGAGTTCATCAACTGGCTGCGTCGTGACGCGCCGGAGACCAATCGCTACGTTCCGGTGATCCTGGTCACCGGGCACACCCGCACCACCGACATTTTCCGCACCCGTGACGCCGGCGCCAATTTCACGGTCGCCAAGCCGATCACGCCCAAGGTGCTGCTGGAGCGGATCTTCTGGGTGGCGCGCGAGGAGCGGGCGTTCATCGAGTGCGAGACCTATGTAGGACCTGATCGGCGCTTCAAGTACGAAGGCCCGCCGATCGGCATGGAAGGTCGGCGCCGGGATGACCTGCCCGCCGAGGTCGGCAATGCGCAAGAAGCCAACATGTCTCAGGACGAGATCAATAGTCTGATGAAGGTCGCGAAGGTGCAGATATGAGCGTCGTTCGCAAATTCCGTCCGCCCAATCGCCTGGCCAAGCTGATCAAGGATAGCGGTGGCCTGATGGCCAAGGACGCGATCATCGCCGCCGAAGCCGGCGTCGAAAGCCTGCGCGAGGCTTCGCTGGCCGTCCTGGACGAGACCCTGGCCGAAATCGAGCGGCGCTTTGGCCCCTCGGCGGCCGACCGCGAGTCCGAGAGCTTCGAGGATCTCTACAACCTCACCATGGCGATGATCGACGTCAGCACCTTCGTCTCCGACGCCGGCGTGGACCAGGCCGCGGTCTCGCTGGCCGCGACCGCCGACAGCTGCGCAGAGGCCGGCGCATGGCGCTGGGCCGCCATCGACGTTCATCTTCACGCCCTGCGCCTATTGCGCACCGTCGGCGCCGAGCTGCCCATCGCCGATCGTCAGTCGATGATCGAGGGCCTGAACAAGGTCAGTCACCGGAAGGTCGACGAGCTCTAGGGGCCGCTTCGCCCTGCCGGGCGAGGGGCCGAGAGCGCCGCAACGATGTGTCGGAAAAGCCACGGGTGCGACTTCTCCTGTGATCCGCAACAATCTCGCCTTGTGGCTATAACGACGGTTTGTTAGCCCTTTGCTACCGGTGTCAAAACTGCGGGCAATTGTTCGTTGGCATCTGACACCGGTGTCAAAAACACAGACGGCCTAGAATTGGCTGCGCGGGAAGGAAGCGCGATCAGTTCAAAGCCGGGCGGCGCAACAGCGTCGTTTCCGTCGAACGGGAGGAGGATACATGTCTAAGATTTCCGAGGGGCGTCTCAACGTCCTGAAGCTTGGGGTCTCCACGGGCGCCCTGGCGCTGGCCATCGCGATGGCTGGAACCGCATCTGCCCAGACCGCGCCGCCTGCGGGCGAAGAGGCTGTGGTCGAGGAAGTGGTGGTCACCGGTTTCCGGCGCTCGCTCGATCAGGCGCTGAACGTCAAGCGCCAGTCGGTCTCCGCGGTGGACGTGATCGTCGCCGAAGACATCGCCAAGTTCCCTGATCAAAATCTCGCGGAATCGCTGCAGCGCATCCCCGGCATCTCGATCGTCCGTGACGGCGGCGAAGGCCGCGCGATCACCGTTCGCGGTCTGGGCTCGCAGTTCACCCGCGTCCGCGTCAACGGCATGGAGGCGATCGCCACCACCGCCGACGGAGCCAGCGCCAACCGCGAACGCGGCTTCGACTTCAACGTCTTCGCTTCGGAACTCTTCAACTCGCTCGTCGTGCACAAGACCGCCGAAGCTTCGCTCGACGAAGGTTCGCTCGGCGCCGTCGTCGACCTGAACACCGGCAACCCGATCGGCGGCAAGGACGGCCTGACGCTCGCCCTCAGCGCTCAGGGCCAGTACAACGACCTCAGCAAGGACCTGGGCCCGCGCCTCGCCGGCCTGATCGGCTATCGCGCGCCCAGCGGCGTCTGGGCGGCCTCGATGTCGGCGGCCTATTCGAAGCAGGAGCAGGTCGAGTCCACCAACAACACCGTGCGTTGGGCGCAGGCGCGCTTCAATTCGGTGGCCGGGACCAACTGCTTCACCACCCAGAACTCGGGCGGGACCTATGTGCCGAGCGCATCCTGTAACCAGGTGGCTCTGGCCTTCCACCCGCGTATTCCGCGCTATGGCGAAGTGAACCACGAGCGCGAACGCCTGGGTCTGACCGGCAGCTTCCAGTACCAGCCCACCGACCGCACCAAGCTTTCGGTCGACGGCCTGTATTCGAAGTACAACGCCGTTCGTAACGAGAAGTGGGCCGAGGTCCTGTTCCGGTCGAACGAGCGCTCGATCAGCGTTCGCGACTACACGATCGACAGCAACAACAACCTGATCAAGGGCACGTTCGACAACGCCTGGGTGCGCATCGAGCACTATGAGCGCGAGCTGGACACCACCTTCTACCAGTTCAGCGCCAACCTGACCCACGAGTTCAACGACCAGTTCAAGATCCAGGGCCTGGCCGGTTTCTCGAAGTCGGACGCCGATATTCCCTACGAAACCACGATCATCTTCGATGACCGTGACGCCACCGGCTACAAGTACGACTACACCGACATGAAGAAGCCGGTGCTGGCGTTCGGCACCAGCGTCACCGAGCCGACGAACTTCCAGTTCGCCGAGTTCCGCGACCGTCCGTCCAACAACACCAACGAGTTCAAGACCGTCGCCCTGAACGCCGACTGGGCGATCACCGACGAGCTGACCTGGAAGGCGGGCGCGGTCTATCGCGAGTTCGAGTTCGGCCTGACCGAAGGCGCTCGCGACTCCACGTACTGCGCGGCCTTCACCTGCGCGGCCGGTACGTATGGCGCGCCGGTCACGGCGGCTCTGACCAACAGCTTCAGCCTGTCGGGCGCCGAGGCTCCGGCCGGCACGACGACCAGCTGGGTGGTGCCCAACCTCCAGGCCGCCACGGCCATGGTCAACCTCTACAGCCGTCCCCTCATCGTCCAGGCCGGCAACACCCGGTCCGTGACGGAAAAGGACACCGGCGGCTTCCTGCAGTTCGACGTGAAGAGCCAGATCATGGATCTGAACTACGCGCTGAACCTGGGCGTGCGCTACGTGAAGACCGAACAGTCCTCGACCGGCATCAACAACAGCCAGAAGGTTACGGTCGACCGTTCGTATGAGGACTGGTTGCCCGCCGGCAATCTGGCGCTCTATCCGCGCGAAAACCTGATCCTCCGCGGCTCGATCGCCAAGGTCATGACCCGTCCCAGCCTGGGCAACCTGACCCCGGGCGGCTCGGTCGACGGCTTCAACTATCGGATCACCTCGGGCAACCCGGCGCTGAACCCGTTCCGCGCCACCGCCTATGATGCTTCGGTGGAATGGTACTTCGCGCGCGAGTCGATCTTCTCGATCGCCGTGTTCCAGAAGGACATCGCCAGCTTCCCGATCACGGCCTCGACCACGGGCAGCTACGCCTCGACCGGTCTGCCGCTGTCGCTGATCCTGGCCAGCTCGCCGGCCGCCGCCAATCCTGAAGGCCAGCCCTGGACGATCAACACGACCGTCAACGGCGAAGGCGGCAAGCTGAAGGGCGTTGAATTCGCGGTCCAGGGGCCGTTCAGCTTCCTGCCGGGTCTGTGGTCCAACTTCGGCGGTATCGCCAACCTGACGCTGGTTGACTCCGACGTCGACTACACCGTGGCGGGCGCGGCGACCAATCCGCTGGGCACCTTCCCGACCCTGGTCAACCGGCGCGAGACCGAGCGCCTGTTCAACCTGTCGCGCCGGGCGTTCAACGCCACGCTCTACTACGAAGCCGACAAGTTCAGCGCCCGCGCCTCGGCGGCCTATCGCAGCGGCTTCCTGGATGCGACCAGTGGCACCGGCAACGTGTTCGAGGGCTATAACAGCTCGATCAATGTCGACGCCTCGATGCGCTATCGCCTGAACGACAATCTCGAGTTCTCGCTCGAGGGCGTTAATCTGACCGACGAGTATCGTGATCGCTTCACCGATCTCGAGGCGGATCGCAACTACGAATACAACCACTTCGGCCGGACGATCATGTTCGGCGTTCGTTACAAGATGTAGTCTACCAAGCGCTGGAACGAGGAAGGCCGCCGGTTTCGCCGGCGGCCTTTTTCATTTCTACGATCCGTACGCGGAGGTTAGGGGCCGGCGGCGTCGAGCCAGATCTCGCGCACCCGGGCGATCAACGGATGCGGCGGCGCGACAGCCGTTCAGGCGACCCGCCGGAACACGTGCAGGGTTCCCTCGATGGCCGCCGTCCCCTCGTGGCGCAGGGCGATGGGTTCCTGTTCCACAAGCGCGAAACCCGGCGCGGCGACGTGCGCCACATAGGCGTCGGCGTGGGAGAAGCGGCCCGAGCTCAGCAGGGTCCAGCCGTCCGCCCCGGCCTCCGTGCTCAGGGTGAAGACGCCGCCGGGCCGAAGCGCCTTCTCGGCGGCGCGGAACAGATCCGAAAGATCGCCGAAATAGATCACCATGTCGGCCGCGAAGACCAGATCGAAGGCCGCCGGATGCGCGTCAAGGAAGGCGACCGCCTCGGCCTGGACCAGCAGGTCGTAACCGCCGCGCGCCTGCGCCCGATCCAGCATGCCGCGTGACAGGTCGACGCCCGTCAGCTTGCCGCCGAACCGCGTCAGGGCCGGCGCGGAAAGCCCCGTGCCGCAGCCCAGGTCGAGGATCTCGGCGAACCGCTGTTCATGAACGGCGACCCGTTCCGCCATCCGCTCGGGCGCGCGGTAGTTCAGCAGGTCGACCAGCTGGCGGTCGAACTTGTCGGCGAAGCTGTCGAAATGCGCCTCGACATAGGCGGGCGGCGCGCGATCGACCGCCGCGCCGCTGACCGCCTGCTGCAGATAGGCCTGGATCTGATCGTCCGGGTTTCGCGCCAGCCGCCAGGCGCCGACCGCCGCCGCCGCCGGGGCGTGCCCGAACACGCCGAGGATCGCGAAGGCCTCGCGGGCGATCACCTCGATGTCCTCGGCCTCGTCGCCCGCCAGGGCGGGATAGCGGGCCAGGGCGGCGTCCACGGGCCCTTCGATCATGCTCGTGAAGGTGCGCGCCCGGGCATGGGTCAGCCGCGCGTTGGTCGCCAGGGGCTCGAGCGCCGCCGCGCGCTCGAAGGCTTCCGCGCATCCCGCGAAATCGCCGGTCATGTAGAGGCCCTGGGCTAGGCAGGCATGCCAGATCGCAGGCGCGTCGGGCGTCGCCGCCGCCTGACGCAGCGGCGCGACCGCGTCCGCGAAATCCCGGGTCGCCATGCAGGACAGGCCAAGGCCCAGCATCGCTTCGCCCAGGGTCGGGTCTATCGACAGCGCCCGGGTGAAAGCCTCCCGCGCCTCGGGGTGGCGGCCATCATTGCTGGCGATGACCGCCTGTTGCAGCCAGTCTTCGGCGCTGGTCTCGTCGGTCACGGAAGCCTCTGGCGCGCCGACCGCGCGACGCGAATGGCGTCAACCTACAGCGACCCGCTTGAGCCAGGCAATCCTAGAGGAGTGATGATTTCGGCAGGGGGTAGTGGCGGAGAGGGTGGGATTCGAACCCACGGTGCCCTTCCAGGCACGCCGCATTTCGAGTGCGGTACATTCGACCACTCTGCCACCTCTCCAGGCGCCGTTTTCGGGGCGGTTTTGACGCCGCCCGAGGTCGAGGGCGCGATACCTAGCGGCGTCGTCGCCGTTGCGCAAGCCCCTGTGCGAGGCTTTCTGTCGCGGTCACGCGCGGGGATGCAAAACCATCTGGGTGCAGCGGAAAAGCGCGATGGTCTTGCCGGTCGTTTCGGCCGTGACGACAGCGTCCCACACCTGTGTGGTGCGTCCGCCATGGACCAGCCTGGCCTCGCACAGCACGCCGCCCTCGAGCGCCGTGCCCAGGAAGTTCGACTTCAGTTCGAGGGTGGTGAAGCCCGATGCGCCGGCCGGCAGCGAGACCATACAGCCATACCCGCAGGCGCTGTCGGCCAGGGCGATGACGCTGGCGGCGTGGAGGAAGCCGTTGGGCGCCATGTGGTGCGGGGCGACGGTGAAGCGGCCCTTCACGTAGCCGGCGCGGGCCTCCAGCCATTCCAGGCCCAGGTGGTCGGGCAGATGGCCGGCCTGGCGTTCGGTCAGCATGGCGCTGAAATCATCGGCCATGGCGGCCTCCATATGTTTCGTGCGCGAAGCATATGGAGGGTGATCAGTGTGGGGGCAAGTTCGTTCTTAAAAAGAACTGATATCCGTGGGCGGGAAGCGGTGGCCGTTTTCGCCCTCTGGCGGCAGCTTTCCGGAGCGAATGGCCACGCGCAGGGCCTGGGCCGGATAGGGCAGGGGCGGCAGGGCGGCGTCGGCGGCCTGGCGGGCCGCGACGAAGGTGGGCAGGTCGACGCCATCGCGCAGCTGTACGTTCTGGGCGCGTTGCTGGGCGACGGTGGTGGTCTCCGCGCCCTCGGCGGCCTCCCAGCCGGCCAGCAGGCGGGTTTCGCCGGGCAGGGACAGGAACTTGCGGGCGTCGGCATAGAGGGCCTGGACGTCGGCGCCGGGCAGGTCGGCGCGGCCCGCGCCCAGCTCCGGCGACAGCACCACGTCGCCCGTGAACAGCACGTCGCCGATCTGATAGGCCACGGCGCCAGGCAGGCGGCCGTTGACGGCGTGGGCGGTGATCTCCAGCCCGCCCATCGGCATGACTTCACCGTCCTGGGCCAGCTTGTCGAAGTCCCAGCCTTCCAGGTCGACGCCGTCCTCGCCCATGGCCGGGGCCAGGCGTTTCAGGCTTTCGATCACGCCGGCCCCGATGCAGACCGAGGCGCCGGTTTCGTATTTCAGATGGCCGGCCGCCGACAGGTGCGTGGCGTGCAGGCCGGTTTCCAGGATCCAGGTCGGGCCCATGTCGCGGGCGCGGATCTGCGCGATGATCGCATCGACGAAGCTGGTGTCGGTGGCCTGGGTTTCCGGATCGAAATCCAGAACCGGATCGACGATCGCGCACAGCAACGTGGCCGGATCGACAACGAGATAGGTCACCGTTCCCGTGGCGGGATGATGGTGAGCGATAATTTCCGGCTGCATGCGAACGCCTGATAGATCCCGATAGCGAGACCATGACGCCAAGCTATTAAGCATCCGCGAACGCCGGGCCTCTGTACGAAGATCGTTTCGGTCTCCGCGGCGGGTGAACCGGTCAGCGCGATCCCTCGGGCGCGCAGGGACTGGTCTGGCCGCGCATCTGGGTCGCCCAGAGCGGCTCTATATAGCGGTCTCCGGCGCGGAAGGCCGGGGCGCAGCCTTCTGGCGGGCTTCTGCGGTCGCCGCCGACGGCCAGGGAAATGGCTACGGACTGCTGCTTTCCGCCGCGGCCCCAATAGCCCGGCCGGCCCAGGCCAACGCTGTCGCCGTTCCAGCCGCGATCATAGCCATAGCCGCCGTCGCCATAACCGTACCCATCCTGGGGATAGAAGACGGTGTTCTTGCCATGGTCGGTCTGGGAATACGCCAGGCCGAGGGTCGACGTCTCGCCGATCGGGATCAGGGTGGAGACATAGGCGCTGCGATAGCCTCCGGTGCCGACGGTGACGCCGGCCGAGCCATGGATCTTGCGCGGGGTGTCTGCGTCAGATCGTCCCAGGCCCACCAGTCCTTCGCGGTCTTCGAGGGCGGGCGAGGTCTCCAGGAAGGCGGCGATCTGTTCGTCGGTGGTCAGGGCGCGGGGCGCGGGCGTCGGGGCGACCGGCGCGACCTGGGCCTGGGCGGCGGCCTTTGCGTCAAGGCGATGGGCGGCGGTCGACACGGCCTCATCCTCGCTGGCGACGGCCTGGGCGAAGACGGGGCTGGCGAGGGCCAGGCCGGCCAGCAGAACGAGAAGCGATCGCGACGAGGTCATCAAGGCCTTCCGGGAAGCGGCGTTGCTTGCAGCCTAGGCCGCCGCGCCAGCCGAATTAGGGCGCGATTGTAACGCGACCGCAAGAGACGGTTGTCTCAGAGCGCCTTGAGGCCCGCTTCAAGCGCCGCCATGTCGGCGGGTAGCGAAGTCTCGAAGCGCAGGGCCTCGCCGGTGATGGGATGGACGAAGCCCAGCACCGCGGCGTGCAGGGCCTGTCGCTGGAACCCGATCTCTTCGATCACGGCCTTCACGCCGGCCGCCGGTGGTCCGCCGCCATAGACCGGGTCGCCCAGGCAGGGCGCGACCTTGCTGGCCAGGTGGACGCGGATCTGGTGGGTGCGGCCGGTCTCCAGCCGGCAGGCCACGCGGGCCGCCACCGGCTTGTCGGCGGGGCCAAAGGCTTCTTCGACGCGGTAGTGAGTGATGGCTTCGCGGCCGCCGTGCTTCAGGATCGCCATCTTCTTGCGGTCGTGCGGCGAGCGACCCAGCTGGGTCTGGATCGTGCCGTGGGCCGGATAGGGCGCGCCGCGGGTCAGGGCGATGTAGAGGCGATCGATGTCGTGGGTGGAAAACAGCGCCGACAGGCCCTGGTGGGCGGCGTCGGTCTTGGCGGCGACCATGACTCCGGAGGTCTCCTTGTCCAGCCGGTGGACGATGCCGGGCCGCGCCACCCCGCCGACGCCGGACAGGCTGCCCCGGCAGTGGTGCAGCAGGGCATGGACCAGGGTGCCGGTATAGTTGCCCGGGGCCGGGTGGGCGGCCATGCCGGCCGGCTTGTCCACCACGATCAGGTGGGCGTCCTCGTAGAGGACGGTCAGGGGGATGTCCTCGGGCGAGGGTTCGGCGGCGATCGGGGCCGGGATCTGGAGTTGATAGAGGCCCGCGCGGGCCTTTTGCGAGCCGTCGGTCACCGCCCGGCCGTCCAGGCTGAGCCGGCCGTCGGCGATCAGCGCCTGCAGGCGCGCGCGCGAGAGGCTCTCGAATCGCGTCGCCAGGATCTTGTCCAGGCGTTCCCCGGCGTCATCCGCCGTCAGCGCAACCTCAAGCCGGGCCTCGGTTTGTGGCGCCAGCGCCTCGGTGTCGATGTCGTCTGTATCGTCGTCCAGCGGGCTCAAGGGTGTTTCATCGCTCCGTCGCAATCTCGTCGCGTGTCCGACACGAGCGGCGCCTATCCGCCGGGACCTTAGTTCCAGCTTGTCGTCGAAGGGGATAATCGATGCGCGCGATCCACACCACCTTGCTGATGTCTGCCGCCAGTGTTCTGGCGCTCAGCTTCGCCTCCATGGCCGTTGCGGCCGACGTCGATGCGCCGGCCGAGGCCGCTCAGGTCGAGCAGGTCGTCGTCACCGCCCAGAAGCGCGAACAGAAGGCCATGGACGTGCCGGTCTCGCTGACCGCCTATTCGGGCTCGACGCTCGAGATGCTGGGCGTTCAGGAATTCGAGGAGCTGTCGCTGTTCGTTCCGGGCTTCGAGGTTCAGAACCAGTCGCCCAACAATCCGGGCTTCGTGATGCGCGGCATCACCTCGGACTCCGGCGAGGCCACCAACGAGCCGCGCGTTTCGGTCTATCAGGACGGCGTTTCGATCTCGAAGTCGCGCGGCTCCTATGTCGAGCTGTTCGACCTTGAGCGTGTCGAAGTGGCCAAGGGCCCGCAATCGACCCTCTATGGTCGCGGCGCGCTGATCGGCGCGGTCAACATCATCCAGGCCAAGGCCCGTCCGGGCTACGCCGCCTCGGCGCGTTTCGAGGGCGGCAACTTCGGCTACATGATGGCCGAGGGCATGTTCAACGCCCCGGTCACCGACACCCTGTCGATCCGGGTCGCCGGCCGCATCAAGCACCGCGACGGCTATGTGAAGAACCTGCTGGTGGGCGAAGACTTCAACTCCACCCAGACCACGGCGGTGCGCGTTGCGCTGAACTGGCGCCCGACCGAGCGCTTCGACGCCGACCTGCTGGTCAACTACCAGTCCGACAGCCCGTCGGGCACCTCGTTCAAGTCGCTGACCTACCTGCCGACCGACCCGACCACGGGCGCGGTGCTGGGTGATCTCGGCCGCAATTCGGGCGCCGCCCTGGCGACCGTGGCCGGCTTCGAGAACGACCAGAAGCTGGGTCTCGAGCGCGACGTGTTCAGCGTCACCGGCCTCGCCAATTACAAGATCAACGACGCGTTCTCGCTGGCCTCGACGACCGCCTTCCGCCGCTTCGCGGGCGAAGAGATCTTCGACGCCGACGGCTTCTCGCTGCCGCTGTTCACCTTCGCCGAAGACGCCACCGGCAAGTCGGCCAGCCAGGACCTGCGCCTGAACTATGACGCCGGTGGTTCGGTCACCGCCTTTGGCGGGCTCAGCTACTTCTGGGAAGACGGCAATCAGCGCGTGCCGCTGCTGTTCAACGAAAAGGTGTTCGCCGCCCGCGCCGGCGCGATCCCCGGCTTCGTGCGTCCCAACGTCGCCGGCCTGGCCTTCATCAACGCGATCCCGGCCTTTGCGGCGTTCAAGAGCCAGCACCTGGAAACCTACACCAACTACGGCAAGACCAAGTCGTATGACGCCTATGGCGACGTGACCTGGAAGGCGACCGACAAGCTCGAACTGGCCGCTGGCCTGCGCTACACCTATGATGACAAGGAAAGCGGCTACGGCGTCGTCCTGCCCAATGGCGGTTCGGTCCTGGGCGGCAGCACGGCGACCACGCCGCGCGGCCTCTTCGTGCAGCCCACCCTCAATGGTCAGGCCCAATACAAGAGCTTTACCGACAACGGCGTGACCTATCGCGTCGTCGGCCGCTACGCCGTGACGCCCAACGCCAACGTCTACGCCTCGGTCGCCACGGGCCGTCGTCCCAAGGTGGTTTCGGGCAGCAACACCGTTCCTGGCGCCGCAGCGCGGTTCACCGAGATCCCGGCTGAAGAAGTCATCTCCTACGAGATCGGCTCCAAGGTCGCCCTGCTGGATCGCCGCCTGACGCTGGAAGGCGCTGTCTATCGCTACGACTACGAGAACTTCCAGACCTCGATCCGCAACGCCTCGGGCCAGGTGGTCTCGACCAACGCCGGCGAGGCTTCGGCCACCGGTTTTGAAGGCCAGGCGACCTTCCAGGTCACGGCCAACGCCACCGTGTTTGGCACCTACGCCCACAGCGAAGCGCGCTTTGGCAACGGTCTGTTCAAGGACAACAGCTTCCGCCTGTCGCCTGATGACAGCTTCTCGCTGGGCGCCAATGTGGCGTTCGACGCGCCGATGGGCCGCTTCACCATCACCCCGACCTACACTTGGCAGTCGGAAGTGTTCTTCGACAACAACAACGACCGCTCGGTTCTGCAGACCACGGGCGACGTTCTTCAGGACGAGAAGCAGAAGGCCTATGGCCTGATGAACCTGCGCATCGGCTATCAACCCAGCAAGGACAGCGCCATCAAGATCGAGGCGTTCGCGACCAACCTGCTCGAGCAGGACTATATCAAGGACGCCGGCAACACCGGTGACGCCTTCGGCATCCCGACCTTCATCGCCGGCGAGCCGCGCTTTGTGGGCGTGGCGCTGTCGATCAAGCGCTAGGATCGGCCATCCCGGACGGCCCGCAGGGACTGTCCGGGACACAGGCGATCACCGTATTGTTCCAGGTCCCGGCTCGGCGCGCAGGCGTCGGGTCGGGATCTTGGCTATTTGGTCGCCTCTTCCTCATGGCCGGCGATCGAGCCGTCCTTGAACAGATACTCGCGCAGCTGCTCGTCGGTCTCGGGATCGTCGCGGCGCAGCCATTCCAGGACCATGGCGGCGTGCTCCAGTTCCTCGCGCGCGTTGTGCAGCAGGATCTTCTTCAGCTCGACGTCGTCACAATCATCCGCACGCTGACGATACCAGTCCACGGCCTCGAATTCCTCGATCAGCGAGGTGATGGCGTAGTGGCGGTTTAGGGTCTTGCGGCTGAGTTTTTCGCGGGGGACGTGAAGGTCTTCGCTCGACATGCGTCATCTTCCTGTTGTGCTGTGGCGCTAACGCACGAGACGCCGAAGCGGCGCCGCGGACCAGTGGAATAAAAGCAATGAAAATCGATCGTCGTAGGGCTCTCGCATTTCTGGGTCTTGGGGGCGCCGCCGGCGCCGGAAACGTGGTCTCGGCGCAGCCCGTGAACACCCACAAGGGATCGGTGGCCTTCGAACATGGCGTCGCCAGCGGTGACCCGGATCAGACCAGCGCGATCTTCTGGACCCGCGTGACGCCAAAGGGGGCGACCGTCGGTGATGTCCTGATCGACCTGCAGGTGGCGGCCGATCCCGCGTTCAAGACCATCGTCTCGTCCAGCAAGGGCTTGCTGGCCCAGGCCAGCCGCGACTGGACGGTCAAGCATGATCTGGGCGGTCAGGGCCTGAAGCCGGGGACCGACTACTGGTATCGCTTTGTGGCCAATGGCGTGACCTCGCCCGTGGGCCGCACGCGCACCCTGCCGGCCGGGCCGACCAAGGATGTCGTCCTGGCCGTGGCCTCGTGCTCGCTCTATTCCAACGGCTATTTCAACGCCTATGACGCGATCGCGAAACTGCCGCGCGTCGACGCCGTGCTGCACCTGGGCGACTATATCTACGAGTATGGCGGCGCGCCCACCGACTACGGCATGAATTCGCCGGTCGCGGCCCAGCGGATGCCCGATCCGATGCACGAGATCGTCACCCTGGACGACTATCGCCGCCGTCACGCCCGCTACAAGTCCGACCCCCACCTGCAGGCCGCCCATGCGCGCGCGCCGTGGATCGTGGTCTGGGACGATCACGAGACCGCCAATGACAGCTGGCAGGGCGGGGCCCAGAACCACGATCCCGACAAGGGTGAAGGCGACTGGGCCGCGCGCAAGGCCGCCGCCCTGAAGGCCTATTACGAGTGGATGCCGATCCGCGAGCCGGCCGCCGGGGCCCTGCCCGAGGCCAGCTGGCGCGGCTTCCAGTTCGGCGACGTCGCCACCCTGCTGATGACCGAGACCCGCCTGACGGCGCGCTCCGAGCAACTGGACTACGCCACCGACCTGCCGATGGCGGGCGGCAAGCCCGACGTGGCCGCGTTCTCGGCCAAGTGGAAGGATCCGGCCCGCCGCCTGGTCGGCGAGGCCCAGGGCCAGTGGCTGGCCGGCCAGGTCGCCGCCTCGGTCAAGGCCGGCAGCGCCTGGCAGGTGCTGGGCAATCAGGTGGTCATGGCCCGCGTCGCCGGCCCCAACCTGCAGACCCTGCTGGGCGACAGGTTCGAGCCCATGATGGCCAAGATGGCCCCCTATATCCGCGAGCGCATCCAGCAGGGCGTGGCGCTGTCGGCCCTGGGCCTGCCCTACAATCTGGACGCCTGGGATGGCTATCCGGCCGATCGCGAGCGGCTGTACGACCTGTTCAAGAGCGCCGGCGCCCATCCGATCGTGCTGTCGGGCGACAGCCATTCGTTCTGGGCCAATGAGCTGTTCGACGACGCCGGCGCCAAGCGCGTGGCCGTCGAGTTCGGGGCCACCGGGATCACCTCGCCGGGCTATGGCGACATCCTGCCGGGCGTGCCGCTGGGCCAGGCCTTCGCGGCGCGCAACAAGGAGGTCAAGTTCGCCGATCCCGGCGCCAAGGGCTTCGTGCTGCTGACTCTGGAACATGGCAAGGCGACCAGCGAGATGATCGCTGTCTCGACCATCGTCGAGCCGGCCTACACGACCCGGGTGCTCAAGCGCTTCGTGGTCACGCCCACGGAGGGCGGCGGCGTCGAGGCTCTGGCGGAAGGCTAGATCCTAGCGCCGTTCCAGCGCCAGACGCAGGCCAAAGGCGATGAAGACGCCGCCGGTGATCCGGTCCAGCCACCGGATCACCGAGGCCTCGCGCAGCAGGCCGGCCAGGGGCGCCGTGGCGGCGATCAGCAGTCCGGCCCACAGCAGGCCCATCACCACGTGCAGCCCCGCCAGCAGCACGCCGAAGGTGGCCGGGTTGGCGCCCGCCGGCACGAACTGCGGCAGGAACGAAATATAGAACACCCCGACCTTGGGATTGAGCAGGTTGGTCAGCAGCCCCCGCCGCAGCGAGGCCATGGCGCCGCCGCCGGTCTGGGCGATGGCGCCCGGCTCGAAGGCGTCGCGGGGCTTGAGGATCATCTTGATCCCGATCCAGACCAGATAGGCCGCGCCGGCCCATTTCAGGGCGGTATAGGCAAGCTCTGAGGCGGTCAGCAGCGCTCCGGCCCCGCAGGCGGCGGCCACGCCCCAGACCAGACAGCCGATCCCGATGCCCAGCGCCGCCGCGAAAGCCCGACGCGGACCCTCGGTGGCGGCGGTGCGCAGGACTAGCGCCGTGTCGAGACCCGGGGTGATGGTCAGCAGAAAGGCGGCGAAGCTGAAGGCCAGCAGAGCCTGGAGCGTGGTCATGCGATCGTGTCCTCGCGCTCGACCAGCTTGCCGTCCTCCATGACCCGGTAGAAGCACGAGCGGAAGCCGACGTGGCAGGCGCCGCCATCGCCCTGCGGACGCACCTTGATCAGCACCGCGTCCTGGTCGCAGTCGACCCGCAGCTCCTCGACGATCTGCAGCTGGCCGCTGGTCTCGCCCTTTTTCCAGAGTTCATTGCGTGAGCGGCTGAAATAGTGGGCGATCCCGGTGTCGACGGTCAGCTTCAAGGCTTCGTCGTTCATCCAGGCCAGCATCAGGATCTCGCCGGTGTCGGCGTGCTGGGCCACCGCGACGACCAGGCCGTCAGCGTTGAAGCGCGGGGCCAGCTGGTCGCCCCGTTCCAGGGCGTGCTTGTCATGGGCGTGTGGGAAGAGGGGCGCGGTCATGCGCCCATATGGCGCCGACGGGCCCCGCTGGGCTAGCCTCGGGCTGCGGAGAATCGATGAACCTCAAGGATCGCATCAAGGCGCAGGTCGCCGCGCTGGACGTCCTGGCCCGACCCTGGGCGCGGCGCTCGCGCTGGCATGGCCATGCCTACGAGTTCCTGCTGTTCGGGCTTAAGCAGGCCTGGGCCTGCCTGTTCGGCGGCCTGATGCTGGCCCTGCTGGTGGGCACCTTCCTGTTCTGGCCCAGGGATGCGGGCCTGGCCCGCTACGACTTCCTCGTCCTCGCCTCGCTGGCCATCCAGGCCTCGCTGCTGGCCCTGAAGCTGGAGCGCTGGGACGAGGCGCTGGTGATCTTCATCTTCCACCTGGTCGGCACGGTGATGGAGGTCTTCAAGACCGCCCACGGCTCGTGGATCTATCCCGAGCCCAGCCTGCTGCGGATCGGCGGCGTGCCGCTGTTCACCGGCTTCATGTACGCCTGCGTCGGCAGCTATATCGCCCGGATCTGGCGACTGTTCGACATCACCTTCATCCGCTATCCGCCGTTCTGGAGCACCTGGGTCCTGGCGGGCCTGGCCTATCTGAACTTCTTCACCCACCACTACGGGCCCGATATCCGCATCGGGCTGTTCGCCCTGTCGGCGGCGCTGTTCGGGCGCAGCTGGTTCGTGTTCACGCCCGACCAGACGCCGCGCCGCATGCCGATGATCGTGGGCCTGCTGCTGGTGTCGCTGTTCATCTGGATCGCCGAGAACCTCGGCACGGCCGCGGGCGCGTGGATCTATCCCAGCCAGAAGGACGGCTGGACGATGGTCGGGATCGAGAAGATGGGCGCCTGGTACCTGCTGATGCTGATCAGCTTCGTGCTGGTCTCGCTGGTGCACCGGCCCGTGGACGCCTGCGTGGCGCGGATCCGCGAGGGAATCCGCTCCGCCGCGTGAGGCTACTTCCGCGTCACCAGATCCATGAACCGCTGCTGCAGAACCTTGTCGGTCCTGAACACGCCCCGGAACTGGGTGGTGATGGTCGAGACGTCATGATGGTGGACGCCGCGGGTGCTCATGCACTGGTGCTCGGCGTCGATCAGCACGGCGACGCCGGCTGCGCTGAGGTGGTCCTCGATGGCGTCGGCCACCTGCATGGTCATGGTCTCCTGGGTCTGGAGACGCTTGGCGTAGATCTCGACGAGGCGGGCCAGCTTGGAGAGGCCAACCACCTTGCCGGTCGGCATATAGGCGATCCAGGCCTTGCCTAGGAACGGGGCCATGTGGTGCTCGCAGTGGCTCTGCACGTCGATGCCGCGCAGCATGACCATGTCGTCATAGCCCTGCACGTCCTCGAAGGTGCGGCTCAGCTCCTTGGCCGGATCGCCTTCATAGCCGGCGAACCATTCGCCATAGGCGTCGACCACGCGCTGGGGCGTGTCGAGCAGGCCTTCGCGGTCCGGATTGTCGCCGGCCCAGGCCAGCAGGGTCCGGACGGCGGCCATGGCCTCGTCGCGGGTGGGGCGCTTGCCGGGTTCAAGATCAAGACCAGCATCAGAGCCGATCAGGGTTCGCTCGCGGGACAGGGCGTCCATGTGTTCGGAGGTCTTTCCACGGGCTGAGTTGCGCCAGGACGCCTGTCGCCCTGGAATGACGCGTGCCACCCGTTTCACAGCTACGACCGAGGGCGTCGAAAAGATGACGTGTCGTCGGCGTGTCCAATAGCTATATGGGACCCTCCCGATCCTCCGCAACACCCTCCCGTTACGTCAGGCAGACGCGTTTCTCATGACCTTGAAGCTCCACGACACCCTGACGCGCGAAAAGCGCGTCTTCGTCCCCGCCGATCCGGACCGGGTGACGATGTATGTCTGCGGGCCCACGGTCTATAACCACGCCCATATCGGCAACTTCCGGCCGGTGGTGGTTTTCGACGTGCTGTACCGGATGCTGCGCCACATCTATGGCGAGGACGCGGTGGTCTATGCGCGCAACGTCACCGACGTGGACGACAAGATCAACAAGAAGGCCTTCGAGGAAGGCGTGCCGATCAAGACGATCACCGATCGCTATCTGGCCGCCTATCACGCCGACGCTGACGGCCTGCTGGCCCTGCGCCCGAACCTGGAGCCCAAGGCCACCGAGCATATCGGCGAGATCGTCGCGATGATCGGCAAGCTGGTCGACAACGGATCGGCCTATGCCGCCGAGGGCCATGTGCTGTTCGACACGCAAGCCTTCCCCGACTACGGCCAGCTGTCGGGCCGCGACCTGGACGACATGATCGCCGGCGCTCGGGTCGAGGTCGCTCCCTACAAGCGCCACCCCGCCGACTTCGTGCTGTGGAAGCCGTCCAAGGAAAACGAGCCGGTGTGGGACAGCCCCTGGGGCGCGGGCCGCCCGGGCTGGCACATTGAATGCTCGGCCATGATCGAAACCTCGCTGGGCCAGACGATCGACATTCACGGCGGCGGCATTGATCTCGCCTTCCCGCACCATGAGAACGAAGTGGCCCAGAGCCGCTGCGCCCATGACCTGCCGGTCCTGGCCAACTACTGGATGCACAACGGCTTCCTGGATATGTCCGGCGAGAAGATGTCCAAGAGCCTGGGCAATGTGATCCTGCCGCACGAACTGCTGAAGACCACGCCGGGCGAAGTGATCCGCTGGGCGCTGCTCAGCGCCCACTACCGCCAGCCGCTGGACTGGACGCCGGAGCTTTTGGAGCAGTCCAAGAAGGCCCTGGACCGTCTGTACGGCGCCCTGCGCCGCGCCAAGGACGTGCCGATGGACCAGGCGATGGAGGCCCCCGAAGAGGTGGTCGCCGCGCTTGAGGACGATCTGAACACCCCGCAGGCGATCTCGTGCTTCTTCGAGGTCTCCAGCGCCATCGAGCGGGCCGTCACGGCCGGCGACACCGTCGCCATCGCCGCCAACAAGGCCCGGCTGATCGAGGCCGGCGCCCTGTTGGGCTTCCTGCAGGCCGACCCCGACAGCTGGTTCGAGGGCGACGCCTCCGACGACCTCAAGGCCCAGGTCGAGGACCTGCTCAAGCGCCGCGTCGAAGCCCGCGCCGCCAAGGACTGGACCGCCGCCGACGCCATTCGCGCCGAACTGGACGCCCTGGGCGTGGTGGTCATGGACGGCCCCGCCGGCGCCACCTGGCGGATGAAGGACTGATCGCTTGAAGCTGGAAGAACAGATCGTCCTGGTTTCCGGCGCGGGCCGGGGACTGGGCGCGGCCATCGCGCGCGCTTTCGCCAGCCAGGGCGCGTCGGTGGTGATCAACTATCGCCGCAGCGAGGCCGCCGCCTTCGCCCTCGCGGCCGAGCTGGGCGATTGCGCCGTGGCGATCCAGGCCGATGTCAGCGATCGCGAAGAGGCGCGCCGGCTGGTCAATGACGCCGCCGAGCACTTCGGCAGCCACGTGACCACGGTGGTCAACAACGCCCTGGGCGATTTCAGTTTCAACGGCGATGGACGCGAAACCATCCAGTCGATCCCGTGGGAAGATTTCCAGGGCCAGCTGGATGTGTCGCTGCGCGGCGCGCTGAACCTGATCCAGGCCACGGCGCCGGCCATGGAAAACGCCGGCTTTGGTCGGGTGATCAATATCGGCACCAACCTCTTCCAGAACCCGGTCGTGCCCTATCACGACTACACCGCCGCCAAGGCCGCGCTGCTGTCGCTGACCCGCACGGCGGCGGCTGACCTCGGTCCCGGCGGGATCACGGTCAACATGCTGTCGGGTGGTCTTTTGCGCACTACCGACGCCAGTTCGGCGACGCCGGAAGCGATCTTCGACCTGATCGCCCAGAGCACGCCGCTGCGCCGGGTGACGACGCCGGCCGAGTTCGCCGATGCCGTGCTGTTCTTCGCCTCGCCGTGGAGTCGCGCCGTCACCGGCCAGAATCTGGTGGTCGATGGCGGGCTGGTTCGGGACTAGCGGGTTTAACCCGGCGCGCTTCCAATGCTAAAAGCCCGGCCATGCAAAGAGCCGTCGAACACCGCATTGGCATCCAGGCCCCGGCCGAACTGATCTGGGAGCTGATCTCGGACTTCTCGACCTGGGAGCACTGGAACCCCGTCCATCCCCGGGCCGAGGGCCAGCTGAAGATCGGCACGCCGCTGAGCGTGCATCAGGCCCTGCCGGGTGAGCCGGTGCGGGTGATCCAGCCGGTCGTCCAGGACTGGGTGCCCTACGAGCAGCTGCACTGGCGCTCCAGCCGCCTGGGCGGCTTCGTCACGGCCATCCGCTATATCGAGATCGAGAACATGGGGCCCCAGAACTCGACCTTCTCGAACGGCGAGCTGTTCATGGGCCTGCTGGTGCGCTGGGTGAGCAAGGAAGATCGCCGCAAGCTGCGCGCGGCCTATACCCAGATGGGCGAGGCCCTGCGCGATTATGCAGAGGCGCTCTGGTCGCAACGCCAGCAAAGCCCCACCTAAGCCTGATGATCGACGAGCTCTACAGCGCCAAGATCCTGACCCTGGTCGCCAACATCCCGCGCGCCGGGCGGCTGGCGGCGCCCGATGCGTCGTCGGAAAAGACCGCCAAGCTGTGCGGCAGCCGCATCACGGTCGATGTGATCATGGCTGACGGCAAGGTCAGCGATTTCGCCCAGGAGGTTTCGGCCTGCGCCCTGGGTCAGGCCAGCGCCGCGATCCTGGGCGCCAACATCATCGGCGCGGATCTTTCCGAGATCGAGTTGGCGCGGGATTCCCTACGCGCTATGCTCAAGGTCGACGGCCCATCTCCTGCGGGCCGGTTCTCGGAGCTTGCCGTGCTTGAGCCTGTAAAGGCCTATCCCGCCCGTCACGCCTCGACGCTTCTGGCGTTCGAGGCCGCGGTGGAGGCTGTCTCCCGGGCCACAGCCGCGACAGAAACACGAACTAGCAGCGCCGGCGCCGCTTGATTGCGGCTTTTCGCGGGTGCGATAACCACCCCCGAAACAATTGCGCGCTGGCATGACCTTTTACGACCGCACCGTCGACCTTGGCCTTCGGGTCTACAAGTTGACGCTCTCGCCCCTCATTGGGCGTCAGTGCCGTTTCATGCCGAGTTGTTCGGAGTATGCGGCTCAGGCGCTTAAGGATCACGGACCCGCCAAGGGGTCCTGGCTGGCGTTGCGACGGATTTGCCGATGCAATCCGTTAGGAGGATCGGGGTTCGACCCGCCTCCGCCACGCGACCAGCCACGCAAGTGGACATGTGAAGAATGATCGATCTGGTTTTCCCCGACGGTTCGTCCCGTCAATACCCCGCTGGTTCCAGCGGGCGCGACGTGGCGGCCGCCATTTCCAAGTCGCTGGAAAAGAAGGCGCTCCTGATCAAGCTGGACGGCGTGCTGCTGGACCTTGATCGCCCGCTGACGCCCGACCTGCTGACCGGCGATCGGAAGTTTGAGATCATCACCCGCGACGCCCCCGAAGTGCTGGAGGTCGTCCGTCACGACACCGCTCACGTGCTGGCCCAGGCCGTGCAGGAGCTGTTCCCCGGCACCCAGGTGACGATCGGCCCCAATGTCGAGGACGGCTTCTATTACGACTTCGCCCGCGACGAGCCGTTCAGCCTGGATGATCTGCCCAAGATCGAAGAGCGCATGCGCCAGATCGTCGACCGCGACGAGAAGATCCGCCGCGAGGAGGTCGACCGCGACGCCGCCATCGCCGATTTCGAGGCCATGGGCGAAAGCTACAAGGCCCAGATCATCCGCGACCTGCCGGCCAGCGACACGATCACGGTCTATCATCAGGGCGACAGCTGGAAGGACCTGTGCCGCGGGCCTCACCTTCCGTCGACCAAGGCGGTGGGCAAGGCCTTCAAGCTGACCAAGCTGGCCGGCGCCTACTGGCGCGGCGACCAGAACAACGCCCAGCTGCAGCGCATCTATGGCACCTCGTGGGCCAGCGACGCCGATCTGGCCGCCTATCTGCTGCGGGTCGAAGAGGCCGAGAAGCGCGATCACCGCAAGCTGGGCCGCACCATGAACCTCTTCCACCTGCAGGAAGAGGGCAAGGGCATGATCTTCTGGCACCCCAAGGGCTGGACGCTCTACCGGGCGCTTGAGGACTACATGCGCCGCCGCCTTGACGCCGCGGGCTATCAAGAGGTCAAGACGCCCCAGATCCTGGACCGCAGCCTGTGGGAACGCTCGGGCCACGCCGAGAAGTTCGGCCACGCCATGTTCATGTGCGAGAGCGCCGAGGGCGAGGTCCTGGCCGTCAAGCCGATGAACTGCCCCGGCCACATCCAGATCTTCAATATCGGCCAGAAGAGCTATCGCGAACTGCCGCTGCGCATGGCCGAGTTCGGGGCCTGTCACCGCTATGAGCCCTCGGGCGCCATGCACGGCATCATGCGGGTGCGGGCCTTCACCCAGGACGACGCCCACATCTTCTGCCGCGAAGAGCAGGTCACCGAGGAAAGCGCCAAGTTCATCGAGCTGTTGCGCAGCGTCTATAACGACCTCGGGATGCAGCTGCATGACGTGAAGTTCTCGACGCGTCCCGAGTTGCGCGCGGGCTCGGACGAGGTCTGGGACAAGGCCGAGCACGCTCTGGCCACCGCCGCGGAGGCCGCAGGCGAGCGCCTGGTTGACCAACCCGGCGAAGGCGCTTTCTATGGCCCCAAGCTGGAATTCTCGCTGAAGGACGCGATCGGTCGCGTCTGGCAGTGCGGAACCTTGCAGCTGGACTTTGTTTTGCCGGAACGACTGGACGCAGAGTACGTTTCGGAAGACGGTTCAAAAAAACGCCCTGTGATGTTGCACAGGGCGATTCTGGGGTCGTTCGAACGCTTTATCGGTATTCTGCTGGAAAACTTCGCCGGACATCTGCCGCTTTGGCTGGCGCCGACGCAGGTTGTTGTGGCGACGATCACGTCCGACGCTGACGATTACGCCCGTCAGGTCGTCGAGAGATTGACGAATATGGGGATGCGCGCGGAGGTCGATCTGCGTAATGAAAAGATTAACTACAAGATTCGCGAGCATAGCCTCGCAAAGGTTCCGGTGATCGCGGTGGTGGGGCGCAAGGAAGCAGAGACGGGGCAGGTGGCCCTGCGTCGTCTGGGCGGTGAGGGGCAGAACATTCTGTCGCTCGACGAAGCCGTGCGCGTCCTGACCGCCGAAGCGACCCCGCCGGATCTGGCCCGCGCGCGCGGCATTTCCAAGCCTGTGCAGGAGGCAGCGCTCGCCTGATGAACAGCATCCTCCCATCCTTCACGGCCCTTGCCGCCGGCGCGCGTCCGGCCAGACCGAACATTTCGGTCGTGATGGTCGTGTACCGGACGGGCGGGGCGCTGCTCGAAAGCATCAAGCACGTGCTGGACGAGCCGCTGGTCGATGAATTCGTCATCGTCGACAACGGTTCGTCTCCGCGCGACGCCGAGATGCTGCGGGCTCTGGGCCTGACCGAACCGCGTGTCGTGCTCCAGCAGGGCCACGGCAATGTCGGCTTCGCGCGCGGGGCCAATCTGGGCGCCACGACGGCCAAGGGCGAATACATCATCTTCATCAACCCCGACGCCAACATGCAGCCCGGCTGCATCGCGGCGCTGGTGACGGCCTTCCGCGGCCAGCCCACCCCGACCGTGGTCGGCGCGCGGGTGATGAACACCGACGGCACCGAGCAGCGCGGCGGACGTCGCGGCGAGGTGACGCCGATCACGACCCTGCTCAGCTTTGGTCATCTGACCCGTCGCTATGCCGGATTGTCGGGCTACGAGATTCATCGGGAAACCGAACCCCTGCCGCGCTCGCCGGTTCCCATGCCGACCATCTCGGGCGCCTGTTTCGCGCTGCGCCGGGCCGATTTCGAGGCGCTGGACGGTTTCGACGAGGGCTATTTCCTGCACGTCGAGGACATCGACCTGTGCTGGCGCGCCCGCCAGGCCGGCGGCCAGGTGATCTTCCAGCCCAAGGCCCAGGTTGTGCATCTGGGGCACACCAGCCTGGAACACCCGGTCAAGGTCGAGTTCCACAAGGGCGTGGGCCTTAGCCGCTACTTCATCAAGCGCGCCGACACCCTGCAGCGCTACGCCTTGGCCGTGTTCCTGGCCCCCGCCATCATGCTGATGTCGGTTTGCCGCCCGCTGCTGTGGAAGCTGACGGGGCGGCCGATCTAGGCCACCCCGGCGCCCGTCACATGGGCGCGATCGTCTCGTACCTCAGACCATCCGGCCCCTCGATCGAGGTCGGCGCCTTCAGGGCCCGGCCCGGCAGCATGGCGCGGTAGCGTTCGTAGATCGCCCTGGCGTCGCGGCCAGACTTGGCCTCGAGGCAGAGATCATATTCCCCCTCCCGGCCCCACGGCTTGCGCTCGACGCGGGCGATATCGCGGTCGGCCTTCACCGCCGCGCCGAGGCTGTCGGCCAGGGCGCGGTCAATACCCATGCCATAGCTGCCGAACTTGACGGTGACGTCGCAGCGGGCGGCGGCCTCCACCGGCGGTGTGGCGGCGCAGGCGCCCAGCAGAGCCAGGGCGGCGCCGGCGATGAGAACGGAACGGGTCATGCGGGGAAACCTCCAGCGCGCGCCAGGGAAGAGGCCGGCGCCTTGCCCAGGCGCTCGCTGATCGCGCGCCCGACCTCGATCAACGCGCCGAGATCGTAGCCGGTCTCGAAACCGGCCCGTTCCAGCATGTAGACCAAGTCCTCGGTGCCGATATTGCCTGTGGCGTTCGGCGCGAACGGACAGCCGCCAAGCCCGCCGACCGAGGCGTCCAGCACATCGACCCCGGCCTCGACGCTGGCGAAGGCGTTGGCCAGGCCGGTGTTGCGGGTATCGTGGAAGTGCATGCGCAGGCGAGCGTCCGGCGCGGCGGCGCGCACGGCCTCGATCCGTTTGCGGACGGTCCAGGGATCTGCCACCCCGATGGTGTCGGCGATGGCGATTTCAGGCACGCGCAGGGCGGCGATCTCGCGGACGATGGCCACGACCTGATCCTCACGGACCTCGCCATCGAACGGACAGCCAAAGGCCACCGACAGGGTCGCGGTGATCGGCGGACCGCCCTCGACGGCCTGACGCTCGACAATGCCCGCCAGCGTGTCGATCTGCTGGCTGGTGGTCGAGCCCTGGTTGCGGGTCCCGAAACCGTCGGTGGCGCAGACCACGACATTGGCCTCGTCGCACCGGGCCGCCACGCAGCGCTCCCAGCCGCGCATGTTCAGCACCAGGCCGATCCGCGAGTGCTTCAGGTCCGGCTCGAGCGCCGCCATGATCTCTTCCGCCCCGGCCATCTGCGGCACGCGATTGGGATTGACGAACGACACCACCTCCATCCGCCGGGCGCCGGCGGCCTCCAGCTGGCGGATCAGGGCGAGCTTCTCGTCGACCGACAGCGACAGCTTCTCGTTCTGCAGGCCGTCGCGCGGCCCGACCTCGACGATCTCGATGAAGCGGCTCATGGGCGGTCCTCGGGAGCGGGTTGAGTGTCGGCCTCGATGTCAGTTTGGGGCTCGCCGCGATAGATGGTCAGGCGCTCGTCGTCGCCGTCGGAATAGTTCTGGCCCGTGATCACGACGACCGGTCGGGGCGTCAGGCCGGCGGCGGACAGGGCCTTGCGGAACACGGCGTCCTCGCGCGCCTCGACCACGGCCGGGCGGCCCTGGACGATGGCCTGGGCGGCGCGGTCGCCGTCGGTCAGCTCGGTTGCGGTGCCCAGCAGGAAGACCAGACTGGGCTCCGAATAGCCGGTCACGGCCACGGGGCCGGGCGCGCCGGACCGGGGCGACAGCTTTGCGCGGTCCAGGGCGTCGGCGATGTCCTTGGACAGGAACAGCGGCTCAAGATGCGGGATCAGCCCGCCGACCAGGCAGGCGTGTGCCAGAACGCCCAGGCCGCCGGAAATCACCAGGGCCCGCGCCGATTGCCGTCGCAGCAGCAGCACGGCCCCCAGCACGCCGGCCGCCAGCAGCAGAAGCACGGTCAGCACGGTCCAGACGATGTCGGCGCCCTGGCCGAACGCCTTCATGCCGTAGACCGCCACGGCGGCCAGCAGCAGCGAGACGAACAGGGTCAGGCCCGCCCCGATCCGCCGGACCAGATCGCCCAGCGGCGCGCGCACGGCGGCGGCCAGCAGCATGGCCATGCCGCCCATGGCCGGCAGGGTGTAGTGGGCCAGCTTGGTCGGCAGGATCTCGAACATCAGCCAGGTCGGAACCAGCCAGCAGACGGCGAAGCGCACACCGGGCTCGCCTCGGCCGGTCCAGGCCAGCACCAGGGCCGCGGGCAGCAGCAGGGTCGCCGGATAGACCAGCAACGGCGCCAGCAGGGTGTGATAGCCGAACGGCCCCGAATGGCCTTCCTGACCGCCGACCATCTTGGGCGCCAGGTCGCCGGCGATGGCCACGCCCCAGAAGGCGCCGTCGGTGGCCACGGTGATCATCATCGCCCAGGGCAGCACCACGGCGGCGAACAGCACCAAGCCCCAGCCCCAGCCCAGGGTCTTCAGCCACGGCGCCTTGCGGTCCCAGGCCCACAGGGCCAGGGCGGCGAAGATCACGGTCAGCAGGCCCACCGGACCCTTGATCAGGGCCGCGACGGCCAGGCCGCCCCAGAAGGCCAGCTTGGTCCAGTTGTTCGGCGTTCGTCCGGCCAGGTGGTCGGCGTACATCTTCGCCAAGGCCGCCATGGCCAGGGTCGTGGATCCGCAAAGGGCCGCGTCGGTCTTGGCGATGAAGGCTTCGCTGGACAGCAGGAAGGTCGAGCCCAGTATGGCCCCGGCCAGCAACCCCGTGCGCGGGTCAAACAGCGCCGCCGCGCCCCAGGCGCAGGCCGCCGCCGCCAGCATCGCGCCCAGCAGGGACGGGATACGATAGGCCCAGATGCCGCGATCCTCGGCCGCCGAGACCAGCGACACCGTCGCCGCCTGCAGCCAATGGATGCCGACCGGCTTCTTGAAGCGCGGCTGGTCCTGGAACTTGATCACCACCAGATCGTCGGTTTCCAGCATCTGGGCGGTGGCCTGGGCGAAACGCGACTCGTCGCGGTCCAGCGGCGGCATGGCCAGCAGGCCCGGCAGGCCGGCCAGAAACGCCAGCAGGGCGGCAAGCAGAGGGCCGCGCCAACCGCGGCTCCACGCATCGAGGCGAGATTCAAGCGTCATGCGGCATGGAATAGCACGATCCTTTCGTGTGGCGACTTTTCAGGTATTAGAGGGCGATGACTGCTCAAGCCGCCGCAATCCCTGACTATTCGATTGTCGTCCCCGTCTTCGACGAGGGCGGCGCGGCGCCGGCCCTGGCGCGCGAGATCGCGGCCGCCTTCGCGGACGAAAATCACGAGATCATCTTCATCGACGACGCCAGCCGCGACGACACCCGCGCCCTGCTGGTGGCCCTGAAGACCGAAATTCCGCAGCTGCGGGTGCTGAGCCATCGCAAGAACTCCGGCCAGAGCCGCGCGGTGCGCAGCGGCATCCTGGCGGCGCGCGGGTCGATCATCGTCACCCTGGACGGCGACGGCCAGAACGATCCGGCCGACGCCCCGCGCCTCGCCCGGGCCCTGGCGGCCGGTCCCGCCACCCTGGCCCTGGTCGGCGGCGAGCGGGTCAAGCGTCAGGACAGCAGCGCCAAGCGCTTCGCCTCCAAGTTCGGCAACGGCGTGCGCAAGCGCCTGCTGAAGGATACCGCCAACGACACCGGCTGCGGGCTCAAGGCCTTCCGCCGCGAGGCTTTTCTGCGGCTTCCCTATTTCGACCACATCCACCGCTACATCCCGGCCCTGATGCTGCGCGAAGGCTATGAGGTGGCGTTCCAGCCGGTGAACCATCGCCATCGCGAGAGCGGGGTGTCGAAATATACCAATTTCGGGCGGCTCAAGGCCTCGGTCAGCGACCTGCTGGGCGTGATGTGGCTGCAGACCCGGGCCCGCAATCCCCAGGGCGTGGACGAAGCTTAGAGCGTGATAGCCGAAAGTGGACGCCGGTTTCGGCGGCCATCACGCGTCACTTTGGAAAGCTCAAGCCGCAGGCTTGAGCCCCTTCAGGGTTGAACCGCCTTCTCCACTCCGGAAAATGCGGTTAACCGTAACCGGCGCGACCCCGTGGGGCGCGCGTCCTTGGGGGAGAGGCTGTCCATGTTCGCCGCGGTGCCGCTGCTGGCCTTGCCAGTGCTGATCTACAACCTGATCGCGCTCACCCTCTCGGGGGCGTTCATGTCGGCCGAAGCGCACGCGCGCATGACCGAGACCCTGTTCACCATCCACATGACCTCGCGCGTCGACTGGGCCGTCAGCCTCAGCGACCTGCTGCTGGCCGCATCCCTGGTGGTGCTGTTCGTCGAGCTGCTGAAATCCACGACCAGCCGCAAGATCGCGATCATCAATCACTCGCTGTCGCTGGTGCTGTTCATCCTGTGCCTGATCGAGTTTCTGCTGGCCCCGGCCTTCGCGACCTCGACCTTCTTCCTGATCACGGTGATGGTTCTCCTGGACGTCCTGGCCGGTTTCATCGTCACCATCGTCGCCGCGCGGCGCGACGTCGATTTCGGCGACAACTGAGGCCGATTGCTGAGCCGATTATTGGGGCGTCGGTTTCCGACGCTCCGCGATCCGCCGCTTTTCCGCCGCCCGCATCCCGCGCCAATGGGCCACGTAGGGCTCCGCGAAGGTCCAGGCGAGCGTGGCGATCAGGAGCGCGACAAACAGGCCCGATAACGTCAGAAGCACGGCGTTCTCTCCAATGTACACGGGAGAAATAGCGCTCAGCCCTTAAAAGTTGCTCGACGGGCGTGGTGAAGGAGCCGTTAGGGCGGCGATCGTCCCGCCGCGAGACGCAAGGCGCGTCACGTCTAAGATCGACAAGACAGCGGCGATCGGACTTGATCTGCTGATCCTCCCGAACACTCCAGGATCCCGCTCCATGGCTGACAAGACCGATATCTGGCTCGCCGCCGGGCTGCGCACGCCCTTCGCCAAGGTCGATGGGCCGCTGGCCGCCTATGACGCCTTTGGCCTGTCGGTTCCGGTGGTCAAGGCCATGCTGCAGAGGGGCCGCCCCGATTTCGCCGTCTGGGGCACGGTGATCCCCAGCCTCACCTTCAGCAACCTGGCGCGCGAGGTGTTGCTGGACGCCGGTGGCGATTCGACCATTCCGGCCTTCTCTACGGTGATGGCCTGCTCGACCAGCATGATCGGCGTGATCGAGGCGGCCGGCATGATCGACGGGCGCGGCCGCGACCTGGCCCTGGTCGGCGGGGTCGAGAGCATGAGCCGCGTGCAGGTCGGGATGAGCCTGGCCTTCTCCGACTGGCTGAAGGGCCTGCAGCAGGCCAAGACGCCCGGGGCGAAGCTGGCGCACCTGACGAAGCTGAAGCCCAGCGACCTCAAGCTTTGGATCCCCAAGGTGGCCAACCGCACCACCGGCCTGTCGATGGGCGAGCACACCGAGATCACCGCCAAGGCCTGGAAGCTGGCGCGGGCCGATCAGGACCAGATCGCCTTCGAGAGCCATCGCGGTGCGGTGGCGGCCTGGGAGAGCGGTTTCTTCGACGATCTGGTGATCCCGATCGGCGGGGTGAAGCGCGACACCATCCCCCGCAAGGATTCGACGCTGGAGAAGCTGGCCAAGCTGGGTCCGGCCTTCGACAAGACCAGCGGCCAGGGCACGCTGACGGCCGGCAATTCCTCGCCCCTGACCGACGGCGCCGCGGCGATCTGGGTGGCGTCGGAAAAGGGTCTGGCGCGGCTGCCGGCGGAAACCCCTCGCGTGAAGGTCGTCGACTTCGAGGTCACTTCGATCGACCTGCATCACGAAGGCCTGCTGATGGCGCCGGCCTATGGCGTGCCGCGCCTGCTGGCCCGCAACGGCCTGACCTATGGCGATATCGGCCTGTGGGAAATCCACGAGGCCTTCGCCGCACAGGTGCTGTCGCATATCGCGGCCTGGACGACGCCGGCGTTCGTGAAGGACAAGGCGGGCGTGGAAGCGGACCTGGGCGCTTTCCCGCGCGAGCGGATGAACCCCACGGGCGGCAGCCTGGCTATCGGCCACCCGTTCGGCGCCACGGGCGCGCGGATTCTCAGTCAGGCTGTGAAGGAACTGTCGACCCGGCCCCGGGGCGAGAAGGCCATCGTCAGCATCTGCGCCGATGGCGGGCAGGGGACGATGATGCTGCTGGAAAACGCCTAGGAGAGGCGGATCAGGTCAGGGCCGTGAAGATCAGGGTGACCACGGCGATGTCGAGAAAGCGAATGGCGGCGGTCAGCATGGGAGCACTCGTCGGCGATGAATTCACCAACGGTTAAGCAAGACCGGCGCCAAGCCAGCCGCGTCACGGTGAGACGCTGATGGCGCTGTTCTTCGATCGCGACTGGTACGAGGCGCGACTGGCGGAGCGGGGCCTCAGCCGCGCCGTCCTGGCGGCCGTCGCCCATATGGACGAGGCGTCTCTGGCGCTGGCGTTCAAGGATCAGCGCGAGCTGTCCTGGAGCGAACTGACGGCTTTTGCTGAGCTTTTGGGGGTCACGACGGCCGAAGCCGCGTTGCGGGCCGGGGTGCGGCCGCCGCCGGATCCGGCCGATGCGCGAGACCGGCGCATCGCCATGCTGGAGGCCCGGGTCGCGGCCCTGGAGGCGCGACTGGGCAGGGGCGATAGCTAGATCTGGGTTTTTTTCAGCAGGCCCGCCTGGGGACGGCGATCGGCCTCGCCGGAATATTCCGTCCCGAGATAGGTCGATCGCGCCGAGTCGAGCACTTCCTGCCCACCGCGCAGGCCGCGCTTCTGGCCGCTCTGACCCATCAGATGCGCCGCGAAGGTCGCGAAACCGCTCTTGCGCGGCGGCGGCGCCGGCTGCTCCTCGCGCACGAACACGACGTCCTCGGGCTCGGCCTCATGGGCAGAGTCCTGACGCAGGGTCAGCGCGCGACGCGAGGGGCTGGAACGCCGGATGGGATCGACAGGGCCGTTCATGGTGAAGAGCCTAGGGCCCCGACCGTTAAGAACGGCTGTTCCGGCGTGGTTTCCCCAGTCTTAAGAAGGGGGAGCCTTAAGGCTTGGTGGCCAGTTTCTCGATCTGCTGCTGCATGGCTTCCAGCTGGCGCTTCAGATCGGCCAGGGAATCTTCGCTGGGCTGTGGCGCGGGCGCGGCCGGGGCCGGTTCGGCCGGCGTCGCGGCTGCTGCGGCGGCCGCGTCTTCGGGCCGGGCATAGGCGAAGGGCGAGAACATCTTCATGGCCCGGTCGAACAGCGCCATGTTCTGGCGGATCTGCTCTTCATAGACGCCGACGCCCATCGGCAGCTTGGCGGCGGTCAGGCCCGGCGTGACGCCCGCGAACTGGGTGCGCATGCGCTCCTGCTGCTTGGTGAAGCTCTCCAGCGACATTTCCAGATAGCTGGGCAGGAAGGCCTGCATGGAATTGCCGTAGAAGCCGATCAGCTGACGCAGGAACTGGATCGGCAGCAGGTTCTGGCCGCCGCCACGGTTTTCTTCCTCGAAGATGATCTGGGTCAGCACCGAACGGGTGATGTCGTCATTGGACTTGGCGTCATAGACCACGAAGTCGACGCCCTCTTTCACCATGTCCGACAGGTGTTCGAGGGTGACGTAGGAGCTGGACGCTGTGTTGTAGAGGCGACGGTTGGCGTATTTCTTGATGATCACGCGTTGACCGGCGGCTTTTTCAGCGCCGGCGGTCGTTTCGCCTTTTTCAGGGTTCTCGGACATTTCGTTCCCTAGGACAGCGGTGTCGCCCGCTTTTCGCATCGCACTATCGCGAATGCAAAGGCATGGCGCCAGTGGTCAGAACACTTGGAAGGCGCAACAAGGCGTGAAAATGTGCCCGTGACGAACGCGGTTGGGTATGCATTGTGCTGCTGCACTGCAAAAAGCACGGGCGCCGCAACTGCGAAGGCGTCACGTCAGATCGTTACGGGAGCTTCGCCATGAGCGACATCGTCATCGTTTCCGCCGCCCGCACGCCGGTCGGCTCCTTCAACGGGGCGCTGTCCAGCCTGCCCGCGTCCGAACTCGGCAAGATCGCCATCCAGGCCGCCGTCGAGCGCGCCGGCATCTCGCCCGCCGACGTCGACGAAGTGATCCTGGGCCAGGTGCTGCAGGCCGGCGCCGGCCAGGGCCCGGCCCGCCAGGCCGCTATCAATGCCGGCATCCCGGTGGGCAGCCCCGCCTGGAGCCTCAACCAGCTGTGCGGCTCGGGCCTGCGCGCCGTGGCCCTGGCGGCCCAGCAGATCGCGGCCGGCGACGCCAAGATCGTCGTGGCCGGCGGTCAGGAAAGCATGAGCCAGGCGCCGCACGCCCAGCACCTGCGCAATGGCCAGAAGATGGGCGACCTGTCGTTCGTCGACACCATGATCAAGGACGGCCTGTGGGACGCCTTCCACGGCTATCACATGGGCCAGACCGCCGAGAACATCGCCAGCCGCTGGCAGATCACGCGCGGCGACCAGGACAATTTCGCCGTCGCCAGCCAGAACAAGGCCGAAGCCGCCCAGAAGGCCGGCCGCTTCGACGCCGAGATCGTTCCGGTCACCATCAAGGGCCGCAAGGGCGACACCGTTGTCGACAAGGACGAGTTCATCCGTCACGGCGTGACGCTCGATGCGATCTCGGGCCTGCGCCCGGCCTTCACCAAGGACGGCTCGGTCACCGCCGCCAACGCCTCGGGCCTCAATGACGGCGCCGCCGCCCTGGTGCTGATGAGCGCCGATGAAGCCAAGAAGCGCGGCCTGACCCCGCTGGCCCGCATCGCCTCGTGGGCCAACGCCGGCGTCGAGCCCGAGATCATGGGCACGGGTCCGATCCCGGCTAGCAAGAAGGCCCTGGAGAAGGCCGGCTGGACCGTCGCCGACCTCGATCTGATCGAGTCCAACGAAGCCTTCGCCGCCCAGTCGCTGTGCGTGGTTCAGGAGCTGGGTCTCGACACCGCCAAGGTCAACGTCAATGGCGGCGCCATCGCCATCGGTCACCCGATCGGCGCTTCGGGCGCGCGCATCCTCACCACCCTGCTGCACGAGATGAAGCGCTCGGGCGCCAAGAAGGGTCTGGCGACGCTGTGCATCGGCGGCGGCATGGGCGTGGCCATGTGCGTCGAGGCCGTCTGAGCGGCGATTTAATGCGGATCAATGCGTCGCGCGGCTGACCCGGCGCATTGATCCTCTGAACCATAAAAACAATATCGGGAGAGACAAGATGACGAGAGTTGCATTCGTGACCGGCGGCACCCGGGGCATTGGCCGCGCGATCTGCGAGCGCCTGGTGGCCGACGGCATGAAGGTCGCGGCCGGCTATTCCGGCAATGAAGAAGCCGCCGCCGCCTGCGCCAAGGATCTGGGCGTGATGGTCGTGAAGGGCAATGTCGGCTCGTTCGACGACTGCGCCGCCGCCGTGAAGACGGTCGAGGCCGAGCTGGGCCCCATCGACGTTCTGATCAACAACGCCGGCATCACCCGCGACGGCATGCTGCACAAGATGTCCTACGAGCAGTGGTCCGAAGTGATCCGGGTCAACATGGACTCGGCCTTCAACATGACCCGCCCGGTCATCGAAGGCATGCGCGAGCGCAACTGGGGCCGGATCATCAATATCAGCTCGATCAACGGCCAGAAGGGTCAGATGGGCCAGACCAACTATTCGGCCGCCAAGGCCGGGCTGATCGGCTTCACCAAGGCCCTGGCCCTCGAGAACGCCAAGAAGGGCGTCACGGTCAATGTGATCTGCCCCGGCTATATCGACACCGAGATGGTCGCCGCCGTGCCGGAAAACGTCCTGGCCCAGATCATCGCCGGCATTCCGGTGGGCCGCCTGGGCAAGGGCGAGGAGATCGCCGACATGGTCTCGTTCCTGGCCGGCGAGCGCGCGGGCTTTGTCACCGGCGCCACCCTGACCCTGAACGGCGGGCAGTACATGGCGGCCTAAAGGCCGTCCCTGCTGGCATGTTTGCAACGGCCCGGCGCGCAGGCGACCGGGCCGTTGTCGCGACGGTTGACGACCCGGGGTGTTTCGTCGTGAAACCTTCAACGTAGGGCGACGGCGGATCGTCGGCGGGGCGCGGGGCGTCTCGTCCAAGATTCGCCCTAGTCGGCGGGCATTACAGGTTCATGAAGAGTTCGATTGTCGAGACGGGCGGCTGGAGGGCGAAGGATGTCCTCGTGATCGTCGCCATGCTCGCCATCGCCGCGCCGGCCGCCGCCCAGCAGACCAACCAGTCGCTCAGGGACGCCCTGCTGGGCCACCGGGGCTTTTCGACCTCGCGCCGTCCCGCGCCGCCCCCGGTCGCCCGCTATGTTTCCGAGAGCGGCAGCGCCTTCGTGCTGGATCGCGCCTCGCCCCTGCCCCTGCTGAAGTTCGAGAACAGCGCCGAAGTCTGGGTGCTGTCGCCCCAGCCCGCCTCGCGCGGCGACGTCATCTATCGCAACGAGATGGGCGAGCCGATGCTGCGGGCGACCAAGCTCGGCGGCATGATCCTGTTCACCGACGAGAGCCCCAACGGCGCGGCCGCGGCCCTGATCGGCAAGGCGCCCTCGATCCAGCCGCCGGCGGCCATCTCGCCCATCGCCCTCTATCAGCGCATGGGTCAGGCCAGCATCCGCGCCAGCCGCGCGGCCCAGCGCCAGATGCCGTTCGAGACCCTGCAGGATGCGCGGCCCGAGACCTCCGTGCTGATCGCCGAGTCGGCGACCATCACGGCCGAGGCCTTCGAGCGCATGGCCCGCAAGGGTGACCGCTCGATCCTGGCGAAGATTACCCGGGTGGTGCTGGCCGAGGGCGACCAGCCCGGCGCCGTCCTCAGGAACGGGGCGCTGATCGTGACCTATGCGCCGGCCCAGGGTGTGGGCGGACGTCCCTCATCCAAGCGGATCGTCAAGGTGGTCAACCGGTAGACCGTCCCCGGGTCAGGTGGCCTCGACCCCCAGCGCCTTCAGCTCCTTCAGGAACCGGGTCAGGCTGGCGTGCGAGCGCCGCAGGCTGGTGACCATTTCAGGCCGCGCAAGGGCCTCGCCCGGCACGATGAAACCTTCGCGCCCGACCTTCTTGGCGACGCCGCGCTTCAGCATTTCGACGACGCGGCGACGGACGGTTTCGTACGGCAGGCCCAGGGAGTCCGCGACCTGCCGGATGGTGATCGGGCGGCGCTCCTCGTCAGGCGGAATGTCGTCGATCTCGGCATAGACCTTGCCCCGCAGATGCGAGACGTTGCCGGCCCACAGGGTCGTGTAGACCAGCGAATAGACGATATCGACGCCATGGGCCTCATTGGCGATTTCGACCCAGCGCAAAATGTAATCCGTGGCGCATCGCACCGCCGCGCGCGCGTCATGGTACTCGTCCGACATGCTCTAACCCCTCCCCAATTTGGGGAACCCTGTTACAGCGAACCGAGTTCGGTCGGGGCGAAAAGGTTTGCCCGGGGGGTGCGGTAAATCGTCTCGCCCCCCTCGATCCGAACCCAATACGGGGGCTGGGGCTAGAGCGTTATTCGGCGAAGTGGATACCGGTTCGCCGCCGAAATAACGCTTCAAAACAAGAATCTAGAGCAAACGACATGATTCTATCATGGCGACCTTTGCTCTAGGTCGGTCGAATGGTCGGACGCCAGTCGGGCGGGGCCATCTCGAAGCCCTCGAACCGGAAGCCCGGCGCCACGGTGCAGCCCACCAGGGTCCAGGCCCCCAGGCTCACGGCGGTCTGCCACCACAGGGTCGGGACGATCACCTGGGGGCGACAGCCCGCGCGCAGATCCGGGCCCAGCACATAGGCCGTGGCGCCGTCGCCATCCGGCGGCGACAGGGTCAGCGAGAGCGGCGCCCCGGCGTGATAGTGCCAGACCTCGACCGCATCGACCCGATGCCAGGCCGACATCTGCTGGGCCTCAAGCAGATAGTAGATCGCCGTCGAGGCCGGCCGCGCGCCATCGACGGACACGTCCTCGAACGTCCGGCGATACCAGCCGCCTTCGGGGTGAGGCTTGAGGTCCAGCAGGCGAATGATCTCCTTGCCGCCCAGATCGCCGGAGATGCCCAGGGGCTTGTTTTCGAGGCTCATCCCTTGAAGCCGTCCTTGGCGGCGCGAATTTCGGCGAAGGCCTGGGCCGGCTCCAGGTCCGGACGCAGTAGGGGCGCGCGGAGGAAGGGGTTGGTCGCCTTTTCCACGCCTATCGAGGTCGGCACGGTCGGCTCGCCCCGCTCGCGGGCGGCGAAGATCTGATCGGCGCGCGCCTTCAGGACAGGATCGTCATCGACCGACAGGGCGAAGCGGGCGTTCGAGGCGGTGTATTCATGGGCGCAGTATACGGTCGTGGCGTCGGGGAGGGCGGTCAGCTTCGACAGCGAGCCCCACATCTGTTCGGCCGTGCCCTCGAACAGGCGGCCGCAGCCCAGGGCGAACAGGGTGTCGCCCACGAAGGCGATGGCGTCGGCGGCGTCGTGATAGGCGATATGGCCCAGGGTGTGGCCGCCCGTGTCCAGCACCGTGAAGCGGGTTTCCCCCAGCTCCACCACGTCGCCGTCGACCACCTCGCGGTCCAGCGGCGCGATGCGGGTCACCTCGGCCGGGCCGATGATGGTCGCGCCGGTCGCGGCCTTGATCGCCGCGTTGCCGCCGGCATGGTCGGGGTGCCAGTGGGTGTTGAGAATCAGGTCCAGCGTCCAGCCCAGGGTCTTCAGCTCGGCCAGGATCGCGTCGGCGTCGGGCGTGTCGATGGTCGCGGTCTTTCCGGTCGCGTCATCGCGCACGAGAAAGCCATAGTTGTCGGACAGGCAGGCGAACTGGTGGACGGTCAGCGACATGGAAAGCCTTGTTCTGTGTCAGGCGGTGACGCGAGGCCCGCCACCGCCTACATAGATGAACTGGCCGCCCCGGAGACTCAATGCGTCGCGACGTGCTCGATCTCAGAGCCTTCTACGCTACCCCGCTTGGCCGTGCAGCGCGGCTGATGCTGGCGCGCAAGGTCGAGGAGGCGTGGGGCAATACACGCGGCCTCGATGTCCTGGGCCTGGGCTACGCCACCCCCTTCCTGGATTCGGCCCGCCAGAGCGCCCGGCGCGTGGTGGCCGCCATGCCCGCCACCCAGGGCGTCGAGGTCTGGCCGCATGGCGGTCGCAATCAGGCCTGTCTGGTCGAGGAAACGGCGCTACCGCTTCCCAACGCCATGTTCGACCGGGTCCTGGCTGTCCATGCCCTGGAAGAGGCCGATGACCCGGCCGCCGTCCTGGCCGAGATCGGCCGGGTCATGGCGCCCACGGGTCGGCTGATCGTGGCCGTGGCGTCTCGCGACGGCGTCTGGGCCGGCGCCGAGAGCACGCCTTTCGGCCATGGCCGGCCCTTCAGTCGCAGCCAGCTGGAACGGCTGATCCGCGACGCCGACCTTGAGCCCGCCGGCTGGACCCGGGCGCTGTATGCGCCGCCCATCGCCATGACCGCCGGATGGGCCGAGGGCTTCGAGCAGGTCGGGGCCCGCCTGTGGCCGCGTTTCGCCGGGCTGATTCTGATGGAAGCGGTCAAGCAGACCTTCGCCGTGAAACCGCGCGGCCACCGCGCTCGCGCCCGTGTTTTCGCGCCGGGCGTCCTGTCGCCCAGTCCCGCCGGCCCGGCGACGGCGCGCAAGGCGCCTGTTCCGAAGGCGCCGGCGCGCATTGCCGACGGATCGCACTTGGACGCGCCGCGTTCGAAGCCTAGCTTAGGTTCGTAATCACTGTTCGCTGCGGGAGCCGCGCCATGAAAATGATCGTCGCCATCATCAAGCCCAGCCGCCTCGACGCTGTTCTCGAAGCGGTCACCGAGGCTGGCGCGTCCGGGCTGACGGTGACCGAGGTGCGCGGTTATGGCCGGCAGAAGGGCAAGACCGAGGTCTATCGCGGCGCCGAATACGAGGTGAAGCTGCTGCCGAAGGTCAAGCTCGAGATCGCCGTGCCCACCGATGTGGTGGAGCCGGTGGTGGAAGCCCTGCAGCGCACCGCCAACACCGGCAAGATCGGCGACGGCAAGGTCTTCGTCATGGATCTTGAGCAGGCCCTGCGCATCCGCACCGGCGAACGCGACGCGGCGGCGATCGCGGGCTAGGCTTTCCACGCGCTCATCGCGTTCCGCAGCTCGAGGCCGATCAGGGCCCGGGCCCCTGGCGGCCGCACGCCAGTCTCCCATATCGCTCGAAGAATTCGCGAGATTGATTTGAAGCGGAGCCATAGGGCGGGTCCGCGCGTTGTCGAAACTCACCGCGATTGGAGCGTCATGGGCGAGCGTTCTTCTGTTTTTCGACGAGGCTATAACTGCTGGCGCGTCGAGCCCGCCGACAGGCTGGCCCTGTTCATCGACAACGACGAGACGTTTGACGCGCTCAAGCCGTTGCTCCTGGCCGCCAAGCGCTCGATCTGGATTCTGGCCTGGGTGTTCGACCCGCTGACGCGGCTGGACCCTGACCGGGTTCGCAAGAGCCGCGATCCCGAGCAGGCCGATCGGATCGGCCTGATCCTGCGCCGGCAGGCGGCCCTGAACCCGGCTCTGGACGTCCGGATCCTGACCTGGGACATGCCGTTCCCGATCGCCGCCGCCCAGCTGTTCGGGCCCCAGCGGGGCGCGGCCTTCTTCGCGGGCTCGCGGGTCAAGTATCAGCTCGACAGCACCCTGCCGGCCTCGGCCTGTCACCATCAGAAGGTGGTGATCATCGACGGCGCGACGGCCCTGCTGAGCGGCGGCGACATCGGCGTCGATCGCTGGGACACCTGCGAACACCTCGACAATGATCCCCGCCGGCGACTGCCGACCGGGCGCCACTATCCGGCCCGGCACGAGGTGGCGATGCTGGTCGATGGCCGCGCGGCCCAGGGCCTGGGCGAGATGTTCATCGCCCGCTGGCGCAACGCCACCGGCGAAAGCCTCAGCCCCCCGGAACGGTCCGAGGACGCGCCCTGGCCGCCGGGCCTGCTGCCCGACCTGCGGCGCACCCAGGTGGCGATCAGCCGGACCGAGGCGGCCTGGAAGGGGCGGCCGGAGGTCACCGAAAGCCTGCTGCTGCACCTCTCCAGCATCAGGGCGGCCAAGCGGCTGATTTATCTGGAAAACCAGTACCTGACCTCGCCGATCATCGTCGAAGCCCTGGCCGAGCGCCTGATCGAGCCCGACGGACCCGAGGTGGTGACCATCGGGCCCGCCCGCAGTCCCAGCTATTTCGACCAGATCACCATGGACAGCGCCCGCACCTCGGCCATCAACCGCCTGCGGTCGGTCGATGCGCACAAGCGCTTTTCGGCCTTCAGCGCCCACACGCCCAAGGGCGGTCCGATCATCGTTCATTCCAAGGTGGCGATCATGGACGACTGGATGCTGCGCGTCGGCTCGGCCAATCTGAACAACCGCTCGATCGGTCTCGACACCGAGTGCGACCTGGCCTTCGAAGGGCGGGACGAGCAGGAGCGTCAGGTCATCACCGCCTTCCTGGCCCGGCTGATCGGTCACTTCCTGGCGCGGTCGTCCATCGATGTGATGGAGGCCATTCAGCGCGAGGGCGGACTGGCGGCGGCGATCCACGCCCTGGACGTCAAGGGCGGTCCGCCGCGCCGGCTGCAGCCGGTGCCGGTGCGCCATCTGACCGGCGTTCAGCAGTTCATCGCCGACTGGAACCTGGGCGACGCGATTTCACCCGAAGACGCCTGGCGCCCCTGGGGCCGCCGCACGCGCCTCAAGCGGGATCTTGTTCGCCTGACGGAACCGCCACCGGAACCCCCGGTGCACCTGCTGCCGTAACCTCCAGATCGACCACCAGGGGCAGGTGGTCGGAGGCCACCCGGGCCCGGGAGTCGTAGGGCGACTTCACCGCGAGCGTCTCCAGGCCCTTGGTCAGGAAGACGTGGTCGATCCGCATGAACGGGAAGCTGGAGGGGAAGGTCGCCGTGGCGGGCCGCAGCCAGGCGCCGCCCGGGGTCTGGGCGTCGCGCAGGGCGGCGCGCAGCATGCGGTAGGTGGCCGAATAGGGCGAGGCGTTGAAGTCGCCCAGCAGCACGCCCGGCGCGGTCCAGGCGTCAGACGCCATCCAGGCTTCGCCCAGCAGGGCGGCGGCCTGGCGTTTCTGCTCCTGCGGGATCAGGCCCAGATGGGTGTTGATGATCTGGACGGGCGTGTCGCCGACCATCACCTCGACCCACAGGGCGCCGCGCGGCTCCAGCCCCGGCACCCGCCGATAGAGCGGCAGGCCTTCGGCCTTGATCCGGCGCTCGGGCAGGGCGGTCAGGATGGCGTCGCCATACAGTTCCTCCTCCACGGCCATGGCCGGATGGAAGTGGAACTTCATCTTCAGCAGTTCGGCCAGGCGGTGGGCCTGGTCCACCGTCTTGGTGCGGCGGCGCAGGACGTCCAGTTCCTGCAGCGCCACCACGTCGGGATTTTCGGCGGCGATGACCTCCGCCACCCGCTCAACGTCGAGCGCGCGGTCGGTGCCCACACAGCGGTGGACGTTGTAGGTCATCAGGCGAAGCTTCATCCGTCGAAGAGATCGCCTGAAACCGCCGGAGGTTCCCTCGCGGACGTTTTCTCCGGGCCGGGCTCGATCCGGCTGAGCATGAACAGGCAGCTTTCCGCTCGCCAGTTTTCCAGCGGGCTGGCCGGATCGATGTGTCGGGCCGGGCCCTTGCCGGCGAAGGCCGCGCAGGCGTCGACCCGCACGTTCAGATCATCGGTCAGGGCCAGGAAATCGACCAGGGTGCACAGGTGGATGTTGGGGGTCGACCACCAGGGCATGGGCAGGGCCTTGGTCTCGGGCATCCGCCCCCGGCTCAGCAGCGACCAGCGCACCCGCCAGTGGCCGAAATTGGGGAACGAGACGATGGCCCGGTCGGCGATGCGCAGCAGCTCATCCAGCACGTGGCGCGGCTGGCGCGTGGCCTGCAGGGTCTGGGACAGGATCGCGTAGTCGAAGGTCTTGTCCGGGAAATGGTCCAGGTCCTGGTCGGCGTCGCCCTGCACCACCGACAGGCCCCGCGCCATGCAGGCGGCCACGCCGCTGGCGCTGATCTCCAGGCCCCGGCCGTCCACCTGCTTTTCGTGGGCCAGCAGGTCGAGCAGCGCGCCCTCCTCGCAGCCGACGTCGAGCACCCGTGACCCGGGCCGCACCAGCCGCAGGATCTCGCGGAAGTCTTCGCGCACAACCGTCAAGCCAGCCCCCGCTCGCGTTCAACAGAGCCCAGGAACCCCGCCAGCGCCGAGTCCATCACCGGTTCGTCCAGCAGGAAGGCGTCATGGCCCTTGTCGCTCTCGATCTCGACGAAGGCCACGCGGCAGCCGGCCGCTGTCAGGGCGCGGACGATGTGACGGTTCTCGGCGGTGGGATACAGCCAGTCGCTGGTGAAGCTCAGCACGCAGAACCGCATGTGCCGGGCGCGGGTGAAGGCGCTGGCCAGCACCCCGCCATGGCTGGCGGCGATGTCGAAATAGTCCATGGCCCGGGTGATGTAGAGATAGCTGTTGGCGTCGAAGCGGTCGACAAAGCTGGCTCCCTGGTGGCGCAGATAGCTCTCGACCTGAAAGTCGGCGTCAAAGCCCCAGGACAGGCCGTCACGCTGCAGTTCGCGGCCGAACTTCCGCTGCAGGGCCGGCTCGGACAGATAGGTGATGTGGGCGGCCATCCGCGCCACGGCCAGGCCCTTTTCGGGCCGCGTTCCATGGTCGGCATAGGCCCCGCCGCGCCAGTCGGGGTCGGCCATGATCGCCTGGCGGCCCACCTCGTGGAAGGCGATGTTCTGGGCCGAGTGCCTAGAAGCGGACGCGATGATCACCGCGCTGGCCAGCCGCTCGGGATAGTCCACCGCCCACTGCTGCACCTGCATGCCGCCCATCGAGCCGCCGACCACGGCGAACAGGGTCTCGACCCCCAGGGCCGTCACCAGCATCGCCTGGGCGCGGACCATGTCGGCGATGGTGATCACCGGGAACGACAGGGCCCAGGGCTTGCCGGTCGCCGGATTGATCGAGGCCGGGCCCGACGAGCCCATGCAGCCGCCGATGACATTGGAGCAGATGATGAAGTGCCGGGCCGGATCCAGCGGCTTGCCCGGACCCACCAGATGCGGCCACCAGCCCGGCTTGCCCGTCGTCGGGTGCGCCGAGGCGACATACTGGTCCATGGTCAGGGCGTGGCAGATCAGGACGGCGTTGGAGCGGTCGGCGTTCAGCCGGCCATAGGTCTGGTAGGCGACCTCGAGACCCTCGATCACGCCGCCCGAATCGAGGCGCAGGGGTTCGTTCGCCGGAAACCGCCAGGTTCCGCCATCATTGAGCGCGGACGAGGCCAAATCGAGATCAGCCATGACCGCCTTGGACCGCTTGGCGAAGAAGGTGTCAACCGCCCGCTTCCGGCGGGCCCCGGCTGCGGCTATGGAGGGCGCATGGACCGTCTGATCCTCATGCGCCACGGCCAGGCCGAACGGCAGGCCGCCACGGGCGGCGATTTCGAGCGTGGCTTGACCCCGAAAGGGCGCGAGGACGCGACTCTGATGGGTCAGCTGCTGGTCAGGAGCGGCGCGACGCCCGATCTGGTGCTGGTCTCCAGCGCCCGCCGGACCCGCGAGACCTTCGCCGCCGCCTCGGCCGCCTTTCCCAAGGCCCGGGTCGAGTTCCGCCGCGACCTCTATCACGCCGAGCCCGAAGAAGTGGTCACGGCGCTGGAGGACGAGGGCGAGGCGGCCAGTCTGGTCATGGTGATCGGCCACAATCCGGGCCTTCACGAGCTGGCCCTGCGCCTGGTCTTGCAGGGCGGCGCCGAGCCGGTGGCGCTGAACAAGGTCCGCGGTCGCTTTCCCACCGCCACCACGGCGGTCTTCGCGTTTGGCTCGGGCGGTCCGCCCGTGCTGGAGCATCTCTTCTACGCGTCCGAACATGGCGGAACAGGCGGCGAATGACCCTGATCTACAAGATCCTCTCCCGCGCCGAGTGGGAGGCCGCCCAGGCCGCCGGCCAGCTGGTCGGCTCGGCCGTCGATCTGGCTGACGGCTTCATCCACCTGTCGGGCGCCGACCAGGCCCAGGAGACCGCCGCCAAGTACTTCGTCGGCCAGACCGACCTGGTCCTGCTGGGCGTCGAGGCGCAGGCCCTGGGCGAGGCCCTGAAGTGGGAGGCCTCGCGCGGCGGGGCGCTGTTCCCGCATCTCTATCGCCCTCTGCTCGCATCTGAGGTTGTCATCCAGAAATCTCTCGAACTCGACACGGACGGCGTGCCGCTGCTGGGCGTTCTGTCCGCATGAGCCTGCACGATCTCGCCGCCCGGGCGCTCCACGCCTTCGACCCCGAAGACGCCCATGGCCTGGCCATCCAGGGCCTGAAGGCCGGCCTTGGTCCGCGTGACAGCGCGCCCGACGATCCGACGCTGTCGATCACCCTGGCCGGCATGCACCTGAGCAGCTGCGTCGGACTGGCCGCCGGCTTCGACAAGAACGCCGAGGTGCCCGACGCCATGCTGGCCGCCGGCTTCGGCTTCGTCGAGGCGGGCACGGTCACGCCCCTGCCTCAGGCCGGCAATCCGCGTCCGCGCCTGTTTCGCCTGACCCAGGACCAGGCGGTGATCAACCGCATGGGCTTCAACAACGAGGGCCTGGAAGCCTTCGCCGAGCGCCTGTCCAGGCGCGCCGGCCGCCATGGCTTCGTCGGCGCCAATATCGGGGCCAACAAGGACGCCACCGACCGGATCGAGGACTATGTCACCGGCCTCACCCGCCTGTGGGGGCTGTCTGACTATTTCACCGCCAACATCTCCTCGCCCAACACGCCGGGCCTGCGCGCCCTGCAGACCAAGGCGGCTCTGGAAGAGCTGCTGGGCCGCCTGGCGCAAACCCGCGCCATGCTGAGGGCCGGCTCGACCAGCGACTATCCGATCTTCCTCAAGGTCGCCCCCGATCTCGAGGACGGCGAGGTCGAGGCCATTGTCGAGACCGTCGTCGCCAATGGCCTGGACGGCATCATCGTCAGCAACACCACCATCGCCCGCCCCGCCACGCTGAAGTCGGCGGGCAAGGCCGAGACCGGCGGCCTGTCGGGCGCGCCGCTGCTGGAGCCCTCCACGGCGGTGTTGAAGCGCTTCCACGTCGCCGCGGCGGGACGAACCGCCCTGATCGGGGCCGGCGGGATCGCCGACGGGGCCGGGGCCTATGCCAAGATCCTGGCCGGCGCCCGGGCGGTGCAGCTCTATTCCGCCCTCGTCTATGGCGGTCCCGGCCTGGTGGTGCGCATCAAGCGCGACCTGGCCAAACGCCTGCGCGCCGACGGCTTCGCCACCGTCGAGGACGCGGTCGGCGCCGCATGACGACCGACAGGGGACTGCAACTGCTCCGCCAATTCGGCCCCGTCGTGGCGCTGGTCGGGCTCTTCGTCTGGGCGCTGGCCAGCGGCGTGGCCGGGCATATCTCGCTGGAAGACCTCCGGATCCAGGCCCAGGCCCTGCAGGCCTTTGTGCGTGAACACCCGGTGTTGAGCATCGGGGCCTATATCGGCGTCTATGTCGCCACCGTGTCGATTTCCCTGCCCGGCGCGCTGATCCTGTCGCTGTCAGGGGGCTTTCTGTTCGGCCCGGTGCTGGGCGGAGCGGTCGCCGTCACCGGGGCCACCGGCGGCTCGACGGTGGTGTTCCTGGTCAGCCGGACGGCCTTCGCCGACTTCCTGCGGCGCTGGAAAAACCCCCTGCTGCTGAAGATCGAGGACGGGTTCCGCGACAACGCCTTTTCCTACCTCCTGACCCTGCGGCTGATCCCGGCCTTCCCCCTGCTGCTGGTCAATGTGGCCGCCGGCCTGATGGGCGTGCCGCTGCGCACCTTCCTGCTCGCCTCGTTCCTGGGGATGATCCCCAGCTCCTTCGTCTATGCCGGGATCGGGGCGGGGCTGGGCCACGTGTTCGCCGAAGGTCACCCCGTCGCGCTGCACACCCTGCTGTCGCCGAGGATCTATCTGCCCATCATCGGCATGGGCGTGCTGGCCTTTCTGCCGCCGCTGTGGCGCCATTGGCGACGCGGGCGCGTTGCTCCCGCGCCCCACGTGAAGTAACTCAGGTTCATGACCGAGACGGTCTCGCCGCCGGATAACCCGACCCCGCCCGCCGCGCGACGTTTTCCGTGGCCGCGCGGCCTGTCGGCGCGCCTGCTGCTGTTCACCGCCTTCGTCGTCACCCTGGCCGGTCTGATGATCCTGCCGCCCACCTTGGCGGCCTATGAAGAGCAGTGGCTGCTGGACCGCGTGCGGGCCGGCGAGCTGGCCTCGACCATCGCCGAGAGCGATCCCGAGCTGCGGGTCAGCGACCCCGTCGCCGGCCAGCTGTTCGATCAGGCCGGCGCCGTCACGGTCGCCGTGCAGGTCGACGGGGCCCGGCGCCTGGTCCTGCCGCCCAAGGTTCCGATGCAGACGCCCTATCTGGTCGACCTGCGCCGCCAGAACCCCGGCTCCTGGCTGGCCGCCCCGTTCTTCACCCTGACCAGCCCGCCCGGCAGCATGGTCCGGGTCATGGCCGAGCCGCGCTTCCGCAAGGCCGAGTTCGTCGAGGTGGTGCTGCCCGACGCCCCGCTGAAGGCCCAGCTGGTCGCCTATTTCTGGCGTCTGGCGGCGATCACGGTCTTCGTCGCCGGCCTGGCCGGCTTCTTCGTCTATCTGTTCCTCAACATCTTCCTGGTGCGGCCCATGCAGCGGATCACCCGCGCCATGGAGCAGTTCCGCGCCGACCCCGACGATCCCGAAGCCCGGATCGTGGTCTCCAAGCGCCGCGACGAGATCGGTCGCGCCGAGCTGGAGCTCGACCGCATGCAGACCGACCTGCTGACCGCCCTGGCGTCCAAGGCGCGGCTGGCGGCCCTGGGCGAGGCGGTGGCCAAGATCAATCACGACCTGCGCAACATGCTGACCAGCGCCCAGATGGCGTCTGACCGCCTTGCCGCCCTGGGCGACCCCAAGGTTGCCCAGGCCCTGCCGCGTCTGGAACGGGCCCTGGACCGGGCCATCACCCTGGCCACCGACGTGATGACCTATGGCAAGTCCAAGGAGCCCGCGCCCGTCGCCCGGCCCACGCCCCTGCGCGCCGCCCTCGACAGCGCCGCCGAGGATTCCGGCCTCGTGGCCGCCGGCGGCGTCGCCCTGGAAACCGTCATCGACCCGCGCGAGCAGGTTCTGGCCGATCCCGACCAGTTGCACCGCATCCTGACCAACCTGCTGCGCAACGCCCGCGAGGCGATCGAGGGCGCCCCCGATCGCGGCGGCAAGGGCCGGGTGTTCGTCGAGCTGCATCGCGGCGACGGGATCAGCATCCTGCGCCTCTCCGACGACGGCCCCGGCGTGCCGCAACGCGCCCAGGCCAACCTGTTCCAGCCCTTCGTCGGCTCGGTGCGGCGCGGCGGCACCGGCCTTGGCCTGGCCATCGCCCGCGAACTGGCCCAGGGCCACGGGGGCGACCTTGTGCTGGTCGAGACGGGGCCGGGCGGGTCAGTGTTCGACCTGAGCCTGGCGGGGGTTCCTGAGCCGCTGGCGGAGGCTGTCGTGGTGGCCTCGGCGCCGGGCGATGGGGCTGAGGCTTAGGTTTTTCCGCTGGGGGCGCGGAGGGCGGGCAGATTGAAGGTCCGCTATGGGTGCAGGCTGTGTAAAAACGCCGGGCCTGAAAAATTCGCGGGCATTTCCTTCCGTTAAAAGGTGGTTCTTCGCCTCCTGCGGAAACGTTCGTGCTGCGCTGTCTTTCCCAACGGAAGAATGTTCCAAGGGGAAGTGCCGCTTCGGCGTTTTTACACAGCCTCGGTGGGAAACGGACCTTAGGCTTGGCTGCTCACGCGAGCGATTTTCGCATCCAGCTCCGCCAACTCGCGCAGAAGGTCCGCCTCTTTTTCTTGCGTGGCGGGATGGCGGCCATCGCGGCACTCGTAGAGCAGGTGCGCCACATGCTCCCGGTCGAGACGAAGGCCTTCTTCCGTGACCATTCGGGCAGCCAAGCTGGAGTCGATCTCCGACCCGCCCATATGTCGAACGAAGGCATCGCGCACGCTGGGACCGAACTTTCGAGCCTCTGAACTATCCGGGTCCCATCCTTCCGCCTTGAATAGGGCGTCGGCGAAGTCCTGATCGGTCAGGGGGCCGGTTTGAGGGATGAACTGATCGACGTGCAGTGGCTGGTTATCGACCACGGACCCGCAGAACCCGAGGCGGACGCAGACGTCTTCCAGCAGCTTATCGTATGCGGTGCTCATCGCTCGACCGTAGCGGAGCGGCCAAGGTCCGCAATGGGTCGAAAGCAGATATTGGCGCCGGTCGGATAGGCGGGCGCCCCAGCGTCCCGGTCATCCTTAAATCTCTTGGAGGCTGCAGCGTGCCGGAGTGGAAAGGTCTGTCAAGGACCGCCTCTGGCGGCCGCTTCGCGGCGACGCGGAGCGTCGTCCTTGAGAGACCTTTCCACTCCGGCGATCGTCTCGCCGTGAGATTTAAGGATGGCTCCCTCTCGCGGGCGAGAAGAACTTCAAACCGCAATAACGCTTGTCATCCCGGCCGTAGCGGAGCGGAGCGCCGGGACCCAGGAGCAACCGCAATGCGTTGGCCCCTGGGTCCCGGCTCGCGCCAAGGCGCGTCCGGGATGACAAGCGTTTGGTGGGCGAGAACGGGGATTGGCTGCCCTCTATCCCCGCGCCTTACGAGATAGAGCGCAACAAAATCAAAGCCCTAAAAATAAAACGAGCGCGCCAATCAGACGCGCCGAAACCGCCCGCATAATGATCTCACCTGACAGCACGGGAAGGGCGCACGTACGGCGACCGTTGCGGCGGTCAGGGGTGGTCGAGCGGGAAGCGTCCGTCGGTCGTCGTCTAAGGCCCGGCAGGGTCTGGTGGAGCGGATCGGTCCTTGCGGGGGCCGGACGTGTTGAAGCCGGACCGGGACCGCCGGGAACGCCCTTTGGCGACGCCCGCACGATGCGCAACAGGCATGGGCTGAAATCGCCCATGCGGTCTGGACGGGGTCGCTATCCCCTCCACCCGTCGGGGGCCTAACGTCGGAAGCGGGTTAAAACCCCGCGCCCC
>CALRUN020000011.1:0-99347 GCA_943371355.1 Alsobacter soli
CCGGCCCTCTGGGCCACCTCCCCCAGAGGGGGAGGATCTACCTTGTTTCGCTAAACCCCCGCCTTGGCCGCCGGCCGCTCCATCATCGCCTTCAGCCATCGCCCCACATTGACCAGTTCGGCGTCCGGCCGGAACTTGACCATCCGCGCGAAGTCGATGCCGGTGACGGCCAGGATGTCGGCGATGGTCACACGGTCGGCGGCGATGAATTCGCTCTCGGCCAGACGGCGGTCAAACACCTTCAGCGCCCGCTCGGCGGCCTTGCGGTTGGTCTCGGCGATCTCGGGAACCTGGGTCTCGATGGCGGCCAGGGCGGGATGGCCATGCCGCACGGCCATCATCAGCGGGGTCGAGAGCAGCATCTCCGAGCGACGGGTCCACATCTCGATGATGGCGGTTTCCAGCGGGTCGCGGCCAAACAGGTTCGGCTCTGGATAGACGCTCTCCAGATAGCGGCAGATCGCCACCGACTCGGTGATGGTGGTGGTCTCGTCGATTTCCAGGGCGGGCACATTGGGCAGGCCGGCTTTCGCCAGATAGTCGGGCGTCTTGTGCTGGCCGCCGAAGATGTCGATGTCGACGATCTCGACATCCTCGATGCCCTTCTCGGCCATGAACCAGCGCACGCGACGCGGATTGGGGGCGCGGCGGCTGTCATAGAGCTTCATACGAAAATCCTCCCGGCTTTTGACCGGGAGGATGCTTGGTTTTCGCGGCGGAAGGAAACCCCTTCCCTACAGCCCGAACAGCTCGCGCGGCATCAGGCCGATCAGCGAACCGGTCAGGCAGGTCGCCAGGAAGCCGGCCATCATCGCCTTCCAGACCAGGCCCAGCACTTCCTGTCGGCGCTCGGGCACCAGCACGCTGAAACCGGCCACGTTCATGCCGACCGAGCCGATGTTGGCGAAGCCGCACAGGGCGTAGGTCATGATCATCCGGGTGCGCTCGTCCAGCAGGGCGGCGCCCGTCTGGGACATCTGGATGAAGGCGGTGAACTCGGTGAGGATCAGCTTGACGCCCAGCAGGCCGCCGGCGGTGCCGGATTCCTTCCAGGGGATCCCCATCGACCAGGCCAGCGGTGCGAAGAGCACGCCCAGGCCGCGCGCGATGCTCAGCGGCTGGCCGCCGACGTCCGGCAGCGCCGCCAGGCCCTTGTCGACCATGGTGGCCAGGGCCACGAAGACAATCAGGGTGGCGCCGATGTTGAGGGCGATCTGCAGACCGTCGGTGGTGCCCTTCATGACGGCGTCGATGGCGCTGCCATAGGTCTTGTCCTCGGTGTTGAGGTCCAGGCTGGAGACCTTCTCCATCGGGTCGGCTGGCACGATGATCCGGGCCAGCAGCACGCCGGCCGGGGCCGAGATCAGCGAGGCGGTCAGCACGTGGGCGGCGGCGTTGGGCAGGATGTCGGCCAGGATGGTGGCGTAGGCCACCATGGTCGAGCCGGAGACGCAGGCCATGCCGACCGCGATCAGCATGAACAGCTCGGAGCGCGACAGCTTGTCGAGATAGGCGCGGATGAAGATCGGACCCTCGATCTGGCCCATGAAGATGGTGGCTGCGGTGGCCAGGGCCGGCGGGCCGCGCAGGCCCAGGGTCTTCTGGAACACGAAGCCGAAGCCCTGCGCCGCCCATTTGAGGATCTTCCAGTGCCACAGCAGCGCCGACAGGGCGCAGACCACCAGGATCACCGGCAGGACGCGGAAGGCGAAGATGAAGCCCAGGCCCGGATTGCTGACCGGATAGGGCTGATCGCCGCCCGCCAGGAAGCCGAAGATGAACATCGTGCCGGCCTGGGTGGAGGACGACAGCCCCTCGACCGCGCCATTGACGCCGCGCAGCAGCGCCTGGGCCTGGGGCAGTCCGAACAGCAGCAGCACAAGGCCGACCTGGACGACGAGCGCGCCGATGGCCAGCACCCAGGGGAAACGCTTGCGATTCTCGGAGACCAGCCAGCAGAGGCCGAGGGTGAGCGCCAGACCCGCGAGGGCTTGGACGTTCTCGGGACGAAACATCAAGACAGAAGAACCTTTGAACTAGGCGACGCCCCCGCGACGTCGGCCAAGGGACGAGATTGACACCAAGTTTACCGTTAGAGGCAAGCGGCTTGCGCGCATCGCGCCGCAGGAAGGCGCTTGTGCCGTCAGGACAGCAGGGTCTCCCCCTCCCCCAACCGTCCCGACGATATCCCGTATCGCCGGAAAGACCGGAGGAAGGGGATGGCCTCAGGCCGTGGCGCTGACCGAGCCGGCGGACGCGGAACCGGATGTCATCGCGGCGTTCAGCTGCGCCAGCAGCTTCTGCATCAGGTCCGAAGCGACGCTGGGCCTGGAGCCGCCGCCGCCCGATGCGCCGGAGCCGCTTTTGGCGTCGGAAAGAGCGCTGTCGTTCGAATCCTGCACGGCGCTCAGGGCGTCCATCAACACGTCGAACTCGGATGTCGAAAGCGATCCGTCTTCATCGGTGTCCAGAGAGGCCAGAAGTTCGCTGCCCGAAACGGTTCCGTCCTCATTGGTGTCGCGGGTGTCGTAGGACGTACTGGCGCTGCTCGCCGAGGACGACGACGCGCTCTGGCCGGTGGCGTCAGACGGCGGCGGGCCACCCGGCGGCGGACCGCGCATGCCCTGCATGGCCGACTGCGCGGAAGACAGGCCCGAGGCGATCTCGTCGGACGACAGTGCGCCGTCAGCGTCGGAATCGAGGGCGGAGATCATGTCCTCGGCCATCTTGCCTTCCAGGCCCAGACCCTTGGCCTGCTCGGGCGCATTGGCCGCCAGGGCGCTGGAAATCTCGTCGGCCGACATCAGGCCGTCGGCGTCGGTGTCGCCGCTGCTGAGGATCGAACCGGCGTCCGAGCCCAGCATCTGCACCGACATCAGCGAGCGCAGTGTGTCGCCGCTGAAATTTCCGCCGGGGCCGCCCTGCCCGCTCATGGGCGGCGGAGAGGGGCGATCGCCGCCGCCCTGCACTTTCTGCCCGATCGACTGGAACTCGCTCAGAGACAGCGCGCCGTCAGAATCGGCGTCCGCCGTGGTGAACATCGACTGTTGAAGCTGCCGCAATTGCTGCGTCAGCGAAGAGGAACCGACACTGGAGACGGTCATCTAGCTCTCCTTTCAGATTGCGGCGTCCGGGCCCGGAGACCAGAGCGCCCGCGCCGAATGAGCCGGCGCGCGGAATGACCAGCGAAAAACATTCCACATTTCAGCATGTTGCGAGGCGGAAACTTAGGGAGAGTTATCGCCGCGGCGTCCTGCCTGCTCCGCCTTCACCCTGCCGGCGGCTGTGGCGACAGAGGAAGCATCTGTCGTCCGCGGATCCGACTCTCTCCGCCTTACCCCGATTTAACTTGGCCGCTGGCTGAACGCCGTTCATTGCTGCAACCCTTGATTGGGGGAGCATTGTTCGCATGTCGCTGGCCTTGGCCACGTTGCTGTACGAGTGGCGTCGATACATGGCGGCTGTCGTCGCCCTGGCGTTCTCCGGTCTTCTGGTGCTGGCCCAGGTCGGCATGTTCGTCGGCATCGGCAAGGGCTTCACGGCCCAGATCGACCGCGCCCGCGCCGACATCATGGTGCTGGGTCCGGGCGCCAAGGCGCTGTTCGGCGGCCCCTCGGGCCTGCCGCGCCGGATGATCCCGCTGGTCTACAGCCATCCCGAAGTGACCCAGGTCGCCCCCCTCGACGGGTCCGGCGGACGCTTCCAGAATATCCTCAGCCCCGAAGAGCAGGCCAAGATCGAGGCCCGCACCAAGGCCGCCGCCAAGGGTGGCAAGAAGGCCGGCGGCGAGGGCGGCGGTCGCAAGACCGAGTTCGTCAACGTCACCGTCATCGACGCCATCCCGGGCTATGTCACCGTGCCGACCGACTACACCCAGTCGATGGTCGAGGCGCTGCGCCAGCCCTACGCCGTGGCCGTCGACCAGACCGCCCTCAAGCGCCTGGGCGTCAAGAAGGGCGACAAGGCGATCTATAACGGCAAGACCATCACCATCGCCGTGGTCACCACCGGCTATCCCAACATCATCCAGCCCACCCTGGTCGTGTCGCGCGACACCCTGCGGATGCTGGGCGAGGCCGACACTGGCCAGCGCGTCGGCCCGCTGATGGTGCAGATCCGCGACCCGGCCCGCGCCGAGATCGTGGCGGCCCAGCTGAACAAGAAGGCCGACGGCAAGTTCCGCGCCTGGACCCGTCAGGAACTGGCCGACGCCAATTCCAGCGCCATGCTGGACGACCAGATCATCGGCATCATGCTGGGCTTCTCGGCCTTCCTGGGCCTGCTGATCGGCGTCGCCATCACCTGGCAGACCCTGCGCGGCGCGATCATGGCCAATATCAAGGAGTTCGCCTCCCTGCGCGCCCTGGGCGTGTCGATGGGCGACCTGCGCAACATCGTCATGGAGCTGAGCTTCTGGGTCGGCATCGTCGGCGTCGGCGCGGCCGGCCTGCTGACCTGGCTGGTCACCCTGCTGGCCAGCGCCGGCGGCGTGCCGATGTTCTTCCCGCCCAGCCTGATCATCATCGTCGCCGTCTTCCTCGTGGTCATCGCCATGCTCTCCGGCTTCCTGTCGCTGGGCATCCTGAAGAACAGCCAACCCGCGGACCTGCTGCGATGAGCAACGATCACAGCCACAAACGCGGCCAGAGCGCGCTGTCTGCCCAGGGCATCGTCAAGCGCTTCAAGACCGGCCGCACCTTCATCGAAGTGCTCAAGGGCGTGGATTTCGACGCCAAGCACGGCGACGTGACCATGGTCATGGGCCCCTCGGGCTCGGGCAAGTCGACCCTGGTGGCGGCGCTGTCGGGACTGCTCAAGCCCGACGAGGGCAAGGTCACCGCGCTGGACGCCAATGACCTGTGGTCGCTGTCCAGCAGCAAGATCGACAAGTTCCGCCTCGATCACTGCGGCTTCATCTTCCAGGGCTTCAACCTGTTCCCGGCCCTCACCGCCAAGCAGCAGGTGATGACGGTGCTGAAGTACCAGAACGTGGGTCCGGGCGAGGCCTCGCGCCGCGCCCAGGCCGCGCTGGAGTCGGTGGGTCTGGGCCCGCGCGTCAACCAGCGTCCGTCGGAGCTGTCGGGCGGCGAGAAGCAGCGGGTGGCCATCGCCCGCGCCCTGGCCAAGAACCCCAACCTGATCTTCGCCGACGAGCCCACCTCGGCGCTGGACGGCAAGAGCGGCGAGATCGTCATCAAGCTGCTGCGCGCCGCCGCGACCGAGCGCGGCGCGGCGGTCATCTGCGTCACCCACGACCCGCGGCTGGAGGCTTATGCCGACCGCGTCATCCACATCGAAGACGGCCGGATCCTGGACGACGTGCGTAGAACGCCCGACGCCAATCCCGGTCCGCTCAGCCACTGACTTTTTGGGGAAACCGCTATGTTCGGCTTTTTGCGCCGCCCGATGTTCTGGATCGTCATCGTCGTGCTCGCCGTCGGCGGCGGCGGGTTCTTCTACATGAAGAGCCAGGCGGCTGAGAAAAAGAAGAAGCTCGAGGTGGCCGCGGCTCAGGAAGAGCCCAGCCCCTATGCGGCCATCGCCAACGGCAAGGCCGATGTCGAGGGCGGCATCATCCAGGTCGCCGCCCGTCGCGGCGGCGTGGTCGAGGCCGTCTACGTCCAGGAAGGCGATGTGGTCGTGAAGGACCAGATCCTGGCCCGCCAGCAGAGCGACGAGGGCCGCCTGGCCGTCGAACGCGCTTCGGCCGAAGTCGCCCAGGCCCGCGCCGCCCAGAACGCCACCCGCGTCCAGCTGGCCACGGCCCAGCGCGAGCATGCGCGCCTCAGCAAGCTGACCGCCAGCAACTTCGTGGCCGGCTCGCGCGTCGACGCGGCGTCGGACGCCATCGCCAACGCCCGCGCCACCCTGGCCGCCCAGCAGGCCCAGGTCGCCACCGCCGTCGCCCGCAAGAACGAGGCCCAGTACAACCTCGAACTGACGGTGATCCGCGCTCCGATGAACGGCCGCATCGCCCGCCGCTACGCCAATCCCGGCGCCGGCGCCTCGACCCTGAACGTGTCCAACATGTTCGATCTCGAGCCCGACACCCAGCGTATCGTCCGCGCCGAGATCGTCGAGGCCGACATCCCCAATGTGACCAACAATCAGGAAGTCGAGATCCAGCCGGAAGGCGATCCGGACAAGGTCTATATCGGCCGCGTCCTGCGCCGCGCCGCCGTGTTCGGCGCCCGCAAGCTGGCCTCCGACGATCCCAGCCAGCGCAGCGACGAGCGCGTGGTCGAGGTGGTGGTCAGCGCCGACGGCGCCCCGCTGCTGGTCGGCCAGCGCGTGCTGGTCAAGTTCATGAAGCCCGGCAAGAAGGCCGGCGTGAAGCGCGACAAGCCCACCGCCCCCGTCGGCGGCGGCATGACCAAGCCGAAATAGGCCAACAGCGTGCAGAGACGACGACACGCCGGGCGGTTCTCCGCCCGGCGTTTTTCGTTGGGGCTCAGGCCTTCCAGGTCCTCAGCCGCAGGGCGTTGCCGATCACGCTGACCGAGCTGAGCGCCATGGCCAGGGCCGCCAGCTGCGGCGTCAGGGTCAGGCCGAAGGCCGGATACAGCACTCCGGCCGCGATCGGCACGCCGGCGGCGTTGTAGGCGAAGGCGAAGGCCAGGTTCTGGCGGATGTTGCGCATCACCGCCCGTGACAGCGAGCGGGCCCGGACCACGCCCATCAGGTCGCCGTTCAGCAGGGTGACCCCGGCCGCCTCCATCGCCACATCCGCGCCGCCGCCCATGGCGATGCCGACATCGGCCGCGGCCAGGGCCGGAGCATCGTTGACGCCATCGCCCGCCATCGCCACCGACGCGCCCTCGGCTTTCAGCCGTTCGACGACCTGGGCCTTGCGATCGGGAAGCACGCCGGCCTCCACCTCGTCGATGCCCAGGGCGCGGGCCACCGCCTTGGCGGTGACTTCATTGTCGCCGGTCATCATCAGCACGCGAACGCCCTGGTCCTTCAGCGCCTTGATCGCGGCGCTGCTGGACGGACGGATGGGATCCTTGATCGCCAGCAGCCCGGCGACCGCGCCGTCCAGGGCCACGAAAACCACTGTCGCCCCCTCGCCTCTCAGCGCCTCGGCGCCCTTGGCCAGATCACCGACCGCGATCGCCAGATCGGCCATGTAGGGCTCGGCCCCGATCGCCACGCGGCGGCCCTCGACCAGACCGGTCACGCCGCGTCCCACGGGCGAGTCGAACTCAGCGACCTTGGCCAGGGACAGCTTTCGCGCCTCGGCGGCCTCGACGATGGCCTTTCCCAGCGGATGCTCGCTCCCGCGCTCCAGGCTGGCGGCCAGACGCAACAGCTCGCCCTCCTCCAGTCCGACGGTCTGGATGGCGGTCAGGACGGGTCGGCCTTCAGTGAGCGTGCCGGTCTTGTCGACCACCAGCACGTCGATGCGCTCCAGCCGCTCCAGCGCCTGGGCGTCCTTCAACAGGATACCCGCCTGGGCGCCGCGCCCGACCCCGACCATGATCGACATCGGGGTGGCCAGTCCCAGGGCGCAGGGACAGGCGATGATCAGCACGCCCACGGCCGCGACCAGGGCGTTGGCGAGACGCGGCTCGGGCCCGACCAGCGCCCACGCCGCGAAGGCCAGGACGGCGGCGGCCAGCACGATGGGCACGAACCAGGCCGCGACCCGGTCAGCCAGCCGCTGGATCGGCGCGCGAGACCGCTGGGCCTGGGCGACCATGGCCACGATCCGCGACAGCAGGGTGTCGCGCCCAACGCGCTGGGCCTGCATGACAAAGCCGCCGCTCTTGTTGATCGCCCCGCCGACCAGTCGCGAGCCGGGTTCCTTGAGAACCGGCATCGACTCGCCGGTCACCATGGCCTCGTCAACATGGCCGCGCCCTTCCAGCACCACGCCGTCGACCGGAATCTTCTCACCGGGCCTGACCCGCAGCCGGTCGCCCACCAGAATGGCGTCGATCTCGACCTCGGCGTCCTGGCCGTCGGCGCCGATGCGCCGGGCCGTTCGCGGAGCCAGATCCAGCAAGGCGCGGATGGCGCCGCCGGTGCGCTCGCGCGCTCTCAGCTCCAGCACCTGGCCCAGCAGCACCAGGACGGTGATCACCGCCGCGGCCTCGAAATAGACCGGCGCCTGTCCGTGATGGCCCTTGAAGCTGGCGGGCAGCAGATCCGGCGCCAGGGTCGCGACCAGGGAATAGAGATAGGCGGCCCCCGTCCCCAGGGCGACCAGGGTGAACATGTTGAGGCTGCGCGCCAGGATCGACGCCCAGCCGCGCTGGAAGAACGGCCAGCCGGCCCACAGCACCACGGGTGAAGCCAGCGCCAGCTGGATGAAGGCGTTGGCGCGGTCACCCCACGGCGGCATGAAGCCGAACAGGTGCGCGCCCATATCCAGCACGAAGACCGGCAGGGTGAAGACCGCAGCGATCCAGAGCCGGCGGGTCATGTCCGTGAGTTCGGGATTGGGGCCCTCGTCCAGTTCCGGCGTCTCGGGCTCAAGCGCCATGCCGCAGATCGGACAGACGCCGGGACCCACCTTCCGAACCTTGGGATGCATCGGACAGGTGTAGAAAGACCCGATGGCGACGGACGCCTGCGCCGCGCCTTTCGGAGCGTGGGCGGGGTGTGGCGGATGGTCAGGCATGGCGAGTGTCTCCTGGCGTCCGGCCATCGCCATATGCCTGTGCGGCCCGTGACACTGTGATCAGGATCAAGGCTCGGACACGGAACGCCTGAGCGGCGCCAAACGTCAGGACCGCGCGGCGCCGGCGCCCTTGACGCCTCCCTTCCCGCGCCGCACAAACGCGCCAAACCAAACACGCGTTTGAGGGAGACTAGGGCATGTCGGACATCCGTTTTGACGGCAAGGTGGCGATCGTTACGGGCGCGGGCGGCGGCCTGGGCCGACAGCACGCTCTGGAACTGGCCCGTCGCGGCGCCAAGGTGGTGGTCAACGACCTGGGCGGCAGCGTCGACGGCTCGGGCGGCTCGTCCGACGCGGCCCTGAAGGTCGTGGAAGAGATCAAGGCGGCCGGCGGCGAAGCCATCGCCCACGGCGCCTCGGTGACCGACGACGCGGGCGTCGCGAACATGGTCAAGACCGCCATGGACACCTGGGGCCGCATCGACATCCTGATCGCCAATGCCGGCATCCTGCGCGACAAGACCCTGACCAAGATGGAGCTGGCCGACTTCGAGGCGGTCATGCAGGTCCACGTCTGGGGCACCTTCAAGCCGATCAAGGCCGTCTGGGACATCATGAAGGCCCAGAACTATGGCCGCATCGTCGTGACGACCTCGTCGTCGGGCATGTACGGCAATTTCGGCCAGTCCAACTACGGCGCGGCCAAGATGGCGGTGCTGGGCCTGATGAACACCCTCAAGCTCGAGGGTCAGAAGAACAACGTCCACATCAACGCCATCAGCCCGGTCGCCGCCACCCGCATGACCGAAGGCCTGATGCCGCCGGAAGTGCTGGCCAAGCTGGCGCCCGAGGCCGTCACCCCCGGCGTCGTCTATCTGGTGTCGGACGAGGCCCCCACCGGCGCGATCCTGACCGCCGGCGCCGGCGCCTTCGCCCTGTCGCGCATCTACGAGACCGAGGGCGTCTATCTGAGCGACGGCGAGCTGTCGGCCGAGGGCATCCGCGACCACTGGGGCCAGATCACCGCCGAGGATGGCCAGAAGGCCTATTTCAACGGCGGCGAACAGGGCCAGAAGTTCTTCCGCAAGATGGCGGGCGGCTGATAGTCTTCCCGCAATGAAAGTGACACTTTGAGCGTCACATTACTGCCAATACTGACATAACAGCGATTGAAACGGGGCCCATGCGGCCCCGTTTCTTTGACCACTTCAACAAAATTCACCGCATCGGGAATAAATAGCAACGGTTTCTGACCAGATGCGTTAGACGCGGCGCTCCTCCAGCGCCGCAAAGACGCTTGGGGACTTCTCCTCCCCAAGAAGGTCTCGTCAGTCTCATGTCCTTTTCGCGTAACCGCCTCGCCGCCGGCGTGGCTTTTGGCGTGCTCGTCGCCGCCTCCCAGGCCTCCGCTTCGGCCTTCTATCTGCAGGAACAGTCGGTGCGCGGCGCGGGCCGGGCCTATTCGGGCGAGGTCGCCGACCGCGGCGCCGCCAGCCTGTGGTGGAACCCCGCCGCGATCGCCGGCCTGGAGACCAACGAGGTCTATGGCGGCCTGCACGCCATCCAGGTCGACTCGGATGTCAACGACAACGGCTCGACCATCACCCGCCCGGTGCCGCCCACCGGCCTGACCACCCCGGTCGGCGGCAGCCTGCGCGCCTCCAAGCCGATCAAGGACGGCATCGTTCCCAACTTTGCCAGCGCCTGGCGGATCAACGACCAGCTGACCCTCGGCCTGTCGGTCGCCGCGCCCTACAACTTCACCACCGAATACGGCCCGCGCAGCTGGACCCGCTATGACGCCCTCAAGTCGCGCCTGACCACGGCCGACATCCAGGGCACTGTGGCCTATCGCGTCACCGACAAGCTGGACCTCGGCGTCGGCGTCAGCGCCGTCTATGCCGACGCAGAACTGACCAACGCCCTGCCCAACATCTCGCCGCTGCAGGCCGACGGCCTGCAGTCGCTGAAGGGCGACGGCTGGGCCTATGGCTGGACGGTCGGTGCGCAATATCGCCCCACCCCGGCCCTGACCCTGGGCGCCAGCTATCGCGCCAAGGTCGACCACACCCTGAAGGGCGACATCGCCGTCTCGGGCCTGCTGGCCCCGATCCCGGCCGCCAGCAACTTCAAGACCGCCGGCGAGGCCGAGATCACCACGCCGTGGATGGCCATCATCGGCGCGCGCTGGGCGATCAATGACCGCGTCACCCTGAACGGTTCGGTCAGCCGCATCGGCTGGAGCGAGTTCGACGCCATCCGCGTCAAGTTCGCGACCTCGGGCTCGACCAGCGTCCAGAACTACAAGGACATCACCACCGCCGCCGTCGGCGTCGACTATCAGGCCAGCCCCCGCCTGACCCTGCGGGCCGGCGTGCAGTACGACCCGACCCCGACCCCGGATGTCGGCCGCACGGCCCGCGTGCCGGACGGCGACCGCATGATGTACGCGGCGGGCGCCACCTGGGCGGCCCAGCCGAACCTGAAGCTTGATGCGGCCCTCAGCTACATCGGCTTCGACGACACCAAGATCAACCGCACCGACGTGACGGCGACCAGCTCGACGGTCAACCTGCGCGGCGACGTGACGGGCTCGGCCGTCGTGATGTCGACGGGCGTTCGCTACAGCTTCTAGCGGCTGGCGAAATCTGAACTGAAGAGGCCGTCCGGGAAGACCCGGGCGGCCTTTTTGCTAGGCCTGAAGCCCGGTCCACAAGGTTTTGGCCGCCCCGGCGAACGCCTTGGCGGCGGCGCTGTCGGGCCTGCCCAGCACCACCGGAACCCCGCCGTCGCCGCCTTCGCGGACGGCCAGTTCGATAGGCACCTCGGCCAGCACCGGCACGCCCAGTTTCGCGGCCTCGGCTACGCCACCGCCCGAGCCGAAGATCGGGATCGGGGCGCCAGTCGAGGGATCGGCGAAGAAGGTCATGTTCTCGATCAGGCCCAGGATCGGGGTCGCGGTCTTGCCGAACATGATCGCCGCGCGGCGGGCGTCGATCAGGGCGACTTCCTGCGGGGTGGTCACCAGAACCACGCCGTCGATGCGCAGCTTCTGCACCAGGGTCAGCTGCACGTCGCCCGTGCCCGGCGGCAGGTCGACCACCAGCACGTCCAGCGGCGCGGCTTCCGAGCCCCAGGCGACGTCGTGGATCATCTGGCGCACGGCGGACGAGGCCATCGGCCCGCGCCAGATCATCGCCTTGCCCTCGTCGACCAGGAAGCCGATCGACATGATCCTGACGCCGTGGGCGTCCAGCGGCTGCAGCTTGCCGTCCTCGAAGCTGGGCTCGCCATCGACGCCCATCATGCGCGGGGCCGAGGGACCATAGATGTCGGCGTCCAGCAGCCCGACCTTCAGGCCCATCGCCTGAAAGGCGCAGGCCAGGTTGGTGGCGACGGTGGACTTGCCCACCCCGCCCTTGCCCGAGGCCACGGCGATCACATGGCGGACATGGGCGGGCTTTTCGGCTTCCGGCGGCGGGACCATGCGGGCCTGCGGGTCTTCGGACACCCTGGCGCCTTTGCGAGCGCGGGTGACGCCCTCGGCGGCCTGGGCGGTCAGCACCACCTGGGCGACATCGACGCCCGGCAGATCGGACAGGGCTTTCTCGGCCGCCGCGCGAACAGGCGCATAGGCGGCGGCGTTTGCGGCGGGAACCTCCAGCATGAAGCCGGCGCGACCGTTGCGCACCACCAGCCCCTGCACCAGACCGGCGGCCACAAGCCCCTGGCCGGTCACCGGATCGACGATGAGATCCAGGGCCGCGCGGGCCTCGTCGAGGGTCGTGGATGCGGCGCCAGTCACGTCTATGTCTTGCCTTGTTGGGTGGGGGTCCTCATATCCGCGTGTGGGGGACGATTTACAATCCCCGCTGAAAATCAAAAGCCGACGGGAAGACGACGCCGCTCATGCCGTGGAACGACAATGCTGGCCCTGGTCCCTGGGGTTCTCCGCCGCCAAATGGCGACAAGGACAATACGCCGCGCCCTGGTCCGCGCCGCCCATTAGGCGGACCTCGCGATCCCCAGACACCGATCGACCTGAACCAGGTGCTGGAAGACCTGACCGCGCGGCTGCGCGGCTATTTCCAGGGCCCGGATCGCCCCCGCGCCATCGCCACGGCGGCCGGCGCCGTCGTCGCCCTGTGGGCGGTGACAGGCGTCTATGTCGTGCAGCCCAACCAGCAGGGCGTGGTCAGCACCTTCGGCGCCTTCTCGCGCGTCGCCAATCCGGGTCTGCGCTATCACCTGCCCTTCCCGGTCGAGAGCGTTGAGAAGGTTTCGGTCAGCGAAATCCGCACCACCGACATCGGCGCCACGGGCACGGACGGCGGCGAAGAGCGCCTGATGCTGACCAGCGACGAGAACATCGTCGACCTGGCCTTCTCGGTGCAGTGGCGGGTGTCCGACGCCCCCAAGTACCTGTTCAATGTCCGCGATCCCGACAGCGTGATCCGCGCCGTGGGCGAGAGCGCCATGCGCGAGGTGGTCGGCAAGACCGCCCTGACCCCGATCCTGACCACCGGCCGCGGCCAGCTTCAGCTGGAGGCCGAGCGCCTGATGCAGCAGATCCTGGACCGCTATGACGCAGGGGTCTTCGTCGAAAGCGTGCAGATCCAGACGGCCACCCCGCCGCCGCCGGTCATCGACGCCTTCCGCGACGTGCAGCGCGCCAGCCAGAACGCCCAGTCCGCCGCCAACGTGGCGCGCGGCCGGAGCGCCGAGATCGTCCAGCAGGCCAAGGGCTATCGCGAGCAGGTCGTGCGCGAGGCGGCCGGTGAAGCCGCCCGCTTCAACCAGGTCTATGACCAGTACAAGCTGGCCCCGGCCGTTACCCGCGAGCGCCTCTACATCGAGACCATGCAGCGCGTGCTGGCCAATTCGAACAAGGTCATCATCGACAGCAAGGGCGCCAGCGCCCCGGTGATCCTGCCCCCCGACGCCTTCCGGCCCCGGACCGCCACCGTGGTCAAGTCCATCGACGGAGCCGCCCAATGATCGGTCCGCAAAACCGTCTCACCGCCATCGGCGTCGCCGCCGGCGCCCTGCTGGTCCTGCTGGGCTCGACCATCTATCAGGTCGATCAGCGCCATCAGGCCCTGGTCATCCGCTTCGGCGACCCGATCCGCGTGGTCCGCACGCCGGGCCTGCACCTGAAGGCGCCGTTCCTGGATCGCGTGGTCAAGTTCGACAACCGCAACATCGCCCTGAACGCCGACCAGGAAGAGGTGATCGCCGCCGACCAGGAGCGCCTGGTGGTCGACGCCTTCGTCCGCTACCGGATCAGCGACCCTCGCCAGTTCTACAAGACCCTGGGCGATGAGACCAAAGCCAAGGATCGGCTGGAGCGCATCGTCAACGCCTCGCTGCGCCAGACCATCGGCCGGGCCAATTCCGAGGAAGTGATCGCCGGCAAGCGCGCTGTGGTCATGGCCGCCATCCGCGACGAGGTCGGCCGTCAGGTGAAGGCTTCCGATCTGGGCGTCCAGATCATCGACGTCCGCATCCGCCGCGCCGACCTGCCCGAAGCCAACCAGAAGGCCGTGTTCGAGCGCATGCAGACCGCCCGCCAGCAGGAGGCCGCCCAGCTGCGCGCCATCGGCGAGCAGCAGAAGCGCGAGATCGTGGCCACCGCCACCGAGGAAGGCGAAAAGATCCGGGGTGAGGGCGACGCCCGCCGCGCCGAACTGTTCGCGTCCAGCTTCGGCCGAGACCCCAACTTCGCGGCCTTCTACCGCTCGATGCAGGCCTATGAGGCGTCGCTTGGTCAGGGAGACGCCACCCTGGTGCTTTCCCCCGACAGCGCCTTCTTCAAGTACTTCCAGCGCGGACCGCAAGCGCAGTAAGAACCGGGGCCGCGAGATTCTCTCGCGGCCCTTTTTCTTTCGAGGAAGACCATGCGTCGTCTCGCGGTTCTCGCCTGTCTTTTCGCCTGCCTGGCTTCAGCGCCCGCCCTCGCCGCGCCGCTTGAGGTGCGGGTGGTTGTGGTGACCGCCTTCGAGATCGGCGAGGACATCGGCGACAAGGCCGGCGAGTTCCAGGCCTGGGCCCAGGTCATGCCGCAGAAGATCCCGTTCAAGACGGGGTTCCGCGACCTTCGCTACGACCCGGCCCGCAAGGTGCTGCTGCTGTCGACCAGCATGGGCACCAACCGCGCGGCGATCTCGACCATGGCCCTGGGTCTTGATCCGCGCTTCGACCTCTCCAAGAGCTACTGGCTGATCGCGGCCATCGCCGGCGTCAATCCCAACCAGGGCTCGGTCGGCTCGGCGGCCTGGATCGGCGCGGTGATCGACAGCGATTTCGGCTACATGATCGACCCGCGCGAGACGCCCAAGGCGTGGTCGATCGGCCAGATCCCCCTCCATCGCAAGGCGCCCTACGAGGGACCTCCGGCGGCGGATAGCGAGAACCTGTTCCCGCTGAACCTGCCCCTTCGCGACTGGGCCTTCGACCTGACGCGCGACGCGGCCATCGCCGACAACGACGCCCTGAAGGCCCTGCGCGCGCCGTATGTGGGCCTGCCCAAGGCCCAGACGCCGCCGATGGTGCTGAAGGGTGACGAGGTCAGCGGCCAGGCCTTCTGGCACGGCGAGATCCTCAACCGTCACTACGAGGCCTGGGCCAACTACTGGACCGGCGACCAGGACGGCTTCGTGATGACCGGCATGGAGGACACCGGCGTCCTGGCCGCCATCGACGCCCTGGGCCGCGCGGGCCGCGCCGACCCCCGGCGCGTGCTGGTGCTGCGCACGGCCAGCAACTACACCACCCAGCCGCCCGGCGGCGACGCGGCGACCAACCTGCTGGGCGAGCAGACCGGCGTTCCGGCCCTGCAATCCTCGCTCGACGCGGCCTTCAAGGTCGGCGGCGTGGTGGTGGATGAGCTGGCGAAGAACTGGCCGCGCTATGCCGACGCGGTTCCGGGTCGCTAAAACTGTCATCCCGGCCAAGCGCAAAGCGCGCTGAGCCGGGACCGCAGGAAGCGCATGAGCTTGCCGTGGTCCCGGGTCTGCGCTGCGCTTCGCCCGGGATGACAGATATCTGGACTACCGCTCCACAACGCCCCGCTGCATCGGGGCCAGCTTGGCCAGCAGTTTGTTCTGGGCAAAGAAGGGCACGCCCTCCTTCTCCATCGCCCACTGCAGGTTCTCGACGAGGGCGTTAAAGTCCCGGTTGGTGACGCCCATGTCCTTGTGGACGCTCTTCATGTCGCGGCCGGTATAGTCGCAGCCGCCGCCCAGGACGTAGCAGAACTGCTCGGCCAGGGTCCGCTTCAGGCGGGGAACGTCGGTGGTGGCGAAGATCTCCCTGATGCGCGGGTCGGCCAGGCTGCGATCAACCGTGTCGGCCGCGATGCGCGCCAGGCCGTCCTTGCCGTGAAAGGCCTCGAACACCCTGGTGTCGGTCAGGGGCGTGGCGTGCGCATTGGCGTTGGACCGCGCATAGGGATCGACCGGCTGCTCACCCGGCGGAACGGCGTCCTGCGCCAGGGCGGCGCCGGCCAGGCCAAGGGTGATGACGGCGACCAGGGCCGCGCTCTGGGGGAAACGATGCATCGAGCGCTCTCCTAAAAGCCGGCCTGCAGCGAGAGATAAAGGCCCCGCTGATCCCTGAACGTGGCGATGTCGCCCAGATCGACATAGGCGGCCGTCACCGACACCGTCTTGTTGATCGCATAGGCGGCGAACAGGTCGACCCAGTCGTCCTCCTTCGCGAAGCCCAGATTGCTGGGCTTGGTGCGATATTCCGCGCCCACGGCCAGACGCTTGCTGAGCAGCAGGCCGGCCGAGCCCTCGAACTGGGCCTTGTAGCGGTCATTCCGGTCGCCGCCGAAGCCCAGCAGGCCGGTCTGGTTGGCCTTGGTCATTCGCACCGCGCCGCTCAGAACGAGGCTCTTGTCCAGCAGCAGCTTGGTGGCGGCGACATAGTAGTCGACGCCGCTGTCATGCTGGCCGCCGACGGCCTTGATGACGGCGCCCTGATTGTTCTTCTTGAACTGCGCGCCGACCGAGACCTGCGGAACCCAGCTGTCCTGCTCGTAGACGGCGTCGCCCAGCACCCGCAGCTTCACGCCCACGATGTCCTGCTTGAAGGTGAAGCCCTTGCCCAGGCCCAGCTTGGCGCCCGTGGCGCCGGTGTCGAATTCCTGGCGGGCGACCGACAGCTCGACCCGGTCGTAGAGGCCGATCGCGGCCCCGGCGACACGCAGCTGGTAGTCGGGAACGTCCACATAGGTCGCATGGACCTTGCCGCCGACGCCATTGCGGGTCTCGTTGCCGGCGATGACGCCCCAGGTGGCCAGACCGCCGCCCGCCCCGCCTTCGAGGGCGGTGACGCCGCCCGTAAGCAGCAGCTTTCCGCCGGTCTCGATTTCGGCGGCCGCCGCGCCGGTGGTCAGGCTCAGAGCCGCGGAGATGAAACAGCCAGCAGCCGGAATGATCTTATGGTGAAGCTTCATCGGCCCTCGGCGCGTCTCAACAGTTCAGTTAGCGAAGGTCGTTCAGAAGACTTTACAGAACCTTTCAGTTTAACCATGTCGCTCGGCAAGATGTGGCGGAGGGACATTCACGTTAACGGCGATTTCATTCGAGATCCGCTAGTACTGCTTGATGAAATTCGCCCTTTCACTTCTCATGGTTGCGTTCATGGGAGGCGCCGCCTTTGCCGGCAGCCTGACCGTCACGGTGCGGGGCGCCGACGGCAGGCCCGTTCCCGATGCGGTCGTGACGGTCCATCCGGGCGGCCAGCCCAGCCGCGGACCGATCCGGTTTCCCTGGCCCTATCGCGTCGCCCAGCAGAACATCCAGTTCTCGCCCTTCGTGCTGATCGTGCCGGCGGGCGCAGAGGTTTCGTTCCCCAATCTCGATAAGGTGCGCCACCACGTCTATTCGTTCTCGGCCGGCAACAAGTTCGAGCTGAAGCTCTACGGCCGCGAAGAGAACCGCACCGTCAAGCTGCCCGCCGTCGGCGTGGCCGCGATCGGCTGCAACATCCACGACCAGATGGTCGGCTTCATCAAGGTGGTCGACACCCCGTATGCGGCCAAGAGCGACGACGCCGGTGTGGCGAGCGTCCGCGACATCCCGTCGGGCCCCGTCGTGGTGAAGGTCTGGCATCCGTATCTGCGCGGCATGAAGAACGAGAAGACCCTGACGACCACCGCGATCGGCGGCGGCGACAGCCGCGAGTCCGTGTCGATCGAGCTGCGCGCTCCGGCGCACCACTAGAGGACGGCCGTGTTCAATCGCCTCCAGACCAAGCTGACGGTGCTCTATGCCGGGCTGTTCGCCCTGGCGCTGAGCCTTGTCGCGGTGACGGTCTATCTGGCGATCGCCGCCAACGCCCAGCAGGCCGTGCGCAAGGAACTGTCGACCAGCGGCACGGTGTTCGACAGCGTCTGGGCGCTGCGCACCCAGCGCCTGCGCGACGGCGCCGACCTGCTGGCGCGCGACTTCGGTTTCCGGGCGGCCGTCGCCACCCATGATGTTCCGACCGTCGAGTCCGCCATCACCAATCTTCGCCAGCGCATGGGCCTGGACCTGGCCTTCATCGTCGGGGTCGATGGCGATGTGGTGGGCCTGGATCCCGCCCGGCTGGATCTCGAGAAACTGTGGACGGCGCTGGACGCCGGAGACGGCGCCCAGGGCGTCTTCGTGGTCGATGGCGCGCCCTATCAGGTCATTTCGGCGCCGATCCTGGCCCCGACCCTGACCGGCTGGATCGTCTTCGCCGCCAGGCTGGACGACAAGGAAATGCGGGCCCTTGAGCGCCTGTCAGCCATCGAGCTGGACGCCCAGGTCTTCGACCGGCGCGGCGAGGGCTGGATCACCGACGATGCGGGCTCCGACGCCAAACGGGTCGGCGTCTATGTCGAGACAGCCCTGCGCGACAGGATCGCCGAGCCCAGCCTGCTGAAGGCCGGCGGCCAGAACGACCTGATCCTGGTCAAGCCGCTGAAGGCGCTGGGCCAGGACGGCGCCGCGGCTCTCGTCCTGCGCTATCCCATGGCCAAGGCCATGGCGCCCTATCGGCCCCTGTTCGCCGCCGTGATCGTCGCCGGCCTGATCGGCGCGGCCCTGGTGGTCGCCGCCAGCTGGGCCCTGTCGCGCGGCCTGGCACGCCCCATCGCCGCCCTGGACGATGCCGCCCGCCGACTGCAGCGCGGCGAGGATGTGCATGTCGAGGTCCAGACCCAGGACGAGATCGGCCGGCTGGCCGAGAGCTTCAACCTGATGGCCGCGGAGATCCGCGACCGCGAGGCCCGGATGATCCATCAGGCCCTGCACGACGAGGAAACGGGCCTGCCCAACCGCCGCGCCCTGGAGCGCGAGATCACCGCCCGCCTGGCCAACGCGGCCGAGGGCGAGCAGGTGGTCATCAGCGCCGTGGGGCTGGACCGCTTCACCTTCGTGCGCGGCGCCATCGGCTATTCGCTGGCGACCCAGTTGATCACCGACCTGGGCGAGCGGATCATGGGCATCAGCCACGGGCTGACGGTGGGACGCCTGACGACCTCGACGCTGTGCGTGATTTCCAATGTCACCGATCTGGCGGCCCTGTTGCCGCTGGTCGAAATGTCGGTGGGTCGTCTGGAAAGACCGATCCGCGTCGGCGGTGAGACGGTCGATGTTCACCTCACCCATGGCCTGGCGGCGACCGGCCCCACCGGACTGGACGCACCGCGCCTGATCGAACAGGCCCTGATCGCCCTGGACCAGGGCCGCGCGGCCAACCGCAAGGTGATGGTGTTCGACCCCGTCGCCTATGGCGACCCGGCCGGCAACCTGTCGCTGATGAGCGAGATGCTGGACGGCGTGGCCAACGGCGCCCTGTTCCTCAACCACCAGCCCAAGCTGGACCTGCGCACCGGCCAGATCACCGGCGTCGAGGCTCTGGTGCGCTGGAGCCATCCGACCCGCGGCTTCATGCGCCCCGACCTGTTCGTCGGCATGGCCGAGGAAACCGGCCACATCCGCGCCCTCACGGACTACGTCCTGACCCAGGCCATCGCCGACCAGAAGGCGCTGCGCCAAGCCGGTCACGACGTGCTGATGTCGGTCAACATCTCGGGCCGCCTGATCGATGACGCCGACTTCGCCGATCGCGCCATCGAGCAGGTCACCCGCGAGGCCGCCCGCGTCTGTTTCGAGATCACCGAGACAGCCGTGATCGGCAATCCCGACGTGGCGCTGGGCGTGCTGGAGCGTTTCGAGGCGGCCGGCATCCCGGTCTCGATCGACGACTACGGCTCGGGCCTGTCGTCCCTGGCCTATCTGAAACAGATCCGCGCCGACGAGCTGAAGATCGACAAGGCCTTCGTGCTGTCGCTGCAGGCTGGCGGCAAGGACGCCCTGCTGGTCAAGTCGACCATCGACCTGGCCCACAGCCTGGGCATGAAGGTCACCGCCGAGGGCGTCGAGACCCGCGAAGCCCTGGCCGTGCTGCAACTGATGGGCTGCGACCTGGCGCAGGGCTATCACATCGCCAAGCCCATGGGGCTTGAGGCGCTCACCGCGTTCCTGGGCGGCTGGTCGATCGAGCTGCCGGAGCAGGTCCAGACCGAGGCGCTAAAACAGGCCTGAAGCCCCTCGCCCGCTCGCTCAGGCCGACGCCTTCAGCAGGTCCAGCACCACGTGCAGGCTGTCGGCGATGTGGACGCACTTGTCATGCATCTCCTCGTTGGGATCGAGGATGTCGGGAACCATCACCGTCATCATGCCGGCCGCGTGGGCGGCGCGGACGCCGGGGTGGGAATCCTCGAGCGCCAGGCAGTGGGCGGGATCGACGCCCAGGCGGCGGGCGGCTTCCAGATAGGGATCGGGATGGGGCTTGTGACGCACGACGTCGGCATTGGCGACCACCGCGTTGAAGCGGCTCAGCAGGTCGAAGCGCCCCAGATACTTCTCGACCGACACCATGCCGTTCGACGTGGCGATGGCGCACGGCAGGCCCAGATCATCCAGATGGTCGAGGACCTCGATCACCCCGGCTTTCAGCCGGGTCTCGGCCTCCAGCAGGTCCTCGACGTCGGCCCAGACGCGCTCGAAATAGGCCTGGATCGGAAAGTCATCGCCATAGAGTTCGCGCAGCAGGATCGCGCTCTCGGGATTGGTCTTGCCGACCATGGCCGCATAGATCTCACCGGTGAACACCACCCCGAACACCGAGCCGGCCTCGATCATGGCGGCGCGATACACGATCTCGGTGTCCAGCAGCAGGCCGTCCATGTCGAAGATCACCGCCTCGACGCGGCGCGGGAAGCTCATGCGGCGAACTCCGAGGCCCTGTAGCCCTGGAAGTAGAGCAAGGCGGTGAGGTCGGCGTGATCGACCTTGGCGTGGGCCTGGGCCGCCACGATCGGCTTGGCGCGATAGGCAACGCCCAGGCCGGCGGCCTCGATCATCGCCAGGTCGTTGGCGCCGTCGCCGACCGCCAGAGCGTCGGCGGGGGTCAGGCCCAGAGCGGCGGTTTCCTCCTGCAGGGCGGCCAGCTTGGCCTCCTTGCCCAGGATCGGATCGCCCACCTGGCCGGTCAACTTGCCGCCCGCTTCGATCAGGGTATTGGCGCGGTTCAGATGGAAGCCCGCCGCCTGCGCCACGCGGGTGGTGAAGAAGGTGAAGCCGCCCGACACCAGGGCGCAGCGCGCGCCGTGGGCGGCCATGGTCCGCACCAGGGTCTCGGCCCCAGGGTTTAGCCGCACGCGGCCATCATAGCAGGACTGCAGGGCGTCGACCGACAGGCCGGTCAGCATGCCGACCCGCTCGCGCAGGGCGCCCTCAAAGGCCAGCTCGCCGCGCATCGCCCGCTCGGTGATCTCGGAGACCTGGGCCTTAACCCCGGCGAAGTCGGCCAGCTCGTCCAGGCACTCGACGTTGATGATGGTCGAGTCCATGTCGGCGATCAGCAGCCGCTTGCGGCGGTTCGCGGCCGGCTGGACGGCGAAATCGATTGGCAGGCCCGCGACCCGCTCGCCGACGCGGGCGCGCAGTTCGGCGACCTCTCCCGGCGCGATCAGGTCAAAGGCGTCATGGCCCAGCTGGACGGGATCACCCAGTCCAAGAGCGCGAGCGATGGTTTCGGCGCCGGGGCCGACGAGCGTAAGGGCGAGCATGGCGCGGCGCTAAGCCAGGCGCCCGCGCCCGTCAACCCGAGTCCGCCCTAACCGATGCCGGTGCAGCGCTGCATCAGCGCCATTCCGGCCTTGCGGCCGACCTCGTCGGCGGAGACGCCGGCCTCGGGCTTGATCAGCGTCAGCACCTGCGACACGCCCGCCTCATAGGTCTGGCTGGGCGTCAGGCCCTGGGCGCCGGCCTCGGCGAAAGCCTCGTCCATCATCGCCTTGCCCTTCAGGCCCAGGGCGCTGAGCACGGTCTGGATGCCCTTGCCGTTGGCCTGTTTGGCGAACAGTTCGGGATAGCCGTCCGCCACCTTGCCCAGGATCACCAGAACGGCGCCGCAGCCGGCCTTTTCGCCCAGAGCCGGGGCCAGGGCCGGGGGCGCGCCGAGCGGGACAGTCGCGGTCGAGGGCGGCACGGTCGCCTGCGCTGGGCGGGCGTTCACGTCGCCGGCTGCGGCCAGCGCTGGCGAAAGGGCGACGGATGCGGCAAGGCTTGCCGCGATGAGATAGGACGGACGCATGAGCTCCCCTGTGACCGACGCAACCTTGGATAACCCCATTGCGCATGACTATCGCATCTGGCTGATCGCCGGTCCAACGGCAAGCGGCAAGTCGGCTTTCGCCCTGCGTCTGGCCCAGGAAATCGGCGGCGAGCTCGTCAATGCCGACTCCATGCAGATCTATGCCGACCTGCGCGTCCTGACCGCAGGCCCCACGCCGGAAGAGATGGCGGCCGTCCCGCATCACCTGTTCGGCACGGTCGACGCCGCCCAGACCTGGTCGGTCGGCAAGTGGCTGGAGGCGGCCATGGCCGCCCTGCGCGACATCGACCATCGCGGCAAGCCGGCCGTGGTGGTGGGCGGCACCGGCCTCTATTTCCGCGCCCTGACCCATGGCCTGGCCGACGTACCGGCGGTGTCGGAGACCCAGCGCGAGATTTCCGGCCTGCTCTACGCCGCCCAGGGCGAACACGAGTTTCGCGATGAGTTGGCCAGGCTGGACCCCGAGGCCGCCGCCCGCATCGAGGTCGGCGACCGCCAGCGCCTGCTACGCGCCCACGCCGTCGCCGTCGCCACCGGCCGCTCCCTGACCGCCTGGCAGAACGACACCCGCCCCTCGCTGGCGCCGGGCAGCTGGAAGGGTGTGGTTCTGGATCCGCCCCGCGCCGATCTCTACGCCCGCTGTGACGCCCGGCTGGGGGTGATGGTGCAGAACGGGGCGCTGGAGGAGGTGGCGGCCATGGAAGGGCGCGGTCTCAGCCCTGCCCTGCCCGCGCTCAAGGCCCTGGGCTATCGCGAACTGGCCGCCCACCTGCGCGGCGAGACCACCCTGGATCAGGCCCTTGACGCCGCCCGCCAGGAAACCCGCCGCTACGCCAAGCGCCAGCTGACCTGGTTCAGGAACCAGACCCCCGACTGGGAGCGGGCTTGACCCGCTTTCGTCCGATCACAAGGAAATCATGATGTCCGATCTCAACGCCCTCGCCGAACGCGTCGCCGAGCGCCTGATCGCGCGCGGCGAGACCCTCGCCATCGCCGAGTCCTCGTCAGGCGGGCTGATCTCGGCGGCCCTGTTGGCCGTGCCGGGCGCGTCGAAATTCTATGTGGGCGGGGCGGTCGTCTATACAGCGCGGGCCCGGCTGACCCTGATGGACATCCCGCAGAAGGCCATGGACGGCCTGCGCTCGGCCAGCGAGCCCTATGCCGTGATGCTGGCCCGGGTGGCCCGCAAGAACCTGAAAGCGACCTGGGGCCTTTCGGAGACCGGCGCCGCGGGTCCGGACGGCAACCGCTATGGCGACCTTCCCGGCCACACCTGCACGGCCGTGGTCAGCGAAGAGGTGTCGGTCAGCGCCACCCTGGAAACCGGCGTCAACGACCGTCCCGCCAACATGCAGGCCTTCGCGGTCGCCGCGCTGACGCTTCTGCTCGATACGCTGGACGCCGACTTGGGACAATAAGGCACATCCATGCCTTCAAACCCGCCTTGACGCCCCCTTTCGCGCATGGCATCACCCTTTCCGTAGCTTTGGAGCAAGACTCGTGCGCAAAACCATGATCGTACTTATGGAGCGGCTGTCCGCGATGTGACCTCGAAGTCACGTCGTAGTTCAGTCGCGCGCGCAAAGGTCCTTCGGGACCTTTTTTCTTTTCTGCCTCGCCCTTCCCGCATTCCCTACGGACCACCGCCATGACCGCCCACCAGACCATCGAGAGCCCCGCCTCGACCGACACCACCTTCGATCGCGCCATGACCGGCGCCGAGATCGTGGTTCGCGGCCTCGTGGACCAGGGCGTGGAGGTGCTTTTCGGCTATCCGGGCGGCGCGGTCCTGCCGATCTATGACGCGCTGTTCCATGAGCCGCGCCTGCAACACATCCTGGTTCGCCACGAACAGGGCGCGACCCACGCCGCCGAAGGCTATGCGCGCAGCTCGGGCAAGCCGGGCGTGGTCCTGGTCACTTCGGGTCCGGGCGCGACCAACGCCATCACCGGGATCATGGACGCCCTGATGGATTCCATCCCGATGGTCGTCATCACCGGCCAGGTCCCCACCCACCTGATCGGCACCGACGCCTTCCAGGAAGCCGACACCGTCGGCATGACCCGCTCGTGCACCAAGCACAACTATCTGGTCAAAGACGTCCGCGACCTGCCGCGGATCATCCACGAGGCGTTCAAGATCGCCACCACCGGCCGTCCCGGCCCGGTGCTGATCGACATCCCCAAGGACGTCCAGTTCGCCAAGGGCGAATATTACGGCCCGGGCGAAGTCGCCTCGACCCACGCCTACAACCCCAAGACCAAGGGCGAGCCGAACCGTATCGCCGAGGCGGCGGCGATGATCGCCCGCGCTCGCCGGCCGATCTTCTATACCGGCGGCGGCGTCATCAATGCCGGCCCCAGGGCCAGCGCGCTGCTGCGCGAGTTCCAGGCCCTGACCGGCGCGCCGGTCACCTCGACCCTGATGGGCCTGGGCGCCTTCCCGGCCGCCGATCCGGCCTGGCTGGGCATGCTGGGCATGCACGGCACGTTCGAAGCCAACAACGCCATGCACGACTGCGACGTGATGATCTGCGTCGGAGCCCGCTTCGACGACCGGGTCACCGGCCGGCTGGACGCCTTCTCGCCCGGCAGCAAGAAGATCCATATCGATATCGACGCCTCGTCGATCAACAAGAACGTCCGCGTCGACCTGCCGATCATCGGCGACGCCGCCAGCGTGCTCGAGGATCTGATCGCCGCCTGGAAAGCCGCCGGCCATCAGCCGAACAAGGCCGCCCTCAGCGACTGGTGGGCCCAGATCGACACGTGGCGCGCCCGTCAGTGCCTGAAGTACCGGACCTCGGAAACCACCATCAAGCCGCAGTACGCCATCGAGCGGCTGTACGAGCTGACCAAGGGCCGCGACACCTACATCACGACGGAAGTCGGCCAGCATCAGATGTGGGCCGCGCAGTTCTATCGCTTCGAGGAGCCCAATCGCTGGATGACGTCCGGCGGCCTGGGCACCATGGGCTATGGCCTGCCGGCCGCCCTGGGCGTGCAGATGGCCCATCCGGGCGCCCTGGTCGTCGACATCGCCGGCGAAGCCTCGATCCAGATGTGCATCCAGGAACTGTCGACGGCGATCCAGTTCGACCTGCCGGTCAAGATCTTCATCATCAACAACGAGTGGATGGGCATGGTCCGCCAGTGGCAGCAACTGCTGCACGGCGAGCGCTACAGCCACTCCTACTCCGACAGCCTGCCCGACTTCGTGAAACTCGCCGAGGCCTATGGCGCAGTCGGCATCCGCTGCTCCAACCCGGCCGAACTGGACGGCAAGATCCTGGAGATGATCAACAGCGACAAGGTCGTGGTCTTCGACTGCCGCGTCGAGAAGCACGAGAACTGCCTGCCGATGATCCCCTCGGGCAAGGCCCACAACGAGATGATCATGGGCGACGTCGAGGATATCGGTAACGTCATCGGCGAGGCTGGGGCGGGGCTGGTTTAGTCCGGCCCTCGCTCTTCGGCTCCTCTTTGCTTAGAAACGATCCCATGCCCAACGCTCCCGCCGCCTCCGGATCCGCCTACGACATGCCTACCGCCGCCCAGGCCGAGCAGACGGCGACCTTCGCCCTGCTGGTGGATAACGAGCCGGGCGTGCTGCACCGCGTGGTCGGGCTGTTCGCCGCGCGCGGCTACAATATCGAAAGCCTGACGGTCGCCGAGACAGACCACAAGGCCCACACCAGCCGCATCACCGTGGTGACGCGCGGCACACGGCATGTGCTGGACCAGATCGAGGCCCAGCTCCAGAAGGTGGTCAGCGTTCGCCGCGTCCATGACGTGACGCGCGACCCCAACGGCGTCGAGCGCGAGCTGGCCCTGGTCAAGGTGCGCGGGTCGGGCGCCGACCGGGTCGAGGCCCTGCGCGTGGCCGACATCTTCCGCGCCAAGCCGGTGGACACCACGCTGGAGAGCTTCGTGTTCGAGATCTCGGGCGCGCCGTCCAAGATCGACAAGTTCCTGGACCTGATGCGCCCGCTGGGCCTGGTGGAACTTTCCCGCACGGGGGTGCTTTCCATCGAGCGGGGCTTCGAAGGCATGTAACGGAGGTCGGCGATGAGCCTGACCGGTCTGATCGCGGGGCTCGCCCTCGCCGCCGCCCAGCAGGCTCCGTCGCCGCCCGATCCGAACCTGCCTCCACCGCCGCCCGATCCGGTCGTCTGGTGGTCGCCGGACACCGCTCGCCCGTCCTCCGAGGTCGATCCGCTCTATGGCCGCCGCCTCGGCCGGCGCGAAGAGCCCATACCGATCGCCAACGGCGTCGAGCCCCTGCTCTATCGGCTCTGGGGCCTGCAGCCGCTCCAGAACCAGCTGGTCCGGCGCGGCGAGATGGTGCTGGAGGTCTGGGCCCGGCCCTCGCGCGGCGTACGCCAGGCCGTGATCCGCGTCACCACTCGCCGCGACGGCCGGGCGTTTGTGCAGGCCCGCGCCGGCCTGGGCTGTTGCACCGCAGAGATCGACCGCCGGGTCGACATCAACGCCGAACTGGCCTCCGAACAGATCCCCGCGCTGAAGGCCCTGATGGGCGACGCGATCTGGAGCCAGCCCCGCGACGTGACCGTCGACTATGGCGGCGGCGCGGTGTCGGCCGTCTGTCTGGACGGCGTGGCCTGGGACATCACCCTACTGGTCGCCGGTCGGGCCCGGCATCTGCGGCGCGCCTGCGACGACGCCGAGGTCGGCTCCATCGCGCGCGCCCTGACCCTGGCCCTGGGCGCGGCGGTCGGGCGCGACGCCCGCTTCGACGCGGTGTTCCCGCGCGGCGCCGACGTGTCGCGCCAGCAGACGGCCTATGACCAGTTGATTGCCTCGGGCGGCCAGCTGAGACCGGCCGCCAACGTCCGACCGCAGCCGCCGGCCGTTCCGCAGCCAGCGGATGACCAGACCGGGGATCCGTCGGGCGCGCCCGCTCCAGAAGCGCCCAGGCCCTAGGCTCCGACCATCTGATCCGGTTGCTCGCGCAGGCGGGCGGCGTCCCTTAGCGGCGGCGCGCCAAACAGGCGGGCATATTCGCGGCTGAACTGCGAAGGGCTGTCATAGCCGACCGTGTGGCCGGCCGTGGCGCAGTCGAGACGCTGCACCAGGATCAGCCGCCGGGCCTCCTGCAGGCGAAGCTGCTTCTGGTACTGCAGGGGCGAGAGCGCGGTCACCGCCTTGAAGTGCTGGTGCAGGGCCGAGGCGCTCATCCGGGCTTCGGCGGCCACGTCCTCGATGCTGAAGGGCTGGGAGAAGTTGCGCTTGATCCAGCCGATGGCGCGGTTGATCTGGCGCAGCCGGCCGTCCGCGCGGGCGATCTGGGCCAAACGCGCGCCATGCTCGCCGGTCAGCAGGCGATAGAGGATTTCGCGCTCGATCAGCGGCGCCAGCACCGGCGCGTGCTCTGGCGCCTCCATCAGCCGGACCATGCGGCAAACCGCGTCGAACAGCTCCGGCGTCATCGCGCCGGCCGACATGCCGCCGACCAGAGGCGCGGAGCCGTCCAGCCGGGCCGCCATCCCGGTTTCCATGATCATCTCGCTGATCATGTTCGGATCCAGGGTAATGCGGAAGCTGAGATACGGGGCCTCAGGCGAGGCCTCGACCACCTGTCCGACCACTGGCACGTCGACCGAGGCCAGGAAGAAGTTGCGGTCGTCGTAGTGGTGCACGACGTCGCCCACCAGCACCCGCTTGCGGCCCTGCGCCAGCACGCAGAAGGCCGGTTCGTGCACGGCGTGCATCGGCTCGCTGGGCTGGCTCACGCGGTAGAGGCCGATACGCGGGCCGCAGCAGGTGTCATGCGGACCTTCGTTCGGCGTGAATCGTTCAATCAGGGCGGCCAGCGCCTCGCGCGTGCTCATGGAATTTCCGTTGTCTGCGTGAGCCTGTTGATAGGCCTTGCACGATCCTGCGTCACGCGGTGGCGCTCGGTTCTGGAGGATCGTGCAATCAAGTCGGAGCATCGATCTACAGACTGGACGCCCCCCTCCGTCATAGTGACCTTGTTCCGCTCCGCGACGCGGCAACTCCCAAAATCAGACTCCCCCGATGAGACGCTACACGCCTCCACGCGGCGTGGCGGCTCCGCGCTGGTTCGTCGCCGTCCTGCTGGGCGGCGCGGCCGCGCTGACCGCCGCCACAGCCATGCTTCCCTCCGCCTCGCCCGCCCCTGCCCCTTCATCCTGGAGGATTGCCCCATGATTATCTCCACCATGGTTCCCCACGTTCCCGTTTCCGGCGTCTGGACCTCGCCCGACGGCGGCATCAGCCTGGAGCTGCGCCCCGACGGCCGCTTCGTCGAGACCCGCGCCAGGCCTTTCAACCTGTTCACCGGGGTCTATCTTCTGATGGGTGAGACCTTGAAACTGTTCGAGGATTCCGGCGCCGTCGTCACCGGAACCCTGGCCGACGGACGTCTCAGCATCGGCGCCATCGAGGAACGCGCCTTCCATACGGCGCACTAAGGGCCTATATTGGATTTGTCCGGTCTCGGCCGGACTATGGGGATAAACGCGCACGTAATAAGCGGACTGGACCCGGGTGCGATTCCCGGCGGCTCCACCAATCTCTCCCGAGTTATCACGGGACTGCATGGGGCCGATCAGCATCGACAGACGTGTAAAGGTGTAATGCTTTCTCTCGGCGTGGCTCACCGTATCGGGCCGCTAAACTAACTGCGAACGATAACTTCGCTGAAGAGTTCGCTATCGCCGCGTAATGCGGTGCTAGTGAATTCGCGCCTTAAGTCCTAGGGGTTCAGATCCTTAGGCGGGGCCCGGAGGGAGCCTGCCAACAGAATCCCTCCACTTTCCATAAGTGGCAGCCGAGGCTCCCTCCTCTCTCTTCGAGCAGGAATGGGGGAGCCTGCCAACAGAATCCCTCCACTTTCCAAAAGTGGCAGCCGAGGCTCCCTCCTCTCTTTCGAGAAGGAATGGGGGAGCCTGCCAACAGAATCCCTCCACTTTCCAAAAGTGGCCGCTCGCCTCGAATGGGGCCTTTTAACCATCCTTAAAATTTGTGGCCTCCTGAAGGGTTACCGCACCTTTGCCGAAAGGCCGCGACGCGCTAGGCTCGAACCCAGTTCAGTTCCCCAGTTTCTTGACGGACCGCATGGCCCCCACCAATCCGCCTGAAGACCTTATGCAATACGAGGCCATGGCCCAGGACGCCCTGCGCGGCGTCGTGAAGGCGGCCCTCAAGAAGGCGGCGGCTCCTGGCGGCCTGCCCGAACCGCATCATCTGTACATCACCTTCAAGACCCAGGCGGCCGGCGTGTCTGGCCCGCAGGACCTGCTGGGCAAGTATCCCGACGAGATGACCATCATCCTGCAGCACCAGTACTGGGACCTGGCGCCGGGCGAGACCTTCTTCTCGGTCACCCTGAAGTTCGGCGGCCAGCCCAAGCGCCTGTCGGTGCCCTATGCGGCCGTGACCCGCTTCTACGATCCGTCGGTGCAGTTCGCCCTGCAGTTCGAGGCCCCCGAGGTGGTTCCGCCGGAACCCACCGTCGAGCCCGAGCCGGAAGCGCCCGCCGAGAGCGGTGGCGACGATACGCCCAAGATCATCTCCCTCGACCAGTTCCGGAAGAAGTAGCGCGTGAGCGACGTTGCGGCGGACGAACCCCAGGTTCTGACCGACGAGGCGATCCTCGAGCGTTTCCGCTCATCCAAGAACGCGCCCTCGGGCTCGCGCACGCTGGGCTTCCAGCTGCTGGCCGTGCGTCAGGCCGACCGCGAGGTCGAGGTGGCTTTCGAGGCCCGCGCCGACCTGCTGTGCAACCCGATGGGCCAGATCCAGGGCGGCTACGTTTGCGCCATGTTGGACGAGTGCATGTCGGTGGCCGGCATGATCAGCTCGGGCATGACCCACGTCGTCCCGACGCTTGAAATGAAGACCAGCTTTCTGCGTCCCGCCATGCCGGGCGCCCTGCGCGGCGTTGGCCGGGTGGTGAAGTGGGGCAAGACCGTCTGCTTCACCGAGGGCGAGCTCTATGACGGCGAGGGCCGGCTGCTGGCCAAGGCCTCCGGCACGGCCATCCCGACCCCGTTCGCCCGGTTCAAGAAATAGGGGCGGGCGATGCGGAGCGCGGCGGGCATCCTGGTCGGCGTTCTCCTGCTCACCCTGACGTCGTTCGCGCGGGCCGAGGCTCCGTTCTCCCGCTGGTCGGCTGTGGTCGTGGCCGGCGACTGGCGCGCCCATTCCGGCGGTCCCACCGAGGCCTTCGACAACGCCCGGCGCGACGTGGCCCTCACCCTGGTCGACATGGGCTTTGATCCCGGCGCGGTTCGGCAGTTCTCCACGCAGCCACACCGCTACCCCGCCGTCGCCCCGGGCCCTTCCGACGCGCGCGCCATCCACGCCAGCCTCAAGCAGAGCGCCCTGAGCGCCAGGGCCGGCTGTCTGTTCTACATCAGCTCGCACGGCGGCCCCGAGGGCGCCCTGCTGGGCGACGTCATCCTGGGACCGCAGCTGCTTGCGGCCATGATCGAGGACGCCTGCCCCGCGCGCCCCAGCGTTGTGGTCATCTCGGCCTGCTTCTCGGGCGTGTTCATTCCGGCGCTGAAGAAGCCCGACCGCATGATCCTGACCGCCGCCCGCCCCGACCGGGCCTCGTTCGGCTGCGGCGAAAGCGACCGGTATCCGTTCTTCGACGACTGCTTCCTGTCCTCCGCGCGCCAGACCAGGGACTTCATCGCCCTGGGCGCCGCGGTGCAGACCTGCGTTGCGCGCAAGGAGGTCGAGGTCGGGGCCGAACCGGCCTCGGAACCCCAGGTCTGGATCGGCCCGGCCCTGCGACCGTTCCTGCCGCTCTATGCGTTCCCGCGGGCAAAACCCCCGGCGCCATGAGGCCGTCCCCAGCAATAGGCGACAATAGCGCACGCCGCTCTTTGAACGCGGTGCGAGGCGCCCTAGAAGTCGGCTGAAGTCATTCAGCCTGAGGGGTCGGCCTTTGACGTCGCGCTTTTCGTCCAGAGCCGCTCTCATCGCGGCCATGATCGGTTTCCTGGCCTCGGCGAGCCTCGCCCAGGCCCAGGAAACCGCGCCGTCGCCGCCAGAGACCGCCACGCCCACCGTGTCCGAGGGGCCCAAGCCCTATGCGAGTCTGCGCCGCCGCGTCCGGCCGCGCCCCGCCCCAGCCCGACCGGTCGTCAGCGCTGCGGCCATCGCGCCCGTCGCGCCCATCGCCCGGCCCGTCGCCGGCGTCACCCCCCTGCCGGCGGCTGAGCTCGAAGCCTTCGTCGATGGTCTGATCCGCCGCAGCATGATCGAGGACCATATCGCCGGCGCGACCATCGCCGTCGTCCAGAACGGCCAGGTGGTGCTGAAGAAGGGCTATGGCGTCGCCAGCCTGAAGGAACGCCGCGCCGTCGACCCCGACACGACCCTGTTCCGCATCGCCTCGATCTCCAAGACGTTCACCTGGATCGCCCTGATGAACGAGATCGAGGCCGGCCGCATGCGGCTGGATGGCCCGGTCAATCTCTACCTGCCCGAACCCCTCCAGGTGCGCGGCAAGGACAAGGCTCCCGTCCTGCTGCGCCACCTGATGACCCACACCCCCGGGTTCGAGGATCGCGCCCTGGGCCAACTGTTCGAGCAGGACTGGAAGCGGGTGCGCCCGCTGAACGAATATCTGCGCCAGGAACGTCCGCGCCGCGTGCGTGAACCCGGCGCCCTGCCGGCCTATTCCAACTACGGCGTGGCCCTGGCCGGCGCGGCCGTGGCCAATGTCACCGGCAAGCCCTTCGAGCAGCTGATCGCCGAAGAGATCATCTTCCCGGCCGGCATGACGCACACCACATTCCGCGACGCCCGCCCGTGGCGCGACGACCTGCCGGCGCCAATGAACGCCGCCTTGGCCGCCGAGCGCTCGGCCGGCTTCCGCTGGACCCAGCTGGGCTGGCGAGAGCAGCCGCCGGAACTGACCGGCCAGGTCGCCCCCGCCGGCGGCGCCTCGTCAACCGCGGCCGACATGGGCCGCTACATGATGCTGCTGCTGGGCAACGGAACGCTCGACGGCAAGACCATCTATTCGCCGCGCACCGCCCAGGCCTTCCGCACACTGATGTACCAGCCCGCTCCGGAGGCGGCCGGCTGGAACGCAGGATTTCAGGACATCGCCTTGCCCGGCGGCCGGCGCGGCTATGGCCACAATGGGGCGACCCTGTGGTTCTTCTCCAACATGGTCGTGGTCCCTGACCTTGGCCTGGGCGTGTTCATCGCTGTGAACACGGATACGGGCGCCGACCTGCCGTCGGTCGTACCGACCGCGATCATCGAGCGGTTCTACGCGCCGCCGCCCGCCGTGCCGACCCTGCGGCCTCTCAGCCCGGACGCGGCCCGGATCTATGAAGGCGACTATCTGGGCACGCGTCGCGCCTATGGCGGCCTTGAAGGGTTCATCGGCCGCATCACTCAGCGGGCCGAAGTGCGGGTCACCCCCGACGGACAACTCGCCGTGCTCAGCGACGGCCGCTCGACGCTGTGGAACGCCACCGAAAAGCCTGGCGTGTTCCAGGCCAGCGACAGCGCCAAGACCCTCGTCTTCGAAACCGTCGGCGGGCGCGGGAGCCGATTCTACCCGTCTCCCGGCTTCTCGGCCTTCGAGCGGATCACCTTTCCCATGAGCGCGGGTTTGCTGATCTGGATCGTCGCGCTCTCGGCGTTCGCCGCCATCGCCACCCTGGCGGGCGTGTTCATGCGCGACCGTCGCGAGACGCGCCAGACCCCGACCCAGACCCGCGCCAATCTGCTCCAGACGACCCAGGCGACCCTGTGGTTGATCGCCCTGTGCTGCGTGGGCGTGTTCGCGGCCAATTCGGGCGACATCGCCTGGGTGTTCTTCGGCTGGCCCAGCGGCTGGCTGGTGACCGCCTCGGCCTGCTCGCTGGTGGCCAGCGTCCTGACCGTCGTGACCCTGGTCATGGCCCCCGTGGTCTGGCGCGGCGGACGCCGGGTCGACAGCTGGACCACCCTGCGCAAGCTGGCCTTCACCTACACGGTCCTGCTCTATGGGGTGCTGGGCGTGCTGCTGGGCCTCTGGAACTTCCTGCTGCCCGTGAAGGGCTGAGCACCGCCCTAGCCGGCGCTGAAATTGCACCGTTCTCCCACGGGAAGTCCTTTGGGAGGGGAAGACGTGTCAAAGCAGGACGGTTTGATATTCGGCGGCGCGGGTCTGGGCGCCTGGCTGGCGGCGACGGCGTTCTACGCCGCCTTCGGCGCGGGCGTTCTCGAGAGCGCCTTCTGGTTCTATGCGATCAACGCCTTCGCGGCGGCGGCCTTCGTGACCTTCGTGTTTCATGCCGCGGCGCGCCTGCGTCACATCAAGCGCGGCAAGCGCATGCTGCCGATGCTGACCTTCGCCACGCCCGGCCTGATGGCCAGCGCCGTGGTGATCGGCCGGTTCGAGATGCTGATGCCCGCCGCCGACCCGGTCAGCCTGGGCCGCTATGGGGCCTTCCTGATGGTGCTGTTCACGGCCCTGGCCGCCTCAGCCTTCGAGCGTGCGCCGCAAAAGGCCTGACGCGCGCTTTCGCACCAGGATGATGATCCGCTCGCGATCCCCCGGCCGGCGCTCGACCAGCAGCCGGCCGACCTGGGCGTCATCGTGAAAGGCGTAGCCCTTGATGGAGTCCAGCAGGGCCTTGGCCAGGTTGTCCAGATCCATCCATGGCGGCTCGCCGACATATTCCATGAAGATGTCGACCTCGAACTCGCCCCAGGCCGGCCGCGCGCCGCGCCAGACCTTGCGGAAGAACTCATAGATCAGCGGCTTGTAGTACTTGCCCTGGGTGGTCAGGCCATCGACCACCAGGGTCAGCTCGCCGGCGACCTCGCGCGCGCGGACCTTGCCGTGATGGGTCCAGTCGGCGCCGTCCAGATCCAGGGTCACGCGTCCACCATCTGCGCCAGCTTGCCCACGGTGTTCCAGTTGCGGGTCGTGCCGGTGGGATAGCGCTTGGTCTTCTTCCAGTCGCGATCCAGCATCGACTCGCCGATGCCGTCCTTGAAATCGATATAGAGCTCCCGCCCCTCGGCGTGAAATTCCTCCCGGCCGGTAATCGCCGCCCGCAGGATCTCCACCGCATCCGGCTCGATCGGCGCCTTGAGGAAGTTGACCAGCAGATGGTTGGGCCGCGTGGTCGCCTGTTCGTGGAACGGATTGGCGGCGATGATCGCCCTCAGCTCGGCCGGCGTGCGGACCATGAAGTCGGTGCGCAGGCCCATGCGCTTTTCGAGGCCATCCTCCAGCCGCGTCTCCAGCGCCTCGCCCCCCTCGGCCTGCCCCCACAGCACCAGATTGCCGCTGGCGAGCAGCGTCTTGGCCTCGTCGAAACCCAGGTCCTTGGCCAGGCCCAGAAGGTCATCCTTGAGCACCTTGCGTCCGCCCACATTGACGGCGCGCAGCAGGGCGATGTGCGGGCTCATGGGCGTCTCCAGTCGGCTGAATGGGCCAGCCCTAAGACCCGCCGGCCCTTATCGCAAGCCGCGAACGTTGCCCTTGGCCCGCCTTGGGTCTAGACCGCGCTCGACCGTTTTTCCGGAGACCCGCCGCATGACCGCCACGCGCATCGAAACCGACACCTTCGGCCCGATCGAAGTCGCCGCTGACCGCTACTGGGGCGCGCAAGCCCAGCGCAGCCTGGGCAACTTCAAGATCGGCTGGGAAAAGCAGCCCCTGCCGATCGTGCGCGCCCTGGGCATCGTCAAACGCGCCGCCGCCGAGGCCAATCTGGCCCTGGGCAAGCTGGACCCGAAGATCGCCGAGACGATCATCGCCGCCGCCAATGAAGTGATCGACGGCAAGCTGAACGACCACTTCCCGCTGGTGGTCTGGCAGACCGGCTCGGGCACCCAGTCGAACATGAACGCCAACGAGGTGATCTCCAACCGCGCCATCGAGATGCTGGGCGGCGAGATGGGTAGCAAGAAGCCCGTCCACCCCAACGACCACGTCAATATGAGCCAGTCGTCGAACGACACCTTCCCGACGGCCATGCACATCGCCTGCGCCGAGCAGGTGGTCCACGACCTGATCCCGGCGCTGAAGCACCTCCATAAGGCCCTGGCCGCCAAGGCCGCCGAGTGGAAGGACATCATCAAGATCGGCCGCACCCACACCCAGGACGCCACCCCGTTGACGCTGGGCCAGGAGTTCGGCGGCTACGCCCAGCAGATCGAGAACGGCATCGCCCGCCTCGAAATGACCCTGCCGATGCTGATGCAACTGGCCCAGGGCGGCACCGCCGTCGGCACCGGCCTGAACGCCCCCGTCGGCTTCGCCGAGCTGGTGGCCGAGAAGATCGCCGGCGTCACCGGCCTGGCCTTCACCACCGCCCCCAACAAGTTCGAGGCTCTGGCCGCCCACGACGCCATGGTCTTCAGCCATGGCGCCATCAACACGGTCGCCGCCAGCCTGTTCAAGATCGCCAACGACATCCGCTTCCTGGGCTCTGGCCCCCGCGCCGGCCTGGGCGAACTGTCCCTGCCCGAAAACGAACCCGGCAGCTCGATCATGCCGGGCAAGGTCAATCCGACCCAGTCAGAAGCACTGACCCAGGTCTGCGCCCAGGTGTTCGGCAACCACTCGACGCTGACCTTCGCCGGCAGCCAGGGCCATTTCGAGCTGAACGTCTTCAACCCGGTGATGGCCTACAACTTCCTGCAGTCGGTGCGCCTGGTGGCCGATGCGGCGATCAGCTTCACCGACAACTGCGTCGTCGGCATCGAGCCGCGCGTCGACAACATCAAGAAGGGCGTCGAGAACAGCCTGATGCTGGTCACGGCCCTGAACGGCAAGCTGGGCTACGACGCCTGCGCCAAGATCGCCAAAACCGCCCACAAGAACGGCACCACCCTGCGCGAGGAAGCCGTCGGCGGCGGCTATCTGACCAACGAAGAGTTCGACGAATATGTGCGGCCGGAGAAGATGATCTCGCCGGGCTGATGCTTCAGCTCGTCAGACTCTTTGACGACCTGCCGGAGGATTTCGACGCGCTCGCCGCCGAAGCCTCCGGCGAAGGCGTGCGCAACATGGTCCTGCTGGCCGAAGGCTGGCAGGCTGGCAGGCTGGCCAGCGTTTCCAGGGTGAGGGCGAGGCCTTGTTCGCCGCGTTCCTGGCCGGAACGCTCGCCGGCCTTGGCGGGTTCTCGGTCGAGACTGACGCGAGCGAACCGGCCCGCCGCATGCGCCGCCTGTACGTGTCTCCGCGTTTCCGTCGCCAGGGCGTCGCGACCGCCCTCGCCTCCGCCCTGATCCATGAAGGCCTCGACAGCGTCGGCCTGCTGACCGTCAACGCCGCCGCGTCTCCGGCCGCCGGGCCATTCTGGGAGGCGCAGGGGTTCACCGCTGACGCAACCGGCCCCTGGACCCATGTCCTGCGGCGAAGCATTCCCATGGCATGACCTGGGACGCCCAAGGCCGCACCCGCCTGCTGATCGCCGCGATCTATGCCCCCTTCGGCGTGCTGCACATCGTCGGCAGCCATGGCTTCCTGGCAATCATGCCGCCGATCATCCCGTTTCCGCGCGAGGTCGTGATCTTCACGGGCCTGTGCGAGATCCTCGGCGCCGCGGGACTGCTGATCCCGCTAACCCGACGGTTGGCGGGGATCATGCTGGCCCTCTACGCGCTGTGCGTCTGGCCAGCCAATCTCCACCACGCGTTCAGCGGCGTCTCGGTCCCGTCGCTGCCGAGCTCGTGGTGGTACCATGGGCCGCGCCTGCTGCTGCAGCCGCTGTTCATCTGGGCGCCGCTCTGGGCCAGCGGCGTGCTGCGGTGGCCATTCAGCCCTCGTACCCCAGAGGACTGACATCGCCTGATAGGCGCGACTTGCGCTTGCAAACGGCGCGCGATGTGCAATCTTGAATGGAACATATCGGGAACTTGAGATGACCGCGCTCGACCGACCTTATTGGATCGAAGCCCTGATCGAGCGCCGTGCGGGCTGGAATCCGGAGGCCTATCCTTTCAACCTGCCTGTCCTGCGTGGTCTTGAGACAATCGCCTTTCATCCCCGCGTCACCTTCCTAGTCGGCGAAAACGGCTCGGGCAAGTCGACCCTGATCGAGGCCCTCGCCGTGGCCTGGGGGTTCAACGCCGAGGGCGGGTCCAGGGACCATCAATATTCGACACGCGAGTCGCATTCGCCGTTGCACCAGTTCGTGCGGCCCGTGCGAGCGCCGATCAGGGCCAGAGATGGCTACTTCCTGCGCGCAGAGAGCTTCTTCACCACGGCCAGTTATCTGGAAGAGTCCGGAACGCGTCGACGCGGCCAAATGGGCCTGCATGAGCGATCACACGGCGAGGCGTTCTTCGACCTGTTCGACCACCGCTTCGAGGGCGACGGCCTCTACATCCTCGACGAGCCCGAGGCGGCGCTCTCACCCAGCCGGCAGCTGTCGTTCCTGGCCAAGCTGCATCAACTGGTGCTGGCCCGCTCCCAGCTGATCATCGCCACCCATTCGCCGATCATCCTGGGCTATCCCGACGCCTGGATCTACGAGACCTCCAACCGTGGTCTGGAGCGGGTGGAGTACGAAGACCTCGACCACGTCACGGTGACCCGCAGCTTCCTCAACCGCCGCCAGACCTTCCTGGACGTGCTGCTGTCGGAGGATGAGGAGGAATGATAATCTCCCGGTCCATGGACGCTCCAGAACGCGATGTCGGCATCGACCCCGAACTGTTGGCTCAAGCCCAGCGGCTGGGGATTGCCGTCACGGGCCTCAGTGAAATCCAGCTGCGCCTGCACCTGCAGAAGGTCGATCCGGCCGGCGCCGAGGACCGAGCCCGGCGCTGGGCGGCTGAGAACGCCGAAGCCATCGCCGAGCACAATCAACGCATCGCCCGACGCGGCCTGATCTCAGACCACTTCAGACGGTGGTAGGTTGAGGCAGTTCGACGCCTACCTGAACCCGTCGCCGGAGAGCCGTAAGGTGGCGCCGTTCCTGGTAGTGCTGTCCTCGCATCATCTGCGTGAGCTGGATGAAGTCGTGGTCGCGCCCGCCGTGAACGACGCCAAACGCCAGGTCAGCGGTCTGGAGATCGGAGTCGAAATAGACGGGCGACCGCTGATGCTGGTTGTCAGCGAGCTCTTCAGCATGACCGCGAGCTTGTTGCGAAGCAGGGCGACCAATCTGCTCGCCCACGAAGACGCCATACGCCGCGCCCTCGACCGCCTGTTCACCGGGTTCTGACGTCTAGCGGCGGACCTCCACCACCTCGCGGCCGATCGGGGCCAAGGCGATGATCGCCAGCTGGAAATCCTTGATGGCGAAGGGGATGCCGACAATGGTCACGGCCTCGGCGGCGGCGATCATCAGGTGGCTGAGCGCGATGTACCAGCCGCCCAGGATGAACCAGATCACATTGAGCACGAAGCCCAGAGGGCCGGTGCCCAGGTCGCCCCGACCGCTGACGATCTCGCGGCTGACGATCTCCTTGCCGAACGGCCAGAAGGCGAAACCCGCGATGCGCCAGGCCGCGCCGGTATAGGGCAGGCCGACGATGGTGATGGCCAGCAGGGCGCCGCCCAGCAGCCACAGCAGGCCGGAAAGCCAGCCGCCGAGGACGAACCAGAGAATGTTGAGGATCAGTCGGATCACGAAGACGGCTCCCAGCCCATAAACCCAGACCCTAGAGGTGAGGCGTATCGCGAGACTTGTCGAGAACAAGGCGCGCGCGTTACGGCGAATTCACCCCCCTCCCCCAAACGAGGGGACTGTGGCCAAGGGGTCAAAATCGGATAGGTAGCTGCAAGTACAGGGCGCAGGGCCAGACCCGCGCCGCAGACGAGGACGATCATGGGCCTGTTCCGCAAGAAGCGTCGACCGATCGAACTGCCGGCCGGCGTGGCCCCGACCCTGATGGAAGTGAAGTTCCGCGGCTGTACGTTCTGGATGCCGGAGCACTGGGTGATCACCCGCCAGCTGGACGACGGCAAGGATTACGAGCCCTGGGTGCTCGACTACTTCCTCAAGATCCTCAAGCCCGGCATGACCGTGCTGGACGTCGGGGCCAGCTGGGGCGCCTTCGCCCTGCCCGCGGCCAAGGCGGTGGGGAGCACGGGCAAGGTCATCGCCATCGAGATGAGCGCCGGCAACGGCCGCGTGCTGCTGGAAAGCGCCAAGGCCAGCGGCGTCGCCAACATGCAACTGCTGCTGGTGGGCGTGTCCGACCGGCTTGGGACCGAATATCTGCGCCGCCAGACGGTGCATAACAATTTCCAGATGGAGCCGCCCATCGACGGCATTCCCGAAAATCTGGACGCCTTCGACATCGCCCCCGTCGTGCCGCTGGACCTGCTGCGCGCTGACTTCGGCAAGGTTGATGTGCTGAAGATCGACATCGAGGGGATGGAGTATCGCGCCTTCATGGGCGCCCGGGCGCTGATGGCCGAGCAGAAGCCCATCACCTTCCTGGAATATTCGCCGCGCTTCCAGAGCGAGATCTCCGGCGCCGACGGCGCGGCCCTGCTGACCTTCTTCCTGGACCTCGGCTATGGCGTCGAGATCCTGCATCGCAAGAAGAAGCGCGAACGGGTGGCCGGTGGTGACGCCGCCCAGGTCATCGCCCAGGTCGATGCGGCCTGGACCCGGCATGTCGAGGACGACAGGGGCACCCACCTGGACCTCTGCCTGACGGCTATTTGATCAGCTGCCACCCGCGGACCCAACGGCCCCTGGTGATCTGGCCCAGGGCCAGCAGATAGATGCCCGCATAGATCACCGTGCCCAGGCCCAGCAGCGCCCAGGTCCAGGGGCCGGGCATGTGCAGGGTCGGGGCGGTCTTCACCCAGTCGTGGCGGGGCGAGGTCAGTTCCGACCAGAGCCCGCCAACCCAGGCGGCGGCGAACAGGGCCACGATCGGATAGCGCAGGATCGGGCTACGCTGAACCAGCAGCCAGGTCTGGATCAGCGCCACCGCAAGACCGGCCGCCAGGCCCGCCAGCCAGGGCCACCAGGGCCCGGGGACCAGGCGCGCAGCCCGCAGGGCCGCCCAGCCGGGCGCCCACAGCACCGGTCCCAGCATCAGCACGATCAGGACGAAGCCGACCAGCACGCCCACACCGCCGCCGATCACCTTGCCGGCCGCCTCGCCAGCCTCCTGGGCCCGCACATTGGGGTCGCCGCTCGGATTGGCGGCCGAGGTGGCGATGATGGTTTCCAGGCGCGGCAGGCGCTCGCCCGGGGCGGCGTGAGGCAGTCCCAGATGGAGAGGCTTGCGCCGCCGGGCCATCAGGCTCTCCGGCTGACCGCGAAGTCGGCGAGGCTTTCCAGCGCCGTGCGCCACTCGCTGGCCGGGAACATCGCCAGGGCCGACTTGGCCTTGTCGGCATAGTCGGCGGCCAGGTCCAGGGTGGCGTCCAGGGCGCCGGAGCCGATGATCAGTTCGCGAGCGCGGCGGAAATCGGCCTCGGTCTGTTCGCGGCGGCCGATGGCCCGCTCCCAGAACTCGGCTTCGCGCGGCCCCGAGCGGGCGATGGCCAGCAGCAGCGGCAGGGTGGCCTTGCCTTCGCGGAAGTCGTCGCCGGCGTTCTTGCCCAGCGTCTCGGTCGCGCCGCCATAGTCCAGGGCGTCGTCGGCCAGCTGGAACGCCAGACCCAGGTTCAGGCCATAGGCGCGCAGGGCGTCGGAGCGGGTCTTGTCGACCCCGGCCGACACCGCGCCGGCCTCGGAGGCGGCGGCGAACAGCTCGGCGGTCTTCGCGGCGATGATATCGAGATAGATCGCCTGCGACAGGTTCAGGTCGTGGCTGCGGGTGAGTTGAAGCACCTCGCCCTCGGCGATCACGCGGCTGGCGCGGGCCAGGATCTCCAGCGCCTTCATCGAGTTGGTCTCGACCATGAGCTCGAAGGCGCGGGCGAACAGGAAGTCGCCGACCAGCACGCTTTGCGCCGCGCCCCAGATCAGGTGGGCCGCAACCTTGCCGCGACGCAGCTGGCTGCCGTCGACGACATCATCGTGCAACAGGGTGGCGGTATGGATGAACTCGACCGAGGCGGCCAGCTTAAGGCAGTCGTCGTTGTCAGAGCCGGCCAGGCGCGCGGCGGCCACGGTCAGCAGCGGACGCAGGCGCTTGCCGCCGGCGGCGATCAGGTGCTCGGCCAGGGCCGGGATGACCGGCACGTCGCTCTGCATGCGTTCGGTGATCAGGCGGTCGACCCCGCCCATGTCGGCGGCGGCCAGACGCACGAGACGATCCACCGATCCCGGTTGTCGGGCGAGGGTCGCTGCAACTGCGTCCAAGACCATACTCTCCTTGACCGACGCCCACTGAACCCAGTCCAGGGGCGCTCGGGCTTGCATCCGCCCCCCAGCAGGATCAGCCGTTGCGAGGGACAATGGTGGCGGGATAGGTCACGGTCAAGGCAAGCACAAGGCCCGAAACGTTGGACGATACTCAGGTCACCGAAGATCGCGTGCTGAACGGCCGTGTCCGGCTGCGCCAAAAGGCCGGCGGATACCGCGCGGGCATGGACGCCGCCCTGCTGGGGGCCGCCTGTGACGCGGGTCCGGGCGAGCGTGTTCTGGAGGCCGGCTGCGGCGTCGGCGGGGCGCTTCTGGCCGCCGCGACGCGCAGGCCGGACGTGCGCTTCCATGGTGTCGAACGGGATCCTGACGCAGCGGAGCTGGCCCGGGGCAATGCGGTGCTGAACGATCTGGCGGGTCGAGTCGAGATTTCCACGGGCGACATCCAGGCCGGGTTTCGCGCTCTGGGCCTGCCGGTCTTCGACGCCGTGATGAGCAATCCGCCGTTTTTCGACGATCCGGGCGCGCTGCGGGCCCCCTCCCCGGCCAAGACCGGAGCTTGGATGGCCGACGGCGGGCTGGCGGCCTGGACGGGCTTCCTGCTCAAGGCCGTGCGCGAGGGTGGCAGCATCACCATCATCCACCGCGCCGACCGGTTGGCCGACATCCTGGCCCTGCTGGCGCCCAAGGCGGGCTCGTTCAGGATCCGGCCGATCCAGCCCTTCGCCGACGCCCCGGCCAAGCGGGTGATGGTGCGGGCGCTCAAGACCGGCAAGGCGCCGCTGGCGCTGCTGCCCGCCCTGGTGCTGCACGAGCGCGACGGCGGACAGCACTCGGCGGCGGCCGAGGCGATTCTGCGAGGGGAAGCGGATCTGGGGTGGTGACTTGCGGCAAGTCCTCCCCCTGAAGGGGGAGGCGGCCGGAGGCCGGTGGGGGAAGACCGCAATGACGGCGCGGTCACTTCCCCCTCCGTCGGCTTCGCCGACACCTCCCCCTCTGGGGGAGGACTTTTAGCCCGCCCTACTCCGCATAAAGCATGAGGGCCTCGAGACACAGCTCCAGCCCCGTCAGATCGCGCAGCGGATCGCCGGTGACGATCACGAAAAGCCGCCTCGCCTCGGCCCACAGCATCACCGTCTCGGGCAGGCCGTAGTTCTCGACCACGCAGCCGTCGCCATCGCGCCAGACGCCGGCCTCGTCGCGCTGGGCGCCGACGAACGATTCGACCCGGTCGACATATTCGGCCTGGGATTCGTCGGCCACATTCAGATAGGCGAAGATCGGCCGCCCCAGCCCCGCCAGCACGCCCGTCTCGAAGGCCGCGCCGGGATCGGCGGAGGGTCCGCGCCAGGGGGTCAGGTTGACCACGCCGGCGTCGGCCTGACGCAATCGCGCCATGCGGGCCGCGTAGAGTTCGCGCGCCTCGAGTTCGGAGCCGTTCTCCGCGCTCAGGGGCGCCGGATCGGGGGTCAGGCCCGTAAAGCCGGCGTCGATGCAATGGGCCCGCTGGCGCGCCGCCTGGGCCGCGGGATCGGGGAGCCAGACATCAGGGCCGGCCAGCCATATGGAACGCACGGGACGCATGGGGTCTTAGAGCTTGGTCCCGGGGGTTCCTGTCAATCACTGTTAAGGGCCGCGATGCCGCAAATCCTTCGAAGAACCCTGCTGACCGCCCCCCTCGTTCTGGCCGCCGGTCTGGCGCACGCCGCGCCGATTGCGCGCTGGCAGGCCTATGACCGCAGGCTGCGCGCGGGCCTCTCCGACGCGGCGGGCGGCGACTTCGACGACAGGTTCGAAGACACGCTTCTGGACCTCAACAATCTGATCCGCGAGCGCCAGGGCGTGGCCGGGCTGCGGCCCGACCGGGGCCTGATCCTGGCGGCGCGCGCCCACGCGGCCGACATGGCGGTCAGCGGTGCCTTCGACCACGTCACCTCGGATGGTTTCAGCGCCGCAGGCCGGGTCGGGCTGCTGGCCCGCGACCTGGTCGGCGCGCCGGGCGAGAACATCGCCATGCGCCGCAACGCCGCCGGGGCAGTTCAGCCCGACCAGATCATGAACCAGTGGCGAAACAGCCCCGGCCACCGGGCCAATCTGGTGGCCGAAGGCTTCACCCATGTGGGCTATGGCGTCCTGCGCCAGGGACCGCGCGTGATCGCGGTGGGCGCCTATGCCGAGGTCAGCGCCCGGCTGGCGCGACCGGCGCCATTGCGCGTCCGTTCATCCGACGAGATCGCCGCCGCCCTGTCGGGCGCCACCCCGGCCATCCGCCAGTTCTCGGTCTCGGACCCCGGCGGCGACGTCCTGACCACGACCTATGTCGAGGGTCGACCACCGTCTGTCCTGCCGCCCGGGGCCTGGCAGCTGCGCCCGCACCTGTCCTCGGGCGAGCACCGCTACCAGGTGGCCTGGGGGCCGGTGTTCTTTCTGGGTTGAGCCTACTGCGCGATCGCCAGGGCTTCGATGCGAATGGCGACGCTGTCGCCAATCGCGCCGGCCCCTGTGGTGCTGCCGAAGGCCTTGCGGCTGATCGCGCCGGTGATGGTGAAACCGGCCTGCTTCTTCTGATTGTTGGGCGCCGTGCCAATCTTGTTGAGCTTGACCTCGAGGGTGGCAGGCTGGGTCACGCCCATGATGGTCATGTCGCCGGTCACCTTGGCGGTGTCGGGCCCGGTCTTTTCCACCTTGGTCGACTTGAAGGTCATGGTCGGGAAGGCCGGAGCGTTCAGCCAGCGCGCGGCCTTCAGGTGCTCATCCCGGGCCGTATTGGCCGACAGCAGGCTGTCGACCTGAACCGTGGCTTCTACGCGCGACTTCTCGGGCGCGGCTTCGTCAAGCCAGACGGTGCCCTCGGTTTTGGCGAACAGACCGATCACTGAATTGAAGCCGAACCGGTCGATGACGAACATCGTCTCGGTATGAGCCTCGTCCAGCTTGTAGGCGACCTCGGCGGCGAAGGCCGGTGCGGCAGCGGCCGACAACGCGGCGCCGGCGATCATGGCGGCGAGCAGGCGTTTCATGGAGCGTCTCCTTCGTCATTCCCAAGCGGAACCGGCGCGGACTGTTCATCGCCCCGAAGCGTCGCGCAAGCCGGAAACGAAGCCCTCAGCCGCGGCCGAGGGCTCCGCGCGCGTCAGACGCCGGCGTCCAGTTCGACCAGCAGGACGTCCAGTTGCCCGAACTGCTCGGGCAGGCCGGCGGCCGAGCCCTGGAGGGCCTCGTCGCAGGCTTCCTTGTCGGGATAGAGCTCGGACAGCACCAGCAGCGTCTTGCCGCCCTGCTCCTCGAAGGTGACGGTCGTCACCGCGCCCGCGTCGCCGCTTTCCTCGTTGGTCCAGACGATGCGCGAGGGCGGGATCACCTCGATGTAGCGCCCGAAGAAGGCCATGGAGTTGGCGGCATCCAGCCCGAACTCCAGGCGGTACCCGCCCCCGGTTCGGACATCCATCTCGCAGGCCCGCAGGGGAACGCCCAGCGACTTGGGAACCCACCAGCGCTGGAACAGCTCCGGGCGGCTCCAGGCCTCGAACACGATGCGCGCCGGGGCGTCGAACACGCGCGTGACGACCAGCTCCCGGTCCGACTTCCGCTCCACCGCCGTGTGGCGCCTCTGGGGAGCACTGCTATTCACGTCCATCCATGTCCTCCTTCTGTTTCAAGTCCTCGACGATCTCGTCCAGCGCGTCGAAGCGAAGCGCCCAACGTTGGCGGTACCGCTCGATCCACGCCGCCTCGTCCTCCAGGCCGCCCAGACCCAGCCGGCAGGTCCGCACGCGGCCGATCTTCTCCGTCTCCACCAGCCCCACCTGCTCCAGGAGGCTGACGTGCTTCTTCATGCCGGTGAGGGTCATGTCGAACCGCTCGGCGAGATCGGTGATCGAGGCCTCGCCGCGCCCAAGCTGCTCCAGAACGCCACGACGGGTGGCGTCCGAAAGCGCGGCGAAGGCGGCGTCGAGGCGGGCGACTTTATACTGAACCATGTGGTTCATTATTGGGTGATGATGACCGAACCGCAAGCCCAAAATGAAAAAGCCCCCGGCCGGGGGCGGCCGAGGGCTCTGACACGATCCTTGGAGAGGGACCTTAGTTCTTGGTGACGTCCACCAGCTTGTTCTTGGCGATCCACGGCATCATGCCCCGCAGACGCGCGCCGACTTCCTCGATCTGGTGCTCGCCCGCGCGACGGCGGGTGGCCTTGAACGAGGGCTGGCCCACGGCGTTTTCCAACATGAAGTCACGGACGAACTTGCCCGACTGGATGTCTTCCAGCACGCGCTTCATCTCGGCCTTGGTCTCGGCGGTGACGATGCGCGGGCCGGTGACATATTCGCCGTACTCGGCCGTGTTGCTGATCGAGTAGTTCATGTTGGCGATGCCGCCTTCATAGATCAGGTCGACGATCAGCTTCAGCTCGTGCAGGCACTCGAAATAGGCCATTTCCGGCGCGTAGCCGGCTTCGACCAGCACTTCGAAGCCGCAGCGGATCAGCTCCACCGTGCCGCCGCACAGGACGGCCTGTTCGCCGAACAGGTCGGTTTCGCACTCTTCGCGGAAGTTGGTCTCGATAATGCCCGAGCGACCGCCGCCGATGGCCGAGGCATAGGCCAGGCCCAGGTCGTGGGCGTTGCCGGTGGCGTTGTGGTGCACCGCGATCAGGCAGGGCACGCCGCCGCCCTTTTGATATTCGCCGCGCACGGTGTGGCCGGGGCCCTTGGGGGCGACCATCAGGACGTCGATGGTGTCCTTGGGCTCGATCAGGCCGAAGTGGACGTTCAGGCCGTGGGCGAACAACAGGGCCGCGCCGTCGCGGATGTTGGGGGCGATGTCGGTCTTGTAGATCGCGGCCTGATGCTCGTCGGGCGCCAGGATCATGATCAGGTCGGCCCAGGCGGCGGCTTCAGCCACGGTCATGACCTTCAGGCCTTCGCCCTCGGCCTTCTTGGCGGTGGGCGAACCGGCGCGCAGGGCGACGGCGACGTTCTTGGCGCCCGAGTCGCGGAGGTTGAGGGCGTGCGCGTGACCTTGCGAACCATAGCCTACGATCGCGATCTTCTTGTCGAGGATGCGGGCGAGGTCGGCGTCGCGATCATAATAGACGCGCATGATTTATTCTCCGGACTGGTCAATCAGGGCCGCCTCGCGCAACGGCGAAGCGACAAAGGCCGGGCGTTTGAGCGTTTTTTTGCCGTTTCGTCAAGGCGACGACGACAGAACGTTGTGACGCAAATGCCTCTGCGACGAGGTTTTAACCGGTTGGGCGTTGTTTGCCCATGAGCCAGTCCGCCGCCAGGAGAGGCGAGCGGCGTGCTGTCAGTCGCGCCGCCAGGGAAACAGCCCCCTGAGGCGCTCATCCCGCAGCCACAGACCGCCCCACAGGAACAGGCCCAGATACAGGCCAAACAGCTCATGGCTGAACAGCGGGTTCTCGACCCGCACCTGGGTCGCCATCGCGCCGCCCAGCAGACCGGTCATCAGGATCGCGCCCAACAGGCTGGTGCGCGGGATGAGGTAGAGAACCAGGAACGTCAGCTCCATGATCCCGATCATCAGGGCGTAGCCCGGCTTCCAGCCCAGCGAGACCAGGGTGTCGGCCGCGATCGGCATGCCGGCCAGCTTGGGCGCGATCGAGGCGCCCAGCATGAAGAGGGCGAAGAGGCCGGTCAGGACACGTCCGGTCCAGACCATGGGAGAGGCTTTCAACATCGTCGTTCCTTTCGATGCCGGCGCGCGGCGATGCCCCAGGACGATCGCCGACCGCCAGGGCCGACATCTCCCGATCGAAAGATGCATCGGAACCGTCCCGACCTCGAAGCCAGCGATCCGAAAACGAAAAACCCGGCGGACCTGATGATCCGCCGGGCTCTTCTGTCGTCAGGGTAATCGCTTACCAGAACAGGTCGTAATAGACGCTCAGCACCTGGCCGGACCAGACGTCGACCAGGATGGCGTTGTCGCCGACCCGAACCCATTCGCAGCCGATGGGCGGGTTGGGCAGGCCATAGCGGTACCAGTCCAGATAGTACGAGGTCGAGTACCAACCGCCCGGCAGATAGTCGCCGAACGACCAGCTGCGAGCGTACCAGCCGCGCGGATAGCGATAGGCGCCGACGCGGTAGCGTTGCGAGGCGTGGAAGCTGGGGCGATAGCGGCGCTGGTCGTAGTGTGAGCGGCCATTGTCGCGGTCGCGATACTGCCCGCCCTGCCCCGGCCGGCCACGGTCGTAGCCGCCCCGGTCGTCACGGCCCCGGTCGTAGCCGCCCCGATCATCGCGGCCTCTGTCGTCACGGCCGCGATCCCAGCCGCCATTGCGGTCCTGACCGCCACGGTTCCAGTCCTGACCGCCGCGATTGTCGCCGCCGCCGGGACGCCCCTGATCGGGACGGCCCTGGTCTCCACGACCTTGGCCCCGATCCGGGCCGCCACGATCCGGGCGATCGCCGCGGTCGCCGCGATTCCAGTCGGGCCGGCCGCCCGGCTGTTGCGCCTGGGGAGCGGGCGAAGGCTGCGGAGGCGTCGGCGCCTGGGGGGCGGGGCGAGCGCCGCCGCCGCTGTTCCAGTCGGGCCGACCGCCGCCGCGATCACCACGGTCACCGTTCCAGTCGGGTCGACCGCCACCGCGGTCGCCACGGTCACCGCGCGGCTGGCCCTGCTCCTGACCAGCCGGACGTTCGCCGCCTTGACGGCCGCCGCCGCGATCACCGCGCGGGCCATCCTGCCGCTGCTCGCGCTGGGCGACCACCGCCGCAGCGGACCCGGCTTCCGCCGCCGCGCCGCCCAATAGCGACAAGGCCATGGCGGTCGAGATCAGACGCTTCATTTCGTGCTCCAAGGGGCCTTGTGCGCGGCCCCGGCTTTGTCCCTTGATAGCAACATCGGCTGTCGCGGATGAACCGCGTTTGAACGGATACACCAGGACCTCAGATGCCCGCCCACCCCATGGATATCGTAGGCTTCTGGCGCTCGGCCGGTCCGAAAAAATGGTTCGCCAAGGACGCCGGCTTTGATTCGATCATCGCCCTCAAGTTCGAGCAGACTCACTATAGAGCCGCCCAGCGCCGTTACGACCACTGGACCGAAAGCCCCGAAGGCGCCCTGGCCCTGCTGATCCTGCTGGATCAGTTTCCGCGCAATCTGTACCGCAACACCGCCCACGCCTTCGCCACCGATCCCCTGGCCCGCATGTTCGCCCGCGCCGCTCTGGCTGACGGTCACGATCAGGCCGTCGAGGCGCAGCTGCGGCCGTTCTTCTACCTGCCGTTCGAGCATTCGGAGTCGTTGGCCGACCAGGAGTTCTGCGTCGAGCTGTGCGCCGCCCTGCAGGCCGACAGCGGCGATGAAGACACCATCAAGTGGGCGATCGAGCATCGCGACATCATCGCCCGCTTCGGCCGCTTTCCCCATCGCAACGCCGCCCTGGGCCGCGAAACGACGCCGGAGGAGCAGGCGTTTCTCGACGAGGGCGGATTCGCGGGGTGAATCCGCGCCCGCCTGTGGACAGGCCGGGGCGCCGCACTGTGCAAACGCGCGATTCGCGGCCACTCTGCCGGTCATGAGCACCGCCGTCCTCGCCCCGCCCAAAGCCGCCGCCGACCATCCCGAGCGGCAGTACCTGAACCTGCTCGCCGATATCCTGGAAAACGGCGTCCAGCGCGGCGACCGCACGGGCACCGGCACGCTGGGGGTGTTTGGCCGACAGATCCGCTTTGACCTGTCCAAGGGCTTCCCGGTCCTGACCACCAAAAAGCTGCACCTGCGCTCGATCTTCATCGAGCTGCTGTGGTTCCTGAAGGGCGACACCAACATCGCCTGGCTCAAGGAAAACGGCGTCCGCATCTGGGATGAGTGGGCCGACGAGAACGGCGATCTGGGCCCCGTCTATGGCAAGCAGTGGCGCTCGTGGGCCACGCCCGACGGCGGATCCATCGACCAGATCCAGAACCTGATCGAAGGCCTGAAGACCAACCCCAACAGCCGCCGCCACATCGTCAGCGCCTGGAACCCGGCCGATGTCGAGGACATGGCCCTGCCGCCCTGCCACTGCCTGTTCCAGTTCTTCGTCGCGGACGGGAAACTGAGTTGCCAGCTCTATCAGCGCAGCGCCGACGTCTTCCTGGGCGTGCCGTTCAACATCGCCTCCTACGCCCTGCTGACCCTGATGGTCGCCAAGGTGGTGGGGCTGGAGCCGGGCGAGTTCGTTCACACCTTCGGCGACGCTCACCTGTATCTGAACCACCTGGACCAGGCCCGCGAACAGCTGACCCGCGAGCCCTTCCCCTTCCCCACCCTGACCATCGCCGACAAGCGCGACCTGTTCGGGTTCGAATACGAGGACTTCAAGCTGGAGGGCTACGAGGCCCACCCGCACATCAAGGCCGAGGTCTCGGTCTAGGGTTTCAGGACGATCTTCCCCGCCACCCCGGTCGACTGCAGAAGCTCTTGGGCCTTGGCCGCCTCGGCCAGGGGGAAGGTCGCGCCGATCTGCGGGTTGAGCCTGCCTGCGCCGATCAGGGCCATCACCGCCGCCAGATCCTGGCGATAGGCCTCGGGCCGCGCATCGCGCCACGAGGTGACGTTGTAGCCGACCACGCCCTGGCTGGCCGAGAACAGCTTCAGCGCCGACAGCCGGTCAGCCATCAGCATCTTGATCATCGCGCCGGGCCGCGTCTTGCCGCCCCGCGTGGCGTCATAGCCACCGTACAGCACCGCGTTTCCGCCATGGCGCAGGGCGGCGATCGAGGCGGTCTTCAGGTGGGGTCCGCCCACATGGTCAAAGGCCGCGACCACGCCGCCGCCGGAGATGGCCTGGGCCAGCTGCGCCACGGGCTGGCTGCGATAGTCGATATGGACCCCGCCCTTGGCCTCGACCACCGCGCGCTTGCCCGCCGACGCCGTGCCGATCGCCCGCACGCCCGCCAGACGCGCCAGATCCAGCAGCAGGCCGCCGACGCCGCCCGCGGCGCCATGCACCAGAACCCATTCGCCGACCTCAGCCGAGGCGACGCGGTTGAACATCTGCCAGGCCGTCAGGCCATTCAGAACTCCGGCCACCAGGGCCTCCGCGGCGACGCCCTCGGGCGCGGCGACCAGATGGCGCGCCTCGACATTGCGCCGATCGGTATAGGAGCCCGTCACGGTCAGGGCGGCTACGCGCTGCCCCACCGCGAGGCCTTCGACGCCTGGCCCCAGCGCCTCGATCCGGCCGACCAGATCATAGCCCGGCGTCACCGGCGCCTTGACCCCGGGATAGAGCCCCGTGCGCATGACGATGTCGGCGAAGGCGACGCCCGCCGCCTCGATCGCCACCCGCGCCTCGCCCGGCCCCGGCGGGTCCAGCGCGACGGAGCGTCCCTGCAGAACCTCGACGCCGCCGGTGCGGGCCATGTGCATCTCGAAGGCCGATATGGTCATGCTGGTTCTCCCCGACCGCAAGTTAACGACGTTCAGATAACTGGCAAGGTCTCTTGGCTGGCGTCAGCGATAGGGCGAGGCTAAGCAGGACGCCATGATCCCGATCCTCTCCATCGTGGTGGCGCGCGCCGCCAACGGCGTCATCGGTCGCGACGGCGATCTGCCCTGGCGATTGAAGTCAGACCTGACCCTGTTCAAGGCCAACACCCTGGGCAAGCCGATCATCATGGGCCGCAAGACCTGGGACAGCCTGCCCAGGAAGCCCCTGCCCGGCCGCATGAACCTGGTGCTGACCCGCGACGGCAGCTTCGAGTCCGAAAAGGCCGTGGTCTGCGAGAGCTTCATGGAAGCCGTGCAGATGGCCCGCGAACAGGCCCAGGACGACGGCGTCGACGAGGTCTGCGTGATCGGCGGCCGGGCGTTGTTCGAAATGGCCCTGCCCAAGGCCAAGCGACTGTACATCACCGAAGTCGACGCCACGGTCGACGGCGATGTGACCTTCCCCGAGTTCGACGAGGCCGCCTGGGTCGAGGTCCGCCGCGAAACACACCCGGCCGGCGATGGCGATGACCATGCTTTCATCTTCCGAGTGCTCGAGCGCCGCTAGAATCCGCTCCACGCGCCCCAGGGCGAGGCGAATCTTTTGACGATCGCGCCGGCGCGGGGCAGAGACGGCGCGGGGCAGAGGGCGGACTGATGATCGACATGGATGCAGCCGGCGGGGCGGTTACCGGCGGACTGGTGGGCAGCGCGCTGGAAAAGCCGCAGGGCAAGGCGGGCGAGGCTCATTCCGGCGCCTGCACCGATTGCGGCCAGACCGTCAGCGGCAACTTCTGCGCCCACTGCGGCCAGCCGACCCACGTTCACCGCTCACTGCTGCATCTGGGCGAGGAACTTCTGCACGGCGTGATGCACTTCGACGGGCGTATCTGGCGCACCGTGCCCCTGCTGGTCGGCAATCCCGGCCGCCTGACGCGCGAGTGGGTCGAAGGCAAGCGGTCGCGGTATGTTTCGCCGCTGGGCCTGTTCCTGTTCACGATCTTTCTGATGTTCTTCATCCTGAGCTTTGGCGGCGACAAGGCCTTCAAGATGGCCGCCACCCACGACAGCGAGACGGCGGCGCGCCAGTCGGTCGCCACCGCCCACGAAGCGATCGCCCGGGCCAAGAGTGAGTTCGCCGAGGCTCAGAAGGACGTGGCGACCGCCAGCCCGTCAGAAGCCGCGGAGGCAAAAGCGCTGCTGGCCAAGGCCACGGAGGATCTGGACGAGGCGGCCGATGATCTGGCCGAGGCCAGCAACAGGGTGACACAGCTGCAAATGGAGGCGAAGGCGGCCCCCCGCCCGGATGGTCTGACGCCCGGCAGTTGGCAAGCCAAGATGCGCGACGCCGTGACGAAAGAAGACGTCAAGATTCAGGTCGTCGGCGGCAAAGAAACAAACAAAAAGATCCTCAAGAAGTTGGCGAACCCTGATCTCGCCCTCTATAAATTGCAGCAGACTCTCTACAAATTCTCGTTTCTTCTGGTTCCGCTTTCCATACCCTTTATGGCGATATTGTTTCTCTGGAAGCGTGGATTTACGCTCTATGATCATGGCGTATTTGTACTGTACTCACTGACCTTCATGGCGATGATGAGCATGGCGCTGAGCCTGCTTGGCCAACTGCCCTGGGTCAGCGGCTTCGTGCTCCCGATCGCCTTGATGGCGCCGCCCGCTCACATGTTTGCCCAACTGAAAGGCGCCTACGGCCTGTCCACGTTCTCGGCGGTCTGGCGAACCTTTCTGCTACTGATTTTCTGCGCCATCGCCCTGGTGCTGTTTCTGGTGGCGATCATCCTTCTTGGCTTGGGCAGCTAGATCGAGCCTGACCCGCGACACCCCGCCGCAACAGCGCTTAACGAAAAGCCGACGGTTTGGCGTCACGTTGCGCAGCGGTCAGAGAAGGTCGGTGTGTCCAAAAGCGTAAATCTCGACAGAGTGTCGGCAAACTGGCGCAGGCTCGTGGGCCTCTCGCTCGCCTACGCCGGATGCATGGGCTACAGCCTGCTGCTGGCCGGGGCGACCCATGGCCTGCCCACGATCTGGACGGCCAACGCGGTCCTGGTCGCCGGCCTGCTGGTCATGGACCGCAAGGATCGCTGGACGCTTCTGGGCCTGACCGCCTTGCTGCACATGCTGATCGAATTTTCGACCGGCAGCCCACCGCCGCAACTGCTTCTGCTCACCACCCTCGACACGCTCCAGGCGGCGGCCATCGCCTGGGTGCTGCGGATGCTTCGGCTGCCCAGCCGCGTGCGCGACATGCGCAGCCTGACCTTGCTGGTCGCGATCTCTGCGCTCCTGACCACCGTCTCCTCGGTGGCGATCAGCGGGCTGCTGGCCGTTCAACGCGGGCAGGCGGTCTGGACGGGGTTGAACGACTGGACGATGCCCAATGTGCTGGGGATGGCCCTGGCCCTGCCCACGGTGCTGATCCTGCTCGACGCCCGCCTGATGCGCGGCTTCCGCGTACAGCCGCTTGAAGCCGCCGGAATGGCCCTGATCGCCGCGCTGACCGCCGCCGCCGTGTTCTCGACCCAGCCGCTCCTGCAGTCGCTGCTGTTCGCGCCCGCGCTGCTGGCGGTGTTCCGGGGCGGGCCGCGCGCCGTGGCCCTGGTGATCACCGCCTCGCTGGCGGCCACCATCCCTGCGGTGCTGCGCAAGACCGGCATAGATCCCGCCATCGCCCTGCCGCCGCTGCATCAGGCGCTGATGTTCCACATCGTCCTTTACGGGGTCTGCATGGTTGCGGCCCTGGCGCTCAGCCGCCAGGCCCGGCTGCAGACCCTGCTGTTGCGTGGCCAGGCCGTCGCGCGGGCCGCCCAGGCGCGGGCCATCGCCGCCAACGCCGCCAAGTCCGACTTCCTGGCGACGATCAGCCATGAGATCCGCACCCCGCTCAACAGCGTGCTGGGCTTTGCGGGCCTGGTCGCCGACGATCCCGGCCTCTCGGCCGAGAGCCGCCGCCGGCTGGACCTGATCGGCCGCGCCGGGCGATCCCTTGCCGAGATCGTCAATGACCTGCTGGACTTCGCCAAGGTCGAGGCGGGGCGAATGGATCTGAACCTGGCGCCCGCTTCCCCCGCGCGCTTGCTGGGCGACGCCGTGGCGATCGTCGCGCCCGTCGCCGAGGCCAAGGGCCTGCGCCTGAACGTGACCCTGCATGGCGACGAAACGGATCAGCCGGCGGTCTTCGCCCTGGACGAGGTGCGCCTGGGCCAGGTGCTGCTGAACCTGCTGGCCAACGCGGTGAAGTTCACGGCCGCCGGCGAGGTCTCGGCGCGCATGGATCTGGACGCGTCGACCGGAACCCTCCGCTTCGAGATCGCCGACACCGGCATCGGCATCGCGCCCGAAGTGCAGTCGCGCCTGTTCCAGCGCTTCAGCCAGGCCGACAGCTCGATCAGCCGCAGCTATGGCGGCGCGGGTCTGGGTCTGGCGATCAGCAAGGCCTTGATCAACCAGATGGGCGGCCAGATCGGGGTCCACAGTGTTCCGGACCAGGGCTCGCGGTTCTGGATCACGCTGCCGGCGACGCCGGTCGTGGCGCCCGCAGCGCTCGGCGCCGGCAGCCAGGACAGGGTCATGCCCGGGGCGTCTCGCGTGCTGCTGGTCGACGACCATCCGATGAACCGGGAACTGGGCCACGCCCTGCTGACCCTGGCCGGCTGCGTCGTCACCACCGCCGAGGATGGCGTCCAGGCCGTGGCTGCGGCGCGCGATGGCGGCTTCGACCTGATCCTGATGGATGTCCACATGCCCAACATGGACGGTCTGGCCGCCACACGCGCCATCCGGGCCCTGCCCGGCGCGGTGGCCGGCACGCCGATCATCGCCCTCAGCGCCGATGTCATGCCCGAACAGATCACGCGCTGCCGGCTGGCGGGCATGAACGACCACGTCGCCAAGCCCATCCACCGCGAAAGCCTGATCGCTGCGGTGACGCGAGCCCTTGCTCCCGGCGCGGCCGCGCCAAGCGCTGCCCTTGGGTCATCCTAGCCCCGCATCCAAACCGGCGCTTATAGTCTCTCATCCGCCCGTCAGAGGCGCACAGGGAGAGACGTGATGGACATCGAACTGGTGGCCGAAGGCCTGCTGTTTCCGGAAGGCCCCATCGCCATGGCCGACGGCTCGGTGATCCTCACCGAGATCCAGGGCCAGCGGTTGAGCAGGATCACCCCGGACGGCCAGCGCCAGACGGTCGCGCAGACCCGCGGCGGTCCCAACGGCGCGGCCATCGGCCCGGACGGCGCGATCTATGTCACCAACAACGGCGGCAGCTTCCAGTTCATCGACATGGGCGGCCTGAACGTGCCCGGCCCCACGCCCCCGAGCCACACGGGCGGCTCTATCCAGCGGGTGGATCTGGCGACCGGCGCGATCACCACGCTCTACACCGAATGTGACGGCAAGGCCCTGGTGGGACCCAACGACCTGGTGTTCGACAGACAGGGCGGGTTCTGGTTCACCGACCACGGCTGCAGCACGCCCGAGGGCCGCAAGTTCGGCGCGCTGTACTACGCCCTGACCGATGGCTCGAAGATCACCCGGCAGCGCGACCACTTTGTCTCGCCCAACGGCGTGGGCCTCTCGCCCGACGAGAAGACCGTCTACATGGCCGACACCAGCCTGGGGCGCCTATGGTCGTTCGACATCGCCGAACCCGGCGTCCTGGCCCCGACGGCCGGCTTCGCGCCCGGCAATGTGGTCTGCAACCTGCCGGGCTATCAACTTCTGGACAGTCTGGCGGTCGAGGCCGGCGGCAAGGTCTGCGTGGCGACCATCATCACTGGCGGGATCACCGCCTTTGATACCGACGGCTCGACCGAGCATTTCGCGATCCCAGACGTGATCGTCACCAACATCTGCTTTGGCGGGGCCGACATGCGCGATGCGTGGATCACGGCCTCGGGGACCGGCAAGCTCTACAAGACGCGCTGGCCGAGGCCTGGGCTGAAGCTCAACTTCAACGCCTAGTCCCTCAGCAAAGCCCCGATGACCAGCAGGATAAGCGCCGACATCGCAAACAGGCCGGCGATATAGGGCAACCAGGTCATGACGCGCCTCCGCTCGGGAGCGGCGGAATGCGGCTCGTCCGATAGCGCGACCATGGGCCGGGGCCGTCCAGTTGGACAGCCCCGGAACAGGGGGGATAGGCCCTAGTAAAGAACGCCCAGGGCTTCGCGTTCGAAGCTCTTCAGTTCGTCGTTGCGGCCCTCGCGGATCTTCACGACCCACTCCGGATCCTGCAGCAGGGCGCGGCCCACGCCGACCAGATCGAACTCGCCGCGATCCAGGCGTTCCAGCAGACCGTCGATCGAGGCCGGCTGGCTGCCTTCGCCGCCGAAGGCCGCGATGAACTCGCCCGACAGGCCCACCGAGCCGACCGTGATGGTCGGGGCGCCGGTCAGCTTCTTGGCCCAGCCGGCGAAGTTCAGGTCGCTGCCTTCGAACTCCGGCTCCCAGAAGCGGCGTTGCGAGCAATGGAAGATATCGGCGCCGGCGTCGGCCAGGGGCGACAGCCAGGCTTCCAGGAGCTGCGGCGTCTCGGCGTTCTTGACGGCATAGTCCTGCTGCTTCCACTGCGACAGGCGGATGATCACCGGATAGTCGGGACCCACGGCGGCGCGAACGGCCTTCAGGATCTCGGCGGCGAACTTGCTGCGATCGCCGATCGTCGGGCCGCCGAAGGCGTCGCCGCGAACATTGGTGCCTTCCCAGAAGAACTGGTCGATCAGATAGCCGTGGGCGCCGTGCAGCTCGATCGCGTCAAAGCCCAGCAGCTTGGCGTTGCGAGCGGCGTCGGCGAAGGCGGCGATGGTGTCGGCCACCTCCTCGTCGGTCATCGGCTCGGTGAAGGGATTGCCGCCCTTCTTGGACAGGCCCGAGGGGCTGTCAATCTTGCCCAGGACGTCCTTACCCTTGGCGGCGCCCACGTGCCACAGCTGCGGGGCGATCAGGCCGCCGACAGCGTGGACCTCGTCGACCACCTTTTTCCAGGCCGCCAGTTCCTTCTCGCCATGGAAGCGCGGGACATTGGCGTCGTTCAGCGAGGCGTCACGGGCCACGCCCGTGCCTTCGGTGATGATCAGGCCGACCTGGTTCTCGGCGCGCCGACGGTAATAGGCGGCCACATCGTCGGTGGCCACGCCGCCGGGCGAGAACGAACGGGTCATCGGCGCCATCACCACCCGGTTGGGCATTTTCAGCGACTTGAATTCAAACGGCTTGAAGAGGGCGTCGAGGGCCATGGGCGCTCCGAAGGAGGGTCGGTGTTGCGAACGTTATGAAGCGGGTTGCGATTAAGGACTATGCAGAAAATCTGCAACCGATCCTGTGCCTGGTTGAGAAGCCATGCGTCCCTCGAAGCCCACTTCGCGAGCGCCGAAGGACGCCTACTTTCAGAGCCCCAGCACCATCTTGGCCATGATGTTGCGCTGGATCTCGTTGGATCCGGCATAGATCGAGGCCTTGCGATAGCTGAAATAGCTGGGCGCGGCCGGCGCGGCATAGTCGGGACCCGCCCGCTTTTCGTTGGTCGGCGCCCAGGTGTCGCGCACGAACGGCGCGGCATAGGTTCCGACCGCTTCCAGGGTCAGCTCGGTGATCGCCTGCTGGGCTTCGGAGCCCACGCACTTGAGCATCGACGACACCGGACCGACCGCCTTGCCGGCGCTCTTGCCCGAGAAGATCCGCAGCTCGGCAGCGTTCAGCGCCTCGACCGAGATTTCCAGATTGGCGATCTTGGAGCGGAAGTCCGGATCGTCGATCAGGCGGCCACCGTCGTCAGCCAGCTCCAGCGTCGCGATCTTGCGCACCTTGCGGATCATGTTCATCAGGCCGGGCGCGTAGGCGTTGCCGCGCTCGAACTCGAGCAGGTACTTGGCGTAGGTCCAGCCCTTGTTTTCCTCGCCGATGCGGTTGGCGACGGGCACGCGGACATTGTCGAAGAAGACCTGATTGATCTCCTGCTCACCCTCGGCCGGGCCGTCCAGGGTGGGCAGCGGCTTGATCTGGATGCCGGGGCTGTCCATGCGCAGCAGCAGGAAACTGATGCCGTTCTGCGGCTTGCCCTCGGTCGAGGTGCGCACCAGGCAGAACATCCAGTCGGCCCACTGGGCCTGGGTGGTCCAGATCTTGGAGCCGTTCAGCACATAGTCGTCGCCGTCGCGCTCGGCCTTCATCTGCAGGCTGGCGAGGTCAGAGCCCGAGCCCGGCTCCGAATAGCCCTGGCACCACCAGATGTCGGACGACAGGATCGGCGGCAGGTGCTGCTTCTTCTGCTCCTCGGTGCCGAAGGCCAGGATCACCGGCGCGCACATCTTCAGGCCCATGGGCGAAGGATTGGGCGTGCCCGCCAGGCTCAGCTCCATGTTGAAGATATAGCGCTGCGAAGCAGTGAAGCCGCAGCCGCCCCACTCCACCGGCCAGTCGGGCGCGGCCCAGCCGCGTTCGGCCAGCTTCTTCTGCCATTTCACCTGGCCGGCCTTGTCCAGATAGCCGTTCTTAGACTGGCTCATCTGCCGGCGCAGATCGTCATCATAGGCGCCGGCGATCCAGTCACGGACTTCCTGCTGGAAGGCCAGGTCTTCAGGCGAAAAGGCGAGATCCATGGCTGCTACTCCACCGCGTCCAGATATTCGATCTCGGGACGACCGGCCATGAACGGCCCCATCGCCGCGCCGCCGGCCTTGAAATAGTCGGTGCCGCCGTGGGCCTTCAGGTCATCCATCGAGGCGTACAGTTCCAGCACCTTGTAGACGCCGGCTTCGGTCTTGGACTTGGTCAGCTGGTAAAGCAGGCAGCCCGACTCATTGGCCTTCACCTTGGCCGCCAGATCCAGGAACACCGCTTCAAATTCAGAGGTCTTTTCGACCTGGACCTTCAAGGTCGCCACTACACCGATCATGCTCGCCTCCCAACGCTTGTTTGAAAGCAACATCGGCCACACCGACGCGCGCCGCAAGGGCGACGTTGGGGAAGGCGGGAAATCAGCTGTTGGAGACTAGGGCCGGTCGTTCCAGCCGTAGGCGACCCAGGAATGGCCGCCGACATTGCGGGCTTCGATCAGGGTCGGATCGCTGCTGGTCTTGGCCTGAACGGTGCGTCGGGCCCGCAGGGCCAGAGCCACCAGACCAAACAGCGCGCTGCCCATGAAACCGATGACCACCACCGTGGCGGCGAAGACGACGGCGAGCACCGAACCGATGACGACAGCGGCGGAGGTCGCCAGCGCACCGGCCAGCCATGCAAGGCTGCGCAGAGCAGAACCGCCGGTCATCGTGGTCGAACCCGTCATTGATCGTCCCTTTCCAGCCTAGGGCTGCAACTCAGCACGTATGGTCAACAAGGTTGGTTCACGGACGCTGAAGGTCAACTCAACACCCGCGTGATCGATCTGAAAAGCCCATTTCGCCCGAGACATAGTGTCCCGGTCCGCGACTCGCGCCGCGCGGGTCAACCGGCGGTGGCTAGACCCAGCTCGCGACGCTCGCGCATCACGGTGCTGAAGGCCTCGTTGATCGCCGCCGACTTGGCCTCGGCCACCTCGATGAACTCGCTGGGCAGACCCCGGGCGCGGGCGCGATCGGGGTGCGCCGAGGACAGGGCTATCTTCCAGGCCGAACGCACCGTGGCGTCGTCGGCGTCGTGCGCGACGTCCAGGATCATATACGGATCGTGGGCGTCCGCCCCCAGATGCACGGCGCGCAGCCGGCGGAAAGCCAGCGACGAGAGACCAAAGAGGTCGGCCACCCGCTCCAGATAGTCCAGCTCGTCCTGGCTCACCACGCCATCGGCCTTGGCGATGTGGAACAGGCCGTCGACCACGTCCTCGAGGATCTGGGGACAGGTGCGATAGCGCTTGGCGAGACGCTTGGCATAGCTCTCGAACCCATGCGTCGTCTGGCGCGCCAGGTCGTACAGCCGGTGGATATTGTCTTCCGAGGCCGGATCAGGCTGGAACACCTCGCTGAAGGCGGCGAACTCGTGCCCGTCGGCGCGGCCGTCGGCCTTGGCCAGCTTGGCGCCCAGCGCTGTCACCGCCGTCGAGAACGCCGGATCCTCGCCCGGCAGACCCGCCGGACAGTCCGGGCACTCGGCCAGGTCAAGCCGGCGCGCGGCTATGGTTGCGATGTTGCGCCAGAAGGTCATGGAAGCGGTGAAAGCCCAGAAGGGTGGCGAGGTGATGACAGGACAGGTACGCGCGACAACGCGATACGGATCACGCTCTCTGTCGGTCTTCTAACATATTCTGTCGCGGTCCCCACCCCGCGGGCGGCCGGATGAACCCGAATTCATGAGGGAGCCTTTCACGCCGTCGCCCGTTATGGCCCAGCTTGGGATCGTGCTGACGCCAAAGGCGCCATGCTGTGGTCCCATTCCGCCCCGAAATGCTCTAGTCAAAGCGTCACAGATCTCAAAAGGACTTCCGCCCGCATGGCGACCGCCCTCTTCCTCGCCCTGGCCATGATGGGCCAGGCGCCGATCGCTCCCGCCGCCACGCCGCCCAGCGACGACTATGGCTATGTCGCGTGGTGCTATGGCGCTCTGGGCGGCTATGTCGATCTCTACGATCAGGTGATGCCGGAAGTGACCCGCATCGAGAAGGCCTTTCCCGGTCCCGACGGCGTCGCGGCCTCGCTGAAGACCTATCCCGAGATGCGCGCCCAGGCCCGCGCCGACATGAAGGTGTTCACCGCGGCGATCACGGCGGCCGAAAAGGCCAGCCCGCGCCCGATCTCGGAATATGGCGGCGCGGCCGTCAAGAAGGGCCGCTCGGTCTGGAGCGGCGCGGATTCGGCCAACAAGGCGCGCCTGGCCCAGGTGTGGATGAGCTGGTCCCCGCCCGGCGACTGCGAAACCCGCGCCAAGGCCCTTGAGAAGAAGTCCAACATCCTGGGCAAGGCCCTGATCTACAACGCCGCCAAGCCGATCGAACAGGCCCCGGCCTCGGCCGTCGAGGCCCTGCCGGAACCGGTTCCCGCGCCCGAGATGGCGCCCGCTGTTGAACAGGCCGCGCCGTCTGAACCAGTGGTGACCGAGGCGCCCAAGCCCGCGCCCGTGGCCACGCCGGTCGCCAAGCCGCCAGCAACCAAGGTCGCGACGAAACCGGTCGCCGCCAAACCGACGGCGCCCAAGCCCGCCGCCTCGGCCAAGGCGGAGTTCATCATCGACTTCGCAAATCCCAAGCCCTGCCCCGGCCGCCTGGACCCCGCCAAGCGCGACGGCAAGGATGTGCTGGTCTGCAAGCCGGACTGACGCCCAACCCTGAAGGGTGGGTCATTGCATCTGATCAAAAACGGTTGTCATCCCGGACAAGCGCGAAGCGCGAAGATCCGGGACCGACGCCTGAACTCAGCGCTTCCGGCGGTCCCGGATCTGCGCCCGGCTTTCGCCGGGCTTGTCCGGGATGACAGCCTTTTTTGATCATAGGTAGTCGTCGTACCCGCTACGGCTTGACCGGCAGCGCCCCGCTTGCCGCCAGGGCCTTGAACCATCCATAGGACGCCTTGGGCGTGCGCACGCCGGTGGCCCGGTCGTGCGCCACCAGGCCGAACTTGGACGTGTAGCCGAGGTCCCACTCGAAATTGTCGAGCAGGGTCCAGCAGAAATAGCCGCCGATGGGCGAGCCCGCCTCGCGCGCGGCCAGCACCGCTTCCAGATGCCGGCGCAGATAGTTGATCCGGAACGTATCGTCGATCACCGCCGGCCCCTTGCTGAACGGGTCGGAGCAGCCGTTCTCGGTGATCAGCACCGGCGGATTGCCATAGTCGCGGCGCACCGTCTCCAGCACCTGGAACAGACCCGACGGGTCGATGTGACGGCCAAAGGCGTCCAGCTCCGCGCCCTTGGGCGGATTGGCGGGCGCGATCTTGCTGGGCGAGGACAGGTCCAGCCGCACATAGGCCGGCGCGTAATAGTTCACCCCCAGGAAGTCGACCTTCTGACGGATGGCGGCCATGTCGCCGTCGCGAACCACACCAGGCTTCAGCAGGTCTTGCAGTTCCTTGGGATAGGTTCCCCTGAACAGGGGATCGAGCCACGCGCCGTTCCACAGCGCGTCCAGGCCATCCGACGCCAGGCGGTTCCAGAACGCCAGCTGGCCGCCCGCCGGCCGGCACGGCTGCAGCGCCATGGTGGTGCCCACCGACAGGTCGCTCCGCCCGGCCCGCAACGCCTGCATCGCCAGCCCCTGGGCCAGGTTCATGTGGTGGACGGTCGGCCCCAGCAGATCCATGTCCTTCAGCCCCGGCGCGTGCTCGCCCAGCACATGGCCGAACACCGCATGAACCGCCGCCTCGTTGAGCGCGATATAGTGCTTGAGCCGGTCGCCCAGCCGGTCGACCACCGCATGGGCGTAGTCGGCGAAGCGCAGGGCCGTGTCGCGGTTCTTCCAGCCGCCCTTGTCCTGCAGCGCCTGGGGCAGGTCCCAGTGGAACAGCGTGGCGTAGGGCGTGATCCCCTTGGCCAGCATGGCGTCGACCATCTTCGAATAGTGGTCCAGGCCCGCCGGATTGATCGCCCCCTCGCCCGTCGGCAGCACCCGCGACCAGGAGATCGAGAAGCGATAGGCATCCAGCCCCGCCCCGGCGATCAGATCCACATCGTCGGCGTAGCGGCGGTAGCTGTCGGTGGCCACGGTGGCGTCGGACCCGTCGGCGACAATGCCCGGCTTCTTCTCGAACAGGTCCCAGACACTGGGTCCCCGCCCATCGACGGCCTGAGCGCCCTCGGTCTGAAAGGCCGCCGAGGCCACGCCCCAGATGAAGTCCTGCGGGAATTGCCGGGATTTGGGATCAAGCTCGGTGTCCGGCCTGTTCTCGCAAGCCGACAGGCCCACGGCTGCTCCGCCCAGAGCCATGGCCCCCAGGCCCCGCCGACTTATGCCTTGATAGTCCACGCCGCATCCCTCCCGTGCTCGGAGGTCAGCGCCTCCGTTGAGAGGCAGGATGCCGTGGAAGAACGCCGGTTGGCCAGCCTTCCTTTGCGAAGGCGTCTAGCGACGCTGGCGGGCCGAGACCTTGGCGGCGTTCGCCAGCGCCTGGCGAGCGTCGCAGGCGGCGGCGATGTCTTCGGCGGGCATGGGACGGGCCAGCAGGAAACCCTGGAATTCGACACAGCCCAGCTTCACCAGGGTGTCGAACTGGGCCTGCGTCTCGACGCCCTCGGCCGTGGTCTTCAGGCCCAGCGACTTGGCCAGGCTGATGATGGCGCCGGCCACCGAGGTGACCTCGCCGTCGGGCGACAGGGTTGAGACGAACGAGCGGTCGATCTTCAGCTTGTCGATCGGATGGCGGCGCAGATAGGCCAGGCTGGCATAGCCGGTGCCAAAGTCGTCCAGCGCCAGACGGAAGCCCAGGCGCTTGATGCGGCGCAGGGCGTCGTGAACGCCGTCGCTGTCTTTCAGCAGGGCCGTCTCGGTGATCTCCAGCACGAAGCCGGACGCCTGGGCCCCGGTCTCGGCCAGGATCTGCTCGATCTCGTCGACAAAGCCCGGAGCCGACAGCTGCAGGGCCGAGACGTTGACCGAAACCTCCAGCCCCGACCAGCGCAGGCTGTCATAGCAGGCGCGGCGGAAGACCGACCGGCCGATGGCGGCGATCAGGCCCGTCGACTCGGCCAGCGGAATGAAGATGGCGGGCGAGATGTCGCCGCGCTCGGGATCATGCCAGCGCGCCAGGGCCTCGACGCCCTGGATGACGCCGCGCGCGTCGGTCAGGGGCTGATAGGCGACGGTCAGGCGTTCCTGGTCGATGGCGGCGCGCAGGTCGCGCTCCAGGCCTTTGCGCAGGCGCAGGGCGGCGTCCATCTCCGGCTCGAAGAAGCAGTAGCGACCGCGACCGGCTTCCTTGGCGCGGTACAGGGCCACGTCGGCCTGACGCAGCATCTCGGCCTGGCCGTGGTCGGCGTCGGACACCACCGCCACACCCACCGAGCACGACAGTTCGGCCCGGCCGATGCTGAGGTCCAGATCGCCCGACAGTCCCTCGACCACGCGCTGGGCCAGGGTGGCGCAGCCGGCGGGCGTGGTGTCGGGCTGGATGATGGCGAACTCGTCGCCGCCCAGACGGCAGATGGTGTCGGTCTCGCGGCAGATGACCTGCAGACGACGGGCGACCTCGCGGATCACCTGATCGCCGGCGTCGTGGCCGTAGCTGTCGTTGACCTCCTTGAACCGGTCCAGATCGACGCACAGCACGCCCAGATAGCCGGGCTTGCGCCGTAGCAGGGCGTGGGCGTGGATCAGGCGGTCAGTGAACAGGGTGCGGTTGGCCAGGCCCGTCAGGGGATCATGCAGGGCCAGGTGCTTGGCCTCGGCCTCGCTCAGCAACAGCTTCTTGGCGGCGCGACGCGTGACGCGGAACAGCATCACCGCGCCGATGCCGGCGGCCAGGGCGGCCAGGGCCAGGATGGGGGTAGCCTGCTGCAACAGCTCGGCGCCCGGCTTGCGGGGATCCCAGCGCAGCACGATGCCGCGGCCGTCCGGCGCCCGCCCCATCAGGGCCTGGGCGTTCTCGCCCTTGATCTGGCTGGCGGGGATGATTTCGATGCGCGCGTTCTTGAGCAGGAAGCGTTCGGAGAAGGCGTTCACCACGCTGCTGGCCACGGGCATGCCCGAAACCACCAGCGGCGCGCGAGCGCCGCGCGTCTTGGCCTTCAGGTCCGGACGCACCAGGGACACCGTGATCATCACCGGCTCGCTGCCGATCAGTTCGACCCGGGTGACGTGGACGGCGCGGATCTTGGCGACCTTGGCCGGGTCGGTTTCGATCGCTCGGACCCTGTCGATCAGCCGCTGGGTCTGGGCGGCGTACAGGCTGAAGGATTCCGGCGAGACATCGGTGCCGTTCATGTGGCCGTAGATGGGCCTGTTATCGGCGTCGAGCACGAAGACGACACTGTAGCCCAGGGCGCCGCCGATCGACGTCCCGATGTTCTGGTTGGCCCAGGCCAGATCGAAATCATTGTCCAGCTTGTGGATCGCCTCATCCCAGATGACATAGGGATTGAGGGTGGCCTGAACTTCCTTGCCGCGCTGGCGCAGGCCGTTGCCGACCAGGGTCTGTTCGTACTGACGCTCGCGCAGGTCGGCCTGACGCGTGGCGGTGAACAACAGGCCAGCCGCCAGCAGGACCATGGCCGCAGCCATGCCCACGATCAGGCCGAAGATCTTCAGCTCGATATTGTTGCGGTTCATACGTTCGTCCCGACCGACGGACGCATCTGTTCACGCGACGGGTTGCTGAATCCCTTACTGCGCAAGATTTTTCACATACGGGCGGCCAGATTGATCAAGCGGAGTCGCCGCCCCCCCCCCAATCCGTCGCAAATGGCAGCGCCCCTGGAACGCCGCTAGCGAAGGGGCGAACGCTGCTCGCTAGCGCAAAGGTTGACAACCCTTCAGCCATACAATTGGTTAACGCTAGGGGGAGGATACGCCATGGTCAGGGCCTACGATCCAGCGAACCAAGCCGATCTCGAACAGCACTTTCCAGATACGCGACCGCCCTCCGACGGAGTGTTCGAGATCGCTCTCGCCGCAGCCGGCGGCACCTCGACAGGGGCCTATATCGCCGGCGTCCTGGACTTCATCGTCGAGGCCTTCAGCTGTTGGCAGGCCGCGCGAGAAAATGGGGACACCCCGTCGCACAGGGTCGTCCTGCGCAATCTGACAGGCACCTCCGCCGGCGGACTGGGCGTTGCGCTCACCAGTCTGATGATCGCCCGCGACTGCCCGCCGGCCATGGACCCACGAGTCTGGACCCAGCTCAAGCCGCCGGCGGAGGCTCAGGATCGCAACCAGAATCCGCTGTTCAGCGCCTGGGTGGACAAGATCTCGCTGGATCGCCTGCTGTCCCATCCCGACGCACAGACCGGCGCCCTTTTTCACGCCGCTCCAGTCGATATTCGTGAGGAGGTCTTCGCGGCTTTGGCCCAGCGCCCTTTCGCCGAAGGGCGAGACTGGGCGACGACTCCGCTCGACGTGCGCATCACCGTAGGCAATCTAAGGGGCGTGCCCTTTGCCCTGGACTTCAACAATACGGCTGCACAGGCCGGCGCTGTTGAACGCTATACGATGCACAAGGATCACCTGGCTTTCGCGCTGGACCTGTCGGCGTCGGGCGGAACGGCGGACGCCCATGGCCCAGCGCCGGACGCCCATGTTCTGGACCCCAACGACTTCCCCCATCATGCAACCTGGAACGTTTTCGGCGTCACCGCCGTGGCCAGCTCTTCAATCCCGCTGGTGTTTCCGCCCCAGCAGGTCCACCAGCTCGCCGACGCCTATGACTGGCGCGGCAGCTTCTGGCGCACCCAGCCGCTGCCCGCGGCGGCGGTCGTGGACCTCCCCGCATGGTCTCCGACGCGGCCCGTCAACTACGCCTTCACCGCCACCGACGGCGGCGTGTTCAACAATGCGCCGTTCGACATCGCCCACGCCCGCCTGGCCGGCGCCCGGGGGCGAAACCCCCAGAGCGGCCTGGAAGCGCGGCGCGCGGTCATCCTGATCGATCCTCTGGTCGACGAGACCGCATCGACGCCCAGCGATCCGCCAGGTCTCGTCGGCGCCCTCCTGGCCATGGTCATGGGCCCGATCGCCCAATCCCGGCTGGGGGCTCTGGACCTTGCCCAGATCAAGGACGAGACGACCTACAGCCGCTTCATGATCAGTCCGTCCCGCGATCACCCCACCCAGCCAGGGGTCGCCTGGGGACCATCGAAGAGCCTGATGACCTCGCCTTTGCGGGCGATCCTGGGCTTCGCGCATCGCGCTTATCGCGAGCATGATTTCCTGCTTGGCCGCCGCAATGCCCAAGCGTTCCTCAGGAACCATTTCGCCCTGCCCGTGGGCCATAGCTTGTTTCTGGGCAGAGCCGAGTGTCCTGCTGCGGACGTGATCCAGAGGGCGAATGGCCCGCACCGCCCGATCATTCCGTTGCGCGGTTCGGCGGACCACCCGCAGCCCGAACCCGCCTGGCCCTGGAAAGCCCTGACAGACGCCGAGATCAAACGCCTTTCGGGTCTGTTCAACACGCGGTTTGAGAGCCTCTACAAACAGTTTCGGGACAATGTGATCTCGCAAGCCGCCTCTAGCGGTATCTTCAAGCGCCTGTGGCAGGGTCTGATGACGGGCGCGGCCAAGTTCTGGCTGGATCTCGGCTGGAAACTCGCGGGCCGATCCGCCCTCAACAAGGCCCTGACCGCAGCGCTGACCTCGGCACGCGACAGCCTCGATCCGGAAAGACGCTAAAGGCAGATCAGGCCGCCGCCTAAGCCGCCACCTCGCGCGCCTTCGCGCCGGGATCGTAGTTCAGGATCGGCGCCAGCCATTTCTCGGCCTTGGCCAAGTCCCAGCCCTTGCGGCGGGCATAGTCCTCGACCTGGTCCAGATCCACCTTGCCGACGCCGAAATAGTGGCTCTTGGGGTGGCTGAAATAGAGGCCTGACACGGCGGCGCCGGGGCTCATGGCGTAGCTCTCGGTCAGGATCATGCCGGTCTGCTCGGTCGCGTCGAGCAGGGTGAACAGCGTGCCCTTTTCGGTGTGGTCGGGCTGGGCCGGATAGCCGGGCGCGGGGCGGATGCCCTGATACTTCTCGGCGATCATCACGTCGGCGTCGGCGGACTCGTCGGGGGCGTAGCCCCACAGCTCGACCCGGGCCTTGTAGTGCAGCCACTCGGCGAAGGCTTCGGCCAAGCGGTCGGCCAGGGCGCTGGCCATGATGGCGCTGTAGTCGTCGCCGGCGTCCTTGAAGCGCTTGACGATCTCGTCCTCGCCATGGCCGGCGGTGACGGCGAAGCCGCCGACATAGTCGGCGCCCTGCCCGATCGGGGCCACGAAGTCCGACAGCGCGACATTGGTCTTGCCGGCGCCCTTGTCCATCTGCTGGCGCAGGGTGTGAAGGCGCGACAGCTCGGCGGTGCGGGTGTCGTCGGTATAGAGCACGATGTCGTCGCCCTGGGCCTGGGCCGGCCAGAAGCCGATCACGCCCTTCGCCCCGAACCACTTTTCAGCGACCACCTTGTCGAGCATCTCGCGGGCTTCGCGATAGAGCTCGGTGGCGGCCTCGCCGACCACGTCGTCTTCCAGGATCTGCGGGAAGCGGCCGATCAGCTCCCAGCTGGCGAAGAACGGCGACCAGTCGATGAACGGCACCAGCTCGGCCAGCGTCGGCTCAAAGGTGCGCGTGCCGAGGAAGGCCGGCTTGGGCGGAACATAGCCCGCCCAGTCGATGGCGAACTTCTTCTGGCGGGCTTCGGCGATGCCGGTGCGGGCCTTGGCTGTCTGGCCTCGCGCATACTGCTCGCGGATGCGGATATATTCGGCCCGCGTCTCGGCCTGCAGGCGGTCGCGCTCGCTGGCCGACAACAGGCCCGAGACCACGCCCACCGCCCGGCTGGCGTCGAGCACATAGGTGGTCGAGCCCTTGTGATAGGCCGGCTCGATCTTGACCGCCGTATGGGTGCGGCTGGTGGTGGCGCCGCCGATCAGCAGCGGGATGGTGAAGCCCTGGCGCTCCATCTCGGAGGCCACGAACACCATCTCGTCCAGCGACGGGGTGATCAGGCCCGACAGGCCGATCATGTCGACGTTATGCTTCTTGGCTTCGTCGAGGATGCGATCGGCGGGCACCATGACGCCCAGGTCGATGACCTCGTAATTGTTACACTGCAGGACCACGCCGACGATGTTCTTGCCGATGTCGTGGACGTCGCCCTTGACCGTGGCCATCAGGATGCGGCCGGCCTGCTCGCGCGGCTTGCCGGCCTTCTCGGCCTCCATGAAAGGCTCCAGCCAGGCCACGGCCTGCTTCATGACGCGGGCCGATTTCACCACCTGCGGCAGGAACATCTTGCCCGAACCGAACAGGTCGCCGACCACGTTCATGCCGTCCATCAGATGGCCTTCGATGACGTGCAGCGGCCGCTCGACCGACAGGCGCGCCTCCTCGGTGTCCTCGTTGATGAACTCGGTGATGCCGTTGACCAGGGCGTGGGTGATGCGCTCGCCCACGCTGCCCTTGCGCCATTCCAGATTGGCGGTCTGGACCTGGCTCTTGTCGCCCTTGTAGCGCGGGGCCAGATCGACCAGCCGCTCGGTGTTGGAGACATTGGTCCGCTGCGGGCGGTTGAGGATCACGTCCTCGACGGCCTCGCGCAGCTCGGGATCCAGCGCATCATAGACCGGCAGGTCGCCGGCGTTGACGATGCCCATGTCCATGCCCGCCGCGATGGCGTGGTACAGGAACACCGAGTGGATGGCCCGGCGCACCGGCTCGTTGCCGCGGAAGCTGAACGAGACGTTCGACACCCCGCCCGAGATCCGGGCATAGGGGCAGCGCTTCTTGATCTCGCGCGTGCCCTCGATGAAGTCGACGGCGTAGTTGTCGTGCTCCTCGATCCCCGTCGCCACGGCGAAGATGTTGGGGTCGAAGATGATGTCTTCCGGCGGGAAGCCCACCTTGTCGACCAGGATGCGATAGGCCTTTTCGCAGATCTCGATCTTGCGGGCGGCGGTGTCGGCCTGGCCGACCTCGTCGAAGGCCATGACCACCACGGCGGCGCCGTAGCGCAGGCAAAGCTTGGCCTGCTCGATGAACTTCTCTTCGCCCTCCTTCATGGAGATCGAGTTGACGATCGCCTTGCCCTGCACGCACTTCAGGCCCGCCTCGATCACCTCCCACTTGGAGCTGTCGATCATCACCGGCACCCGCGCGATGTCGGGCTCGGCCGCCATCAGGTTCAGGTAGGTGACCATGGCCAGCTTGGAGTCGAGCAGGCCCTCGTCCATGTTGACGTCGATGACCTGGGCGCCGGCCTCGACCTGCTGGCGCGCCACCGACAGGGCTTCGCCGTAGTTGCCCTCCACGACCAGCTTCTTGAACTTGGCCGAGCCGGTGACGTTGGTGCGCTCACCGATATTGACGAAGACGGGGCGCATCAGCTTACGAGCCTAATTGAGCGATAAATTACAAACAGCCCACCGCCACTTTCACGTGGCGGTCGGTAGGCGCCGACGGCGCCAAGTATCCGAGCGGACACAGCAGCCATCTCCCATCCCAGAGAGTTGAGATCATCATTCTCCAAGGTTTCGGAGATCAGCTCATCAATGCCATGTTCCTCGCCGAAAGCCCTGACGCGGTGCAGGTCTTCAACGCACGACGGTGGCCAATGCGAATTGGCCCAAGACCAAAGCCAATCGTTCGTGGCGGTCGTACCCACGACCTGAATGTCAGCGATCACCTTGGGTCCGGTAGGATCCGAGAAGGTCAGCGTACCGGCGTCGAGATCGTAGTCGTAGCGCGGCCAAACCTTGGTCTGGTAGCGTTCGTTCATCTCGTCTTGCTTGGTCATCAGTTCGTGAAAGGCGTCGTGACGCCAATCGGCGTACCAGTCGGGCGCTCTCACGACTTGCCACCCAGCAAGCTTTGCAACCCCGCGATCTGGGTGAGCCACGCATCGTGGTCCTCGCCCTCCTGCCAGGTTTCATCAAGTTCGGAAGCGGGGCCGACCACGCGGGCCAGGGCCCGTCGGGCGAGGTTGGCGGCGCCCTCAGGCGGCTTGCCGAGGGCGTCCTTCAGGTCGGCGTGGCTGTCCGGCAGCACCGAGCCCGCGCCGAGACACGAGGCGACCACCGCGGCGGCGGCCACGGCCAGTTCCGCCTCGGCCTCTTCCAGATAGCCGGTCACGCCGGCGGCATGATCGAGCAGCGTCACCACCATGCGCCAGTCGGGGGCCTCGGTGAGGTCCTCGATGAAGTCGGCGGCTTCTTCGTTGTCGAAGGGTCCAGGAGCCCAGGCGGTCATGCTCAGCCCACCAGTTCGAAGGGTTCGAGGCCCGCCAGGCGCATGGCCCGGGGACGTTCGGGGATCTGACGCGGGGTGACGCCGGCGACGGCCTGCGCCACGTGACGGATGTGGTCCGGCGTGGTGCCGCAGCAGCCGCCCAGGATGTTCACGAGGCCGTCCGTCGCCCACTCGTGCAGGGCGTGGCCGGTCTGGTGCGGCTCCTCGTCATATTCGCCCATGGCGTTGGGCAGGCCGGCATTGGGATAGGCCGCGACCAGGGTGTCGGCGATGCGGGCCATCTCGGCGATGTGCGGGCGCATCAAATCAGCGCCCAGGGCGCAGTTGAAGCCCACGGCGAACGGCTTGCAGTGCTTGATCGAGTTCCAGAAGGCTTCGGCCGTCTGGCCCGACAGGGTGCGGCCCGAGCGGTCGGTGATGGTGCCACTGATCCAGATCGGCAGCTCTTCATGGCCCTCGTCGCGCAGGTCCAGGATCGCCTTGATCGCGGCCTTGCAGTTGAGGGTGTCGGTGATGGTCTCGATCAGGAACAGGTCGACACCGCCCTCGTAGAGGGCCGAGACCTGCTGGCGATAGGCCTCATAGACCTGGTCGAAGGTCACCTTGCGCGCGCCGGGATCGTTCACGTCCGACGACATCGACAGCATCACGTTCAGCGGTCCGATGGAGCCGGCGATGAAGCGCGGCTTTTCCGGGTGTTCCTTCAGCCAGCGGTCGGCCACCGAACGACCGATGCGCGCGCCTTCGTAATTGATATCCCAGACGTCCTGCTCGCCGAGGCGATAGTCGGCCTGGGCGATGGTGGTGCCGGAAAAGGTGTTGGTCTCGGAGATGTCGGCGCCGGCGGCGAAATAGGCGTCATGCAGCTCGGCCACCAGGTCGGGGCGGGTCAGGCACAGGACGTCGTTATTGCCCTTCATCTGGCCGTCGTAGTCGGCGAAGCGTTCGGCGCGGTAGTCGGCTTCCGACAGCTTCTTCTTCTGGAACATCACGCCCCAGGAGCCGTCTAGGATCAGCACGCGCTCTTTGGCGGCGGCCTTCAGGGCGGCGATGCGGCCTGATCGAGTGGTCAGGTCGGTCATTTGGCCGCTCCCTGCTGGCGCGCCAGCTCCTTGTTGAACGCGGCTTCCGAGGCGGCGACAAAGCGGCCCAGCTCGGTCGGGTCGATGAAGGCGTTGTTGTCGCCGCGCAGCATCTTCTGACGCTTGGCCAGCAGGTCGCCCTGCTCCTCATGGGCGGGCAGCATGACGTCGGTGGGGATCGTCCGCAGCTTGGCGAAGGTCGAGCGATAGTCCGCCACGATGCTTCTGTGAGTCTTGTTGCCGACCAGGACGTTGCCGGCCACCGACAGCGAGCAGGTGAAGGTGACGTTCAGCGGTCGCGCCTTCTCCGTCACCGTCGTGGTCCAGGAGGTACAGCCGACCGTGTGTCCGGGCGTCAGATGGGCGACCAGGGTGGTCTCGCCCAGCTTCAGCTTCGTGCCGTCGCCAAAGGCCTTGTCGACCTTGACCGCCGGAAAGGGCGTCAGGCCGTTGTCGTTGTCGCCGAAGTGCCGACCCTGCTCGAGGGCGGGCTCGTCCAGGCGCGAGGCCCAGACCTTGGCGCCGGTGTCGGCCTTGACCTGGGCCAGGCCGCCCGCATGGTCGAAATGGGCGTGGGTGTTGATCAGGATCTTCACGTCGGCCAGCTTGAAGCCCAGCGAGACGATGTTGCACTCGACCAGCTTGGCGCCTTCCGCTGACATGCCCGGGTCCAGCAGGACATGGCCCGCCGACGAGGTGATCAGCCAGGCCGAGAGGGTTTCCGAGCCGACATAGTAGATGTTGCCGACCACGCGATAGGGCTTGTTGGGCGCGGTCCAGCCGGGGGGCGCGACGACGTCGGCATGCGCGGCCGTGGCCGCGCCCAGGGACACGACGCCGCAAAGGATCAGAGCCAGGGTCTTCATGCCGCGACCTCCGTCGATGTTGTTTCCGGTTCCCGTACGCCCAGCACCCGACAGATCGCATAGACCAGATCGGCGCGGTTGAGGGTGTAGAAGTGGAAGTCCTCGAACCCCTGCTCCTGCAGCTTGGCGCACATCTCGGCGGCCACCGAGCAGGCGATCAGGCGACGCGTCTCGGCGTCATTGTCGAGCCCTTCGAACAGGTTGGCCAGCCAGGTCGGCACCGCCGTCTGGCAGGCCTGGGACATCTTCTTCAGGCCGTTGAAATTGGTCACCGGCATGATCCCGGGCACGATCGGGATGGTGATCCCGGCGGCGCGAACCTTGTCGTTGAAGCGCAGGAAGGCGTCGATGTCGAAGAAGAACTGGCTGATCGCCAGCGTCGCGCCGGCGTCGACCTTTTGCTTGAGCACGTCGATGTCGTGCTCGATCGACGGGCTCTCGGGATGCTTTTCCGGATAGACCCCGACCAGCACCTCGAACGGCGCGATGCCGCGCACGGCCTTGGTCAGTTCGGTGGCGTTGGCGTAGCCGTCCTCGCGCGGGACATAGACCCCGCCGATACCGCCCTCGGTGGGGGGAGGGTCGCCGCGCAGCGACACGATGTGGCGAACGCCCGTCTCCCAGTATTCGCGGATCACCTCGTCGACCTCGTCGCGGCTGGCGCCGACGCAGGTCAGGTGGGCGGCGGGCTTGAGGCTGGTCTCTTCGAGGATGCGCTTGACCGTGCGGTGGGTGCGCTCGCGCGTCGAGCCGCCGGCGCCGTAGGTCACCGAGACGAAGGCCGGATCCAGCGGGGCCAGGCGGGTGATGGCCTGCCACAGGCTTTCCTCCATCGCCGGGGTCTTGGGCGGGAAGAACTCGAACGAGACGCGGGCGCGCCCTCCGGCCTGGCTCTGGCCGCGCTCGCCGGCGCGGGCCACGGGACCGAGCACGCGGCGCGTGGGAGGAAGGGTCATGCGGCGCTCCTTTGCGCGGACCGTTCGGCCGGACGGCGGGCCGTCCAGATCTTGACGGTCAGCCCCTGGGCCGAGGACGGCGGCAGGGCGATGTTGTTTTCCAGGCGCAGGCCGGCGGCCTCCAGCCAGGGGATGATCTCGGCGTCCTCGAAGCCCAGACGCCGGTGCTGGTGGGCCTCGCGCAGGAACTCGTGGTCATGCGGCGCGAAGTCGGCGATCAGCAGCAGGCCGCCATGGGCGACCAGCCGCGCGGCCTCGGCGACGGCGGCGGCCGGATCGCCCAGATAGTGCAGCACCTGATGCACGGTCACCAGGTCGGCGCAGCCGCCCGGCAGGCCGGTGGCGAAGATGTCGCCATGACGCAGCTCGCATTGCGCCAGCCCCGCCTTGGCCACCTCGTCGCGGGCGATGTTCAGCATCTGCTGCGACAGGTCCAGGCCCAGGGCCGCGCCGGCTCGCTGGCCCAGCAGGGTCAGCATGCGGCCGGCGCCCGCACCCAGGTCGACCATCTCGTCGAAAGGCCCCTCGCCCGTCGCCCGCAGGATCGCCGCCTCGACCTCGGCCTCGTCGACATACAGTGAGCGGATCTCGTTCCAGCGCGCGGCGTTGCGGGCGAAATAGGCCTGGGCGCCGGTCGAGCGCTCGGCCCGCACCTTGGCCAGCTTTTCGGCGTCGGCGTGGACGGCCGGATCGGCAGGGTCGATCAGATCCAGCGCCTGGCGGACCAGATGCCTACCCTGCGACTTGCTGGCCAGGCGATAGAACACCCAGGCTCCGTCGGGGAATCGCTCCACAAGCTCCGCCTCGGCCAGCAGCTTGAGATGGCGCGAGACGCGCGGCTGACTCTGGTCCAGGATCTGGCACAGCTCCAGCACCGAAAGCTCCTCCCCGGCCAGCAGGGCGAGCAGCCGCAGACGGGTGGATTCCCCCGCCGCGCGCAGCACTTCAACAACCTGTTCAGCCGACAGCTTCATGGGGACATAAAGATATCTTTATGTCCGATTTGGCAAGCTGATTTTATGCCTCGGGAGCGGCCCTGGCGGGCTCCCAGAGCTCGATCTTGACCCCGGCCGGGTCCAGAATCCAGGCAAAACGACCCATCTCCTCGTCCTGCCGGCCGGTAGGCTCCACGCCCTCGGCCGCGGCCCTGGCCAGCAGGCCGTCCAGGTCATCAACGATGAAATTGATCATGAAGGCCGCCTGCGACGGCTCGAAATACTGCGTGTCGGCCGCGAACGGCGACCAGTTGGCCTGGCCGACTTTCGGGTGATCGAAAACCACTCCGCCCCAGTCATGGACCTCGAAGCCCAGCACCCGCGCATACCAGTCGCGCACCGCGACCGGATCGGCCGCCTTGAAGAATATCCCGCCCAGACCCAGCACCTTGGCCATGATCAGTCCCCCGTCGCCAGATCGTCGGCCCAAGCCTGCGACCAAGTCATCAGCGGCGCAAGCGCCTCGATCAGGGCCGCCCCGCGCGGCGTCAGGCGATAGCCGGCCTCGGCCGAGACGACGTCGGCGGCCCGCAGCTCGGCCAGACGGGCATTGAGAGTGCCCGGCGGCAGCTCGGCCGCCGCCTGCAGGGCGCGAAAGGTCAGGACCGCGCCGTCGCGCAGCTCCCAGACGATCCGCAGGGCGCCGCGCCGGCCCACCAGATCCAGCGCCGCCATGACCGGGCGTCCGGTGGTCGAGCCGCGCACCGGCTTGCCTGGCAAGGGCGCTTCAAATTCTGTAGCAATTGGCAACTTTGGCATGATACAGATTTTGTAGCAGAAGGAGACCGCCATGTCCGCCCGCATCGCGCCCGCCCAACCGCCCTACCCCGCGACAATCCAGAAAGCGCTGGACCACCTGAAGACGCCGGGCGATCAACCCCTGTCGCTGTTTCGCACCCTGGCCCGTGACGAGCGCCTGTTCACGCGCTTCACCGGCGGCGGTCTGCTGGATCCCGGCCATCTGAGCCTGACCGACCGCGAGATCGTCATCCACCGCATCTGCGCCCTCAATGGCGCGGCCTATGAGTGGGGCGTGCACGCGGCGATTTTCGCGCGCGCCGCCGGTCTGGATGAGACGCGCCTTGCCGCCACCGCCGCGCCGGGGATCGCCGACTGCTGGTCGCCGCATGAGGCGCTGCTGATCGGCTTCTGCGACGCGGTGAACGCCCGGGCCGATATCGACGATGATCTGTGGGCGCGACTGTCCGAAGCGTTCGACGAGGCGGCGCGGATCGAACTGATGATGCTGGCCGGCTTCTACCGCACGGTCAGCCTGCTGGTGAACGGCCTGCGCCTCGAACCCGAACCGTTCGCCGCGCCGTTTCCCCGGTCCTGATCAGAGGCTGACCACGTCCTGAACCAGGCTGCGCAGCCAGAGGGCGGCCGGGTCGGCGTCCAGGCGGGACGGATGCATCAGCCATTGCTGATCCGGCGCCTGCGGAATGTCGAGCGGCGCGCTCCCCACGCCCAGAGACGGTCCCAGGGCGGCCACCATGCGTGAGGGCAGGATGGCGACCAGGCCGCCGCGCGCCACCAGTTGCAGGGCCAGCAGATAGTGCGGCACGACCAGGCCGATGCGGCGATGACGCCCGCTCTCGTCCAGCCAGCGATCGACGGGATCCCGCGTCGCCCCCACGGCGATCACCGCCACGTGCTCCAGCAGCAGCGGATCACCGGCCGGGGCCCGCGAACCGGCGAAGGCCAGGACGTCCAGGTCCTGGAACAAAGGCCGCATCCGGAACCCGGGAAAGGCGTCGACCTCGGTGGTGATCACGAAATCCAGATCGCGGGGCTGCTCGGCCTCGCGACGCCAGGGCAGCAGTTCAAGCCGGCACGCCGGAGCCTCCCGCGCCATGCGGGCCAGCAGGTCGGGCAGGATGACGGCGGCGACAACGTCGGGGATCACAACGCGGAAAACCCGGTCGGCCGTCGCGGGATCAAACCGTGGGCGAGCATACAGCGCCTCGGCCGATCGCAGCATATCCGCCAGCGGCGCGCGCAGCTGCTCGGCCCGGGGCGTCAACTGCATGCGCGCCCCGACCCGCACCAGCAACGGATCGTCGAAGGCCACCCGCAAACGTCCCAGCAACCGGCTGACCGCCGGTTGCGACAGCCCGAGCCGTTCGCCGGCCAGCGTCAGGTTCGCGCAGTCGAAGATGACGTCCGCCGCGACCAGCAGGTCCAGCTTGCCCCGCAAGGCATGCACATCACGCATGATCGATATCCCATCAATGCATTTCACGCATTGCATAGGCGATGGCATCTCTCCGGGCAAAGGAGAACACCCATGAGCGCCATCGAAAACAAGGAAACCATCCGGCGGATCTATGCGGCTCTGGAGCATGGCGATCAGAGCGTGTTCAGCGCCAGCGTCCATCCCGACTATGTCTGGCGGTTTCCGGGCCACGCCGAATGGTCGTTACGGTTCGAGGGACAGGAGGCCATCCGCCGCGACCTTCTGGGGCCGCTCTTCCACCTGTTCGCCGACACCTATACCGCCAGGGCCATCAACCTGATCGCCGAGGGCGACCAGGTCGTGGCCGAGGTGCGCGGCGCGGTGATGACCAAGCGCGGAGAGCGCTACGACAACGAATACTGCTTCGTGTTCCGCTTTCGGGACGGCCGGATCGCCGAGGTCGTCGAGTACTGCGACACCGATCTGGAGACCCGGGTGCTGGGCTCCTACCAGGCCGCTCTGGAGGCGTACCGCGCCCGCAAGACCTGACCTAGCTTTCGACCGGAGACGCCAGCGGCTCGCCGTTGAAATAGCAGCGCAGGTTCTCCAGGGTCAGGTTGACCATGGCCGGAATGCTGTCGAGCGTGGCCCCGGCGGTGTGCGGCGTCAGCACGGTGTTGGGCGCGTCAGCCCAGCGCGCGGGGGGCGTGGGCTCCTGCTCGAAGACGTCCAGGGCCGCCATGCCCAGGCTGCCGTCCTTGAGGGCGGCGATCAGGGCGTCCTCGTCGACCAGCGAGCCACGCGCCACATTGACCAGCAGGCCCTGCGGCCCCAGCGCCTCGATCACCGCCCGATTGATCATGTGATGATTGGACGGGTCAGGCCGGGCGCAGACCACCAGCACGTCGCTGTCGCGGGCCAGGGCCAGCAGGCTCTCGGCGCGCGGCCAGCCGGCCTCCTTGGGACGCGGGGCCCACCAGGCGACCTTCATCTCGAAGGCCTCGACGCGGCGGGCCACGGCCTCGCCGATATGGCCCAGGCCGACGACGCCCACCTTGCGGCCGCGCAGGCCATGGCGCGGCGCCATGCGCTCGGCATGGCTCCAGCGACCGGCCCGCAGGCGGCGATCACCCTCGACGATGCCGCGCCAGGCCGCCAGCATCAGCCCCACGGCGTGGTCGGCCACATCGCCAGCGTTCAGGCCCGTGGAATGGGTCACCGAAATGCCGTGCGCCTTGCACCACGGCACGTCGACGCCGTCATAGCCGACGCTGACGCAGGCGATGAGGCCCAACCTGGGCATCTCCGCCAGCATGTCCTTGCCCAGCGCCATCTCGCCCGCATGGACGATGGCCCGCACCGACTGGCCGGGGCCCTCCAGAAACACCAGGGGGTCGGGATAGTCCCACAGCCGATGCACCGTATAGGCGCCCTCCAGCAACGGCTGCAGCGGCAGCAGCATCTCGTGCGAGATCAGGATGTGGGGCTTTTGCGCCGAGGCAGGCGACATTTTTGATACTCCAAGCGGGACCAGAGTCTTGCGCTCCAAAGCGGAACACCTTGAAGCGACCGGGAGGCTCCAGACGGACGCGGATCCCTCCACCCTCGGGGGCACTTTCTGGCCTCCGAACCAAACTACCCTAGCTTCGGCCCGAGGCCAGCAAAACTGCGGAACTTTTCAGAGACCGTTGTTCATTTCTACTTTGACGACATACTCCACCCGCCCTAACCTTTCGGTGGGGACGACTGAAATGGGTGCCTTGCGCGAGTTTTGGGCTTGTGTGGCGGTCGCGGCGATCATGACCGCGATAGCCGCATTCTTTGGCCTGACTGACCCGATGGGGTTGGATGAAGCCACGGATCAACATAGCGCCGGCGTCGTTGCGCGCTTCATGGCGCCGGACTATGGCGGCCAAAGTCCCGACACGCCGCCCCGCGCAACCGTGGTCGAGGTTCGGGATTCGACGCTCCTCGAGCTCGGCTTTGGTTGGCCGCCCAGCCGGGGTTTCTATTCCGACGTCATTCTGACCCTGGCGCGAGAAAAGCCTTCGGCCATTTTTCTCGACTACATGCTCGTGTCAGGGTTCGACGACCAGGCCGAGAAAGATCGTTTCATCAAGGTGGTCGACAGGGTCACCAAGGCCGACCAGTGGCAAGACAATGAGGCTTGCTGGCTGTCCCCGCTGGCCCGACTTCAGTGTATTGTCGGCGTTGGGGGTGTTCCGGTCATAGTCGGCAAGAGCTTCATGCCGGACGAGTGTTCGCCGAGCAGCGGCGCGATAGCCCCAAAGCCCGACTTCATCGCTCAAGACAAAGTCGCCCTGATGGTTCCGCTCGGCTGGACAGAGCTGCCGAACCGTTATCGCCCCATCATCAATCGCAGCGACTACGACACGGAGATGGACGCCCTGTACGGCCGCGACGAGGCTCTCAGGCTGAGAGAACGCTGCGCGCTTATCCACCAGACCTGGACGGGATCACAGGCCTACGACCTGTCGCCGGCCCTGGCGCTTTTCGCGGTGCAGTGTCTCAAAGAACAGAAACTGAGAAACGCGAATGAGACGCCCTCAAACTCGATGAACAAACGCGCCCGCGCCCTTTGCGCTGGGTTCGTAAAATCCCCGCTGGACAAGAGCACCCCGCCGCCGGATCTGAAAGCCTTGGGCCTGCCGCCTTTGACGGCCATCACCTGGGGATCACGGCCCGAGGAAGGCAAAGGCAAGCTTGATACGCTGTTCTACAGACCGGATGATCAAAGCCTGGCCTGCGAAAAGGAAACCAACAGCTTCGCGCGACGCATGGCGGTGGGCTGGAAGCAATTCACATCGGCTCTGGGGGACAACACGGCCGCCGTCCGCGTGCCCTGCCCCTATTCGCCGACCTTCGAGTTTGCCCTCCTCAGTTCGATCCTGAACCAGGCCGACCTGCCGCCCGAGAAAAACGTCCGGCCCTATCTTCAGGACCGGGTCGTTCTGGTCGGCGCGGCGCTGGCCGGCACAAATGATTTCGTGGACAATGTCGTTCACGGACGGCAGCCGGGCGTACATCTGCATGCGATGGCTTTCGATAACCTGCTGCGCTACGGCGCTGAGCAGCAACGCGATCCGCAGAAGGTTTTCTCTTCCCCAGCGCTGTCCCGCCTCAATCTCGACCGGGGCGAGGTCCTGGAATTTGGCTGCCTCTTCGTGGTCGCCTTGCTGATCGAAGCCCTGCGCCGGAAGCTGGCGCTCGGAAACATATCGCGACGTCGAATTTTGCAGCTTTCAGGCCTCGCCTTCCTGTTCTGCGGCGGCGTTATGCTGTTCGGCGTAGGGCTGGCCCAGGCCCTTCACTGGGTCCCGGTCAATGTCGTGGGCCTGTTCGGTTTCACCATCGCAGATGGGGCGCTCAGCCTGTGGTCCATCGAGGGCGCGATCTGGTTCGCAGTCCTCCTGAAGGACGCCGGCCGCCTGGCGGCCCAGCGCGTACGCGCCCGCTTCCTTAAGCCGCCTCCCCCTCCTGAAGATCCAGCCACGATGACAGGGACCACAGCAACATGACCCGCATCCTGCTTCGCGCCATACTGATCGGCGCTTTCGTATTCGCCCAGACCGCAACGGCCCTGGCCGCAGAACCCGTCAAGTTCGACAGCCCAAACGTCAAGCTTTACAGTGATCAGGACTGTTTCGATGTCCAGGTCACGGTTTCAACCGCCAAGCTGCCCCCCCTCTTCGTCGATGAAAGCGTCAGGCCGAACGCAGGCTGCATCACGCTGAAAGACGCCTCCGGCAAGCCCTACTTCGTCATGAAGGCGTCGACGCGACCGCCGTGCTCTCTGGCGATGCGCAGCCCGGATCGCCCGTCGAGCGCCTTTACGGCCGGCTCTCGCGGCGCAAACTGCTGATGTCGCGCCAAGTGAACCTGGCGCCATGGGCGATGATCGCGGTTCTCGCCGCCGCGCCTTGCACAGCGTGGTCCCAGGCCAAAAAGCTGCCGCGGAAGCCGACGACGAACGCTAGCGCTTCAGTCAAGCTTCCTGAAGCGGAACCGCCGCAGCCGCCGGCCCCTCCACCTCCCGCCCCCCTGGTGACGCTTTGCAAGGCGCGGACGACGGAAACCGCCGCCGCGCCACAACGCAACACCTTGAAGTCCATTTTCACGGCCGGCAAAAACCTCGCATCGTCGCCGATGGATCGGTTTTCCATCGACGGCAAGGAGGGCGTCTTTCTTTGCTCAAAGCCGACCTTTACGCGCTTGCGGGCCGAGCAAATGACCGCCGCAGCTCCAGCCGCTCCGGCTCAAGGCGTAAGAGCGCTGGCGGATCAGGCCGACGCACGAGGCGATATGCGACCCTCGCTTTTCAGCATGCCCAAAACGCAAAAGCGTCTGCAGGCGGTCGTCAACCGGATCGCCGCCGCATGGCCCTACCCCGACGCACCAAGTCCCCGCGTCCTGATCAGCGCCAATATGCAGTTCAATGCCGAGGCTCGCGCAGACAACACAATCACCGTTTGGCTTGGGCTATTTGAAGGCGAGAACGGCGCCCCAACCACGGAACTCTCTGACAACGACCTCTATTGGCTGCTCAGCCACGAGTACGTTCACCTCGCGCTCAACCACTGGAAGCGCGACGAAGTCATGCAGGCGCGTCAGGGCATGATGCGCGACGTTTTCAAGTTCTATCAACGCGGCGTCGTGATGAACGCCAACATGAATTACGCCGACAGAAACGCGAACGCGGAAATGCGGCAAGAGATCGATGCATCCAAAAAGCTGCACCGCAACCTTCGGTTCGCAATGGACTCGGTGATGACGCCGATCTGGGGACGGGTTCAGGAGGATGAGGCCGACGCAGCGGGGTACGATCTGGTGGCGCTTGCGGGATACCAGCCTCGAACATCCTACTCCATTCAGCAGATCTCCGCCGGCGAACTCAAACTAGCCAACCGCATAGCCGCCGTTCAGGCGGACGCCGAACAAACCGCGAAAGATTTCCTCAGCGACCCCAGGCATCAGACGGCTCTGCAGCAAGGCGATGTGGCCGGATCAATATCATCGTTGGGTTCAAACACGCTGCAGACCGTACTGCACAGCACGATGGAGCAAGGCGTGTCATGGCTTCAACGCAAACACCGCAGCGCCGAAGCACGCGCTGAAGGTCTGCAGCGCTACCGCGAAGCCGCATACGTAAAGACGCAGATCGCGCCTTCAGGCGGCGTTATCCGGCAAGAAGTCGACGGCATACTGGCCCTTGCGGAACTGCGTCAGGGCCTCAACGCCGCACGGGCCACCTCCGAAGCCCTGGCGGCCTTGATGTCCACTCCTCCAAACCTGGCGCTAGCGGACGCCAAGATCGCGACGGCTATGCAGACGACGTTCAACCGTGAAGCCTATGTTCTGTTTATCGGCGCGCGGGTCGACGTGGCGGGAGGTCGCTATGATAGCGCTATCCGGCGCCTGGAGATGGCCCGATCCTCGCCCAATGTGTCTCCCGAAATGTATCGGGAATTGGCCATGCTGCACATCAAGCACGGCCTGCCCAAAAATGCCCGGCCGGTGATCGATGATGGCAAGGTCAAGAGCCAGGACCCGGACTATTTCCTCCCTGAGGAAGTTCGCCTTCTCGCCCGAACGCACCAGTTCAAGGCGATTCCAGCCCAAATGGCGCTCTGCCGGGCGACCAACCGCGACCAGTTGATCCTCGACTGCCAAGACGCCGCCCTTGACGTCGACTACGGCAAGCTGAGTGACGAGCAGAAGCGGCTCTTCACCGACATGGCCTATTTTGACCTGACCCCCAAGACCGCCAAGAGCGGCGCGGATCAGGACCCGACGGGTTTGACCAACCTGATCGGCGGACTTTTGAAACGTCCTTGAACTGTCTCAAGCAAGAGGGGCGGCGACCCAGGATCGCCGCCCCCTTCAGCTTCAGACCAAGCCACTCAAACCGAAGGGTTATAGGTGTCTGATTTTATGACCCTTGGCCCATCAGAACAGGTTCTGCCTAGACAGGACGGGTTCTTGGGGAAAGGCCCGCCCGCCCCTACCGCGCGAACTTCTGGAACTTGATCCGCTTGGGGATCAGGCTGTCAGCCCCGAGCCGCCGCTTCTTGTCTTCTTCGTACATCTCGAAGTTGCCCTCGAACCACTCAACGTGGCTGTCGCCTTCGAAGGCCAGGATGTGGGTGGCCAGGCGGTCCAGGAACCAGCGATCGTGGGAGATGACCACGGCGCAGCCGGCGAACTCTTCGAGCGCCTCTTCCAGGGCCTGCAGGGTTTCGATGTCCAGGTCGTTGGTCGGTTCGTCGAGCAGCAGCAGGTTACCGCCGGTGGCCAGGGTCTTGGCCAGGTGGACGCGGTTGCGTTCACCGCCCGAGAGAAGACCGACCTTCTTCTGCTGGTCGGCGCCCTTGAAGTTGAAGCTGCCGACATAGGCGCGGGAATTGATCTCGCGCTTGCCGACGATCATCACGTCGGTGCCGCCCGACACTTCTTCCCAGATGGTCTTGTTGGGATCCAGCGCGTCGCGGCTCTGGTCGACATAGGACAGCTTGACGGTCTCGCCGACCTTGACCGTGCCCTGGTCGGGCTGTTCGCGGCCGGTGATCAGCTTGAACAGCGTCGACTTGCCGGCGCCGTTGGGGCCGATGACGCCGACGATGCCGTTAGGCGGCAGGCGGAAGGACAGGTCCTTGAACAGGACCTTGTCGCCATATTCCTTTTCCAGGCCTTCGACTTCCAGCACCAGATTGCCCAGGCGCGGGCCGGGCGGGATCTGGATGTGGGCCTGGGTCTGGGCGGCGCGGGCGTTTTCCTGCGCGGCGACCATTTCCTCGTAGCTCGCCAGACGGGCCTTGGACTTGGACTGACGGGCTTTCGGGCTGGAGCGCACCCACTCCAGTTCGCGGGTCAGGGCGCGCTGACGGCTGTCGGATTCCGACTGTTCCTGCACGACGCGCTTGGTCTTCTGCTCCAGCCAGCCGGAATAGTTGCCCTCGTAGGGCACGCCCTTGCCGCGATCGAGTTCCAGGGTCCACTTGGTGACCTGATCGAGGAAGTAGCGATCGTGGGTGACCAGGATGACGCAGCCCGGGAAGTTTTCCAGGTGGTGCTGCAGCCAGGCCACGGACTCGGCGTCCAGGTGGTTGGTGGGTTCGTCGAGCAGCATGATGTCGGGCTTGCTGAGCAGCAGGCGCGCGAGAGCGATGCGGCGCTTTTCACCGCCCGACAGGTTTTCGATGCTGGAGTCGTTGGGCGGGCAGCGCAGGGCGTCGATGGCCATCTCGACCTTGGAGTCGATGTCCCACAGGTCGCGGGCGTCGATAATCTCCTGGAGCTTGGTCATCTCCTCCATCAGCTCGTCGGAATAGTCCTCGCCGAGCTTGTTGGCGCATTCGTTGTAGCGGTCGAAGATCAGCTTGTCCTCGCAGTCGGCGATGACATTGCCCCAGACGTCCTTGGTGGGGTCCAGGATCGGCTCCTGGGCCAGATAGCCCCGGCGGATGCCATCGGCGGCCTTGGCCTCGCCCGAGAACTGGTCGTCCAGGCCGGCCATGATCTTCAGCAGGGTCGACTTACCCGAACCGTTGACGCCGACGACGCCGATCTTGGCGTCGGAATAGAACGACAGCCAGATGTTCTCGAAGATCTTCTTGCCGCCCGGGAACGCCTTGGTCAGGCCTTGCATCTGGAAAATATATTGCTGGGCCATGGGGCGTCGGTCTCGCTGTCAAAGTTCGGGGGAGGACGGGCGCTGAAATAGCCGTCGGGGGCGGTTTACGCAATGTCGGCGCGGCGAGGCGCCCCAAAGTAAGCTTCACCGTTCTGTCTCAAGACTGTCGGAAACTCGACGTTTTTCCGTCGCGGAGGCGTCGCGGAGCGCTGTTACCCGAGGCCAGAGAACCGGCGTGCTCCCCGCGCGACCGGGCGAGGGGATAGATCATGAAACACCATCTGATGCTGGGCGCCGCTTCGGCCGCCCTCCTGCTGCTGGCCGCGGCGCCCGCTCTGGCCGCCGAACCGGCGCCGGCTGAAACCGCAGACACCACCGCCGTCGACGCCGTGATCGTCATCGGCCAGGGCCAGAGCCGCCAGGTCCAGACCCTGAAGGACGACGCCATTTCGCTGGAAGCCGCCGGCACCAGCCCCCTGAAGGCCATCGACAAGCTGCCCGGCGTGACCTTCCAGTCGGCCGACGCCTTCGGCGCCTATGAGTGGTCGACCCGCATCTCGATCCGCGGCTTCAACCAGAACCAGCTGGGCTTCACCCTGGACGGCGTGCCGCTGGGCGACATGAGCTATGGCAACCACAACGGCCTGCACATCAGCCGCGCCATCACCAACGAGAACATCGGCCGCCTCGAGCTGGCCCAGGGCGCCGGCGCCCTCGCCACCGCCTCGACCAGCAACCTCGGCGGCACGCTGCAGTTCTTCTCGCGCGATCCTTCGGAAGTGTTCGGCGGCCAGATGAACGTGACCGGCGGCTCGGAAGGCATGTACCGGGTGTTCGGCCGCATCGACAGCGGCGCGATCGAACAGCTGGGCGGCCTGCGCGGCTACGCCTCGATCGCCACCCAGGAAACCGAGAAGTGGAAGGGCGGCGGCGATCAGAAGCAGTTCCAGTACGACCTGAAGGCCGTGCTGCCGCTGGGCGCCGACGGCAGCCTGACCGCCTTCTACAACGGCTCGCAGCGCCGCGAGCAGGACTATCAGGACCTGTCGTTCGAGATGATCAAGCGTCTCGGCCGCAACTGGGACAACACCCAGCCCAACTGGGCCCTGGCCGTGGCCGCCGCCCGCGCCTACCAGACCGGGACCGCCCTGCCCGCCCCGTTCGCCACCGTTGACGACGCCTACTACGCCGGCGCCGGCGTCCGTGACGACGAACTGTACGGTCTGGCCCTGAAGCTGCCGCTGGGCGAGACGGCCCGACTGGACCTCACCGCCTATGGTCACGCCAACCAGGGCCAGGGCCTGTGGTACACGCCCTATGTGGCCAGCCCGGGCTTCGGCACGGCCGGCTCGACCGCCGCCCCGCTGTCGATCCGCACCACCGAGTATGACATCGACCGCAAGGGCGTGACCGGCGGCATCACCGTCGAACTGGGCGCGCACGAAGTGGGCATGGGCTTCTGGGGTGAGAAGAACACCTTCAACCAGGCGCGCCGCTACTACGCCGAAACCGCCGCCGCCCCGACGCGCGACCCGCTCGACTTCCAGGAAAACCCCTTCTTCACCCAGTGGCAGTACCGCTTCGAGACCGACACCCTGGTCGCCCACATCGAAGACACCTGGACCGTCAACGACGCCCTGAAGGTCAATTTCGGCTTCAAGGCGATGGAAGTGACCAACAAGGTCCAGCGCATCGCCGGCAACCCGCTGGCCGGCGAGATCGAGTCGCAGAGCTCGTTCCTCCCGCAGGTCGGCTTCGTCTACAAGGCGATGCCGGACCTGGAGTTCTTCGGCGGCTACACCGAGAACATGGCCGCCTACGTCTCGGCCGCCACCTCGGGTCCGTTCGCCTCGCAGAACCAGGCCGCGGTCGACTACATCACCAAGACCCTTGAGCCTGAGACCTCCAAGACCTTTGAAGGCGGCATGCGCTATCGCACCGACCGCTTCCAGGGCGTCGCGGCTCTCTATCACGTGACCTTCGAGAACCGCCTGCTGGCCGCCAGCACTGCGGCTCCGATCCTGGGCCTGCCGGCCGTGCTGTCCAACGTCGGCGGCGTGGAGACCAATGGTCTGGAACTGGCCGGCGAATACAAGCTGACCGACAACTGGTCGGTCTACGGCGCCTACACCTACAACCAGTCGGAATATCAGGACAACGTCGTCGACGGCCTGGGCGTCGTCACCGCCAAGACCGCCGGCAAGGAAGTGGTCAACACGCCCAAGAACATCCTCAAGGGCGAGCTGAAGTTCGAACTGGCCGGCTTCTACTCCAAGCTGGGCGTCGCCTATACCGGCGAGCGCTACTACACCTACGAGAACATCGGCGGTCAGGTGGACAGCACCACCGTCGCCGACCTGACGCTGGGCTATCGCTTCAACGACGACAGCGTCTGGGGCAAGGGTCTGGAGATCCAGGCCAACATCACCAACCTGACCGACGAGGACTATATCTCGACCATCGGTTCGGGCGGGTTCCTGAACAATGACGCGGCCGGCACGGGCCAGACGGTCCTGACCGCTCCGCCGCGCCAGTTCTTCGTCTCGATCAAGAAGGCCTTCTAGGCCCCACTAGATCTCGAAACCTGGGGCCGGGAGGCGACTCCCGGCCCTTTGTCGTTCAAGCTGGGCCGAAAAACGAGGAAACGTCCGTGACCGATCTCTCCCGCCGCGGGGCCCTGGGCCTGTCGGCCGCCGCCCTGGCCGTGGCCCCCGCCGCACGCGCCGCCGTCCTCGACGCCCCACACCCGGCCCTGGACAAGCCCCTGACCCGCATCGCCTTCGGCTCCTGCGCCAACCAGGACAAGGACCAGCCGATCTGGGAAGCGATCTTTGACGCCAAGCCGGACCTGTTCGTCTTCCTGGGCGACAACATCTATGCCGACACCCGCGACCCCAAGGTGATGGCGGCCAAGTACGCGACCCTGGCGGCCAAGCCGCACTTCAAGCGCCTGCGCGACACCGTTCCTGTCATCGCCATCTGGGACGACCACGACTTTGGCGAGAACGACGCCGGGGCCGACTATCCGATGAAGGCCGAGAGCCGCCGGCAGTTCTGCGACTTCTGGGGCGAGCCCGCCGACTCGCCGCGCCGCACGCGCGACGGGGTCTATGCGGCCTATGTGTTCGGCCCCGCCGGCCAGCGCGTGCAGGTCATCCTGCCCGACCTCCGCTGGAACCGCACGCCGCTGGCGGAGAAGACTTTCAAGGGCGGCTACAAGGTCTGGGCCACCGCGCGCGGCCTGTCGGGCAAGGAAACGCCCGGCCCCTATGACCGCATTCCCGACCTGACCGCCACCATGATCGGTGAGCCGCAATGGACCTGGCTGGAGCACCAGCTGGCCCAGCCCGCCGACCTGCGGATCTTCGGCTCCAGCCTGCAGGTGCTGGCCGATTTCGCCGGCTGGGAAAGCTGGATCAACTATGCCCGCGACCACCAGCGCCTGCTGGACGCCATCCGCCGCCAACGCGCCGACCGCCTGATCTGCATCAGCGGCGACACGCACTATGCCGAGGTCTCGCGACTGGACGTCAACGTCCCCTACCCGCTCTGGGACGTCACCTCCTCGGGCCTGACCGAGGTCTGGCCCGTCATCCCGCCCAACGCCCTGCGGGTGTCACCGGTGCTGCGCGAGCGCAATTTCGGGATGATCGAGATCGACTGGAGCGGCGCCGCGCCGGTGGTGACCCTGCGGGTGCATGACGAGAAGGGCGCGGTGAAGATCTCGCAGGTGGTGGATACGGCGGGGCTGAAGGTCGGCTGAGACAAGTCCTCCCCATGATGGGGGAGGCGATCGCGAAGCGATCGGAGGGGGAAGTGACTGCTGACTCAATGCGGTCTTCCCCCACCGGCCTTTCGGCCGTCTCCCCCTTCAGGGGAGGACCAACCACCGCCCGCCACACTTTCCCTGCTGACAACCTCGCGGCGTCCCACTAGCGTCCCGCGCCATGATCAGACCCTCGCTTAGCGCCCTCGCCGCGTGCCTCGCCCTGACTTCGCCGGTTCTGGCGGAAAAGCTGCCCCCCGAACGCATCTTCGCCGATCCCAGCCTGTCGGGCCCCGCGGCCAAGGGCGTGGCCTTGTCGCCGGACGGCAAGCGCGTCACCTATCTGAAAGCCAAGGCCGAAGCCGCCAATGTCCAGGACCTGTGGGCGGCCGACGTGGCCGGCGGCGAGCCCTATCGCCTGATCGACTCGGCCGCCCTGTCCTCGGGCGCCAAGGAACTGTCGGAAGCCGAAAAGGCCCGCCGCGAACGGGCCCGCGTCTTCTCGCGCGGCATCGTCGAATACAGCTGGGACAGCCAGGGCCGCTTCATCCTGGTCCCGCTGGACGGCGACCTCTATCTGGACAGCGTTTCCGACGGCAAGGTCAGCCGCCTGACCGAAACCCCGGGCGACGAGGTCGACGCCAAGGTCTCGCCGCTGGGCGGCTACGTCTCCTATGTTCGCGACCAGAACCTCTTTGTGAAGCCCATCGACGGTGGGCCTGAAAAGGCCCTGACCACCGAGGGCAAGGACGCCCTGTCGTTCGGCGTCGCCGAGTTCATCGCCCAGGAAGAGCTGGACCGCTTCAGCGGCTACTGGTGGTCGCCCAGCGAAGGCCACATCGCCTATACCCGCGTCGATGAGAGCGGCGTCGACATCGTGCCCCGTGCAGACATCGGCCCCGGGGGCGCCACCGTCGTCCTGCAGCGTTATCCCCGCGCCGGCCGCCCCAACGCCGTCGTCGACCTGTTCGTGCGCGACATGGCCACCGGCAAGGACGTGCAGCTGGACCTGGGCGCGAACAAGGACATCTATGTCGCCCGCGTCGACTGGTCGGCCAACGGCAAGACCGTTTACGTCCAGCGCCTGTCGCGCGACCAGAAGACCCTGGACCTGATCGCCTTCGACCCGGCCACTGGCAAGGGCAAGACCGTCCTGACCGACAGCGACCGCAACTTCATCGAGGTCACCGAAGACTTCCGCCCCCTGAGCGACGGCAGCTTCCTGTGGTCGTCAGAAAAGTCGGGCTTCAACCACCTCTATCGCCACGCCGCCGACGGCAAGCTGATCGCCCAGATCACCAAGGGCGACTGGCCCATGGACCGGGTCGAGGGCGTCGACGAGGCCCGCAAGGTGGTGATCTTCGGGGCTTCCATCGACACCCCCATCGAGCGCCGCCTCTATGAGGTCTCCTACGCCAAACCCGGCAAGCCCAAGGCCCTGACCCCGGCGGGCGGCTGGTGGACCGCCAAGGTCGCCAACAACGGCGCCTTCGCCGGCACCTATAATGATCCCAAGACCCCGCCGCAGACCGCGCTCTACGCCCCGGACGGCAAGCGCGTGCGCTGGATCGAGGAGAACCGGCTGGCCGAGGGCCACCCCTACTGGCCCTACGCCTCGACACTGACCACGCCGGAATACGGAACCCTGAAGGCCGCCGACGGCGAGGCCCTGCACTATGCGATGATCAAGCCGTTCGATTTCGATCCGGCCAAGAAGTACCCGACCATCGTCGCCGTCTATGGCGGCCCGCACGCCCAGAACGTCAAGAAGGTGTGGCAGAGCGCCTCGGAACGCACCTATCTGGAAGCCGGCTACATCATCTTCCGGCTCGACAACCGCGGCACGGGCAACCGCTCGGCCAAGTTCAAGCGCGCCCTGGATCGCCGCATGGGCACGGTGGAGGTCGACGACCAGCTGGTCGGCGCCAACTATCTGAAGACCCTGCCCTATGTCGACGCCGAGAACCTGGGTGTCATGGGCTGGTCCTACGGCGGCTTCATGACCCTGATGATGCTGACCGCCGATAACAGCCCGTTCAAGGCCGGAGCCGGTGGCGCGCCGCCCACCGAATGGGGCCTTTACGACACCGCCTATACCGAGCGCTACATGGGCAAGCCCGAGGAGAACAAGGACGGCTATGCCCGCTCCGACATCCTGAACCGCCTGGACAGGATGAAGCCCGGCAGCCTGCTGCTGCTGCACGGCATGGCCGATGACAATGTCATCTTCGAAAACAGCACCCGCCTGATCGCGGCCCTGCAGAAGAAGGCCATTCCCTTCGAAATGGCCCTCTATCCCGGCGAGCGCCACAGCGCGCCGGGCAGCAAGACCAAGGGTCTCAGCGTGCTGAAGACGCACCTGGAGTTCTTCGGCCGCAAGCTGAAGGGGCAATAGGCTGGCGAGCCCGTTCGCGGCGGCGACGCCGCGGACGGGCTGCGTCAAAACGCCCGTCTGGATTGACCTTTTGTCACAGCCTCAAGTGGCAGGGCATCGCCTATCCTCGTCAGGACTGATCGAGGACGCGTAATGTTTAAGACCGATGACGCCGTCGAGTGGCTGATCCACGCGCTCAAGGACGCCCTGGAGCACGGCGGGGCCTCTGAATCCGATCTCGAGGACTGGCTGCTGGCGGCGATTTCGCTCGAGGAAATCTCGCTGGAAGACGAGCTGGCCACCCGCGAGGCCCGCTCCCTCGGCGCGTGGATGAACGCGTCGGCGACGCTGCACTGAACCGACGGACCCCGGATCGGCGGGCACGGGGATAAACCGCGCCCAATCCCCGTACTTTCCAGAACAAACTCAAGCCTGATCAACGGCTTGTAAAATAGTTGATCGCGCCTGTCAGACGCACCGAAACCGCCCGCATAATCAATCTCACCTGACAGCACGGGAAGGGCGCACGTACGGCGACCGTTGCGGCCGTCAGGGGTGGTCGAGCGGGAAGCGTCCGTCGGCCGTCGTCTGAAGGCCCGATGGGGTCTGGCGGAGCGGAGCGGTCCTTGCGGGGGCCGAACGTGTCGAGGCCGGGCCCGGACCGCCGGGAACTCCCTTTGGCGACGCCCGTACGATGCGCAACAGGCACGGGCTGAAATCGCCCATGCGGTCTGGACGGGGTCGCTATCCCCTCCACCCGTCGGGGGCCTAAAGTCGGAAGCGGGTTAAAACCCCGCGCCCCGAGGGCTCACCGGATAACGGCTGCGCGGAGCGTCTGTCTTCGTCGAAACGGTATTCAACTATCCCATCATCCGGGCGAGGCCCGGACGCTCCGCGACCCTTCCCAACCACTCGGCGGTTTCCCGCGCGAGGTCGCGAGCTTGCGCCTGGCCCGTATCGGTCACGTCCGCAGGATTTTCTCCATGGCCTTTCCCTTGGCCAACTCGTCGATCAGCTTGTCGAGATAGCGGATCTCTCGCATCAGCGGCTCGGCCACCTCTTCGACGCGAATGCCGCAGATCAGCCCCGTGATGCCGGTCCGCGCCGGGTTCAGGCGGGGCGCCTGGGCGAAGAAGGTTTCGAAGTCCGTCCTGGCCGCAAGGTGGTCGTTGAACGCCTCCTGGCTGAAGCCGGTCAGCCACAGGATGATCTGGTCGACCTCCGCCTTCGTCCGCCCCTTGCGCTCGGCCTTGGCCACATAGTGCGGATAGACGCTGGCGAAGCTGGTTGTGTAGAGGCGGTGCTGGGCCATCACGAAGGGATCCGCTGGGGTCTGGACGTGAGGGCGATCCATAGCACTTTCCGCCCCCTGGCGCAGGCCCGCGCCACGGGGCGGGGTGGTCTGGACGCGCGTGACGGGCTAACACCCTTGCATGGCGCGAACAAAACTAAGCCCTGAGTTTGAAATCGAGGTCGCTGGGGACCCCTACATGTGGCGGCTTCATCGCCAGCCCGGCTGGTCCAGCGACGCCCCCGAGCGGCATGGCATGGCGATCGCCGTGCGCCACAAGGAAGGTCAGCGCGAAGCCGTGATCGAGTTTCCGCCCGGTCCGCAGCCCCGCTATGGCGCGCCGCTGCTGAAGCCCTCGCAGGTGGCGCCGGAACTGGTGGCCAGGGCCATCGCCTCAGCCATCGTGGCGGGATGGGACCCGCTGTCACGCGGCAAGACCGTGGCCATCATCGTGGATTCGACCGGCGGCTGAGGCCGGCGCTTGACTTCCGTAGCGAAAGAAAACGAACCTCGAGCAAAGTTCCGGGGAATCTTCGCGTGACCACCTATACCGACCTTATCGCCGGCATGACCACGACGGCCTCGGGCCACGCGGCGCACGTCACCGACGACTGGAAACAGGGCCGCACCACCTATGGCGGGCTTTCGGCGGCCCTGTGCCTGGAAGCGGCCCTGCGGACCCTGCCCGAGGCCCCGCCCCTGCGCTCGGGACAATTCGCCTTCATCGGCCCGGCGGCCGGGGAGCTGGCCATCGAGACCAGGGTGCTGCGCCAGGGCAAGTCGACCCTGTTCGTCGGCGTCGATCTGGTGGGCGAGCAGGGCCTGGCGACGCGGGCCATCCTGACCTTCGGCGCGGCGCGGGAGTCGCTGGTCGCGCACAGCGACCTGCCCTGCCCCGTCGTCGCCCCGGCGGCGGACTGCGAATTCTTCTTCCCGCCAGGCTCCGGCCCCGGCTTTTCCGGTCAGTTCGAAGTGCGCATGGCCGGCGGCGCACGGCCGCTGTCGGGGCAGCCGCCGGAATATCTGCTGTGGATCCGCCATCGCGACCCCGCCGCGCGCTCCCTCGCCGCCCTCATCGCCCTGGCCGACACCCCGCCGCCGCCGGCCATGACGCTGTTTCCGAAGTTCGGCCCGATCTCGACCATGACCTGGTCGCTCGACGTCGTGGGCCTGCCGGCCGAAGACGACGACGGCTGGCGGCTGTTGCGCAGCACGGCCGAGACCATCGGCGACGGCTATTCCACCCAGGGCATGATGCTGTGGGACCAGAGCGGTCGCCCGCTGATCGCCGCGCGGCAGAACGTGGCCGTCTTCGTCTGAGGGTGAGGATGGGCTTGGCGGCGACAGGGTTTTACCCTCATCCTCCGGCCCGTTCGGTCGAGCTATGACGTCGGCCCGCGTGGGAAAATTCGCATGACCAAGATCGCCTGCCTGGCCGGAGCGGCCGTCGCCGCCCTGCTGGCCACCAGCGCCGCCGCGCAAAGCTCGGAAGAGGCGACCAAGGCTTACCTCGGTCAGATCAAGGCGAAGAATGACATCCTCAATGCGGTGATCGCCGTGAACCCCGCCGCCCTTGCCGACGCCAGGGCCCGCGACGCCGAGCGCAAGGCCGGCAAGGTTCGCTCGGCGATCCACGGCCTGCCGATCCTGCTGAAGGACAATATCGAGTCCGCCGAACCGCTGGCCACCACCGCCGGCTCCCTGGCCCTGAAGGACAACGTCACCGGCCGCGACGCGCCGCTGGTCAAGGGCCTGCGCGAGGCCGGGGCGGTAATCCTGGGCAAGGCCAACCTGTCGGAATGGGCCAATATCCGCTCCAACAAGTCGATCAGCGGCTGGAGCGCCGTGGGCGGCACGGTGCGCAATCCCTATGTGCTGGACCGCAGCGCCTGCGGCTCGTCCAGCGGCTCGGGCGCCGCCGTCGCGGCCGGCCTGGCCTGGGCCGCCATCGGCACCGAGACCGACGGCTCGATCACCTGCCCGGCGGCGATCAACGGCCTGGTGGGCCTCAAGCCCACCGTCGGCCTGGTGTCGCGCACCCACATCGTGCCGATCAGCCACAGCCAGGACACCGCCGGCCCGATGACCACCACGGTCAAGGACGCCGCCGACATCCTGACCGCCATCGCCGGCTCCGACCCCGCCGATGGGGCGACGAAAGAGGCCGACAGCCACAAGACCGACTACGCCAAGGGCCTCGACAAGAACGCGCTGAAGGGCGTGACCCTGGCCGTGGCGCGGTTCTACACCGGCTATTCGCCCAAGACCGACGCGGTGTTCGAACAGGCCCTGGCCGATCTGAAGGCCCAGGGCGCCACCCTGGTCGAGGTGAAAGCGTTCGACGAAGGCCCCATCGGCCGGGCCGAGGGCGTGGTGCTCTATACCGAGCTGAAGGTCGACCTGGCCGCCTATCTGGCCTCGACCGATCCGGCCAAGGTGCCCAGCCGCACGCTGGCCGACCTGATCGCCTTCAACAAGGCGACCCCGAAGGAGTTCGAATGGTTCGGCCAGGAGAGCTTCGAGAAGGCCGAGAAGACCAAGGGCTACAGCGATCCCGACTACATCAAGGCCGCGGCGGACGCCAAGCGGCTGGCCGGTCCCGAGGGCATCGACAGGATCCTGAAGGAGACCGGCGCGGTCGCCATCGTGGCCCCGACCACGGGTCCGGCCTGGACCATCGATCCGCTGAACGGCGACAACTATGGCGGCTCGTCGACCACCCTGCCCGCCGTGGCCGGCTATCCGCACCTGACCGTGCCGATGGGTCAGGTCACCGGCCTGCCCGTGGGCCTGTCGTTCATCGGTCCGGCCTGGAGCGAGAAGCTGCTGCTGAACCTGGGCTACGCCTATGAGCAGGCCACGATGAAGCGCAAGGCGCCGACCTTCCTGAAGACGATCGCGCCGTAAGGCCTCAGACCCGAGGCCGGATCACGTCGATCGGCGGCGGCGGCGGGGTGACCCGGTCGGCCGACGGCGCGCGAGGCGCCGGGGGGCCGTCCGGCCGGGGCGAAGCGCAGGCGGCCAGGGTCAGCAAGGACAGGCTTGCGATCAGGCCCGCCTTCAGCATCCCACCAGGCCCACGCCGCCGAAATTGCGATTGCCGCCGACGCCGACCCCGCCGAAGCGGTCGCCGACCGCGACACCCACACCCAGAGCGCCAGGAGGGCTGGCCACGGCCACGCCCAGATTGCCGCTGGAGGTGAAGATGCCCAGGCCAGACTTGAAGCAGCGATTGTCGCCGCGCGGATCCCAGACCTCGACCTTGCCGTCGGCGCGGGTGAAGGCCCAGCGTTCGCCCCGCTCATCGCGGCCGCTGACGGTCAGCTTGCCGCTGCCGTCCGGCGTGACGCCGTACGACTCACGGCTGAAGCCATCGACCGCGCAGGACGAGACCAGGCCCGGACGGCTGAGATCGCCGTTCAGGGCGGCCGCCGAGCGGGTCTGGGCGTTGTAGGCCGAGACCTCGGTGTCGCCGCCGCGCCCGCCGCCGACAAACACCTGGGTGCCGGTCGAGCTGTCATAGGTCATGATATCCGGGGCCTGCCCGCTCAGGGGCTCCCCGCAGGCCACGGGACGACCACCGCCGGGTCCCCGACCGCTCTGGGCGTGGACCTGGGTCGCGCCCAGCGAGGCAGCAACCGTCAGGGCGACGGTGAGACCATGGACAAACTTGCTCATTTGGGGGCTCCCCCTGATTGAGGTCCGCCCGCCAGAGCGTTTTCAGGCAGCTGCGGCGGAGCCGAGGTGGCCGAGGCCGGCAGAACGGTCGGCGCGGGCCAGTAAGAGTCAAAGTCCAGCCGGGCCATGTCGCGGGGCGTACGGAACACTTCCGGCGCCTCGAACCAGGGACGGCAGGTCAGTTCACCGTTGAAGTGACCCTTGACCAGGGCCTCGCAGCCGCCGGGACGGGCAAAGACTCGGTTGTCGACCGAGCGCACCTGCCCGCCGGCGTCGGCATAGATGCCCGAGCGCATGACGCGGTGAATGCGATTGTTCGAAGCGAACACGATGCCCGAGGCGGCATAGATTCCGACGTCATTGGCTTCCAGATCGCCGCCGCGGATCTGCAGGTTGGCGTTCTCCAGCACCACCGCCCAGTCACTGTCGCGAACCACGGGATTGATCAGCGTGGTCTCATCGCCGCCGCCGACATAGACGCCGCGCGAGAAGCCGTCGACATACAGGCCCTCTATCTTGACCAGCTGCTGGCGGTTCATGCCGGCGATCACGAAGCCGGCCGAGTTGCGGGTTCGCGACGAGCCGGTCCAGTCGCCCAGACGCGTGATGCGGATATCCCGCATGCGGCTGTCGCCCGAGGTCTCGAAGGCCGCGCCGATGGCGGTGGCGGCGATCTCGACATTGGACGCCATGATCTCGCCCGTGGCCTTGACCACCGGCTGGCGGGTGCGGCCGATGAAGACGGTGTCCTGCAGCTCGATACGGCTGTCCTCGACGTCCATCGCCGAGCCTTCGCCGTCATAGCGGATCGTCACGCCCTTCAGGGCCAGCTCGGTGGCGCGGCCGGTGATGCACGAGGCCTGGCCGGCGCGCACGGCCTCGATACCCAGGCCTTGCAGCACCACGTACTGCACGCCGGGTGCGATGCGGATGCAGGGCTGGCCAGCCGGCGCCACCAGGATCGGCCCGTTGCGCGACGGCGTATAGTCGCGGACCACGATTGTGACCGACTGGGTGATGTTCAGCGACTCGACGCAGGCCCCGCCCTGGGTCGAGGTCAGGGTCAAAAGGTCGCCGTCATAGAGACGCGCCAGCGTGTCATTGACCTGGCCCGGATAGGCGTAGTCGCAGTTGATCTCGCGCTGGACGTAGCCGGGGCGACCGCCATTGCCGTATTCGCAACGGCCGCGAACACGGTAGCTGCCGCGCGGGCAGGGCTTGACCTTGGGCCGGTAGCCCGTCTTGCAGCCCCTCGAAAGGTTGGGCTCGAGCAGCAGGCCGAAACAGGGCCGGATCTGCTGGTCGACCTTGGCGTCCGGCGAGGCCAGCGCCACGGCGGGCGCGGCGGCGAAGCCGAGCGACAGCACGGCCACGAGGGCCAGGAAGCGGCTCAGGCGGCTCATCGATAGTCCCTTTCGATGTAGGGCCGGCCACCGCGCTCGGCGGCGGGTCTGGGCGGACGCGAGACCTGGGCCAGAAGTTGCTGCAGACGCCAGACCGACGGCTTGAAGCCCGCCAGCGCGCCGTCCAGTTGATAGACCACGGCCTTGGCGCGATCCTGGTCCGCTACGCCCTGCAGGCCCAGCGAGAAGAAGGTCGACATGGCGTACTTGGCCTCGGCCGAGCCCTGGCGTTCGGCCTCCTCGTACCAGTGATAGGCGCGGGCATAGTCGCGGGGCACGCCCACGCCCTCGGAATACATCACGGCCAGGACGAGCTGGGCCTTGGACGATCCGTTGACGGCGGCGTACTGCACCGCCCGCACCTTCTCGACGGCGCTCAGCCGGCCGGTGATCGGACGGCCGATCATCGCCTGGAAGGTCTGGGCGTCGTTTGTGGAAAGAAGCTTCTCGTCGATGACCGGTGACGGGATCACCCGCAGATAGGCCAGGGCCTCGCCGATATGGACGAAGGGCAGCTCATGCAGACGGGTCTGGGCCGCTTCCCTGGCTTCGCCTGACTGATCGGACTCGTCGGAATGGGGCACGCCCGATTCCGGGGATTCGGGCGGATAGAACTCGTAGGGCGGGATCCAGCGCTTGGCCTTGGTCTCGACGAACGCGCCATACGAAGCCCGCTGCGGCGAGGAGCGCTCGAAGTCCTTCAGCATCACATAGGCCGAGACGTCGCCGGTCTGCACCGCCAGATAATTGTAGAGATAGGCGTCCACGTCGTTGCGGCGGAACAGGTCCAGCGCGGCCGGCGTGCCGGCGCGCTTCTGGCTGCCATAGGCCTCGACGGCCTGAAGATTGTCGGACGGCTCGCCATACGGGCCAAAGAAGCCGTCATGGATACGGGCCAGCACCCGGAAGCCGTCGGCGCCCTGGCTGGAGAGCACGTAGATCACGCGGTTGCGGACCTTCTCGCGCTCTTCGGTCGACATGCGCGACAGCAACCGATCCAGCGCGCCATAGGCGCTCTGGCGCTCAAAGGCGCGACAGTCGTCGAAACGCGACAGCGCCTTGCCGTCACCCTTGCCGCGCCGCTCATAGGCCGAGATCGGCGCATAGCCGCCGGCATTGGCCAGCGCCATAGCGTACCAGGTCGCGGCCTCGACCTGATCCTCGAGATTCTTGTCGACCGAGCGCTGGCCTTCGTAGCGACGGGCCAGTTCCAGCTGGGCGAAGAAGTCGCCGCGGAAGCCGCCCTGGCGAAGCGCCCGGATCTCTTGCTGCTGCTGGTTGAACTGACCGGACACGCCCTGGGCGGCCTGCGGACGCGGACAGGCGCTGGCCTTTCTCTGGAACCAGAGGCTGGGACCGACATCGCAACCGACAAGGGGAATCACCACGGCGGCGACCAGCGCCCCGATCGGAACGCGGCGCAGCAGCGCGCCTCGCCGGGAAACCGCCCCAAACAGGGTCATTCGGAGCGCGGAATAGCGCGAAACAGCATCGCTGACTTCGTGCATCACTCCCCCTCCAGCACGCCGTTAACCATAAGCATCGAGAACTCATGTGCCCGGGGTTGCATACTGTCAAGGTGAAGCAACGGCGTTCGGCCAGCGGCGCGTTTTCGAGGCCACGCAAGGACTCGCGCCTCAGGAGAATTCGCCAAACCCCAGCGAGATTCGCCGCCGCTCGAGGTCGCGGGACTGTGAAGACCGCAACCGCGAGGCGAATTTTATTGTGCCCGGAATCAGACTGGCCGCGCCCGGTTTTCGAGCGCGGCCAGCCCCTGATCAGACCGACTGAGGACTAGCGTCCGGTCGGCATGTCCTTGAAGGCCACGTCCTTGTCGACGCGCACATCGCCCGGCAGGCCCAGCACCCGCTCGGCGATGATGTTCTTCAGGATCTCGTCGGTGCCGCCGGCGATGCGCAGGCCCGGCGCCCACATCAGGCTCTGCTGGAACGCCGCCTCGGCCGGGGCCTGGTCGGGGTCGCTCAGGATGCCATACTGGTCTTCCATCTCCACCGCAGTATTGGCCAGGTCCTGCATCTGGTTGGCGGCGATGATCTTGCCGATCGAACTTTCCGGTCCCGGCGTCTGACCGCGCGACAAGGCGGTCATGGTCCGGAAGCGGGTAAACTTCAGACCTTCCGACTGCACGTACCAGTCGGCCAGCTTTTCACGGAAGGCGTTGTCCTTGATCGCCGGGCCGGTGGCGCCGGTCAGCTCGCGGGCCAGACCCATGATCTCGCGATAGTTCGGACCCGACGAGCCGCCGACGGCAAGACGCTCGTTCATCAGGGTGACCAGGGCCACCTTCCAGCCCTCGCCCA
>CALRUN020000012.1:0-95609 GCA_943371355.1 Alsobacter soli
GCGGGTTTACGATCCCTCGCCCTCTTCGACCCGCGTTCACCCGGCCGACGAGCCACTCAGCGTTTGGTCCGTCCTTCTGAGACAGCCCGCACACCTCGACCCGCCTTCCAGGGCGTCGCGGCCCCGCTCAGCTCCATCCCCATCGCCGCTTTGGGCCGGTACCACGCGCCCTCCCCATGCGACGGGGACAGCTGTGATTATGCGGGAGGTTTGAGCTCCGAGGATTGGCGCGATCAACTATTTTACAAGTGATTGATTGGGCTGGAGTTTGTTCTGGAAAGAACGGGGATAAACTGCGCGCTATCCCCATTCCTCAACCCTCTCCCAGAGGGAGAGGAGGGACCCGCGCCGCAGGCTGGGAGGTGAGGGGTTACGGCGTCAGACGGCGTGCCGGTACTCCGGCTATCAGCGTAACCCCTCATCCTCCCACCGCTACGCGGCGGGCCCCTCCTTCTCCCTTTGGGAGAAGGGTTGGATCAGGCGCCCCGCCCCCTTCGCGCCGAAGGGAGCCATCCTTAAATCTCACGGCGAGACGATCGCTGGTCTGGAAAGGTCACTCAAGGACCGCCCTCCGGGCGGCCGCTCCGCGGCGGCGAAGCCGTCCTTGACTGACCTTTCCAGACCAGCACGCTGCAGCCTCCAAGAGATTTAAGGATGAGCGGGACGCGAGGCGTCCGCTTGTTGGCAATGAGCCAAAGACTGTTTTCGACCCTTGTCGGACCTTGGGTAACGGCCTCATGATCTCGACATGAGGACGTGGGTCGCAATTTCATTGGTGGTGCTTCTTGGAGGCTGCTTGCCTAATGAAAAGCCGCCTCCGATCGCGGAGAACATGGAGCTCTCGATCGCTAACGAGGAGTGGCCGCTACGTCTCTCACAGCGGTTTCCGCTGGGCACAACGGAAGCCGCACTCGTCGCCACCCTGAGTTCGCAAGGCTTCACCATCGACCGTAGGAACAAGACGGCGAAGGCAGATTGGGCTAACGGGCTATGCAACAACGAGGTCGATGTCGTTTGGCAAGCTGACGGCTCTGGCAAGCTCGCGAGCGTCGGCGGGCGCTACTTTCCCGTCTGCCCGTAGGTCTCTCTCCCACCCCGAACAGACAATCACCCTGTCCGCTTCTGGCGTCGCCCGGCTCAGCCCAGCGGGTATTCCCGCTCCAGCCGATAGGCCGAGCCCTCGCCGCCCAGCCAGCTGGAATAGAGCCCGAAGCGCTCCACGCGGAACGGCGGCGAATGCAGCAGGTTGTTGGCCTGGACCCAGGCGCCGACCTCGGGAACCGCAGGGCGCTTGAGATAGGCCAGGGTGACATGCGGGGTGTAGAGCCGCGCCTCGGGTTTCAGGCCCACTTCGCGCGCGGCCCGTTCGTTGGCCTTGGCCAGTCCGCGCAGGTCGCGACTTTCCGCGACCCCGGCCCAGACGGCGTGGATCTCGACGCCTTCGCCGAAATGGCCGACCCCGGCCAGCTCCAGATCAAAGGCCGGGGCCTCGATCCGGGCCAGGGCCTCGTCCAGTTCAGCGGCCACCGGCTCCTGCACATCGCCGATGAACTTCAGCGTGATGTGAAAGGCCTCCTGCGGCCGCCAGCGCGCGTGCTCGATGCCGTGCTGACGGGTCAGCAGGCCCTGGCCGATTTCGGGCGGCACGGCGATGGCGGTGAACAGGCGAAGCATGGGCGTCAGGGGCAAGGATTGGGCTGGGCGGCGTGGATGGCGTTGACGGCCTTTTCCATCTCGTCGGTCCAGGTCAGGTCGAAGGCGTCGATGGCGATCTTCAGCTGGTCCATCGAGGTGGCGCCGATGATGGTCGAGGTCACGAACTGGCGCGTATCGCAGAACTTCAGGGCCAGGGTCGCCGGATCGATACCGAACTTTCCGGCCAGGTCGACATAGGCGCGGATCGCGGCTTCGGCCCCGGGGCCCTCATAGCGCTGCATGCGATTGTAGAGGGCCTTGCGCGAGCCTTCAGGCAGGGCCCCGTCCAGATATTTGCCGGTCAGGGCGCCCTGGGCCAGCGGCGAATAGGCCAGCAGCCCGACCTGCTCACGCATGGCGATCTCGGCCAGGCCGTATTCGAAGGTGCGGTTGGCCAGGTGATAGGCGTTCTGGATCGAGGCGATGCGGGGCAGGCCGCGACCTTCGCTTTCGGCCAGGAAGCGCATCACGCCCCAGGGAAATTCGTTGGAGACGCCGATCGCGCGGATCGTCCCCTTCTTCACGTGCGCGTCCAGCGCCTCGAGGATGTCGCCGAAGGTCTCGTAGTCCTGCTCGTAGTCCTTGAAGGTCTGGCCGCCGAACACCCGCACCGGGCGGTCGGGCCAGTGCAGCTGGTAGAGGTCCAGATAGTCGGTGTTCAGGCGCTTGAGGGAGTTTTCAACGGCCTCGTCGATCTGGGCCCGGGTGTGCCGGGTGGGGGCGCCGTCGGCGCGCATCCAGGTCAGGCCGCCAAAGGCGCTGCCGCGACCGGCCACCTTGGAGGCCAGCACGATCTGATCGCGCTTGCCGGTCTTGGCCAGCCACGCGCCGATGTGGCGCTCGGTATTGCCCTGGGTCTTGGGATCGGGCGGGCTGGAATACATCTCGGCCGTGTCCCAGAAATTGACGCCGCGCTCGAGCGCGTAGTCCATCTGGGCGTGGGCCTCCTCCTGGCTGTTCTGAGAGCCCCAGGTCATGGTGCCCAGGCAGCAGCGCGAGACCCTCACGCCGGTCCGTCCCAGTTCCGAATAATCCATTCCCGCCCCGTCCCTGCTCTTCTTGCGTTGGGCCTATTTAAGCGGTCCGCCGCCGCTCACAACAGCCATCCCTTGCGCGAAGGCTCCAGGATGCCGATATTCGTCAGGCGTCCAAATTGGGCGTGATGCAATCAAAGGGTTTTCCCTCGATGAACGACCTCAACCGCGGCTATGCGCGCTCGATCCCGGCGGATCGCGCCGACATGTCGGTTGACGCCGGCCTGCGCAGCTTCATGCTCGGCGTCTACAACAAGGTGGCCCTGGGTCTCCTGCTGTCCGCCGGACTCGCCTATCTGACCAGCTCCTATGCGCCGGTCATGAACATGCTGTACCTGACCACGGCCGATGGCCGTCTGGCCGGTTTCACGATGCTGGGCACGATCATTCGCTTCGCTCCGCTGGCGATGATGCTGATCGCCATGTTCGCCATGAAGAACCCGACCGCCCAGTCGTCGGGCATCTTCTACTGGACGCTGGTGGCGACCATTGGCGCCGGCTCGGGCGTGTGGCTGCTGGCCTATACCGGCGCTTCGGTGGCCTCGACCTTCCTGATCACCGCCATCGCCTTCGGCGGTCTCAGCCTGTTCGGCTACACCACCAAGAAGGACCTGACGGGTTTCGGCAGCTTCCTGATCATGGGCCTGATCGGCCTTGTTCTGGCGTCGCTGGCCCAGATGTTCCTGCAGCTGCCGGGCCTGAGCTTCATCATCAGCATCCTGGGCGTGTTCATCTTCGCGGGCCTGATCGCCTACGACACCCAGAACCTGAAGACGAGCTACTATCAGATGGGCGGCGACCAGAACTCGATGGCGGTGGCCACCAACTACGGCGCGCTGAACCTGTATCTGAACTTCATCAACCTGTTCCAGTTCCTGCTCAGCATCTTCGGCTCGCGCCGCTAGATCCCGGCCAGATCGGAATGATGAGCCCCGGCGGGAAACCGCCGGGGCTTTTTCGTGGGCTCTCGACGTCAACGGAGCAAAGGCCCATCCTGGGGTGGGGACGACGAAGACCGTGTTGAGGATTTCATGACCCGCACCCTGACCTTTCTGGCCGGCCTTGTTCTGGTCGCGGCCGCGGCCGCAGCACACGCCGAGCCGATCGGCCTCAAGCCGTATGCGATCCCGGCCAAGGCCCCGATAATGTCGCTGGCGCGAGACGCGGCGATGCAGAGCTCCAGGCCGGATCTGTCCGTGCCGGTGCGCTACGCCAACGCCCCCGTGCAACTGCCCCGAGGGATCGCCAAGACCTCCGTGGAAAGCCGGATCGCCGGCGACGGCCCCGTGGCCTCGGCTGGGGTGCTGTGCGGCCTCAAGCCCAGCGCAGATTACAGCGGCATCGGCACGGCGCGGGGCTATGACAATGACGGCCGGTTCGTGGGCGCCAAGCTGGCCTTTTCGTTCTAGGGCTTAGTCCACCACCGAGAACTTGCCCTTCTCGAACACCTTCAGCACCTGGGCCAGTTCGTGGCCCCGCTTGAGGATCATGCCCCCCTGGCCGATCACCGCCCAGGCGCCCTGCTTGCGGGCCAGGGCCGGGCGCTTCTCGACGCGATACAGCGGGGCCTCGGCGGCGTGGCGGAAGATCGAGAACACCGCGCAGTCGGACAGGCCGGCGATGCCGTAGTCGCGCCATTCGCCGGCGGCGACCATGCGGCCATACAGGCGCATGAGCGTATCGAGCTCGCGCCGCTCGAAGAAGGTCACGCCACCGGGCGAGGGGGCGGACGGAAACTGCGGATCCAACGCCATCGGACGAATCCTAAACCCAGTCCGCCCGGTTTGGCGAGCGTGGCGTCACGGTCACGCCCTGGACAATTGCAACACGACGGTCACGCGACGCCGCGAAAGGACCTTAATTTGGACCTTCGGCCGCCTGTTTGGACCGCCAATTTATCAGTGTCGGCTGATCGGACATCTCACGGTCCTGGATCCTGAACAGCCCCCCCAGCCCCCCTCGATCGCGGGCCGGTCGGCCGACAGAGCTATCCATCCCCCAATGAGTCCGCGCGGTCCTTCCCCCCACCGCGCGGGCTTTTTGCTGTCGGCGCCCGGCGGTTGGCAAGCTTGACCACTGGCCATGAAACGACCTTGGTTTGGTCGTGGTGGCGCCCGCTTCGGACCGGATAAAGCAAGGGTCAGCCGACCGGCTTCGGGATCGGGGCCCTGAACAGCCCCCCCAGCCCTCTCCGGTTTCGAACCGGTTTGCTGACGAACAAGCCCTCTCCAAAAGAGCCCGCGCGATTGCCCCCTCGGTCGCGCGGGTTTTTGCTGTCTGGAGCTTAGCTCTAGCGCTCGGCGGTTTCGAGCACGCCGATGATGCGGCCGCCCTTGGCGCCCTGGACGATGACCACCGTCTGCAGATCGGCGTCGGAGGTCGCCGGCAGGCGATACAGCTTGGGACGGCCGGCCCATGGGCCCAGGCGAACCAGCTCGCGCACCACATTGCGGTGGACCAGGGTCTGACCCTTGTTGTCGCCGCGCTTGACGGCGATCTCCTGCTCGCGCGGATCGAACCGCACCAGCCACACCTCGCCGCCGCCGCGCGGGGCCGGGCCCGAACCGACCGCGACGCGGGTCTTGCCGACAAATTCCATGTCCGGCGGATTGGACGGCGCCTTGGCGGCGGTCTTGATCAGGTCTTCGACGGCTTCGGCCTTGGCGCCCGAGGCCTGGACGCGGCCGCCGACCACCATCTGGGGCGTGGGCACGTCGCGCAGGGCGAATTTCTTGACATAGGCCCGCTGGCGCTCGGCGAAGACCGGCCTGGCGAAGGTGTCCTTCCAGCCCAGATAGTCCCAGTAGTCGACCGAATAGGTCAGGGCCAGGACGTCGTCGCGCTGGGCCAGGTCGGCGGCCAGCTGGTTGGCCTTGCCGCAGGACGAGCAGCCCTGGGCCGTGAACAGCTCGACGACCACAGGCAGTCTGGCCACCGGCGGCTTGGCGGCCCAGGCGGATGTCGCGGCAAGGCCCGAGAGAGCCAGACAGAACAGGGAAAGGGCGGCCTTACGCATTGCGGGTCACTTAAGCCAAGATCGCGGGTCTAGGCCGTTCACGAGGCCGTGAAGGCCGAGTTCTTTTACGAAAGTTCGCGTCAGAAACGAAAACGGCCCGCCGGATCGCTCCGGCGGGCCGCTTCCTCGATGTCAGCGCTGCGTTAGTCGGCCTTGGCCAGGTTGCGCAGCACGTAGTTCAGGACGCCGCCGTTCTTGAAATATTCAAGCTCGGTCGGGGTGTCGATGCGGCAGCGGACCGGGAAGCGGGCGATGCGGCCGTCGGTCGGGCGATAGAGCTCGACGATCAGCTGCTTGCGCGGGGCCAGATCGGTGAGGCCGCGGATCGAGACGATCTCCTCGCCGGTCAGTTCCAGCTTCTGCCAGCCGTCCTGGATGAACTGCAGCGGCAGAACGCCCATGCCGACCAGGTTAGAGCGGTGGATCCGCTCGAAGCTTTCGGTGATCACCGCGCGGACGCCCAGGAGCTTGGTGCCCTTGGCGGCCCAGTCACGCGACGAGCCGGTGCCGTATTCCTTGCCGGCGAAGACCACCGAGGGGCGACCCTCTTCCTGGTACTTCATGGCCGCGTCGTAGATCGACATCACCTGGCCCGACGGGAAGTGCTTGGTGACGCCCCCTTCGATTTCCGGGGTGATGCGGTTGCGGATGCGGATATTGGCGAAGGTGCCGCGCATCATGACCTGGTGGTTGCCGCGACGCGCGCCGTAACCGTTGAAGTCGATGGGCTGCACGCCGTTGTCGATCAGGTACTGACCGGCCGGGCTGGAGGTCTTGATCGAACCGGCCGGGCTGATGTGGTCGGTGGTGATCGAGTCGCCGAACACGGCCAGGACGCGGGCTTCCACGATGTCGGTGACCGGGGTCGGGGTCATCGACATGTTGGGGAAGTAGGGCGGGTTCTGGACGTAGGTCGAGTCACCTTCCCAGGCGTAGGTCTGGCCGCCCGTGATCTTGATGCCCTGCCAATTCTTGTCGCCCTTGAAGACGTCGCCGTAACGGCTGGCGAACATCTTTTCGGTGACCGACTTGCGCTGCAGGACGGCGATGTCTTCGTTCGAAGGCCAGATGTCCTTCAGGAAGACGTCGTTACCCTTCTTGTCCTGGCCCAGAGGCTGGGTGGCCAGGTCGATCTTCATCGAGCCGGCCAGGGCGTAGGCCACCACCAGCGGCGGCGAGGCCAGGTAGTTGGCGCGGACGTCGGGGTTCACGCGGCCTTCGAAGTTGCGGTTGCCCGACAGCACCGAGCAGGCGACGAGATCGTTGTCGCTGATCGTCTTGCTGATGGCTTCCGGCAGCGGGCCGGAGTTGCCGATGCAGGTGGTGCAGCCATAACCCACCAGGTTGAAGCCGAGAGCATCGAGGTGCTTGGTCAGGCCGGCCTTGAGCAGATAGTCGGTGACCACCTGCGAGCCGGGGGCCAGCGAGGTCTTCACCCACGGCTTGACCTTCAGACCCTTGGCGACCGCGTTCTTGGCCAGCAGGCCGGCGGCGATCAGCACCGAGGGGTTGGAGGTGTTGGTGCACGAGGTGATGGCCGCGATGACCACGTCGCCGTGACCGACGTCGAAGTTCTCGCCTTCGACCGGGGCGCGCAGCTCGGGGTTTTCGGCCTTGCCGAATTCACCGGCCAGCGACTCGGCGAACTTGGACGCGGCGTCGGTCAGCAGAACCCGGTCTTGCGGGCGCTTGGGGCCGGCCAGCGACGGCAGGACGACCGACAGGTCCAGTTCCAGGGTGTCGGTGAAGCTCGGCTCGGGCGTGCCCGGCTCCCACCACAGACCCTGTTCCTTGGCGTAGGCTTCCACCAGGGCGACGCGGGCGGCCTCGCGGCCGGTGCCCTTCAGATAAGCGATGGTCGCGGCCGAGATCGGGAAGAAACCGCAGGTGGCGCCATATTCCGGAGCCATGTTGGCGATGGTCGCCTGGTCTTCCAGGGTCAGGTTGGCCAGGGCGTCGCCGTAGAATTCGACGAACTTGCCGACCACGCCCTTCTTGCGCAGCATCTGGGTGACGGTGAGCACCAGGTCGGTGGCCGTCGCGCCTTCCGGCATGGCGCCGGTCAGCTTGAAGCCGATGACTTCCGGGATCAGCATCGGGATCGGCTGGCCCAGCATCGCGGCTTCAGCCTCGATGCCGCCCACGCCCCAGCCCAGAACCGACAGGCCGTTGACCATGGTGGTGTGGCTGTCGGTGCCGACGACGGTGTCGGGATAGGCGGTGGTTTCGCCGTCGACGTCGTTGGTCCAGACGGTCTGGGCCAGATATTCCAGGTTCACCTGGTGGCAGATGCCGGTGCCGGGGGGCACGACGCGGAAGTTGTTGAAGGCCGATGAGCCCCAGCGCAGGAAGCGGTAGCGCTCGATATTGCGCTCGTATTCGCGGGCGACGTTGGCGTCATAGGCCTTGGCGTCGCCGAAGTTGTCGACCATCACCGAGTGGTCGATGACCAGGTCGACGGGGTTGAGCGGGTTGATCTTGGCCGGGTCGGCGCCGAGGGCGACCATGGCGTCGCGCATAGCGGCCAGGTCGACCACGGCGGGAACGCCGGTGAAGTCCTGCATCAGCACGCGGGCGGGACGGAAGCTGATTTCGTGCTCGACGGCGCCCTTGTTCTGCAGCCATGCGGCCACGGCCTTCAGGTCGGGTTCGTCGACGGACACGCCGTCTTCGTTACGCAGCAGGTTCTCGAGAAGCACCTTCATCGACACCGGCAACGAAGAAACACCGGTCAGACCGGCTTCCTCAGCGGCGCGAAGGCTGTAATAGACGTAGGTCTTGCCACCGACGATCAGTTCGCGGCGGGCTTTAAGGCTGTCAACAGACGCCATTCGGGAGATCCCTTCTCTGTCCACGGCCGCCCGAAAACCACTCCCGGGATCGCGCGATCGAGGCGGACCCACAGCGTCCATCCCCGCGCCGCGTCCCCTGACAAGCTGGAGGGGGACGGCCGAGGGCTTCTTAGCGCTGCTAATGTTCAACGTCCATGCGCGGGACAAGGTCTTGGCATGTTGAGAACTGTTCTCATTAAAGATTTGGCCGTGTCTCGCGGCGAACGACGACTGTTTTCGGGCTTCAATCTGCGGATCGAGGCCGGCGAGGCCGTGGAACTGACCGGTCGCAACGGGGCCGGAAAGACCAGCCTGCTGCGCGCCGTGGCCGGCCTGCTGCGGCCCGAAGCCGGCCAGATCGTCTTCGAGGATCACGAACCGGAGACCGCCCGCGCCGAGCATCTGCACATGGTCGGCCACCAGGACGGCCTGAAATCCACGCGCACGGCCTGGGAGGAACTGCGGTTCCAGACCCTGTGGTGCGGCGGCTCGCCGGCTACGGCCCGCCAGGCCGCCGAGCGGTTTGATCTGGTGCGGCTGCTGGATCTGGAGGTTCGGCGCCTGTCGGCCGGCCAGCGTCGCCGCCTGGCCCTGGCCCGGCTGGTCGCCAGCCCGCGCACCCTGTGGCTGCTGGACGAGCCGATGGCGCCGCTGGACTCGACCCATCGCCTGACCTTCGGGGCCCTGATGGCCGAGCATCTGGTGGGCGGCGGCATGATCCTGGCCGCCGTGCACGATCCGCTGCCCGTGGCCGCCCGGGTGGCCGAGGTGGGCGCATGACCGCCTTCCTGATCCTGCTGCGCCGCGAACTGGCCCTGGCCTGGGGCAAGGGCGGCGGGCCGCTGCTGGCCCTGGCCTTCTATGCCGGCGTCGTCACCCTGCTGCCGATGGCCGCCGGCCGCGCCCCCGAGAAGCTGGCCGCCGTGGCCCCCGGCATCGCCTGGCTGGCCCTGGCCCTGGCGGCCCTGCTGTCGCTGGAGCGCCTGTTCGAACGTGATTTCGAGGATGGGGCCCTGGACCTGCTGGCCCTGGGTCCGGCTTCGCTGGAGGCGGTGGCCGTGGCCAAGTGTCTGGCCCAGTGGCTGGCCTCGGGCGCGCCCCTGGCCCTGGCGGCGCCCGTCGCGGCCCTGGCCCTGGGCGCCGATCCGAAGATCATTCCGCTGCTGGTGCTGTGCGGCCTGTTCGGCGGCCTGGTCTTCGCCTTCCTGGGCGGGCTGGGCGCCAGTCTGGCCCTGGGCAGCCGGCGCGGCGGCCTGCTGGTGGCGGTGATCGTGCTGCCGCTCTATGTGCCGCCGGTGATCTTCGGGGCCGGCGCCCTGGACGCCCTGGCCGGCGGCCTGCCGTGGACGGGCGGCCTCTTTCTGATGCTGGCCTATTGCACGGCGGCGGTGGGCTTAAGCCCCCTGGCCATGGCGGCGGCGTGCAGGAATGCACTGGACTAGAAGGCTATAGTGGCTTGCTTGGCAGTAGCCTGAGGTATTCAGGCGCGCCAACGATATGAACTGAACCGGCTATTTCTACCGCTATGGCCATCGGATTTAAAATGTAGAATCTTGAGATTCATTGCTCAGTTGTAGCGGCATTCAGTTCGAACTATTTATGGTGAATGACTCCACGCGATTGGCAGTTATTTCTCGCTAGCGGCCAGAACAAGCCGATTAAAATCGCCCAAATAAGTTTGGCGCTAGCTGACTACCTAGGCGCAGCATCAAATGCTGTGCATCTCGGTCACGCCTATGCTCTAAAAGCGATTGAAAAGCACGGATTGGCCGTTGAGCATTTCCCGCTCATTTTTGAGACGGTTGACTATGGAATAGCCGTAGCTGACAAGCCCAACCACATTACCTTCTATCATGAAGATAAGATAACCAACCTAGGTTGGCATCAAGTAACTTTAAAATGCGCTAGTGCAGACAAATTACTTTATCTCACGACCTTCTACAAACAAAGGAAGCGTGAGGTAGATCGTCGCTTGAAGTTATATCCGATAATCAGAAAGTAAAATGGGCAGCTTGCGGCTGCCCATTTTTGCGTGATGGGGACTCCACATCCCCCCATATCGCACCAGCATTAACCTTTGCAGGCTGTTACTGGCTACGGCCTGGAGATTCACCGTGTCGCACGCGTTTAGAATCATACATGCGATTCCTAAAGAATCAAGCGGACTCCAAACGCCTCTCTAGTCAAGAGGCATGCCCCTTGCGCACTTAGAGAAATGGGGAACTCCACGCCAATCCTGTAACATTGTTCATCCAGCCTGACATTTTCGCGCCACAAGCCGATGGCCAAGCTCTCGCCAGATCTGGTTCCGAGGGAGAAACCATCATGCAGAAGTCCACGCGTCGTCTGGCCCTGGCCGCCAGCGCCGTTCTCGCGATTACCGCCGCCGCGGGGGCCGCCATGGCCCAGATGCCGCCCCCGCCTCCGCCACCCCCCGCGTTGCCTCCGCTTCCGCCGCTGCCGCCCTTGCCGCCTGCGCCGCCCCTGTCGTTCCTGGACGTCATGATGATGAGCGGCCAGGACATGGCGATGATGCATCACGGCAAGCCCGCCGATCCGGAAGCCCATGCCAGGCGCCTGCGCGACGTGCTGCAGCTGCGTCCCGACCAGGACGGCGCCCTGAAGGCCTATATCGACGCCACCGCGCCGCAGAAGATGGCCGAGGGCCTGAAGTGGGAGAGCAAGGACGGGGGCGACGACAAGCCTTTGACCACGCCCGAGCGCCTCGACCGGCAGGCCGCGCACATGACGAAAATGGCCGAGACCTTCCAGAAGCGCGCCTCGGCGACCAAGGCCTTCTATGCGGCCCTGTCGCCCAGCCAGCAAAAGGCCTTCGACGCGCTGGCTCCGCATGGCCCGCGCATGATGGTCAAACACCTCGACATCCGCCACGACGGTCCCCCCATGGGCGGACACAAGGAAGAGCGCAGGAAGCCCAAGGCGGGCTGATAAGGGTCGATACTAATTGCGGGCGTTCATCGGGGGCTCTAATCAGCAATCCATGGACGCCCGACACCCGTTTGATTTCCTGACCAACCCCGAGCGGTTCATGGCCTTCTCGCGGTGGGCCGCGCCGATGTTCGGGGCCCTCGCCGCCGCGCTGGCCGTGGTTGGCCTCTATCTGACCTTCTCGGTCCCCGAGGACTATCAGCAGGGCGACACGGTGCGGATGATGTTCATCCACGTGCCCGCCGCCATCATGAGCATGATGGTCTATCTGTTCCTCGGCGTTTCCAGCCTTCTGGCCCTGGTCTTCCGTCACGCCCTGGCCGACGCCGCCGCACGCGCCTGCGCGCCGCTGGGCGCGGTGTTCACGGCCCTGGCCCTGGTCACCGGCTCGCTGTGGGGCAAGCCGATGTGGGGGACCTGGTGGCAGTGGGACGCCCGCATGACCTCGGTGCTGGTGCTGTTCCTGTTCTATCTGGGCTATCTGGCCCTGCGCGGCGCGCTGGAGGACGAACAGAAGGCCGCCCGCGCCGCCGCCATCCTGGCCCTGGTCGGCCTGATCAACCTGCCGGTGGTCAAGTTCTCGGTCGACTGGTGGAACACCCTGCACCAGGGGACCTCGACCCTGTTCGCCAAGCCGGAAGACCGGCTGCCGGCCGTGTATCTGTGGCCCTGGGCCCTGATGACCCTGGCCTATCTGTCGGCCTTCGGGTCGCTGTGGCTGGTGCGGATCCGGGCCCTGGTCTGGCGGCGCAAGGCTCGCGCCCTGGCCCTGCGGATGGCGGAGAGCTGAAATGGATTTCGACGCTGGAAAATACGCGATCTATCTGTGGCCGGCCTTCGGGGTCACGGCCGTGGCCTTTGGCTGGATGATCCTCGACAGCCTGGCCCAGGCCCGCCGGTGGAAAGCCGAGCTGGAGCGCCTGCAGGACGAAGCGGCCAGGGTGGCGCAGGCGTGAAGCGCTGGCTGGCCTTCACGCCGCTGGTCGTGCTGGCGGCCCTGGCGCTGCTGTTCGCCGGCTACGCCCTCAAGCGCGACCCCAAGGTCTCGCCCCACGCCATGGTCGGCAAGCCCATGCCCGTCCTGACCCTGCCCGAGCTGTCCAGCGGACAGCCGACCGCCCTCAAGGACGTCACCTTCAAGAGCACAGGGGGCGGCGGCCCGGTTCTGGTCAATTTCTTCGCCTCCTGGTGCGCGCCCTGCGAGATCGAGCATCCGCAGCTGATGGCGCTGAACGCCCAGGGCGTGAAGATCATCGGCGTCGCCTACAAGGACGCCCCCCCCAACACCCAGGCCTTCCTGACCCGGCTGGGCGACCCCTTCGCCGCCCGCCTGGTGGATCGCAGCGGCGCCGCGGGCCTGGAGTTCGGCGTCACCGGCGTGCCCGAGACCTATCTGGTCGGCTCGGACGGCATGATCCTGGCCAAGCACACTGGTCCCCTGACGCCCGACGCGGCCGAGGACCTGCTGGCGAAGGCGCGATAAAAGCTGTCATCCCGGCCAAGCGCGAAGCGCGCCGAGCCGGGACCGCCGGAAGCTCCGAGCCTGTAGCGGTCCCGGCTCTCCGCTACGCTGCGGCCGGGATGACAGCTTTCAAGGTGCGCTGACACGTCGCGGCGCTTTCGCGTTAACCCGACGTTGACCATGCTCGCAGACTTTCAGTTAACCATGTTAGACTTCGAGTCATGAGCACCATCCGTCCCGCCGGCTGGCCTTCGGCCCCCGCCAGACCCGCCTCGACGCCCGCGTCGGGCGGGGCAGCGACGCGTTCGGCCTTCTTCCAGGCGGCGCTCGGCGATGCGGCCCCCACGCGCCCAGCCCAGGCCGCCGCTTCGGTGCAGATGCAGGCGCAAGCCCAGGCTCAGCCGCAGCGCCAGGCGCCGGCTCGGCCGTTCACGCAGCCGGACGCCCAGCCGCAGAAGGTCCTGCGCCCGGGCTCGCTGCTGAATATCGTGGTTTAAAAGGGCCTCAGGCTGCCTTCTTGGCGGCCTTGTCCTTCTTGGGCTTCTTGTCTTTTTTCGGCTTGTCGGCCTTGGCCTTCTTGGCCTTGGGCTCGCTCTCGACCGACGGATGCAGGTCGGCGCCGGCCATGTCGGCCAGCAGGTCCAGGAAGCCCTCGCGCTTGCCGGGCTTCAGCAGGGCCAGGATCCGCGCGTCGGCCATGGTGACCATCGGCGCGACCTCCTCCAGCATGGCCCGGCCCGAGGGCGACAGGCGAACGCTGTTGGCGCGGGCGTCCTGGTCGGAGCGCTGACGCTCCAGGTGGCCCTTGGCGATCATCCGGGCGACCATGTCGGCCAGCGTCGAGCGGTCAATGCCGGTGGCCTTGACCAGGGCCGTCTGGGTGACGCCCTCGTTCTGGGCCACGGCCGAGAGCACCGCGAACTGGCGCTGGGTGACCCCGGCCGCGCCGCACTCCTCGGCATAGATGTCGAGCGCCAGCTGCAGAACCCGGTGCAGCAGATGGCTGGGCGACCGCTCCAGCAGACCGCCACTCTTCTCAACCTTGGTCTTGGCCATGACTTCGCTTTCGTCCGATCAGCCGACGGACAAGCATTATCATCGTTACACGTCGATTTGACGACAGGTGATCCGTGAACGGCGGAACCGCCTAGAAACCCGCGTCCGGGGGCTCGGGCACCGACGGCTCGTCGCCCTTGGCCATGTGCTTCATCATGAACGGCACCTGGGTCAGGGAGAAGATGATGGCCAGCGGCAGCAGGGCCACGCGGAACTTGACCCAGTTGTCCGTATCCTGGGTCAGGCGGACGATTTCGTTGAGAATGGCGGCCGAGGCGAAATAGGCGCCGTAGCGCAGGGTCAGGGTGCGCCAGGCCGCGTCGGGCAGCTGCATGGCCTCGCCCATCAGCGCCTTCAGCGGCGCGCGGTTCATCAGCACCCCGCCGATCATCGCCGCCGCCAGGGCGCCATTGACCACCGTGACCTTGATCTTGACGAACACATCGCTGTGGAAGATCAGGCCCAGCACCCCGAAGATCAGGGCCATGACGCCGGAAAACAGCGGCAGCAGCGCCACGCGGCGCTCGACCACATAGCCCAGCACCAGGGCCGCCGCCGAAGCGGCGACCAGCACCCAGGTGGCGGTCTGGAAATTCTTGGTGGTGAAATAGGCGACGGCAAAGGCGATCGGCGCGCCGTAGTCGACGGCGGTGCGCACCCAGGCGGCGTGCTTCTTCTTGGTCTGCTGTTCGTCCACGGCCTAGTCCTCCAGCCCGACCAGCGAACGCGAGAAGGCGCGGGCGTTGAAGGGCTGCAGATCCTCCACCCCCTCGCCCACGCCGATCAGCTTGATCGGACTGTCGCTGGCCCGGGCCACCGGCACCAGCACCCCGCCGCGCGCGGTGCCGTCCAGCTTGGTCATGACAATCCCGGAGACGCCCACCTGGTTGCCGAAGATCTTTTCCTGCGCCAGGGCGTTGCGGCCGACCGTGGCGTCCAGCACCAGCAGGGTCTCGTGCGGATAGTCGGGATCGACCTTCTTGACGACCCGGATGACCTTCAGCAGCTCGTCCATCAGGCCCTGCTTGTTCTGCAGCCGGCCGGCGGTGTCGATCAGCACGACGTCATAGTGCTCGGCCTTGGCGCGCTCGACGGCCTCATAGGCCAGAGCCGCGGCGTCGGAGCCCGTAGGCTTGGACATGAAGTCGGCCCCGGCCCGGTCGGCCCAGACCTTCAACTGCTCGACGGCGGCGGCGCGGAAGGTGTCGCCGGCGGCGATCAGGACGCGGGCGCCCTTCTCGGTCAGGTCGGAGGCGATCTTGCCCAGGGTGGTGGTCTTGCCCGAGCCGTTGACGCCGATGAACAGCACCACATAGGGACGCGGCCCGCCCAGCGGATCGAAACGGCCCTCGCGGTCGGCAAGTTCGGCGGCGACCAGCTCGGCCAGGGCTTCCTTGACCTCGATATCGGTCGACGACTTGCCAAACCGCGCCTTGCCGAAGGCGTCGGCGATGCGCGCGGCGATCTGCGGGCCCAGATCGGCCTCGATCAGCATTTCTTCCAGGGCGTCCAGCTGCTCCTGGTCGAGCGGTTTCCGGGTGAAGACCCCGGTGACCTGCTCGGTCATCGCCTGGGAAGACCGGGTCAGGCCAGACGCGAGGCGCTGGAACCAGCCTTGTTTCTGCTCGGGCTTGTCGTTCATCAGCGCTCCTTTAGGGGAACGGGCGAAAGTGTAAATCAGATATTACCGGGCGATGGTTTCCGCCGCCGACCCGGCCGTGGCATGAACGGTCATGGACCCGCTTCCCGACCCGACCATAGACCCCCTGGCGACCGCCCTGTTCTGGCTGGACTACGCCGCCGCGGCCGTGTTCGGGGCCACCGGGGCGTTGGCGGCGGCGCGGCGCAAGCACGACATCATCACCTTCGGTTTCTTCGCGGCGATCACCGGGGTGGGCGGCGGCACCCTGCGCGACCTGCTGATCGGCGCGCCGGTGTTCTGGGTGCAGAGGCCCGGCTACATCCTGGCCTGCCTGGCCGCCGCCACGGTGGTCTGGTCGCTGGGCAAGCGCGGCTGGCGGTTCCGGGCCCTGCTGTGGCTGGACGCCCTGGGCATGGCCGCCTTCTGCGTGGTCGGCGCGGCCAAGGCCCTGAGCCTGGGGGTGCACCCCTTCACCGCCGTGGTCATGGGCGTGCTGACCACCGCCTTCGGCGGGGTGATCCGCGACGTGCTGGCCGAGGAGCCCAACCTGCTGCTGCGCCGCGAGATCTACATCACCGCCGCCCTGCTGGGCGCCTCGGTGTTCACCGTGCTGGATCTTGTAGGCGTGGGGTTCTGGCCGGCTGGACTGGCGGGTTTCGCCTCGGCCTTCGGCCTGCGGGCGGCGGCGATCAAGCTGGGCTGGAGCCTGCCGGGCTTCGCGGGCGGCGAGGACCGGGCGGCCGACTGACTGCCGCTCTCCCGGGACGAGCCGGGTTCAAGATAAGAGAAACTCATCTTATCCATGCGAAAGATCAATTCCCGACCCCCTTGCGCGCGCTGCCCGTCCATATGATCTTGATAAAGCGGGCCGGGCCCCTCTGACGATCCTCGCACCTGAAGGCTGCGATCGTGATGTCGGACCGCATCGGGTGCGCTCGATGCCGGGTCCAGTGGGTGTGTCCCCCCCCTAGAACCCAGCAAGCCCGGCATCGGGCGCGCCCTCCCATCAGAGGAGTGCACACAGATGTCTTTGAACCCCATCCACGCCGCCCAAGCGCGCATCACCGAGACCTGGACGCCGGCCCAGCTGGACCAGCTGGACGCCCTGGTGGCCGCCTGCGCCCTGGTCGCCCAGGCCGACGGCTGGGTCACGCCCGACGAGCGCGGCCGCATGCTGGAACGCATGCGCGGACTGGCCGCCCTGGCGGCGTTCGGGATCGACGACGCCCTGGAAGTCTTCGAGGCCCTGGACCGGCGCTTCGAGCAGGATCCGGAGGTCGCCCGTTTCGAGGCCGAGATGGCCATCCGCCGCCTGCGCGGTCGCGATGACGTCGCTCGGGTGATCGTCAATTCCGCCTGCGCCGTGGCGACGGCCGACGGCGGCCTCGACGCCGAAGAGCGCGACGTCCTGCTGCGGATCTGCGCCCTGCTGGCGCTCAATCCGATCCAGTTTGACCTGATCACGGCGGGAGGCCGGCGATGAGAGTCGGCGGCCATGTCCCCCCGATGACCTGGGTCTCGCTGCAACTGGCCCAGCAGACCCTGGTCCAGGCGGCGTCCCACGCCAGCCAGCCGACCGCCAAGCCGGTCACGGAGCCTGACCGGGTCGAGCGCGCCCCGGCCCCGCGCCCCCTGAACCGGGGCCTGCTGGACATTCGCGTCTAGACCCAGATCCGCCCGAGATCGCCCGGACGCCTCACAGGGACGCCCTGTGAGGCCGAAGGGCTAGGCGCCGCCTGGTGATTCCACCGCATTTCCTTCGAACCCGCCCGCCCGACCAGCCTCGGCGCTCCGGTCGCGACGGCTTTTGGACCTGAACAAGACCATGGATTTTCTGACGCTGCCGGTGATCGGCAAACCGCTCTGGATGTGGGCGGGCTTCATGCTGGCGGTGGTGGCCCTGCTCGCCTTCGACCTGGGTGTCCTGCACCGCAAGACCCGTGAGATCGGCGTGCGCGAAAGCCTGCTGATGTCGCTGGTCTATATCAGCCTGGGCCTGGGCTTCGGCGGTCTGGTCTGGATGCAGCTGGGCGCGACCGCCGGGGTCGAATATCTGACCGGCTTCGTGATCGAAAAAAGCCTGGCCATCGACAACGTCTTTGTCATCGCCCTGATCTTCGGCTTCTTCGCCATTCCGCCGGCCCTGCAGCACCGGGTGCTGTTCTGGGGCGTGCTGGGCGTGATCGTCCTGCGGGCCATCATGATCGGCGTCGGCGCGGCCTTGGTCAGCCAGTTCGGCTGGGTGCTGTACATCTTCGCCGCCTTCCTGATCCTGACCGGCGTGAAGATGCTGTTTGCGGGCGACAAGCCCATGGACCTGACCAATAACCCCGCCCTGAAATGGCTGCGTCGCGTCATGCCGATCAGCGACAAGCTGGAAGGCGACCGCTTCTTCGTTCAGGGCGTCGACTCGCGCACCGGCAAGGCCGCCCGCCTGGCCACCCCGCTGTTCCTGGCCCTGGTGCTGGTCGAGCTGGCCGATCTGGTCTTCGCCGTCGACTCGGTGCCGGCGATCTTCGCCATCACCACCGATCCCTATATCGTCTACACCTCCAACATCATGGCGATCCTGGGCCTGCGGGCGCTGTACTTCGCCCTGGCGGCGGTGCTGCACCGCTTCGCCTATCTCAAGCAGGCCCTGGCCGTGCTGCTGGTGTTCATCGGCGGCAAGATCTTCATCGCCGACGCCCTGGGCTGGGAGAAGTTCCCCGCCACCCTGTCGCTGTCGATCACCTTCGCCATCCTGGCGGCCGGCGTCGGCTGGTCGCTGTGGAAGACCCGCAAGACGACCGCCCTTCCGGGAGCGCCGGGCGCAAGCGCCTAAACGCCCACCCGGTCCGCCGGGCGATCTGAAGAAGAACCGGGTCGGACGCTGTCCGGCCCGGTTTTTTCATGGCTGTGGCGGGGGCCTGGTCAGGTCGGGATCAGGCGGGCTCGATCTCGCAGATCAGGGCCTGGGCCGGAATACGCCAGGCCCTGGACAGCAGCCTGATCTGCGGCAGGGTCAGGTCGCGGCGGCCGCTGAGAATTTCCGAAGCGCGAGACCGCGAGCCCAGAAGTTCGGCCAGATCCGACTGCCCAAGCCCCTGACGGTCCATGGCGAAGCGGATCGCCTCCACCGGACTGGCCTTGGGCATTGGAAAATGATCTTCCTCATACTTGGCCAGAAGCAGGCCCAGCAGCTCGAACCGATCACCGTCTTCGCTGCCGGGGGCGGGCTCATGATCGAAACAGGCTTCGAATTCTGCCATGGCCGCCGCATAGCCGGCCTCGTCGCGGATGATGCTGATTGTCTGCGCCATTACACCGTCTCCGGATCGATCCTGTCATAGTCGGCATGCGTGCCGACGAACTTCACCAGGACCTGTTTGAAGGTGTAGGAAACCCGCACCACCAAACGATAGTTGTTGCCGCCGATGTCGAAGATGACCCGGTTGTCGCCCACAAAATCGACGCCGCGAAAGTCGTTCTTGATGTCCTGAGGCGTCCGCCACTCGGCGGCTCTGGCGTGATTGTACCAGGCGGTCAGCGGTCCCCTGGCGCCGGGATGGACGGTCCAGAAGGCCTGCAGGAGTCTCTTGGTCACGACGTTCACGGTCGCAACCTAGCATGTTCCCAATTCGGGAACAAGTCGCGGGCCCTAGGTGTCGTGGTCAGGGTGCTGGCGCGACGCCACCGCACCGCCCGGCCCCATCGGCGGCCGCACCGGCATCTGCGCCAGATGATCCATCCAGGCCGGCCGGCCCTCGACGGCCAGCTGAACCCCGGGCTCAACCGCCGACGGGGCGTCGAAGGCGAAAACCGCCAGGTCGATCTTGTCGGCGCTCCACGCGAAGGTCAGCGGCGTGCCGCAGGCGGCGCAGAAGCCGCGGCTGATCTGATCCGAGCTCTGGAAATGGGCCGGGGCGCCACGTGTCCAGGTCAGATCCGCGACCTCCACCGTCACCAGCGCCCCGAACGGGCCGGCGAAAGCCTTCTGGCACATGCGGCAGTGGCAGATCGAGGCGCGGCCGGGATCGCCGTCGACACGGAAGCGGACGGCGCCGCACTGGCAGCCGCCGCTCAGGCTCATGCCGCCAGCTCGGCGATCACCCGGGTCCCGTCATGGCCAGTGACGCGGAAGGCCAGGATCTGGCCTGAAGGCGCTTCGCCCGCAAAGGCGATCTCGGTGAAGTCCTCGGCGCGGGCGACGCCGTCACGCTCGACCAGTCCGGAGAGAACCCGGCCGACCTGGCGCTGCAGGTGACGTTCGAGACCCGCCTGGCCCGCTTCGCGAAGGCGACGGGCGCGGTCCTTGATCACCGGGCCCTTGACCGGCGGCATCCGCGCGGCGGGCGTGCCGGGGCGGGCGCTGTAGGGGAAGACGTGCAGAAAGGCCAGACCCGCCTCCTCCACCAGCTTCAGGGTGTTTTCGAAGGCCTCCTCGGTCTCGGTCGGGAAGCCGGCGATCAGGTCGGCGCCGAAGGCGGTGTCGGGGCGCACGCGGCGCACCTCGGAGACCAGCTTCAGGGCGTCGGCGCGATTGTGCCGGCGCTTCATGCGCTTGAGGATCATGTCGTCGCCGGCCTGCAGGCTCAGATGCAGATAGGGCATCAGGCGCGGCTCGGTTTCCAGCAGCTTGAAGAGGTCCGGATCGATCTCGGCCGCGTCGATCGACGACAGGCGCAGGCGCGGCAGGTCGGGGACCAGCTTCAGGATTCGGCCCACCAGCTGTCCAAGCGTCGGCTGGCCCGGCAGGTCGGTTCCCCACGAGGTCACATCAACGCCAGTCAGGACGACCTCGTTATAGCCCTCGGCGGTCAGGCGGCGGACCTGCTCGACCACTTCACCGGCCGGGGCCGAGCGCGAATTACCGCGCCCGAACGGGATGATACAGAAGGTGCAGCGGTGGTCGCAGCCGTTCTGGACCTCGACATAGGCCCTGGCGCGATCCTTGAGGCCGGCGATCAGGTGACCGGCGGTCTCCTTGATCGACATGATGTCATTGACCCGCACGCGGGTGGAGGTGTCGAGCAGGGCCCCCGGCGCGGCCTTTTCGGCGTTGCCGAGCACCAGATCCACTTCGGGCATGGCGGCGAAGGCGGCGGGGTCGATCTGGGCGGCGCAGCCGGTGACGATCAGCCGGGCGTCGGGCCGCTCGCGCCGCGCCTTACGGATCGCCTGCCGCGCCTGACGCACGGCCTCATTGGTCACGGCGCAGGTGTTGAACACCACCGCGTCGGACAGGCCGTCTGCCGAGGCCCGGGCCCGGATGGCCTCGGACTCATAGGCGTTCAGCCGGCAGCCGAAGGTGACGACATCGACGCCGTCAGGACCGGACGAGACCACCGCCGGGCCGCCCTCTTCGCCAATGGCGGGCTTGGGCGCCGGCGGGCGCGAAATGACGGTGTAGGTCGTCACGGCTTGTCCATGAACGCCGCGAAGGCGTCCTTCCAGTCGGGGTGCCAGCGCGACAGGGCCGGGCGGTTCTCGATGATGTCGCCCATGGCCCAGGCCATGCGCTTTTCGTCGACGGCGCGGGTGACGTCATTGTCGGGGCACAGGATGTAGAAGTCGCCGGCCTCGATGCGGGCCAGCATGAAGTGCACGACCTGCTCGGGCGTCCAGGCCGCGTCGGGCTTGCCGCCCGGACCGCGCTTGGTCATGCCGGTGAACGTGTAGCCGGGGATCAGCAGGTGAGCGGTGACCTGGCAGTCCTCGGTCTGGCGAAGGGTGTGGGCCAGGCCCTCGGTCAGGGCCTTCACCGCCGCCTTGGACACATTATAGGCCGTGTCGCCGGGCGGCTGGGTGATGCCCTGCTTGGAGCCGGTATTGATGATCAGGCCGGGGCGACCCGACAGGGCCATCTCTTCGCCGAACACCTGCACGCCGTTGATCACGCCCCACAGATTGACGTCGAGGATGCGCGACCAGGCGTCGTCGCCCGCGAAGGCGTCGCCGCCGCCGCCGACCCCGGCATTGTTCATCAGCACGTCGACCGCGCCGAACTTTTCCAGGGCGACAGCCTTCAGGGCCTCGACCGCCGCGCGGTCGGCGACGTCGGTGGGCACGGCGATCGCGCCGATGGCCTCGGCTTCCTGTTTCAGCTTGCGGCCGGTGACGTCGGCCATGACCACGTTGAGGCCCAGCTCACGGAAGATCTTCGCGGCGGCCAGGCCGATGCCGTCGGCGGCGCCGGTGATGACGGCCGTCTTGCCGGCCTCGAGGGCGGGGTGGAGGCTCATGCGGCGACCTTTTCCGGCAGCTTGCCGGTATATTCCAGGGTGATCGGGCCGGTCATGATCACGTGGCCGTCGGCCTCGCGCCATTCGATGACCAGGCTGCCGCTCTCGAATTCGACGGTGGCGACGCGGTCGGTCAGGCCCCGGCGCACGGCGGCCACCTGGGCGGCGCAGGCGCCGGTGCCGCAGGCGAGCGTCAGGCCCGCGCCGCGTTCCCAGACCTTCAGATTGATGTGGTCGCGGGCGGCGATGTGGGCGAAGCCGACGTTCACGCCTTGCGGGAACAGCGGGTGATGCTCGACCAGCGAGCCGGTTCCGGTGGCGAATTCATCGGTCACCGGGGCGTCGACGAAGAACACCACATGCGGATTGCCCATCGAGACGCAGACCGGCGTGTGGACCAGCGGCGCGTCGATGGGGCCGACCTGCAGCTCGACCCGCTCGGTGTTCATCTCTTCGGACAGGGGGATCTGGGTCCAGTCCAGGCCCGGCTGGCCCATGTCGACCGTCACCCGCTTGTCGCCGGCCATCTGGCCCGACAGGCGTCCGCCGTCGGTGTCGAAGGCCACGCTGTCCTTGCCGGCCGACTGCATCAGCAGCCAGGCCACGCAGCGCGTGCCGTTGCCGCAGGCGCCGACGGCGTCGCCGTCGGAATTCCAGAACCGCACATAGGCCGAAGCGCCCGCGCTGCGGGGCGGATCGATGGCGATCACCTGGTCGCAGCCGATCCCACCCTCGCCGCGTTTGGCGATGGCGCGAATGTCCTCCGCCGTCGGGTTGAAGGCTTGGGAGGCGGTCTCGATCACGACGAAGTCGTTGCCGAGGCCGTTCATCTTGAGGAAGGTGCGGCTCATGGTGGGGGCTATATAGTGGAAAACCGCCGCCAAGTCAGAGCCCGGCGCGCGCCGCGATCATTTGACCTGACAGTGTGACCGGAAAGGGCGGCGTTTGAAGACCAGCAACCACGAAGGTTTCCGCCTCCGCGCCCGGCTTCGCGCCCTCTATCACGGGGCCTCGCCGGCCGCCGTGACGTTCCGCTATGCGATCATCATCGTTGACCTGCTGATCATCGCCTTCTTCATCGCCGCTCCGGCGATGCGCGATCACGGCCTGACCTTCTATGTGCTGGACTACGCCGTGGCGGGGTTCCTGGCGCTGGACATGGCCGCCCGCGCCATCGCCCACGGTGACCTCAAGGCCTGGCTGAAGAAGCCGATCGTCTGGGTGGACCTGTTCGTGCTGGCCACCCTGCTTTTTCCCGCCTGGCTTTTGAATCTGGGCTTCCTGCGGGTGGTGCGGCTGTGGACGCTGGTGCACAGCGAATTCTTCTGGCGCACGGTGGGGCGCCGCTATGACGATACGCGGGTGGAGGAGATCGCCAAGGCGGCCGCCTCCCTGCTGACCTTCGTCTTCGTGATCACCGGTTTCGTCTATTCCAGCTTCGCCGGGCGGCATGACGGCGTGGCCGGCTATGTCGACGCCCTCTATTTCACCGTCACCAGCCTGACGACCACCGGCTATGGCGACGTCACCCTGCCAGGCGTGTGGGGCAAGCTCTTGTCGATCGCCACCATGCTGGGCGGGGTGTCGCTGTTCATCGGCCTGATCCAGTCGATCCTGCGGCCGCACAAGGTCACCTATCAGTGCCACGACTGCGGCCTGCGCCGGCATGATCCGGACGCGGTGCACTGCAAGGCGTGCGGCAAGCTGCTGAACATTCCCGACGACGGGGTCTGACCCACAAAGCTTGGCTCTGGCGCGCATCAAATTTTTCGATACCGTCCCGGCCCATGATGTTGCTTCGCACCTGTTCCGCCGGGGCCCTGGCCCTCGCCCTGCTCTCCTCCGGCGCCGCGCTGGCCGCCCCGCAGAGTGATCCCCACCTGGCGCTGGAGGCCGTGGAAAGCCCCGACAGCCTGGCCTGGGTGAACGCGGAAAACGCCAAGACCCTGCCGGTGCTGTCGGGCGATCCGCGCTTCGCCGGCCTGCAAGCCGAGGCGCTGACCATCCTGTCGGCCAAGGACCGCATCGCCGCGCCCAACTTCATCGGGACCAGCGTCTTCAACTTCTGGCAGGACGCGACCCATGTGCGCGGGATCTGGCGGCGCACGACGCTCGCCTCCTACAAGACCGCCGCGCCGGTCTGGGAGACGGTGCTGGACATCGACGCCCTGGCGAAAGCCGAGGGCAAGAACTGGATCTGGAAGGGCGCCGACTGTCGGCCCAAGACCCACGATCGCTGCCTGGTGAACCTGTCCAACGGCGGCAAGGACGCCGTCGAGGTCCGCGAGTTCGACCTGACGACCAAGAGCTTTGTCGAGGGAGGCTTCCTGCTGCCGGAAGGCAAGCAGGGCGCCGAGTGGCTGGACGCCGACACCTTGATCCTGACCCGCGACTGGGGCCCCGGCACGACCACCGACAGCGGCTACGGCATGGTGATCAAGGCCCTCAAGCGCGGCCAGGCCCTGGGCGACGCCGTCGAAGTGTTCCGGGGCCAGAAGAGCGACGTCTCGGCCCGCCCCAACGTGCTGCGCGACGCGGCCGGCAACCGGGTGGTGCTGATCGATCGCGCCACCGACTTCTTCCACACCGAACGCAATGTCTGGATCGATGGCAAGGTGGTTCCCCTGGCCATTCCGCAGAAGGCCAATATCGCCGGCCTGCTGAACGGCAAGCTGATCGTCGAGCTGAACCAGGACGGCCTGGGCGCCAAGGCCGGCTCGATCGTCGCCGTGACGCCGGACGCGAGCCTCGCCACCAGCGTGGTCTTCGCCCCCACGGCCGTGCAGGCAGTGGATCAGGTGACCGTCACCGACCACGCGGTCGTCGCGGCGATCTACGACAATGTGCGCGGCGGGGTGTTCACGTTCAGACCGGCCGGCGGCGGCTGGACCAAGGCCGCCCTGCCCGGTCTGCCCAACGCCTCGGTTTCGCTGGGCTCGCACGCCGACGAAGGCGACCAGATCTTCTACAGCGTCGAGGGCTTCACCACCCCGACCCAGCTGAAACTGGCCGATGCGGTCAGCGGCGCGTCCGAGACCGTCAAGGCCCTGCCGGCCCAGTTCGAGGGCGGCAATCTGGAGGTCGAGCAGAAGGTCGCCACCTCCAAGGACGGGACGAAGGTCCCCTATTTCCTGATCCATCCCAAGGGCCACAAGCACGACGGCTCCAACCCCACGCTGCTGCACGCCTACGGCGGCTTCAACCTGTCGAAACTGCCGGTCTATGACCCGCTGATCGGCAAGCTGTGGCTGGAGAAGGGCGGCAGCTATGCGGTCGCCAATATCCGCGGCGGCGGCGAGTTTGGCCCCGCCTGGCATGACGCCGCCCTGAAGGCCAATCGCCAGCGGGCCTTTGACGACTATTACGCCGTGGCCGAGGACATGATCGCAAAGAAGATCACCTCGCCCCGCCATCTGGGCGCCTATGGCCGGTCGAACGGCGGCCTGCTGATGGGCGTGGCCCTGACCCAGCGGCCGGATCTGTGGAACGCGGTGGTGGTCGAAAGCCCGCTGCTGGACATGATCCGCTACACCGTGCTGCCGGCCGGCGCCTCGTGGATCGGCGAATATGGCGACCCGGACATCCCCGCCGAGCGGGCCTTCATCGAAGCCTATTCGCCCTATCAGAACCTGAAGGCGGGCGTGAAATACCCGCTGGCCTATATCACCACCTCCACCAAGGACGACCGCGTCCACCCCGGCCACGCCCGCAAGTTCGCGGCGAAGCTGGACGACCTGAAGGTCGACCACCTCTATTTCGAAAACACCGACGGCGGCCACGCCAATGGCGCGGACCCCAAGTCGAACGCCCGTCGCTGGGCCCTGCACTACACCTACCTGTCACGTCAGCTGATGGATCACTAAGTGCGTAACCTTGCCCTTGCCCTGTTAGCGTCCACGGGTCTGATGACCGCATCTCACGCCGCCGAACCCACCGCCCCGGCCCCTGCCGAGGCGCGCACGCCGCTGAGCGAGCTCGGCAAGAACGATCCCTACCTCTGGATGGAGGAGATCGAAGGGACCCGGGCGATGGCGTGGGCCAGGGCCCGGAACGACAAGACCCTGCCGGTGCTGCAGGGCGACGCCCGCTATGCCGACCTGGAGGCCAAGGCCCTGGCGATCCTCAACGCCAAGGACAGGGTGCCCGGCGTGTCGTTCGCCGGCGACGGAACCCTGCGCAACTTCTGGCAGGACGCGACCCACGTGCGCGGCCTGTGGCGCAAGACCACCCTGGACAGCTACCGCACCGCCGAGCCGGTCTGGGAAACCATCCTCGACATCGACGCTCTGTCGAAAGCCGAGACCGCCAACTGGGTGTTCAAGGGCGCCCGCTGCCTGCCGCCGGAAGAGACGCGCTGCCTGATCACCCTGTCGGACGGCGGCAAGGACGCGGTGACGGTTCGCGAGTTCGACACGACGACCAAGAGCTTCGTGGCGGGCGGTTTCGAACTGCCCGAGGGCAAGCAGAACTATAGCTGGCTGGACCGGAACACCCTGCTGGTCGCCCGCGAATGGGAGCCTGGCCAGGTCACCAAGTCGGGCTATGCCTATGTGCTGAAGACCGTCAAACGCGGCCAGCCGCTGTCGGCGGCGCAGGAGGTCTATCGCGGCGCCGAGACCGACGTGTCGGTCAGCCCCTTCGTGCTGCGCGACGCCGATGGCGTGACCCAGGCGGTGATCGCCTATCGCGGCGTGACCTTCTTCGAGAGCGAAAAGCACCTGCTGACCGACGCCGGTCCGGTGAAGCTGGACCTGCCGCTGAAAAGCTCGATCCAGGCCTATGTCGCCGGCCAGATGGTTGTGCTGATGGAGCAGGACTGGCCGGAAAAGGGCTTCAGGACCGGCGATTTGATCAGCTTCGACCTCGCCGCCCTGAAAGCCGCCCCGACCACCGCCAAGGCCATGCTGGTGCTGCGACCCACGGCCCGGCAGTCGGTCGAGAGCGTGACCACCACCCGCACCAAGCTGGTCGTGGCCCTGCTGGACAACGTCAAGGGCGCGGCGCGGGTGCTGACCCACGGGGCCAAGGGCTGGACGTCGCAGGACCTGGCCCTGCCGGCCAATTCCTCGATCGGCCTGGGCTCCAGCGCCGAAAAGGACGAGCGCCTGTTCGTCACCGTCACCGGCTATCTGGCCCCCTCGACCTTCTGGCTGGCCGACGCCGGCTCGCTGAAGCTGGAACAGGTCAAGGCCTCGCCCGCCCGCTTCGACGCCTCCACCCACGTGGTCGAGCAGTTCGAGGCTGCGAGCACCGACGGGACGAAGATCCCCTACTTCGTCGTGCGGCCCAAGGGCGTGAAGTACGACGGCGGCGCCCCTACCCTGCTCTACGCCTATGGCGGTTTCCAGGTGTCGATGACGCCGGGCTATTCGGGCGTGATGGGCAAGCTGTGGCTGGAGCGCGGCGGCACGTACGTGGTCGCCAATATCCGCGGCGGCGGCGAGTTCGGGCCCGCCTGGCACTCGGCCGGCCTGAAGGAGAACCGCCAGAAGGTCTATGACGACTTCTTCGCCGTCAGCCAGGACCTGATCACCCGCAAGATCACCTCGCCGCGCCGGCTGGGGATCATGGGCGGCAGCAATGGCGGCCTGCTGATGGGCGTGGCCCTGACCCAGCGGCCCGAGCTCTACAACGCCATCGTCGTGCAGGTGCCGCTGTTCGACATGATCCGCTACAGCCAGATCGGGGCCGGCGCCTCGTGGGTGGGCGAGTATGGCGACCCGGCCATACCGTCGGAGCGGGCCGTGATCGAGCGGTATGACCCCTATTCGAACCTCAAGGCCGGCCAGAAATATCCGGAAGTCTTCATCGAGACCTCGACCAAGGACGACCGCGTCCACCCCGCCCACGCCCGCAAGGCGGCGGCGCGTCTGGAAGAGCTGGGCTATCCGGTCCTCTATTACGAGAACATCGACGGCGGCCACGCGGCCTCGGCCAACCTGGCCGAAACCGCCCGCCGCCAGGCCCTGGAATATGTGTATCTGTCGCGCAAGCTGATGGATTAATTCAGTAAAACGGCCCTACTCAAAACGGGGTTTCGTCAACACTAGGGAAAGCTATCTGGGTCAGACTCTCGGCCGACCAGACTGGTCGTGAGTCGCCCAGAGCCCGCCGTCCTTGAAGATTGAAGTCGTTCCCGCGCTGGAGCTGAGCCCCACAGACATCGACCGCTGGTCGGGCCTGCAGGTGGGGCAGGCGCGCCTGGACTCGCCCTTCCTGTCGCCGCGCTGGACCCAGGCCGTGGCCCGGGCGCGCGAAGCGACCGGCAAGAAGGCCGGCGAGATCAAGGTCGCCATCCTGCGCGCCGATGACGGCCAGGCGATCGGCTTCCTGCCGGCCCGGGTTCGCGCCGATGTCGGCATGCCGGTCGGCGCCCCGATGTGCGACTATCAGGCCCTGGTCTCGGCCCCCGGCGTCGCGATGGATCCGCGCCAGCTGCTGACCGCCTTGCGCGTCCACCGCCTGGACTTCTGCCACATGCAGGCCGACGACGAGACCCTGGCCCGCCACGGACGCGGCCAGGCGGACTCCTGGATCGTCGAGGCGCCGGACGGTTACGCCGGCTATGAGGCCGGGCGCAGGGCCGCCGGTTCGGGCGTGCTCAAGGATATCGACAAGAAGCGCCGCAAGGCCGAGCGCGAGGTCGGCCCGGCCGTCTTCACCGCGATGTCGGACTCGCGCGCCGATTTCGACCAGTTGATCACCTGGAAGCGCGCCCAGCTGATCGCCACCGGCCAGACCGACTATTTCCGGACGCCCTGGGTGACCAGCCTGGTCGAGGCCCTGTTCGCGACCCGCGACACGGCGTTCGGCGGCGGGCTCTACACCCTGCATCTGGGCGGCAAGCTGGCCGCCGTGCACCTGCATCTGCGCGGCGCCCACACCATCCATGGCTGGCTGATCGCCCACAATCCGCAGTTCGAGCGCTATTCGCCGGGCCTGATGCTGTTTCAGGACATCCTGAGAAGCATGGACGGCACGCCCTACGACCGCCTCGACCTGGGGGCCGGCGACTACCGCTTCAAGCGCGAGCTGTCCAACGCCCGCCAGACCGTGGTGTTCGGCTTCCTGGGCTCGCCCTCACCCGCCACCTTCGTGCGCCAGGCCGCCTATGGCGTGCGCCACATGGCCGAGTCCCTGCCGCTGGGCCGGATGTCGGAGCTGCCCGGCAAGGCGATGCGCCGCCTGGACCTGCTGCGCGGGCTGCACTGACCCGATCCTTCTCCCCTTGCGGGAGAAGGTGGCCCGAAGGGCCGGATGAGGGGTGGATCACCCCGTCAGTCTCTTCCGAGCGGATGTTTTGTAGCGGCGGTGAGGTTTTTCGACCCCTCACCCGACCCGCTTCGCGGGCCACCCTCTCCCGCAAGGGGAGAGGGAAGGCTCAGGCCTGAGAGAGCCCCACCCGCATCGCCGGCGGATCGATCCGTCCGGCTTCCCAGGCGCGGGTCCAGGCCAACTTCTCGACCCCTTCACGGAACGCGAAGCGCAGCAGGTGCTCGGCGACCACGTCCTCCAGCCGGGCCAGGCCTTCGAGGCCGGTGGTCTCGACGGTGATGTCGAGGCCTTTCTCGTCAGCCAGCATCCGGCAATCCCCGATCGGCAGGGGAATGCGGGCGCTGGTCTCGTCGAAGGTGACCGCGAACTTGTGGCTCCAGTGCTTGGCCAGCTGGGTCATGTAGCGGGCGCCCTTGTCGGTGGTCAGGCGGGCATGGCTCTGCATCAGGGTCTCCATCAGACGCGCTCGATGACGCCGGCCGCGTCGTCCAGGGCCTTGGCGATCTGCTCGACCTGCTCGGCCGACAGCTGGCCGACGGTGAGCCGCAGGCGCAGGGCGGTCTTGAGGTTTTCCCGGGCCCGCAGGATCTGCGGCGAGAAGGCGGCGCTGCGGGCGGCGGCCTCGGCCATGCGCTCGAACAGGCTCTTCACCGGCTGGGCGTTGGCTTCCAGGAAGGCTTCGCCCTCGGGGGTGATGGTGTGCAGCTTCTTGCCGCCGCCGGCTTCGGTGACGGTGATGTAGCCCAGCTCTTCCAGCAGGGTCAGGGTCGGATAGACCACGCCGGGGCTGGGGGTATAGGCGCCGCCGGCCGCCGTTTCGATGGCCTTGATCAGCTCATAGCCGTGGCTGGGCTGCTGGGCGATCAGCTTGAGGACCACGAAGCGCAGGTCGCCGTGGTCGAAGAACCGGCCCATGCGGCCGCCTCGACCCGGACCGCGTCCGTGATGGTCATGGCCGTGAAAGCCGAAGGGGTGGCGGCTGTGGTGGCGGCCATCGCGGCCGCCGTGGTGGTGATGGTGTCGTCCAAACATGTCGTTTCGATCCTGTTTCGTTATATCGAAACGATAGATATATCGGATTGGTCGAAAGACAAGAGCCTATTTAGATATATCTGATTATTTCGCTTTCGATCGCTCAGACGGCCTGCAGCGTCTCGGCCAGCAGGCGACCCTCGGCCGCGCGGGTGGAGCCCGCCCGCCAGGCCACCACGATCTCGCGGCTGGAATGGGCGTGGTCCAGCGGTCGCACGGTGACGGCGGCGTTGTCGGTCAGGCCCGCCTGCACCGCCATGGCCGGCAGGAACGAGATGCCCAGGCCCGAGCCGATCATCTGCACCAGGGTCGGCAGGGAGGTGGCCGCGAAGCTCTCCTCGTCGCCGAAGCCCTTGGGCGCCTCGAGCCCGCAGGCGGCCAGGGCGTGGTCGCGCAGGCAGTGGCCGTCTTCCAGCAGGATCAGGTCATCGCCGGCCAGGCTGTCGGGATCGACCCGGACCGAGGCGGTCATCGGGTGGTTGGCGGGGGCGGCGGCCAGCAGTTCGTCGTCCTCGACATGGGCCCAGTCCAGGCCGGACATGTCATAGGGCAGGGCGATCAGGGCGGCGTCCAGGGCGCCGGCCTTGAGGCTGGCGATCAGGCGCTGGGTCAGGTCTTCGCGCAGGAACAGCCGCAGCTTGGGAAAGCGGTCGCGCAGCAGGGGCAGGGCGCGCGGCAGCAGATAGGGAGCCACGGTCGGGATCACACCCAGCCGGAAGCGGCCGGCCAGCGGCAGGCCCGCGCCCCGCGCCGCCTGCACCAGATCCTCGGTGCGGGTCAGGATGTCCTGAGCCCGGCGCACGGCCTCCTGGCCGGCGGCGGTGAGGATCACGCCCGAGCGCGCCCGGTCGACCACCGCCGCGCCCAGGATCTTTTCCAGTTCCTGGATCCCGGCCGACAGGGTCGGCTGGGTGACGTGGGCGCTCTCGGCGGCGCGGCTGAACGAGCCGTGTTCGGAGAGGAGCTTGAGATATTGCAGCTGGCGCAGGGTGGGGAGCATGGATCCGATATAGGCCAGTTGGCTCCATTCGCATAGAGCCAGCCTATCCACCGGAATGATTTAATCGATTGGACCTATCGTTTGACCCCGGGTACATAGGCTCCACCATTTACGGGAGCACTCCATGGCCTTGATCAACACCACCATCAAACCCTTCACCGCCCAGGCCTTCAAGGCCGGCAAGTTCATCGAGGTCAGCGACGCCGACCTGAAGGGCAAGTGGTCCGTCGTGTTCTTCTACCCCGCCGACTTCACCTTCGTCTGCCCGACCGAGCTGGAAGACCTGGCCGACAACTATCCCGAGCTGCAGAAGATGGGCGTGGAAGTCTATTCGGTCTCGACCGACACCCACTTCTCGCACAAGGCCTGGCACGACAGCTCGCCGGCCATCGGCAAGATCCAGTACACCATGATCGGCGACCCGTCGGGCCTGGTGACCAACAACTTCGAAGTCATGCGCGAAGGCGTTGGCCTGGCCGACCGCGGCACCTTCCTGGTCGACCCGCAAGGCGTGATCCAGTTCATGGAAATCACCGCCGAGGGCATCGGCCGTAACGCCACCGAGCTGCTGCGCAAGATCAAGGCCGCCCAGTACGTCGCCTCGCACCCGGGCGAAGTCTGCCCGGCCAAGTGGGAAGAAGGCGAGAAGACCCTCGCGCCTTCGCTCGACCTCGTCGGCAAGATCTAAGCTCTAAGCCTACCCGCTAGCCCGCAAGGGTTGGTGATACGGCGCCGTCGTCCGCTGACCGTCTCCCCACGGAGCCGGCGGCGGCGCCACCTTCCCAAAAATTTCGCGCGTTTCCTGAACACAGGATAATTGCGCCTCGCATTCGGAGCCCGCCATGTTGGACGAAGGTCTGAAGACCCAGCTGAAAGCCTATCTGCAGAACCTGCGCCAGCCGATCGAACTGGTCGCCTCGCTGGGCGACGACGCGGGCTCCAAGGAGATGCTGGCGCTGCTCGAGGACGTGGCCGGGACCTCTGACAAGGTCAGCCTCAACCTCGCCGGAAACGATGCGCGCAAGCCGTCGTTCGCCATCACCCGCGCGGCGGGCGACGCTTCCGTCCGCTTCGCCGGCCTGCCGCTGGGCCACGAGTTCACCTCGCTGGTGCTGGCCCTGCTGCACGTGGGCGGCCACCCGCCCAAGGTCGACGCCGAGGTGCTGGACCAGGCCCGCGCCCTGGAGGGTCCGTTCCACTTCGAGACCTATTTCTCGCAGAGCTGCCAGAACTGCCCGGACGTGGTCCAGGCGCTCAACACCATGGCCGCCCTGAACCCCAACATCACCCATGTCGCCATCGACGGCGCCCTGTTCCAGGCTGAAGTCGAGCAACGCCAGGTCATGGCCGTGCCGACCATCCTGCTGAACGGCCAGCCCTTCGGCCAGGGCCGCATGGACCTGGAACAGATCCTGGCCAAGCTGGACACCGGCGCCGTCGCCCGCGCCGCCGAGAAGATCAAGACCAAGGACGCCTTCGACGTTCTGGTGATCGGCGGCGGTCCGGCCGGCGCCGCTGCGGCCATCTATGCCGCCCGCAAGGGCATCCGCACCGGCGTCGCGGCCGAGCGCTTCGGCGGCCAGGTGCTGGACACCATGGCCATCGAGAACTTTATCTCGGTCTCGCACACCGAAGGCCCCCGGCTGGTCTCGGGCCTGGAACAGCACGTCAAGGACTACGACGTCGACATCATGAACCTGCAGAAGGCCGTGGGTCTGGTTCCGGCCAAGGTTCCGGGCGGTCTGATCGAGATCAAGCTCGAGAACGGCGCCAGCCTGAAGTCGCGCAGCGTCATCCTGTCGACCGGCGCCCGCTGGCGGAACGTCAATGTGCCCGGCGAAGCCGAGTACAAGAACCGGGGCGTGGCCTATTGCCCGCACTGCGACGGCCCCCTCTACAAGGGCAAGCGCGTGGCGGTGATCGGCGGCGGCAACAGCGGCGTCGAGGCGGCCATCGACCTGGCCGGCATCGTCGCCCACGTCACCCTGATCGAGTTCGACAGCCAGCTGCGGGCCGACGCGGTGCTGCAGCGCAAGCTGGCCAGCCTGCCCAACGTCGCCATCGTCACCTCGGCCATGACCACCGAGATCCACGGCGACGGCGCCAAGGTCAACGGCCTGACCTACAAGGACCGCAACAGCGACGCGACCCATCGCGTCGACCTGGAAGGCGTGTTCGTGCAGATCGGCCTGGTGCCCAACACCGAATGGCTGAAGGACAGCGGCGTCGCCCTCTCCAATCGCGGCGAGATCGAGGTGGATTATCGCGGCGAAACCTCGATCCCCGGCGTGTTCGGGGCGGGGGATGCCACCACCACGCCCTACAAGCAGATCATCATCGCCATGGGCGAGGGGTCCAAGGCCTCGCTGTCGGCTTTTGACTACCTGATCCGCCTGGATCCGGCCCAGCCGGCGGAGCAGGCGGCCGCCTAAAACGCCGTCCCCGGACGATCCCCGAGCCGTCGCGCCTGACCTTGCCGGTCGGCGCGGCGGCTTTCGCGCGGCAGGCGAACCGGCGCGCGAAGATCCTGTGGGGGGTGCGACGCCAGCGCCCTCGACATTCGGCTTGACCTTCGACTATTTTGTTAACCTCTGGGCAAGGGATTCGGGGCTCGGCGGCGATCATGCCGTCGGTGCTCGCGGGGCCTTGGGTTGATCAAGGGGATGGGCGAGATGAGGCTTCTGTCGAAGAACACGCGTGACACGAAGACCGTCAAGCCGGCGATGCTGGTCGAGGACGTCGGTCGGCCGGAATTCTCCGAGCGCCTGATCGAGTCCACCCAGGCGATCGGCGTCCGCTACGAAACCATCCATGGCGGCCTCGACAGCATCAGCCGCGTGGTCGAGCACCTGCGGGCCATTGAGCCCCTGCTGGCCGAGATCCGCCAGCCGGTCGCCGAAGAGTTCGAAGCCCGCCGCGCCGAGCACGCCGAACTGATCGCCCTGCGCACGAATTACGAACAGGCCCTGCGCCAGGTCGCCCTGGCCCAGACCGAGGAGCGCGAGCTCACCGCCAGGCTGGCCGCCACCCAGACCGCGCTGGGAGAATCCGACGCCCGCATCCAGGCCCAGGACTCCACCCTCGAGGACAACGCCCTCGAGATCGATCGCCTGCGCAACGGCCTGCTGCAGTCGGACCTCAAGGTCGGCAATCTCGACGCCTCGCTACGCGACGCCACCGCCCGCATCGAGCATCTGGTCCAGGACGTCGACACCCTGCGCACCCAGAGCCAGGACATCGACACCCGCCGCGGCGAGGCCGAGGCCTCGCTGGCCCGCGCCAACCAGGAAAACGCCCTCCTCGTCGAGGAAGTGGCGACCCTGAAGAAGCGCATCGACCAGGCCGGCATCGACATCGCCCGCCTGTCGCGCATCGAAACCGATCTGGAAGCCCAGATCGCCGCCGAACGCGCCCGCATCCAGGCCGCCGAAAACGCCCTGGCCGTGCACCAGGCCGACAGCGGCCGCACCATTCGTGGTCTGGAAAGCCAGGTCGAGGCCGGTCGCGCCGAGATCTCGGCCCTGCAGACCCGTCTGGAAACCGCCAGCGGCCGCGCCGACAAGCTGGAAGAAATGAACGGCCAGATCTCGCAGCGCCTGGCCGAGTCCAGCGCCCAGCAGCAGGCCGTCGAACGCCGGGCCGGCGATCTGAACGTCGCGCTGGAACGCGCCCTCGACCGTATCCGCTCGCTGGAAGACGAAGGCGAAGGCCTGCGTCAGCGTCACGCCGGCGTCGACACCGCCCGCGCCGCCGCCATCGAACGCGCCGACCAGCTGGCCAAGGCCGCCGTCGCCCACGACAAGACCCTGCAACGGGCCGAGGAACGCGCCAACCAGCTGCGCGTCCGCCTGGAAGCGATGCAGGAAGCCCAGGACACCGCACGCCGCCAGAACGAAGAAAAGGTCGGCGAACTGCAGGCCCAGATCGAACGCCTCACCTCCGAAGCCGCCCTGTCCGAAGGCGCCCTGGAAGCGGCCCGCCGCGACCGTTCGCGCCTGCAGATGGCCCTGCTGGGCGCCACCGAAGGCGACATGGCCGAAGCCGGCTAAACCTTTCCCCCGACCCCAAAGTCCGGAAAAGGGCGGCCCTCGTGGCCGCCCTTTTTTGTTGCGGCTTTCCATTGTCATCCCGGCCGAAAGGCCGCGTAGCGGCCTGTAGAGCCGGGACCGATCCGGAGCGCAGTGCTCAGGCGTCGGTCCCGGATCTGCGCGCTACGCGCTTGTCCGGGATGACAATGAGTTCAGAGCTGAATCCGATACGGGATCAGCCGGGCTTGCCGGTTTCCACCTGGCGCTTCAGCCGCGCGACCTGCTGGCCGATCACGCCGTCGACCGGCGCGGCGATCTTGTCGAGGCCACCCTTCATGTAGCCGCCGACATCATAGGTGACGGTCAGGGTGGTCTTGCCGTCCTTCTCCGCCAGGCCGAAGGTCATATGGCCGGCCGCGCCGCTGCTTTGCAGCGGGCCCAGCGCCCCGAACAGGGTCAGCTTCTGGCCCGGCGCGGCATAGACGGTGCTCATGTGCAGCACCGAGCCGCCGCCCGGCAGGCGCTCGCAGAAACAGCCGCCCGAAGCCGCCGCCAGCGACAGGTTCGCCGCCGAACCCGACCAGGTATGCGCCGGGTCCCACCAGGTCGCCGGCTGGACGAGCGAGGCCCAGACCTTGGCGGCCGGGGCGGCGATCTCGGCGACCTGCCGGACCTGAAAGCCGCCTGGCGTGGCGTCGGTGACCTCGGCGCGCGCCGCCGTGGCTGTCAGGGCCAGGGCGACGACGGAAATCCAGAGCTTCATGCGGCTATCCCCTGATGGCGCCCGCAGCGTTCCCGCCCCGCGAGGGCGACGTCAAGCTTCAGCGGTTCCCTTCGCGGAATGATCGCGCTAGGCTTGACCCATGAACACGACCCAGAGCGGTCGTCGGGGCTTTGGGCTCCGTCGCTCGCAGGACCTTATCCGCTCCGTATGACGCTCCTGACCTGATCGGGCGAGACGCCGCGCGTGCGGCTCATGGACGGCCAAGCCGTCAGCGAAATCTACGGACATTCAACGACATGACGACCACCACTCCCGACTGGGCCACGCGTTTCAGCGAGCGCATGACCCGCGTCCGCGCCAGCGAGATCCGCGAACTTCTGAAACTGCTGGACCAACCCGACATCCTGTCGTTCGCCGGCGGCATCCCCAATCCGGGCCTGTTTCCCACCGAGGAGATCCAGGCCGGCTATGACGCCATCCTGGCTGATCCGAAACTGGCGGCCCAGGCGCTGCAATATTCGGTCAGCGAGGGCTATCTGCCGCTGCGCGAATGGATCGCCGAACGGATGACCCGCGACGGCATGCCGTGCGGGCCCGACAACATCATGCTGACCGCCGGCTCGCAGCAGGCCCTGGACCTGCTGGGCAAGCTGTTCCTGACGCGCGGCGACACGGTGATGGTGGCCCGGCCCACCTATCTGGGCGCGCTACAGGCCTTCAACGGCTATGAGCCGGCCTATCTGGATCTGCCGGAAGGCGGCCTGGTCGACGGGCTGGACGCCGCGACGCGCGAGCGGGCGGCCGGATGCCTGGGCTATTTCGTCCCCGACTTCGCCAATCCCACCGGCCAGAGCCTGACCCTGGCCGAGCGCGAGACCCTGCTGGACCTGGCCGGCGATCTGGACATGACCCTGATCGAGGACGCCGCCTATCGCGAGTTGCGGTTCAGCGGCGAGGCCCTGCCGACCCTGCTGTCGCTGGATATCGCCCGCTCCGGCGGGATCGAGCAGGTGCGCACCCTGTTCTGCGGCACCTTCTCCAAGACCCTGTCGCCGGCCCTGCGCATCGGCTGGGTGTGCGGGCCGCGCGCGGTGATCGAGAAACTGGTCCTGCTGAAACAGGGCGCCGACCTGCACGTCTCGACCATCAACCAGATGGTCGCCCATCGCGCCGTGGTCGAGGGCTATGACCAGCACCTGGGCATGCTGCGCGCGGCCTATGGCGCCAATGCCCGCACCATCCTGGCCGCCCTGGACCGCCACATGCCGGCCGGGGTCACCTGGTCGCGGCCGCAGGGCGGCATGTTCGTCTGGGTCTGGCTGCCCGAGGGGATGGACGGCAAGGTCGTGCTGGAACGGGCCCTGGCCGAAGAGCGCGTCGCCTTCGTGCCCGGCGAGCCGTTCTTCGCCGAGGTTCCGACGGCCAACGCGCTGCGGCTCAGCTATTCGCTCCCGACGGACGCGCAGATCGAGGACGGCGTGGCGCGGCTGGCGCGGCTGATCTCGCGGATGAGCTAGTCCGGCGGCGAGGTCACCGACGCCCCGGTCGCCTTCAGCCGGTCCAGCACCCCATTGGCCGGCAGCAGAAAGGCCAGATCGACCACCGCCACCGTGACGCCCGGCCGGTTCAGCGCGCCGGACAGGGCCGACGCCGACTGGCCGATCTGCTGCTCCAGAAGTTTGGCCCCGCCGGGCGAACGCAGCAGGCAGCGCTGGGCGGCGCTGGCCGAGTAGCGCGAGCGGACGCTGGCCAGATCGCCGCGCGCCCAGTCCGAGCCGATGGTGGTCGGCCTGCCGCCTTCATATTCCAGCTCGTCGAGGGCATCCGTCAGGCAGGCCAGCTGGGCGTCCTTCGACAGCTTGCCGGCGGCGTTGACCACCGCGCTCATCCGGTACTGGCCCATCGGCTTGATCCGAACCTTGCGGGCCTTGGCCATACGCTCGATCGTGCTGACCGGCTTGGCCTCGGAAAGCCCGGCCGCCTGGCGGAAGTCCGACAGCAGCAGGAAGCCCGCGATGGCCGGGGTCCAACTCTTGTACTCGCCGGGGCCCTTTTTCGCCCGGGTGCGGCCCGAGATGAAACGCGCCTTCAAGTCCGGCGGCAGCTCGTCCTCCAGCCTGTCACCCAGGCGCTGACGCAGGCCCGCGCCGCCCTTCAGGACGAAGCCGGCGATCTGGGCCGGACCGACCGAGGCCTTGGGCGGCGCCAGCAGGAGATCGGCCTGATCCAGCGCCCGTTCCAGGCGCGGACTTTTCCAGGCCATCTGATGGGGCAGGGGGGCGGCCGCGCCGACGACATAGAGTTTCGCCCCGCCCTTCTCGACCAGCCAGATCGCGGGACCAGGGGCGCGGGCGACAACCAGCAGTTCCTCGACCACCGCGCTGCCGGGACCGTCGGGGGCAGGGCCCAGGTCGACGGTCTGGGCGTGGGCGGTCGTCGTTAAGAGCAGGGCGGCGGTCGCAAGCGCGACGAAAGATGGTTTTACGAACGTCATGTCGTCTCTTTAAACCTTGTCATCCCGGCCGCAGCGAAGCGGAGAGCCGGGACCCAGGGCCAACGCGTTGCGGCTACCCCTGGGTCCCGGATAGCCTCTGCGAGGCTTCCGGGATGACAAGCTTTTTGGAGGTGAGAGCGGCGCCTAGGCCCCCGGCGGCACCGGGAAGCCGCGATCGCGCATCAGGGCGCCGATCTTCACGTCGCGGCCGCGGAAGGCCTTGAACTGATCCACCGGATCGACCGAATTGCCCTTCGACATGATCGTTTCGATCAGCCGCTGGCCGGTCGGCGTGTCGTAGAAGCCGCCGGGGGCCTCCTTGAAGGCCTCGGCGACGTCGGCGGTCAGGGTGTCGGCCCACAGATAGCTGTAATAGCCGGCCGAATAGCCGTCGCCCGAGAAGACGTGACCGAACTGCGGCGTGCGGTGGCGCATGACGATCTCCTTGGGCATGCCCAGCTTCGTCAGCTCTTCGCGCTCGAACGTGTCCGGATCGATGTCGACGTCGCCGGCCAGATGCAACTTCATGTCGATCAGGGCGCTGGCCAGATATTCGGTGGTGTCGAAGCCCTGGTTGAAGGTGCCCGCCGCCTTGATCTTGTCGACCAGGGCCTGAGGGATCGGCTCGCCGGTCTTGTAGTGGACGCAGAACTTGGAGAGCACCTGCGGGGTCGGCAGCCAGTGCTCGTTCAGCTGGCTGGGGAACTCCACATAGTCGCGCGCCACGTTGGTGCCCGACACCGTCGGATAGGTGGCGTTGGCGTTCAGGCCATGGATGGCGTGGCCAAATTCGTGGAACAGGGTGGTGGCGTCGTCCCACGAGATCAGCACCGGCTCGCCGGGCGCGCCCTTGATGAAGTTGGAGTTGTTCGAGACGATCGTAGTGATCTCGCCCCTGAACCGCTCCTGGGTGCGATAGGCGTTCATCCAGGCGCCCGAGCGCTTGCCCTCGCGGGCATAGGGATCGAAGTACCACAGGCCCACATGCTTGCCGGCGCGGGTCACCTCATAGACGGTGATGTCTTCGTGATAGACCGGAAGGCCTTCGACCTTCTTGTACTGGAAGCCATAGACCTCGCCCGACGCCCAGAACATCGCCTCGCGCAGCTTGTCCAGCTGCATGTACGGCTTCACCTCGTTCATATCGAGGTCGTACTTGGCCTTGCGGACCTTCTCGGCATAGTAGCGATAGTCCCACGGCTCGATCTTGAAGCCGCCCTTCTCCTGATCGACGATGGCCTGCATGGCCGCGACGTCGATGGCCACCTGGGCGATCGCCGGCTTCCACACCGCCTCCATCAGGCCCATGGCGCTTTCCGGCGTCTTGGCCATGGCGTTTTCCAGGCGCCAGTGGGCGTGGGTCTTGTAGCCCAGCAGCTTGGCGCGCTCGACGCGCAGCTTCAGGATCTTGGCAATCAGGGCGTTGTTGTCGGTGGCGCCGCCATTGTCGCCGCGATTGACGAAGGCCTTCCAGACCTTTTCGCGGGTGGCGCGCACCGGCGAATAGGTCAGGTAGGGGTCCACGCTGGAGCGGGTGTTGACGATGATATGCTTGCCCGCCAGCTTGCGCTGGGCGGCGCTGGACGCGGCGTTGGCCTTCAGCGACTCCGGCAGGCCGACCAGATCGGCGTCGGTCAGCTCGATATAGGTGTTCTCATCGGCCAGCAGGTTCTGGCTGAACTTGGTGAAATAGCCGGCCATCTCGGTGTTGATCGCCGCGACCCGGGCCTTGGCGGCCGGATCCAGCTTGGCGCCGGCGCGGACGAAGTTGGTATAGTAGATCCACAGCACGCGCTGCTGCTCGGGCGTCAGCTTGGCCTTGTCCGGCGAATTGTAGACCGCCTCGATGCGTTTGAAGAGCGCGGCGTTCTGGGTGATCTTGTCGCCCAGGGCGGTCAGCTTGGTGTCGAGTTCTTCCTCAACGACCTGGAACTCGGGCGAGCTCAGATTGCCGCCCCAGATGCCGTAGTAGCAATAGAAGTCCGACAGGCCCCGGCCGCTGTCTTCCAGCGCGGCGATGGTGTTTTCAAAGGTCGGCGGCGCGGCATTGGCGGCGATGGCGTCCACCTCGGCCAGGTTTTTGGCCATGGCCACTTCGGCGGCCGGCTTGAAGTCGGCGACCTTGACCTTGTCGAAGGCCGGCACGCCGCCATAGGGACCCGTCCACTTGGCGAGCAGGGGATTGCTGTCGGCGGCCATGGCGAAACTCGGATTCAGGGTCGCGGCGACGCCGGTGGCGGCGGCTGATGCGAGGAAGGTGCGGCGTTGCACGGATCATCTCCGGTGAAAGTGTTGGGCCGACCCTAGGACAGCCCCGGGCCTGCGTCACATGACAGGGCTGTAACCTTTAACTCGGGCCGTAAAGCGGCGCGTGGACGAACGGCGCGGCCGAGGTTAAACCACGCTCATGTCCATCGGCGTCTTTGACTCAGGGGTTGGCGGTCTCTCCGTCCACCGCGCTCTCGTGCAACGCCTCCCGCAGGCGGATTTCACCTATCTGGCCGATCAGGCCAACGCGCCCTATGGCGTGCGCACCGGCGAGGAGATCGTGGATCTCACCCGCGCCGGCTGCGAGCGGCTGTTCGACACCGGCGCCAGTCTGGTCGTCCTGGCCTGCAACACAGCTTCGGCCATCGCCCTGCGCCGCCTGCAGCAGACCTGGCTGCCGGGCTATCGCAAGCAGCTGGGCCGGCCGGTCAATGTGCTGGGCATCATCGTGCCCACCATCGAGGCCGCCACCGGCCTGCCCTGGGAGCACGAGGCCGAGCGGCGCGGCGACAAGGTCGAGCAGCTGGATGTGCTGGGCGTGTTCTCCACCCCCGCCACGGCCCGCTCGCGCGTCTACGAGATCGAGATCGACAAGCGCAAACAGGACCTGGCGGTGTTTTCCCAGCCCTGCGGCGACCTTGTCCCGATGATCGAGGCCGACGCCGGCGCCGTCGAACTGGCCAAGGCCGTCGAGGCCCACGTCCAGGCCCTGAAGACCCGCATCGGCCGCCATCCGGACCGGGTGGTGCTGGGCTGCACCCACTACGAGATCATCGCCGACATCTTCCGCGCCGCCTTGCCGGCCGGCACGCCGCTGATCCAGCAGCCGGCCGCGACGGCCGACGCGCTGGAGCTCTATCTGCAGCGTCATCCCGAGCTGGATCCGGGAACCGGCGGGTCGCGAACCTTCCTGACCACCGGAACGCCGGGCCCGCAGAACGGCCTAGTCGAAGCGTTCTGGGGCGGCCCGCTGCGGCTTGAGGCGGCTTAGGGCAGGATGGCGAGAGCTATTGGACGCTGAGCAGATGCTCAGCCACCGTTGCGCCGGGTGCCAACTTGATGCGCTTGGAGCACTTTTTCAGGCGCAAACTCGATTCTAGTTGCGAAGCGGCACCCCTGTGATGACGACCTTTTTCGATGCATCTGGGACTTTCAATCGCTCTAACTCGGCGATGAAAGCTTGCGCAATCGCATAGCTATCGCGGGAAGGTCCGATAAGGACGCAATTGATTAATGCGGCCGCCGTGGCACCGGAAAACTGTTCCGCCGGATAGTCGCGAAACGGAATTGCATAGGTGCGCTGAGGGACCCCCGCCAAAGACATAATCTCCGTTGGAATGCGCTCACGCTGTTGCTCCGACATGCGCCCTTCTCGCTCCAATATTGAGGGCGAATAAAGAACACGCCACTCGCGCTCTTCTCGAAACGAGGGGTGCTTGGTCGATTGCACTGAAAAACGGAAGGCGTGCATGAGCATATCATGCACCCACTTCCCACCCAGAGCCTTCAATGTCTCGATGTTATTTTCTATAGAGGTTACTACTTCCTCGAAGTGAACGTGATATTCGTCCGGCATCGCGTAGACGACCGGGCTTGAGTATGCGTTCAGGGCGTTGCTCTCACTTAAGAACGGACTATTATTCAATATAAGTGCGACTCCATCTTTTGCCGCGTAAGCTCGCCACATTGAAAGCCTACCAAACGAATCTTCGTGCCTGCCTTCATGTTCAGAAAGCGACATAAGATAGGTTTCGTTGATTACGTCTAGTACCTGTACACTGAAGTTTTCTTCAAGTATTTCGGGAAGATCTTCCTGCACTTTTCGCAGGATAGACTCCAACCTTTTACCTACAGACCCATCGCGAGCAACTTGCAAACATTCTAGCCCGTGGCGCACTTCTGAAAAGTCGTTCATAAGGCCTGAGTTACGTAGAAGCATTCGCTCAGAGCGCAGGATCTTCAGGCCGGTATCTGCTGATGTGTAGTGCGAAAACCGCAATCCGCTTGATCGGAGACGCTCCATCTCCCGGACAGCCAACGGCATAAAAATCTCTGCAATCTTTCGAGTGTCCACTGTCATTCAATTACACTTAGCACGACTTGATCCCATCCATGTGTGCCGCCCAAGACAGCGCCCCAGCGCGGAGCGAGCCTTAAATCTCTTGGAGGCAACAGCGTGCCGGAGTGGAAAGGTCTGTCAAGGACCGCCTCCGGCGGCCGCGTCGCGGCGACGCGGAGCGTCGTCCTTGAGAGACCTTTCCACTCCGGCGATCGTCTCGCCGTGAGATTTAAGGATGGCTCCGTCTCGCGGGCGAGGCGGCATGATCCAACCCGTTCTCCGCGGCGAAGGCCCGCGACCCTCTGAATCACCCTGATGACGATCAGCGTAAACGCCCCTTAACCCTCTTCAGGCACAACATGGCGGTTCGATAGTCTCGAACCTGCGTGTTTTCGGAGAGTTTCATGGCGCGAGCGGCGCGGCGTACGGCGGTGGAGCTGTTCTGGGATGCCATCCGCTATGGCTGGGCGCAGCCGTGGTCGGCGCGATTCCGGGGCGGACTGGTCACGGTCATCGGCGCCGGCCTGCTGCTGGCCGTCGCCACCTATAACGCCGCCGATCCCAGCCTCAACGCCGCCACGGCGGCCAGCCCGACCAACGCCCTGGGCGGGGCCGGGGCCGCCGTCGCCGATATCATGATGCAGTCGCTGGGCCTCTCGGGCTGGGGCGCGGCCCTGCTGATGCTGGTGTTTGGCGTCACCCGCGTGTCGCAAGCCGATCCGGCCGCCGAGCGCCGCGACCTTCGGCTGCGCGCCGGGGTCGGAACCCTGGGCCTGCTGGCCCTGGCCGGCCTGCTGTCGGCGCCGGCCCCGCCGGCCGCCTGGCCGCTGGAGAAGGGTCTGGGCGGTTTCTGGGGCGACGGCCTGCTGCACCTGATCGCCGGCATTTTCAATTTCGCCCGCGTTCCCGGCGCCACCCTGATCGCCGCCATCCTGCTGGCCATCGGCGCGGCCATCGCGCTGGGCTACGCCATCGGCTTCCGCCGCTTCGACCCCGAGGCCATCGCCCACGCCGTCGGCGGCGCCCTGCAGCCGCGCGAACGCGCCGAGCCCGAGCCGGTCGCCCCCGCGCCCAAGGCGCCGCGCGCCCGCAAGACCGTCGAGACCCCGGTCCCGCCGCGTCGCCCGGCCCGCCCCGAGGTCGAGGTTCCCGAACAGGCCTATACCCCTCCGCCCGTCCATGACGACGCCGACGAGGACGAGCCCGTAGCGGCCCGCCCGCTGGCCATCGCCAAGCCCAAGACCCTGCCCAAGGACAGCGGGCGCGAGCAGCGCGAGCAGCAGAAGGCGTTCAATTTCAACGACGAAGGCGGCTTCCAGCTGCCCGAACTGGCCATGCTGGCCAAGGCCAAGCCGCGCTCGTCCGACGTCGACGCCGCCGCCCTGCGCCAGAACGCCCGCTTGCTGGAAAGCGTGCTGGCCGAATTCGGCGTCAAGGGCCAGATCGACCAGATCCGCCCCGGCCCGGTGGTCACCATGTACGAGCTGGTGCCGGCCCCGGGCGTCAAGACCGCCCGCGTCGTGGCCCTGGCCGACGACATCGCCCGCTCGATGAGCGTGATCTCGTGCCGCGTGGCCGTGGCCCAGGGCCGCAACGCCATCGGCATCGAGATGCCCAATTCGCGGCGCGAGACCGTCTATCTGCGCGACCTGCTGTCCAGCAACGACTACGACAAGTCGACCTCGATCCTGCCCATGGCCCTGGGCGAAACCATCGGCGGCGAGCCCTATATCGCCGACCTGGCCAAGATGCCCCACCTGCTGATCGCCGGCACCACCGGCTCGGGCAAGTCGGTCGGGGTCAACGCCATCATCCTGTCGATCCTCTACAAGCTGCCGCCCGAGAAGTGCCGCTTCATCATGATCGACCCCAAGATGCTGGAACTGTCGGTCTATGACGGCATCCCCCACCTGCTGGCCCCGGTCGTCACCGATCCCAAGAAGGCCATCGTCGCCCTGAAATGGACCGTGCGCGAAATGGAGGACCGCTATCGGCGGATGTCCAAGATCGGCGTGCGCAACATCGGCGGCTATAACGAGAAGGCCAATGAGGCCCTCGACAAGGGCGAGCACTTCGAGCGCACCGTGCAGACGGGCTTCGACGACGCGGGCCGCCCGATCTACGAGACCGAGCAGATCCGTCCCGAGGCCATGCCCTATCTGGTCGTCGTCATCGACGAGGTCGCCGACCTGATGATGGTGGCCGGCAAGGACATCGAAGGCGCCGTCCAGCGCCTGGCCCAGATGGCCCGCGCCGCCGGCATCCACCTGATCATGGCCACCCAGCGCCCGTCGGTCGACGTGATCACCGGCACCATCAAGGCCAACTTCCCCACCCGGATCAGCTTCCAGGTGACCAGCAAGATCGACGCCCGCACCATCCTGGGTGAGCAGGGCGCCGAGCAGCTGCTGGGCCAGGGCGACATGCTCTACATGGCCGGCGGCGGGCGGGTCACCCGCCTGCACGGCCCGTTCGTCAGCGACGGCGAGGTCGAGGCCGTGGCCAAGTTCCTGCGCGACCAGGGCACGCCCAACTATCTCGAAGAAGTCACCGCCGGCGGCGACGAAGAGCAGGAAGAGGCCATCGAGGGCGCCTTCGGCGGCGAGGGTGGGGCCAACGACCTCTACGACCACGCCGTGGCCGTGGTCACGCGCGACCGCAAGGCCTCGACCAGCTACATCCAGCGCCGCCTGCAGATCGGCTATAACCGCGCCGCCTCGCTGATGGAGCGGATGGAGAAGGAAGGCGTGGTCGGCGCCGCCAACCACGCCGGCAAGCGCGAGATCCTCGCGCCACCACCGCCGGGGCTGTAGGGCGGCGGATCGTTATGGCTCCGCTTGCGTTTGAGAGCTTCTGATCAAGCTTCAAGCGGAGTTTCCCACCATGATCCCCCTGCGCACGCCGTTCCTCGCTCTGACCCTGACGATCACGATGGCGGCCCTGGGCGCCTGCGACCGCGACGCCGGCCGCAAGCAGGAGACGGTCGGCAAGATCGAGTCCGGCGTCGGCACGGTGATCGGCGACAAGGACCTGAAAAAGCAGGGCAAGACGGATCAGGTCGTCGGCAATGTGAAGCAGGGCGAGCTGAAGGACGCGGTCAAGGACGCGAAGAAGTAGGGGCGTCGCTCAAACGAGCCCGAGTGTTCCCAGTCTGGACGTCAGCTCGCCAAAGCCCTTGGTAAGGTGCGCCTCCATGCCCGCCTTTCGCGCCGCCTCAACATTGCTGGGCGAGTCGTCGAAAAAGCAGATTTCGCCGGGCTCGACGTCCAGTTCGGAGATCACGAATCTGAAGACGTCAGGGTCGGGCTTTACCAGGCCACAGATGTGGGACGAAAAGGCGCGATCCGCGTACCTTAGGATTGTCGAAAATCCAGCCCAGTGCAGGGCGTTGGAATTGCTGAGGTAGGCGACCTGATGCCTGCGTCGCAGCGCGGTCAGAAAGTCGGCGGCGCCGGGATAGAAGCCTTTGGGCCACGCGGCTACCCGCTCCAGAAAGGCGCTGGGCGTTAGCGTCAGGTTCCACTCGCTCACGAACCGTGCGGAGAACGTCGCGGCGTCAATCTGGCCCCTCTCGAACTGCCGCACCGCCGGCGAACTGAGCCAGAGGTTGTGCAGATCGCTCTTGCGGAGATGATCGGGAAGAAGGCTAGGCAGGTCGTCGAGGTGGGTGTTCTCGACCAGAACGCCGCCGAGATCGAACAGCAAGGTTGCGAAACGGGGCATGTCGATCCTCCGGGACGCGTTGCCGTCCCCTGGGACGGAGCCATCCTTACATCTCACGGCGAGACGATCGCAGGGCGGATCAGGTCACTCAAGGCCGACGCTTCGCGTCGCCGCGAAGCGGCCGGTCGCAGACCGGGCCTTGACTGACCTGATCCGCCCTGCACGCTGCAGCCTCCAAGAGATTTAAGGATCGCACCGACCTTTGGGGTCGGCTCCAACCTTTGTTCGACATTGCAGGTAACGCTCGCGAATGACAGGTTCGCGCCCATCTATGGAGGGCGCCTTGGCAATCTGTTGTTTCTGCGAACAGGCAATTCCTCAGTCCGACATCGGCGCGGTTTCTATCGCCGTGGTGGCGATGTGGGCCGCCAAGGACCCGCCAGCCCAAGAACTATTCTCCCATTCTGCTTGCTTGGGTGAGAAGTTCGCCACGGCTCTAGGCTCATCCATCCCGTTTGATGCGGAAGCCTTTGGCGAATAGCCACAAGGACCGCGACGCCCCTCCCTCCGCAACTTAAGGCCCAGCTTCCGCGTTCTTCACCGACCCCAACCTGAACGGCCCTTCATCCCACCGCCGTCAAATGGCCTCGCGACGGTCTTTCACTCGTCACCGCGTCAGGGCAAAGGTTCACGTTCAAGGAGACCGCATGACCGACACCCAGACCACCCGCCGCGCCCTGATCGCCGCCGCCGGCGCCGGCCTGGCAGCCGCCACGTTCGGCGCGCCGGTGTTCGCCCAGTCCGGCGCCCCCAAGGCCGCCGTCCTGACCGCCGAGCAGAAGGCGCTGGTCGACAAGGCCACCGGCTACATCCAGGGGCTGGGCTCGGCCAAGGGCCGCTTCATCCAGACCGACCAGCGCGGCACGGTCACCCAGGGCGCGCTCTATCTGCAGCGCCCCGGCAAGGCGCGGTTCGCCTATGAGGGCCCGTCGGGCCTGCTGGTCGTAAGCAATGGCAATAACGTCAATATCTTCGACAGCCGCCTGAAGACCTTTGAGAGCTATCCGCTCAGCCGCACGCCGCTGGCCCTGTTGCTGGCCCGCGAGGTGCGGCTGGACCGCGGCGTGGTGATCACCGACGTCCGCCGGCTGGCCGACGGCTTCACCATCGTGGCCCAGGACGCCAAGCGTCAGACCCTGGGCCGTATCAGCCTGGATTTCAGCGACGGCCCGGTCTCTCTGATCGGCTGGACGGTCAGCGACGTGAAGGGCGGACAGATCCGCGTGCGCCTGGTCGATTTCGAGAAGACCGGCGACCTGGATCCCAAGCTGTTCGTGCTCACCGACCCCCGTCCGCGACGCGCCGGCGCCAAATCCTGAATGTGACATTCACACAACAGGCAAGAATCAACAGCTTTGCCCCTTGACTATTAATTCAGCAGTGGCATATTTAACACGCATGGCGATGAGGGCCCGACCCCCTCCTCGCAAACCGTGCCGGATCCTATCCCCTCCCGGCGGCGGCATGAGAGACCCGACTTTCGCCCAGGCGCTTCAGGCGCCTGGGCGTTTTTCGTTTTTGGCCAGCGGGCGCTGGCCGGGGGCGTTTTTCGTTTCCGGCGCTCCTCAAACGCTCTAGAGCGAAATCATGCGCCTCCGTATCGCCACCTGGAACGTCAACTCCGTCCGCCTGCGCGCCGAGCAGGTCGCCCGCTTCGTCGACGAGCAGGCGCCCGATGTTCTGTGCCTGCAGGAGATCAAGTGCCAGGAGGGCGAGTTTCCCCGCGAGGCCTTCGAGGCCGCCGGCCTGCCGCACCTGAAGATCGCCGGGCAAAAGGGCTGGCACGGCGTGGCCATCGCCTCGCGCCTGCCGTTCGAGGACGTGCCCACCCTGATGAACTGCCGCGAGGGCCACGCCCGCTGCGTGGCGGTCAAGGTGGCCGGCGTCGACATCCAGAACTTCTACATCCCCGCCGGCGGCGACACGCCCGACCGGATCGGCAATCCCAAGTTCGACCACAAGCTGGACTTCTACGAGACCCTGACCGCCGCCCTGAAGAAGCGTGATCCCAGGGATCCGCTGATCGTCACCGGCGACCTCAATATCGCGCCGGGCGAGAACGACGTCTGGAGCCACCGCCAGATGCTGAAGGTGGTCAGCCACACGCCGGCCGAGCTCGAGGCCTTCGATGCGATGATCAAGTCGATGAACCTGCTGGACCTGCCGCGCCTGGCGACGCCCGAGCCGGAAAAGCTGTTTTCCTGGTGGAGCTATCGCGCCGCCGACTTCCGCAAGTCCAACCGCGGCCTGCGCCTGGACCACATCCTGGCCAGCCCCGGCCTGCGCGACGCGGCCTTTGTGGACGGCAAGGTGTCGTCGAAGGTGCATGACACCGTCCGCGAATGGGAACGGCCCAGCGACCATGCGCCGGTGACGGCGGATCTGAAGCTTTAGAGGGCGGCCTTCAGGGTCGTCACGACGCGTTCGACTGAAAGGGAATAGCATGCGGTTTTCGGCGACATTCTGCGCGGCCCTCGTCCTGGCGGCGGCGTCATCGCCCAGCTGGGCCCAGGACTATTCCCAGTACTCCGACGCCGCGGTCGAGCGCGAGCTGGCCGAAAAGGTCGATGTCGAGATGTTCTCGATGGTGCCCATGCGCGACGGTGTTCGCCTGGCCACCAATGTCTATCGCCCCAAGGGCGTGTCGGGACCCCTGCCCACCATCCTGGTCAAGACCCCGTACAACGAGCTGAGCTACAAGGCCGGCAGCAGCCGCGCGGCCCTGGACGCGGTCAAGCACGGCTATGCGCTGGTGCTGCAGAACGAGCGCGGCCGGTTCTATTCCGAGGGCGACTGGGAAATCCTGGGTCGGCCCCAGACCGACGGCTACGACACCCTGAGCTGGATCGCCAAGCAGACGTGGTCCAACGGCAAGGTCGGGACGCGCGGCTGCTCGTCTTCGGCCGAATGGCAGCTGGCCCTGGCCGGCCAGAACCACCCCGCCCACGCCGCGATGGTGCCGATGGCCTCGGGCGCCGGCATCGGCAAGGTCGGAGAGTTCCAGGAGCAGGGCAACTGGTACACCGGCGGCGTGCCGCGCAGCCTGTTCTTCGTCTGGCTCTACGGCGTCGACAATCCGCTGCGTCCCCAGCCTCCCAAGGGCCTGGACTCCAAGATGATCGCCCGCATCGCCAAGTACAACGATCTAGCGCCCACCAAGCCGCCCGTGAATTGGCCGTCGCAGATCAAGCGCCTGCCCGTCGACGGCATCCTGAAGGACCTGGGCGAACCGGCTGGCACGTTCGAGCAGCTGATCGGCCACGACGGCCCGGCCGACCCGGCCTGGCGCAAGGGCGGCCTCTATCACGACGACAAGGGCTGGGGAGTCCCGGCGCTGTGGTTCAATTCCTGGTACGATGTCTCGATCGGCCCGAACATGGCCCTGTTCAACCACGCCCGCGCGGTGAATTCGGACAAGGAGGCCAGCGCCAACCAGTTCGTGGTGGTCACCCCCACCAACCACTGCGCCTACAGCGCCAAGGTGCTGACCGGGCCCTACACCTCGGGCGACCGGGCGCTGGGAGAGATCAATTTCGACGCCGACAAGGAGGTCTATGCCTTCTTCGACCGCTGGCTCAAGGGCGACGCGGCGGCCTTCCCGTCGACCACGCCGCCGGTCCGCTACTACGCGATGGGCGCCAACAGCTGGAAGCAGGCGGCCCAGTGGCCGCCGGAAAACAGCGCTCCGGTGCGGCTGTATCTTCGTTCGAAGGGACGGGCCAACGGTCTGAACGGCGACGGCCAGCTCAGCGCGACGCCGCCCAGCGGGGCCGAACAGCCCGATCGCTATGTCTATGATCCCGCCAACCCCGTTCAGACGATCGGCGGCGGCGACTGCTGCAACGGCGGGCTGGTCACGGCCGGGGCCTTCGATCAGCGCACCATCGAGGCCCGCGACGACGTGCTCGTCTATACCAGCGAGCCGCTGACCGACGCGATGGAAGTGACGGGCTTCGTCCGCGCCGTGCTGAAGGTCTCCTCTGACGCCAAGGACACCGATTTCGCCGTCAAGCTGGTCGATGTGGCGCCGGACGGCACGGCCTATATCCTGGGCGACACCATCATGCGCGCCCGCTATCGCGACGGCTACGAGACGCCGAAGATGATGACCCCGGGCGCGGTGCACTCGGTGAAGCCCACGCCGATCACGACCAGCAACACCTTCCTTCCCGGCCATCGCATCCGGGTCGAGATCACCTCGTCCAACTTCCCCAAGTTCACCCGCAACCTGAACACCGGGGGCGACAACGAAAGCGACACCGCCTTCGTCGTGGCTCGAAACGCCGTCCACCACGCGCCCGGCGAGGAATCCTATATCGAGCTGCCGGTCGTGAAGTCGAAATAAGCCGCCTGGCCTCCCGTTCCGGTTAAGACCGGAACGGGAGGCGATCGGGGGGCGGCGCCTAGCCGCCGCCTCTCCGCCGCGCTATCAGCGCCGACAGATAGCTCTCCATCAGCAGCACGAACTCGTCCTCCAGCACGGCGGGCGACAGGTTCAGGTCGGGTTCGGCCGCCGCGGCGCGCAGCAGGCCGGCCACCGCGTGGGTGAGGACGAACAGGGATTCCGGCGAAAGGTCGAGGTTCAGCTCCGCCCGGCCGCCGATCGTCGCCAGGAAGGCCAGGTGGTGATGGGCCATCACCGCGTCGCCGCCGCGATCGAACAGGGCGTCCAGCAGCACCTTGCGGGTTTCGGGCGAGCCCTCGAAGGTGGTCATCAGGGCCTGGACGATCGGCCGGACGCTGCCCAGTTGCGGGGCCGCGATCAGGGTCTGGGCGATCCTGCCGCGCGCGGCCTCAGCCCGGCGCTGGGCCATGGCCGCCAGGATCTCGGCCTTGCCGCCGAAATATTGATACAGGGTGCCGATGCTGACCCCCGCCCGTTGGGCGATGTGGTTGGTGGTCAGGGCCTCCAGACCGCCGGCCTCCAGAAGTTGAAAGGTCGCGTCGAAGATCGCCTCGACCGTGACCTCGGCCCGGGCCTGCCGGGGCGTTCTCCTAGACTTTTCCATCACTTGCCGGCTTCCTTCGCGCGAGGACCGCTCGCCGGGCAAGGCGAGTAGAAACATGAGCAATGCTTACATAGCCTGACATCCAGGGCGAGGGGCCATCCGTCGCAAGGGATTTCGAGCATGAACGGCACGATCGAACAGGTCCGCGCCCGGGTCGCCGACCAGAAGACCCGCCAGCCGGAGCTCTATGGCGGCATCGACTTCACCGTGACGCCCGAGCGGTTCACCGAGGATCCCGCCGACAGCATCGCGCCGCGCACCGTCAAGGGCGCCGAGCCGACGGCGGAACATTTCGACCTGGTGCGGGCCTACACCCTGCTGGGCGACCGGGTGGCCGACGCCTATGCCGGCCTGATGCCGCAGCACGGCTTCCGGGGCCTGATCGCCATGCTGACCAAGGCCTGCGACGAAGGGCTGGAGGCCGTGCCCGACGCCCCGCCCGAACTGGTCGCCTTCATCCGCGACATGGAGCAGGTTCCCGACTGGGTCGATATGGATCTGGTGCGGGAGGGCGCGCGGCTGGACCGCAACGCGGCCGCCAACCTGTCGCCCTTCGCGATCCGGGGAGCGTTCGTCGCCACCTTCATGAACAAATATGCGGCCCTGCCCATGGCCCTGACCGGAACCCTGGGCCACGAGACCGCCGCGCGGCGGGTCAATGAAACGGCCAGTTTCTTCACCTCGACCCTGTTACCCGGCGCGCTGGAGCGGCATGGCGAAGGGTTCAAGGCCGCGGCCATGGTGCGGCTGATGCACTCGATGGTGCGGTTCAACGCCCTGCGCCGGCCCGGCGCCTGGGATTCGAAGGTGTATGGCGTGCCGATCCCGCAGGTCGACCAGATGCCGGCGGGCCTGATCCCGATCTTCCTGCTCAGCTACAAGCTGCTGGCCCGGGGTCGCACCACCTTCACCCCGGCCGAGCGGGCCCGGGTCGAGCTGAGCCGCTATCGCTGCTACCTGCTGGGCCTGCCCGAGGACCTGCTGGCCGAAACGCCCGTCGGCGTGGTCCAGACCATGACCGCCCGCAACCAGACCCTGCGCAAGGGCTTCGATGACGAGACCTGCGGCGCCCTGGTCCGCGCCACGCTCGCCGCCTACCTGCCGCCCGACCGCTCATGGCGCAACCGGCTGTTCGATACGGTGGAGCGCGGCTTCGCCAAGGTGTTCTTCCTGCGCCAGTTCATGGGCGGCGATCTGGCGGCGGCGGCCCGAATGGGCGTGCGGATCACGGCCGGCGACCGCGCCCTGTTCCTGCTGGTGGCGGCGATCGTCACCAGCCGCATGGCGGCCTATGGCCTGGCGCTGAAGATCCCGGGCCTGAGGGGCCTGGCCGACCGCGATCTGGTGGCTCAGCTGCGCCGGCATCTGGTTCGCTATGGCCACGCCGAATTCACGACCGACGCGGCGCAGTATCGTCCGACCCGGCCGGCGGCGCAGCCCGCCACGGCCTGACGAGGAACGGGGATAGAGCGCGCTCTATCCCCGTCCTTTCCGGCGCCCACCTCAACGAAATCAACGGGTTGTAAAATAGTTGATCGCGCCAATCAGACGCGCTGAAACCCGCTGCATAATCATGGCTGTCCCCGTCGCAGGGGGAGGGCGCTTGGTACCGGCCCAACAGCGGCGATGGGGATGGAGCTGAGCGGGGCCGCGACGCCCTGGAAGGCGGGTTGAAGCGTGCGGGCTGTCTCAGAAGGACGGACCAATCGCCGAGTGGCTCGTCGGCCGGGTGAACGCGGGTCGAAGAGGGCGAGGGATCGTAAACCCGCCTATCGCGCATCGTCGGGGGTCGAGACGGTTAGCCGATTGACCTTGGTGCGCGCCCGTACGGGGGCTCTTGGGTATCAGAGCTGAAAGACGCTCGCTTGGCCCGATCCTCACGCAAGAACAGCTTCTGCGAAGCGGACAGGTCGAGCCGAAACGCACAAAACATATCACGGTCATCCGGGTTCGCCCCGGCCGCTTCGCGCCTCCCCACTAAACTCAGCGAGAAGTCGCGTGAGGCGCCGCCTCATGCCTGCCAAGGGGGCTCAGGCGCCACGGACACGGGCGCGTTCCCCAAGGGCAAGTCGCATAACTTATCAATGTTCCCCTAGGTTCGAACAGACGTTTGCATCGCGCTCTCGCCTGTGCTTTCTCGCAACCGAACGCGCTCATTGAATAAGGCGCGACCATACCGGGAGAGTAACGATGACCCAGGCCGCCCCAGCTTCCATTCCGTGGCCCGCCATGTCGGTGCAGCAGGCCTATGCCCTGATCACTCAGCCCGGGACGCCCGGCGAGATGGAAGAGGTCGAGATCCGCGGCGTGAAGACCCGGACGTGGAAGAACGCCCCGCCGACCCTGCGCGACACGCTGCTGATGGGCCGGGCCCACGGCGAAAAGACCTTCATGGTGCATGAGGACGAGCGGGTCAGCTTTGAAGCCTTCTATCGCGCGGTCACGGTGTTCGCCGCCGAGCTGACCGCCAAGGGCGTGCAGAAGGGCGACCGCGTCGCCATCGTCATGCGCAACCTGCCCGAATGGCCGGTGGCCTTCTACGCGGCGCTGTCGGTCGGGGCGATCGTCACGCCGCTGAACGCCTGGTGGACGGGCGCCGAGCTGGAATATGGCCTGCTGGATTCCGGCGCCAAGGTGCTGGTGGTCGATGTCGAGCGCTATGAGCGCCTGACCGAACATCTGCACAACTGCCCCGAGCTGAAGACCGTCTATGTCAGCCGCTCGCCCGAGGAGATCAACCATCCCTATGTCACGCATCTTGAGGCGGTGACGGGCGCGCCGAATGACTGGGCGGGGCTGGCGGAGCAGCCGTTGTCGACCACGCCGATCACGGCCGATGACGACGCGACGATCTTCTACACCTCGGGCACGACCGGGAAGCCCAAGGGCGCCATCGGCACCCATCGCAACATCAACAGCAACATCTTCGCCGCCGCCGCCGCCGGGGCCCGCAGCTTCCTGCGTCGCGGCGAGGCGCCGCCGGAGCCCGATCCCAGCCTGCCGCAGAAGGGCTCGCTGATCTCGGTGCCGTTCTTCCACGCCACCGGCTGTTTCGCGGTGCTGAACCCCTCGCTGTTCGCCGGGGCTAAGCTGGCCATGATCCGCAAGTGGGATCCCGACAAGGCCATGCAGCTGATCCAGGACGAGCGCCTGACCTCGATGGGCGGCGTGCCGACCATCGCCTGGCAGATCATCGAGCATCCCGGTCGCGAGAAGTACGACCTGTCCTCGATCGAGGCCGTGGCCTATGGCGGCGCACCCTCGGCGCCCGAGCTGGTGCGCAAGATCAAGGAAGTCTGGCCCAAGGCCTCGCCCGGCAACGGCTGGGGCATGACCGAGACCTCGGCCACCGCCACCAGCAATTCGGGCGAAGACTATGAGAACCGCCCCGACAGCTGCGGCCCCGCCGTGCCGGTCACCGACCTGAAGATCATGTCCGTCGAGGAGCCCCATCGCGAGCTGCCGATCGGCGAGGTCGGCGAGCTGTGGTGCCGTGGCCCGCAGGTCGTGCGCGGCTACTGGAACAAGCCGGAGGCCACCGCCCAGACCTTCATCGACGGCTGGGTCAAGACCGGCGACCTGGCGCGTCTCGACGCCGAGGGTTTCTGCTTCATCATCGACCGCGCCAAGGACATGCTGATCCGCGGCGGCGAGAACATCTACTGCATCGAGGTCGAGAACTGCCTCTACGACCATCCGGCGGTGATGGACGCGGCCCTGGTCGGCATCGAACACAAGACCCTGGGCGAAGAGCCTGCCGCCGTCGTCACCCTGAAGCCGGGCGCTCACGCTACCGAGGCCGAGCTGCGGGCCTTCGTCGCCGAGCGCCTCGCGGCCTTCAAGGTGCCGGTCAAGGTGGTGTTCTGGCACGAGACCTTGCCGCGCAACGCCAATGGCAAGATCATGAAGAACGAACTCAAGAAGGTGTTCGTCGAGGGGTAGGGCCCTCTGCGGAGGCGATCATGGTCCAGTCGAAGGCGGCGAGCGTCGATGACTTCATGTTGGAGGTCGCGCCCGACCGCCGCCCGGCGCTGGACCGCCTTCGATCGCTGTGTCGCGAGACCTTCGGGGCCGACAGCGAGCTGATGGCGTTCGGCATGCCGGCCTATGGCGACGCCAGGACGCCCTGGATCGCCTTCAACAGCCAGAAGCAGCATATCGCGCTCTATGCGGGGCAGGGGGCGATCGAGCGCTTCGGCGAACGCCTGGGCGCGGCCAGCTGCGGCAAGGGCTGCATTCGCTGGCGCAGGCCCGAAAAAATGGACTTCGACGTCATCGCCGACATCCTGGCCGACGTGAAGGCCCGCAAGGCGAGCGGGGGCGCGTGACGGCCCCGCTCGCCCCGTCGACCTAGAGCGAGGTCGGCGGCTTGCGGTAGGCCCAGGGCTGGGCCGCTTCCAGCTGATAGGCCAGCTGGAACAGCATCTTCTCGGCGCCGATGCGCCCGGCGAACTGCACGCCGACCGGCAGGCCGTCGGCCGTCCAGTGCAGCGGAACGCTCATGGCCGGCGCGCCGGCGACATTCTGCACCGGCGTGTAGCCGACATAGTCCAGCAGCCGCGCCTGCAGGGTTTCGAACGGCACGGCGCCGCTGACAAAACCCAGTTCTACAGGCGGATGGCCCAGCACGGGCGACAGGATGACGTCGTACTGCGTGAGCCAAGCGTCATACGCCCTGGACGCCGCCTGCAGACGACCGACGGCCGCCTCGATGTCGCCCGGCTTCAGGGCGCCGACCAGTTCGGCCATGCCCAGGCTGAAGGGCTCCAGTACGCTGGCGTCGGCCTTGCGGCCCAGCGCCTTGCTGACCCCGGCCGCGAGCTCGGCCGCGCCGGTCGACCAAAGGGCGGTGAAGTCGCGCCCAAACTGGGCGCCGTCCATCGGCCAGCTGGTCGGCTCGACATGATGGCCCAGGCTGGCCATCAGCTTTGCGGCGCCTTCGACGGCGGCGACCACCTCGGCGTCGGGTTTGCGACCCGTGCCGGTCTCCAGCAGCAGGCCCACCTTCAGGCGCTTCTTCATGGGGGCCGTGACCACGCCAATTGCGGCGAAGGGCGAGCCGGCGGCGGTGCGTTCGCTGGCCGCGAACAGGGCCGCCGAGTCGCGCACGCTGTGGCTGACGCAGTGAGCGACCGACAGGTCGATGCCCCGGCTGCTGGGCCGGCCCTCGATCATCCGTCCGCGTGAAGGCTTGAGGCCAAACAGCCCGCAGTTGGCCGCCGGGATGCGGATCGAGCCGCCGCCGTCGCTGGCGTGGGCGAAGGGCACGATGCCCGAGGCGGTCGCCGCCGCCGCGCCGCCGGACGAGCCGCCCGACGAATGCTTCAGGTTCCAGGGATTGCGCGTGGGCAGAAAGCCCATCGGTTCGGTCGTCGGCAGGAAGCCATATTCCGGCGTGGTCGACTTGCCGATCACCACCAGGCCGGCGCGATCATAGGCGTCGATAAAGACCGTCTGGGCTTTTTCGGGCCGGGCGCCCAGGGTGGCGCGCGAACCATAACGGGTCGGCAGGCCGGTATAGGGGTCCAGGTCCTTGATCAGGAACGGTACGCCAGCGAACGGGCCGGAAAGCTGGCCGCCTCTGGCCTTGTCCATCGCCCGGTCGAAATCGGAGGTGACCAGGGCCCCGACCTTGGGCTGCAGGGCCTCGGCCTTGCGGATGGCCTCCTCGACCACCTCGGCGACGCTGACCTCCTTGCGACGGATGCGGCCGGCGATCTCGGTGGCGTCGGGTGTCCAGGCGGGCTGGCCGGCGGCTTTTGACTTGGCCTCGACGGAGGGCGCGGCGGCGATCGCGGCGGAGGCGGCCAGCAGGCCGCGGCGACTGAAGTGCATGAAAATCCCTCCCGAGCGACCGGCGTCTTGGCGCGCCGGTGAACGGCGTTCAGTTGAACCTGAAGCGACCGCGACCGCAAGTCCGTGCTAGAGGCGGTGCATGACCCGTAGACGTGTAGATGTTCTGATGATGGAGCGCGGCCTGTTCGACAGCCGCGCCAAGGCCCGTGAAGCCATCGAAGCCGGGCTGGTGCGCGCCGATGGCGTGCTGGTGCTCAAGCCGTCGGAGATGGTGGAAGAGCACGTGTCGATTCGCGCCTCGTTGGCCCATCCCTGGGTCGGGCGTGGCGCGCTGAAGCTGGTTCACGCCCTGGACCTGTGGCCCATTGCGGTCGAGGGCAAGGTGGCCATCGACGTCGGCGCCTCGACCGGCGGCTTCACCGAGGTGCTGCTGTCGCGCGGCGCGGCCAAGGTCTATGCGGTCGATGTCGGGCGCGAGCAGCTGCATCACAGCCTGGTGAATGATGAGCGGGTGGTCGACCTGTCCGGCACCGACGCCCGCATCCTCGACACCAGCTGGATCGACGAAGATCCAGAACTGATCGTCAGCGATGTCAGCTTCATCTCGATGACCAAGGCGCTTCCGGCCGTCCTGGCGCTGGCGCCCTCGGGGACCGATCTCGTCACCTTGGTGAAGCCGCAGTTCGAGGCCGGGAAAGGCCATGTCGGCAAGAACGGGCTCGTCAAGGATCCCGAGACAATCGCCCGGGTCCGCCGCGAGATCGTCGACTTCCTCGAAGAGGCGGGCTGGACCGTGATGGGCGAGGACGAAAGCCCGATTACCGGCGGCGACGGCCAGGTCGAGAGCCTGGTCTGGGCGCGTCGCCGATAGAAAACGGCCGCTCACGCGAGGCGAGCGGCCGTCTGCCGTGTAGTCAGGTCAAGGGCTGGCGAGGCTAGTCGACAACCTGGAAGCGGCCCTGGGCGTCGGGGCAGACGCGCACGAAGCGCTTCTGAACGCGACCGTCGGGCAGGTAGATCGGGCTTTCGGCCAGGGTGCAGCCATTGATGTCGGCCGAGCGCTGATCGACCCGGTACGAATAGGAATCCCGACGATAGGCGTCGCGCTCGGCGTCCCGACGGGCGTTCTCGTAGCGGGAATCGTCATAGGGGCGGGCGTCGTAGCGATCGTCATAGCTGTTATAGGCGGTCGGCGGGGGAGGCGGCGGCGGCGGGGTCGCGCCCGGGCTGCAGGCCGCCGAGTTTCTGCCGATTTTGCTGCCGATCACCGCACCCAGCAGGCCGCCCAGAACGGCGCCTTCCGTCTTGGCGCCATTGCCCGAGACGCTGCCGCCGATCGCCGCGCCCAGACCCGCGCCGGCCAGACCGCCGCCGGTGCCGCGCTGCGTCGTGCTGCGGCGGCAGGGATCATAATAGTAGCCATTGTTGTCATAGGCGCCGCCCCGATAGCTGGGTTGGCCATAGGCCTGGGCGCTGGCGAAGGTGGGGGCGAAAGCACCGGCGGAGACGGCCGCGATGGCGGCGCACAGAGCGATCTTCATGGTCGGCGTCCTGTTGGTCATGGCGACTCTCTCAAGCGTACTGATGGCATTTTTAGGTCAGCCGAAAGCACGCCTCGACCACCCGAAGCCTCACCATGGTCGCGCGAACATGAACGGTCGTTGAGCGAGGTGTTCATCTTCGTCCATGCCAAGAGACCCTTTTGAGGGTATGGACACCCGCGAAGGGGCCATCAGGCCTCCGCGTCCGCGGCCGGCATGGCTCATGGACTTGAAAGGGCGGGACCCGTTGATGGTTCCCGCCGCGAGATTGGATACGGAATGCGTGAAGTGATCATCGACGCGGTCGGCGCCCAGGGCGACGGCATCGTCCGAGAAGGCCCGGTGTTTGTCCCCCTGACCCTGCCCGGCGAGCGGGTTCGGGTGAAGATGGACGGCTCGCGCGGCGAGCTGCTTGAGATCCTCGACGCCAGCCCCGACCGCGTGACGCCGCCTTGCAAGCACTTCGGCGAATGCGGCGGCTGCACCAGTCAGCACTGGGCCCAGCAGCCTTACCTGGACTGGAAGTCCGAGCTTATCCGCGTCCAGCTCTCGCACGAGGGCCTGGAGACGGAGATCCTGCCGATCTTCGCGGCCCCGCCCGCATCGCGTCGACGCGTCGCCCTGCACGCCCGGGGCGGCAAGGGCGGTGTTCGCCTGGGGTTCAAGGAGCGGCGCTCCTGGAACCTGGTGAAGATCGAGGAATGCCCGGTCACCGACCCCCGTCTGGTCGCCGCCTTTCCGGCCCTGGCGCGCCTGGCCCAGCCGTTCTTGGAACATCCCAAGTCGGCGCCGACGCTGCACGTCACCCTGACGGCGACCGGCCTGGACATCGACATCACCGGCGTCGAGGCCAAGAGCGGCGGCCTGTCGGCTGACGCCCGGATGGTGGCCGCCATGGCGGCCAGCGAAGGTGACTTTGCGCGCGTCACCCTGGCCGGCGAGGTCGTCTACATGGCCCGCCAGCCGATGGTGAAGCTGGGCCCGGCCGTCGTGGCCCTGTCGCCTGGCAGCTTCCTGCAGGCCGTGCCGCAAGCCGAGAAGGCCATGGTCGCCTTCGCCGTCGAGGCGGCCCAGGGCGCGACGCGCATCGCCGACCTCTATTGCGGCGCCGGCACCTTCACGTTCCGCCTGGCCGAGATCGCCGCGGTCTACGCCGCCGATTCCGCCGCGCCCGCCGTCGCCGCCCTGAAGTCCGCGATCGGCGGCGCGCCGGGTCTCAAGCCGATCACCGCCGAGGCCCGCGATCTGGTTCGCCGCCCGGTGCTGACCATGGAACTGGCCAAGACCGACGTGGTGGTGATCGATCCGCCGCGCGCCGGCGCCTACGAGCAGACCGTCGAGATCGCCAACTCCAAGGTGGCCAAAGTGGTCAGCGTCTCGTGCAATCCCGCGACCTTCGCCCGGGACGCCCGCATGCTGGTCGACGCCGGCTTCAAACTGGAAAAGGTGCTGCCGGTAGACCAGTTCGTCTGGTCGCCCCATATTGAACTGGTCGGGGTCTTCTCGCGATGAGGCAGCCATGGACGATCAGGCCATCGAGCGACGTGAACGCAGCGCCTTCGCGCTAGACGCGGTCGGCCAGCGCGCCAAGGCCGCGGCCAAGGCCGCATGGTGGGGCGCCGCCGGCGGACTGGCCCGCGCCATCACCCAGCCGACTCGGGGCGAGGCGGCGCGAAGCTTCCAGCCCGAAGGGCCGCCGGTCTCGAAGGCGCGCCTGCGCCGGGTCTATCTGGAGGCGTTCGAGAAGGACGCCCGCGACGTCGCCGAGGGTCTCTACCCCGCCGTGGAAGACGCGCCGAACCAGCCGGTGAAGGCGCTATTGCGCGCCCTGGACTTTCTGGTGGACGCCCGCGCCGTCGATCAGCGCCGTCGCCGTGGCGATGGCGTTGAAGTCAGGTCAGAGGCTGAAACCGAAGCCTATCCAAACTATTATCGCCAGAACTTCCACTACCAGTCTGGCGGCTGGTTCACCGCCGAGAGCGCGCGCCGCTACGACGCCCAGGTCGAGGCGCTGTTCGCCGGAACGGCCGGAGCCATGCGCCGGCGCGGTCTGTCCCTGCTGGCCAAACATTGGCGTGGGCTGGATCATCGCGACCTGCGCATCCTTGATGCAGCCTGCGGGGCCGGCGCCTTCCTGCGCGACCTCAAGGCGGCCTTTCCGCGCGCCGCCCTGGCGGGTCTGGATCTGTCATCGGCCTATCTGGCCCGGGCCCGCCGGCGCGCCGGCGTCGGCGTGGTGCAGGCCAATATCGAGACCCTGCCGTTCGCCGACGCCTCGCTGGATGCGGTCAGCTGTGTCTATCTGTTCCACGAACTGCCGCCGCGCGTACGGCCGCTGGTGGCGGCGTCCATCGCCCGCGTGCTCAAGCCCGGCGGCGTTCTGGTCTTCGTCGACTCGGTGCAGCCGACCGACGAGCCCGACCTGGCGCGCCTGCTGGAAGCCTTTCCGGCTTATTTTCATGAGCCCTACTATTCGACCTACGCCCAGACCGATCTGGCGGCGTTGTTCAGCGGGGCCGGCCTGCGGCTGGTCAGCGAGGACCGGGCTTTCCTGACCAAGGCGATGCTGTTCGAGAAAGCCTGAGGCTGGACGGACGGCCCCGGGCGCGGCACTAAGCGGCCCTGTATCGGGGGCGAGCGCGTTGGGGCAATCGATCGACGGCGGGCGTCGCTATGAGGCCCTGGACGGCCTGCGCGGCATCGCGGCGGTAGGGGTGCTGCTCTACCATCTGGGGGGCTGGACCTATCGCCCCTGGCTGTTGGCGCATGGCTATCTGGCCGTGGACTTCTTCTTTTGCCTTAGCGGCTTTGTCCTGGCCCACGCCTATGGCGCGCGCGCCATGAGTTGGGGGGGCTTCATGCGGGCCCGACTGATCCGGGTCTGGCCGCTGATCGCGGTCTCGATGGTCGCCGGGGCGCAGGTGATGATCGGGCACCGCGACAACATCCTGATGTGCCTGCTGATGGGGCTTCTGGTTCTGCCCAGGATCTGGGTCAGCGACGAAGACAGCTTCTCACCGCTTTTCCCTTTGAATCCGCCGGCCTGGTCGCTGTTCCTGGAGCTGCTGGCCAGCGCGTTGTGGTTCCCCGCGCGACGTCTGGCGACCCTGTGGCTGGTGCTGGTTATCGTTGTATCGGGGGCGGTGCTGATCGGCATCGCCTATGGCATGGGCGGCGTGCAGACGGGCTGGGATCGCGCCACCTACTGGATCGGCGTCATCCGCACCATCTTCCCGTTCGCCCTGGGCTGGGCCTGCTACCGGATCCAGGCCTATGTGCGGCTCTCCGCGCCGGCCTGGCTGCTGGCTCTGGTGCTGCTGGCGGTGCTGGCCGTGCCGCCGATGGACTATACCGCGACCTATGATCTGGTTTGCGTGGCCGTGGTCTTTCCGCTGATCGTGCTGCTGGGGCGTCGCGATCCCGAAGGTGGGGCCGGGACGATCTGCCGGTTCAGCGGCGAAGTCTCCTATCCGCTGTATGCGCTGCACTGGGTGCTTTGGGAGTTGCTGCTGCGCGCCTTCCGCGCGGCGGGCGGCAAGGGTTATCCCGGCATCTTTCTGGCGGTCGCGGTCGTCTTGATCATCGCCGGCGCCTGGGGCGTTCTGAAAGCCTATGACCTTCCCGTGCGCAGCTGGCTGAAGGCGCGCTGGACCAGGGCCTGAAATTTTTCACCCGCCCGGTGTCGGCGCGCGGCATTCTCGTCCGTCCTGGGACCAGACGAGGAAGCACCGTCCATGCTCTACGCCATCCTTTGCTATCACGACGAAGACACGGTCTGCGCCTGGTCGCAGGAGCACAATGACAAGGTCATGGCCGATCTCGGCGTCGTCGAGGAGAAGCTGGCCAGAGCCGGTCGCCTGGGGCCCGTGGCGCGCCTGATGCCGACCACGGCGGCCACCACACTTCGCAAGGACCGCGAACCGCCGATCGTGCTGGACGGACCGTTCGCCGAGACCAAGGAGCAACTGCTGGGTTTTTTCGTCATCGAGTGCGTCGATCTGGACGAGGCCATCGAAACGGCCAAGGACCTGGGCCGCGCCAATCCCGGCGGGTCCTATGAAATCCGTCCGATGGCCCTGCTGCGCCCGGGCTCGCTGCCCGCATGACCGACCCGGCCTGGATCGACGCGACGCTGGCCGCCGTCCGTCCCCAGGCGACGGCCGCCCTGCTGCGCTATTTCCGCGACCTGGACGCCGCGCAGGAGGCCTTTCAGGACGCCTGCCTGCGCGCCCTGCAGAACTGGCCAAAGAACGGCCCGCCGCGCGATCCTACCGCTTGGCTGATCCTGGTCGGCCGCAACGCCGCCATCGACGCCAGTCGCAAGACCAGCCGCCAGCAGCCGCTGCCGCCGGAAGAGCTGCTGTCCGATCTGGAGGACGCTGAAGCCGCGCTGGTCGAGCGGCTGGACGGCTCTCACTATCGTGACGACGTCCTGCGCCTGCTGTTCATCTGCTGCCATCCGGACCTGCCCGCCACCCAGCAGATCGCCCTGGCCCTGCGGGTGATCTCGGGCCTGTCGGTCAAGCAGATCGCCAAAGCCTTTTTGGTCAGCGAGGCGGCCATGGAGCAGCGGATCACCCGCGCCAAGGCCCGCGTGGCCGGCGGCGACGCGCCGTTCGAGACGCCGGGACCGATCGAGCGCGCCGAGCGCCTCGCGGCCGTGGCGGCCATGATCTATCTCGTCTTCAACGAAGGCTATTCGGCCAGCGGCGCGGCGGTGGAGGCGAGGGGGCCGCTGTGCGACGAGGCAATCCGTCTGGCGCGGCTGCTGTTGCGGCTGTTCCCGTCCGAGCCGGAGATCATGGGCCTGACGGCGCTGATGTTGCTGCAGCACGCGCGTTCGGCGGCGCGGTTCGACACCAGTGGCGCGGCCGTCCTGCTGGAGGATCAGGATCGTTGCCTCTGGCACAGGCGGATGATCGACGAGGGCCTGGCCCTGATCGACAAGGCCATGTGGCGGCGACGGCCGGGGCCCTATCAGGTACAGGCGGCGATCGCGGCGCTGCACGCTCGCGCCGCGCGGCCGGAAGACACGGACTGGGTCGAGATCAACCAGCTCTATGCGACGCTGGAACTTATGCAGCCGTCGCCTGTCGTGACGCTGAACCGCTCGGTCGCCGTGGCCAAGGTCCATGGACCGGAGGCGGCGCTGGCAATGATCGAGCCGCTGGAGCCGCGTCTGGGCGGCTATTTCCACTTCCACGGCGCGCGGGGAGCCTTCCTCCTGCAACTGGGACGGAGCGACGAGGCGCGGGTCGCCTTCGACCGCGCCATCGCTCTGGCCGCCACCGCCGCCGAGGCGGCCCATATCCGCCAGCATCTGGATCGGCTGACCGACGACGCGCGATCTGCGACCTGAGTTTCTCGCGGCAATAGGCTGTAATCCATAAGCCTTATGGCGAGATTTTTGCGATCAGGACGAGGGGGCTTCGTCCGCCAGCAGCAGCTCGCCAAGCTGGTCCAAGCTTCGGCTCCAGCTTGAGCGGTGACCCGCGCTCCATTGCTCAAGTAGCGAGAATCCGGCCTCATCGATGGCGCAGGTTCGCACGCGTCCCACCTTCTGGGTGCGCACGAGCCGGCAGCGCTCCAGCACCTTCAAATGCTGCACAACGGCGGTCAGGGTAATGCCCAGGGGCGCCGCCAGCCGGGATACCGACAGCGGGCCATGACGGAGCGCATCCAGCATCGCTCGCCGGGTAGGATCGCCGAGGGCCTGGAACAGGTCGTCGATGTCAGAGCTCATCATCCGCTAGAAGGCCACGGCGCCCGCCAGTTGCTCCAGCAGCACGCGCCAGCCTTCCTTGCGCATCGCCGGCCCGTCAGCGCCCTCGAAGAACGCGCCCTGGTGGGTGCAGATCAGGTCGGTTCCTGTCGCGGTGGGCAGCAGCTCGATAGTGACCAGGGAGGCCGAAAAGATTCGGCCATCCATGGCCATGGAATGGGCCAGTACGATGCGACGGTCGGGCGTGATCTCCAGATAGATCCCATCGCTGCTCATGGAGACGCCCGGGAACGGGCCGTCAGGCTTGAAGCGGTAGCGCGCCTGTTCCGCCCCGCCGACGCGGAAATCCATCTCGAAGGACTCGACGTCATGACCGTTGCTTTCAGCGAACCAGCGTCGCTTTGCGGCTGTGTCAGCAAAGGCGGCGAATACGCGCTCGGGAGCGGTTGGATAGGCGCGTTCGAGGACGAAGGTGTCGTGGACGACAAGCTCGGGCATGGCTTTGCCTCATTAGTGAAGTGGCAGCTTCATTAATGTGCTGGCAGGCCGAATAGTCAAGTCCAGAGTTCAGTATCTAGAACAGGCTCAGTTGGTCGCCAGCCTTGGCCGGGACCCGAAACGCGCCGACGTCCATCCGCTGCACGGGCGCATCCAGCCCGAACCGTCGGCGGGCGACATCGAACCGCTGGCTCATCACCTCGGCCACCGGACCCTCTCCGGTCATGCGCGTTCCCCATTCGGAGGCATAGGCCGCGCCGCCGCGCATCTGGCGCACCAGCGACATCACCCGCTTGGCGCGGTCGGGGTGGTCGGTGGCCAGCCACTGCTGGAACAGGTCGTTGATCTCCAGCGGCAGGCGCAGGGCCACATAGCCGGCCGATGTGGCCCCGGCCTCGGCGGCGCGCTGCAGGATCGCCTCCATCTCGTGGTCGTTCAGCGACGGGATCGAGGGCGCGAACATCACCGTCACCGGCACGCCGGCGGCGGCCAGCTGGCGAATGGCGTCGATGCGGCGCTCGGGCGTGGCGGCGCGCGGCTCCATGCTGCGGGCCAGCCTGCGATCCAGCGTGGTCACAGACACCGCTGCTCGCGCCAGGCCGGCCTTGCCCATGGCCCCCAGGATGTCGAGGTCGCGGGTGATCAGGGCCGACTTGGTGATGATCGTGAAGGGGTGGTTGAACCGCGCCAGGGTCTCGATCACCGCACGGGTGACCCGCAGGGTCTTTTCCTGCGGTTGATAGGGATCGGTGTCGCCGCCGATATGGATGACCTGCGGCTTGTAGCTGGGTTTCGACAGCTCGCGCTCCAGCAGCCTGCCGGCCTCGGGCTTGAAGAACAGCTTGGACTCGAAATCCAGGCCCGGCGACAGGCCCAGATAGGCGTGGGCGGGACGGGCGTAGCAGTAGATGCAGCCGTGCTCGCAGCCTCGATAGGGATTGATCGAACGGTTGAAGCTGATGTCGGGGCTGTCGTTCTTGGCGATGATGGTCTTGGACTTCATCGGCTGGATCGAGGTGGTCAGCGGCCGCGCCGCCTCGTCCTCCTCGGTCCAGCCATCCTCGAAGGCCTCGGAGCGAAAGCTCTCGAACCGGCTGGTCTCGTTCGACCGCGCGCCGCGGCCTCGAAGGGCGACGCGGTTCATGTGAGCTGGAGCGGGCATGGGCAAAGCGTAGCGCTGAATTGAGAACATAACAAGAACCATACTTGACCGGCGGCCCCGACGCCGTGAAGCAGGGGGCATGATCACCGTCGTCATCCCGACCTACGATAGCGCCCACCTGATCGGGCCCTGCCTCACCAGCCTTGTGACGGCGGCGGTGGACGGTCTGGTTCGCGAGGTGGTGTTGGCCGACGGCGGCTCGACCGATGGAACCCTGGACATCGCCGAGGACTGCGGCGCGCGGATCGTGGCCGCCGGCGACGATGTCGGCGCGCGTCTGGCGGCGGCCTGCGAGCGGCCGCGCGGCGATTGGCTGATGCTGCTGGAGCCGGATGCGATCCTTCCGGAAGGCTGGCGCGCGGCGGCGGAAAAGCAGATCAATGCCGGCTGGGACAAGGCGGTAAGCCTGCCGCGCCCCGGCCTGCCATGGTTCCGCCGGCCGTTCGCGGCGCCGCAGGGGCTGCTGCTTTCGGTGCGGCGCTACGAAGCCACCGGCGGCTTTCGCGCCAGTGATAGGGACTTCGCCAGACTGATCGGCGCCGTCGGCGCCAAACGCCTGGTCTGGTGACCTAGAGGTCCAGCCGGATGTCGATCTCGCGCGCGCCCAAGGCCACGGCGTCCAGGGTACGGGTCTCCGCGCCCATCAGCCGGCGATAGGTCCAGTACGAGGCCACGACCTTCTCGACATAGTTCCGGGTCTCGACGGCCGGCAGGCTTTCGATCAGCAGCAGGCTGTCGCAGTCGGCGCCCAGCTGGGCCTGGGTCTTGAGCAGGGTGCCTGGGCCGCCGTTATAGGCCGCCACGGCGCGCAGCATGTCATTGCTCTGCAGGCCGCGATCCATCAGCCAGGTGAAATAGTCCTGCCCGACCCGCAGGTTGAAGGCCGGATCCAGCAGCGGCGTATTGTCGGCCAGCAGCTTGTCGTCACCGGCGGCGCGGGCGGCGGCGATCGGCATCAACTGCATCAGGCCCACCGCGCCGGCGCCCGACACGGCGGTCGGGTCAAAGCGGCTTTCCTGGCGCACCAGGGCATAGACCAGGGCCTTGTGGATCGTGAAGCCGCCCTTGGGCTCCAGCGGGGGCAGGGGGTATTCGTCCGAGCCGAGGCGGGCGACGGGGCGTCCGGCGTTCAGCGGCGCCTGGGCGTTCAGGGCCAGGGTCAGGCTTACCCAGTCGCCGCGCGCCCTGTCGGTGCCGGCCAGCGACAGGCCGGCGCGCAGTTCCTGGCCGGCCTCGGCCCAACGGCCGATCTGGGCCAGGGCGGCGGCGCGGCGGGCGCGGTCGTCGGCGCTCAGCAGGCGGTTCAGCGAAGTGATATCGGGGCCATCATAGCTGAAGCGGCTGATCAGGGCGGCGATCGGATCGTCGGGATCATTGGGCAGGGCCACCCCGGCCAGGGTCAGCTGGCGGGCGGCGATCATGCCGTAGAAGGTATTGGGCGAGCGGGCGGCCTCGATCAGCGCCTCGCGGGCGTCGCCACTGCGACCGGCCGCGCTGGCGGCGCGGGCGGCCCAGAAGGCCCCGGCGGCGCGCAGCCAGTCATCCTGGCTTTCGTCGCGGGCCACCTGGTCGAAATAGTCCTGAGCCTGGGCGTGCTGGCCCAGGCGATAGGAAGCCAGACCCGCGATCCAGCGCTCACCGCTGATCTGGGCCAGGGTCAGGGCCCTGGCGATGTCGCCGGAATAATAGGCCTCGCGGGCGCCACGCGCCTTGTCGGCGGGCGGCGGGCCCTTGTCGGAGGCGACGAACAGCGTCGGCGGGCGAGGGGCGGGGCCCTTGGCCGGCTTGCGCTTGAGCGCCAGGGTGTAGACCTTGTCGGCCCCCGCCTCGTCGCCATAGGCCTTCAGCCAGCCGGTCAGGTCTTCGTATTCGGCGGTATAGGCGCGCGGATGCATGACCTTGGCATAGGCCAGGCGACCGGCCAGGCTCTTGTCGCGGGTATTGGCGAAGGCGGCTTCGGCGGCGTCGAAATCACCACGCTCGGACGCCGAGAAGGCCGCGCGATAGTAGCGGACATCGTCCTTGGAGAGCGGCTCGAGGCTGGAAGCACGCGCGCCGACGGCGGCGCACAGACACAGGACAAGGGCCGAAAGCACGGCCAGAGGTCGAGCGATGAGCTGCAATGCGTATCGCGCTTCCCGAAGGCGGCGCGTCCCCGTTCCGACTGGTCGACGAGAGTCCTAGTGGGGTCGCTCCGGGCGATCAAGTCTTTCGGTCAGGATCAGCAGATCCTGCCAGGCCTTCTTCTTGGCCGCAGGCTGCCTGAGCAGGAAGGCCGGGTGCAGTGTCGGCAGCGCGGGCAGCTCCCTGGCGCCATCCGACGACGTCCACTCGAACCATCGCCCGCGCAGTGACAGAATGCCTTCGTCGCGCTTGAGCATGGCCTTGGCCGAGGCGCCGCCGATCAGCAGCAGCATTTTGGGGTTCACCAGGGCGATGGCGCGTTCCAGGAACGGCGCGCAGACCGCCTGTTCCTGCGGTGTGGGCGTTCGGTTACCCGGCGGCCGCCAGAAGACGGTGTTGGTGATGAAGGCGCGATCGGTCAGGTCCGCGGCCTTCAGCATGCGGTCGAGAAGCAGGCCGGCCCGACCGACGAACGGCTGGCCCTGAGCGTCCTCGTCCGCGCCGGGGCCTTCGCCGATGATCATCAGCGGCGCATCGCCCGGACCGCGCGACACCACGGCCTGCCTGGCGCCCTGGGTTTTTAGCGGGCATCCGTCGAAGGCGGCGATGGCGGCGGCCAAGGCTTCCAGATCCTGGCAGGCCGCGGCGGCGGCGCGCGCCTGGACGATGGCCGCCGAGACATCGGGCGATGCATTGGAGACCAGGGTCGGACGCGCCGCGGCGACGACGGCGGCCGGTTGGCTTCTGGCGCGCAGCAGGGCCGCGCCCTCGGCCAGACGGTCGATCGGCGCTTCGGCATAGGTCGCGTCGACGCCCGCATCCGCCCAGAAGGCGAGCAGGCTTTCGACGGCGCGCGGATCGACGGCGAGGCTCATCCGGTATCCTTAGCGCGATCTTCGCCGCCTCTCCACGCTGCGCCGCAACAAAAGTCAGCGCTTTATCCTTGACCGCCACTGCGTCACGTTCGGATAAGGTCAGATTCAAACAGTCATAAGACGGGCCCCATCCAAGCAAGCGATGGGCCCGGGGCGGGAGATCCCATGAGCGAAGTCCTCGAACGCGAGTCGATGGAGTACGACGTCGTCATCGTCGGCGGCGGTCCCGCAGGCCTTTCGGCCGCCATCCGCCTCAAGCAACTGGCCGCCAAGGCTGGAACCGAGATTTCGGTCGCCCTGCTGGAAAAGGGCTCGGAGGTTGGCGCGCACATCCTTTCCGGCGCCGTGATCGACCCCAAGGCCCTCAACGAGCTCTTCCCCAACTGGAAGGAAGAGGGCGCGCCGCTCGAGACGCCGGTCACCAAGGACCGCTTCCTGATCCTGGGGCCCCAGGGCGAGCTGTCGCTGCCGATGTTCGCCCTGCCGCCGTTCATGCACAACGAGGGCTGCTACATCGCCTCGCTGGGCAATCTGACGCGCTGGCTGGCGGGCAAGGCCGAGGAGCTGGGCGTCGAGATCTATCCGGGCTTCGCCGCCTCCGACATGGTCTGGAACGACGACGGCTCGCTCAAGGGTGTCGTGGTCGGCGTGGTGGGCATCGCCAAGGACGGCGAGCACAAGCCTGACTATCAGCCCGGCATGGAACTGCACGGCAAGTACGTGTTCATCGCCGAGGGCGTGCGTGGCTCGCTGGCCAAGCAGCTGATCGCCAAGTTCGACCTGCAGGCCGGGAAGTCGCCGCAGAAGTACGGCATCGGCATCAAGGAACTGTGGCAGGTGCCGCCCGAGAAGCACCAGCCGGGCCTGGCCGAGCACACCACCGGCTGGCCGCTGGACGACAAGACCGGCGGTGGCAGCTTCATGTACCACTTCGGCGATAACTACGTGTCGATCGGCTATGTGGTGCACCTGAACTACAAGAACCCGTGGCTGTCGCCGTTCGACGAGTTCCAGCGCTTCAAGCACCACCCGACCGTCAAGCCGCACCTGGAAGGCGGCCGCCGCATCTCCTACGGCGCGCGGGCCATCACCGAGGGCGGCTACCAGTCGATCCCCAAGCTGACCTTCCCGGGCGGCGCGCTGATCGGCTGCTCGGCTGGCTTCGTCAACGTGCCCCGCATCAAGGGCAGCCACAACGCCATGAAGACCGGCATGCTGGCCGCCGACGAAGCCTTCAAGGCTCTTGGCGCCGGTCGCGCCAGCGACGAACTGGTCGAGTATCAGGCCGCCTTCGAAAAGAGCTGGGTCGCCAAGGAACTCAAGGTCGTCCGCAACGCCAAGCCGCTGCTGGGCAAGCTGGGCACCTTCCTGGGCGGCGCTGTCGGCATGTTCGACATGTGGTGCACCCATCTGACGGGCGGCTTCTCGTTCTTCGGCACGATGAAGCACGACAAGACCGACGCCGCCTCGACGGGCCTGGCCAAGGACTACAAGCCGATTGTCTATCCCAAGCCGGACGGCGTGATCAGCTTCGACAAGCTGTCTTCGGTGTTCCTGTCGGCCACCAACCACGAGGAAGACCAGCCGGCTCACCTGACGCTGAAGGACCCCTCGATACCGATCTCGGTGAACCTGCCCAAGTACGGCGAACCGGCGCGGCTCTACTGCCCGGCCGGCGTCTATGAGGTGCTCTACAACGAGCAGGGGACCGATCCGCGCTTCCAGATCAACGCCCAGAACTGCGTCCACTGCAAAACCTGCGACATCAAGGACCCGTCGCAGAACATCGTCTGGACCACGCCCGAAGGCGGCGGCGGCCCCAACTATCCGAACATGTGACAACAGGGCCTCCCGATCGAACCGATCGGGAGGCCTTTTTGTTGGCGTGCTCTGGGCCCACCAAGCGTTTTTGCCGCGCGTCGCGGACTTGCGGCGCGCGTCGAAACCCAACAGGGTGCCAGCATGCGTTTCAAAGTCCTCCTCGCCGCCGCGTCCCTGCTCACCCTGTCTGCCTGCGCCTCGACCCCGGATGTCGCTCTGCGCGGTCCGGTATCGGCCGGCTACTCCCTGTTCGACATGCGCAGCTCCTATGGCCAGTTCCTGGCCGGTCAGGCGGCGCTGCGCGATGGCCGCACGCGCGAGGCGGCCGACTATTTCGGCGTTGCGGGCGTACTGGCTGATGATCCCGGCGTGATCGGCGAGCGGACCTTCACCGCCCTGCTGCTATCGGGCGAAGTGACTCGCGCCGCCCAGATCGCGCCCCAGGGCGCGGATGCGGGCGAGGCGATCAAGCGGCTGGCGACGCTGACCCGGATCGTGGAACTGCTGGCCTCGGGCAAGGGCAAGGACGCCCAGACCCTTCTGAAGGCTGAACCCATCGCCTTCCCGCATCGCCCGGCCGCCGCCCTCCTGGGGCCGTGGGTGGCCGCCGCCGCGGGCGACGCCGAGGGCGCGACGGTCCAGCCCAGCCTGCAGAACGACCGGCTGGTGCAGTATTTCGGCCAGCTGGGCCAGGCGCGCCTGTTCGAACGGGCCCGCCGATATGACGAGGCCGAGACCGACTACAAGGCGCTGACCTCGTCATCGAACACCGCCGGCATTTTCATGCTCGACTACGGCGCGTTCCTGGAACGTCGCAAGCGCCACGCCGACGCGATCGCGCTCTATGACCAGGCCCTGGCCGCCGATCCCTCGGATGCGGGACTGCTGAAGGCCCGCGCGCGCGCCGTGGCCAAGAGCGCGCCGCCGCCGATGCCGACGATCAGGCAGGGCGCGGCCCAGAATCTGGTGGCCTGCGCGGCCACCTTCGCCGGCGAGCGCCAGAGCCAGTTCGCCCTGGCCTATCTGCGGCTGGCGCTGCGACTGGATCCGGAGCGTGAGGAAGCCTGGCTGCTGGTCGGCGACCTGTTGAACCAGGCCGACGATCATCGCGGCGCCATCGACGCCTACGGCCACATTCCGCCAAGCTCGCCTCAATACGCGACCGCCCAAGGCAAGCTGGCCTGGACCTATCAGCAGAGCGGTGACAAGCCCCGCGCGCTGGAAATCGCCCGCCAGTCGATGGTCGCCGCGCCGGGCGACCGCGACGCCCAGATCGCCCTGGCCGACCTGTTGCGCGCCAACGAGCGCTGGGACGAGTCGGTCAAGGTTCTGGACCCCCTGATCGCCCGCGAGGCCGAACGGCCGGACTGGCGCGTGCTCTATCTGCGCGGCATCGCCTTGGAGCGCGCGGGACGCTGGGCCGAGGCCGAGCGCGATCTTGGCGCGGCGCTGAAGCTCAATCCGGACGAGCCGGAGCTGCTGAATTTCCTAGGCTATTCCTGGATCGACCGTAACGAGCGTCTGCCCGAAGCCCTGGCCATGGTCCAGAAAGCCGTCGACGCCCGGCCGCAGTCGGGCGCCATGCTCGACTCGCTGGGCTGGGCCTATTACCGGCTGGGCAACTACAAGGTCGCCGTCGAGAAGCTCGAGCAGGCCGTCGAGATGGAGCCGGGCGATCCGGACGTCAACGGCCACCTGGGCGACGCCTATTGGCGCGCGGGCCGGCTTATCGAAGCGCGGTTCCAGTGGAGCCGGGTGTTGAGCCTTGAGCCTGACGCCAAGCAGAAGGCCGAGGCCGAGGCCAAGCTGAAGGACGGTCTGGGCGCGGCCGGACCCGCGGCTTCATCGACCATCGCCCACAACTGAGTTATCGGACGGCTTTTCCCGTCCGCCCTGGGGGCTCGCCATGCGCCTTTCCGCCTTCGCCCCGGCCAAGGTCAATCTGTTCCTGCACGTCGGCGGACCCGACGCGGAGGGCTATCACCCGATTTCAAGCCTGATGGTCTTCGCCGACGTCGGCGACGAGGTCTCGGTGCAGGCCAGCGAGGCGCCCAGCTTCGAGACCACCGGGCTGTTCGGGGCCGACATTCCTGCGGGCGACGACAATCTGGTCATGCGCGCGGCGCGGGCCTTCCATGCGGGGGCCGCCGCGCCCCTGCCGCCGTTCCGGCTGCTGCTCGACAAGCGCCTGCCGATCGCGGCGGGCCTGGGAGGCGGCTCCAGTGACGCCGGAGCCGCCCTGCGCCTGCTGCGCGACGCTTTGGCTCCGGGTCTCTCTGACGAGGCTCTGGAAGCCATGGCGTCCAGTCTGGGCGCCGATGGCGCGGCCTGCCTCTGGGGGCAGCCCGTGATGGCCGAGGGGCGGGGAGAGCGGCTGTCGCCGGCCCCCGGTCTGCCGCCACTGAACGCCGTGCTGGTCAACCCGCTGGCGCCGTCGCCGACCGGGGCGGTCTATCGCGCCTATGACGCCGCCGTCGCGCCGGAAGGCGAGGCCAGGCCCTGGATGCCGGAGGCTTTCGAAAGCGCCGAGGAAGTGGCCGCCTGGCTGGTCGCGGCTACCCGCAACGACCTGGAGGCGCCCGCCGTCGCGCTGGAGCCCCTGATCGGCGAGGTGCTGGACATCCTGCGGGACGAACCCGAGGCGCTGATGGCCCGGATGTCGGGCTCGGGCGCCACCTGCTTTGCGTTGTGCGCGAGCGACATCGAGGCCGAGGGCTTGGCCGAGCGGCTGGAGAGCATGCGACCCGACTGGTGGGTGCGGCGCTGCCGGCTGGATGGTGGCGTCTGACATCGGGCGATGACGTCTGGCGAGGGCCGCACTAGGTTGACGCTGGTCCCACCTCCGGAGCGTTTGCATGCATCGTCGTGATCTATTGGCCCTGGCGGGAGCCTTGGTCGCCGCGCCGGCCCTGGCCCAGACAGGCCCGACCACGCTTCCCGCGCCCGCCGCCTCCGCCGCGCCCAGGACCGTGCGGGTCAATGTCGAGACCGGACAGGGCGTCATCGTCATCGAGCTCTATGTCGACCAGGCCCCGATCACCACGGCCAACTTCCTGCGCTATGTCGACCAGAAGCGCTATGACGGCGCTACGTTCTTTCGCGCCTCGCGATCGCCGGGACCGGTGGACTACGGCCTGATCCAGGGTGGGTTGCAGGGCGATCCGGCCAGGGTTCTGAAACCCATCGCCCACGAGCCCACGACCCAGACGGGTATCAAGCACACTGACGGCGTGGTCTCGATCGCCCGCAACGCGCCGGGCACGGCGACCTCGGATTTCTTCATCTGCGTCGGTGACGCGCCCTATCTGGACGCGGACCCCGCAGCGCCGGGCGACAACGCTGGCTTCGCGGCCTTCGGCAAGGTGGTCGAGGGCATGGATGTGGTGCACCGGATCATCAACCTGCCGACGCCGGGCGTGGCGGTGAACCCCGTGATGAAGGGCCAGATCCTGGAGCCGCCGGTGCCGATCCTGAAAGCGCGCCGGGCGCCTGTGGTTCCCTAGCCCCTCAATCGTCCGGACAAAAAGAAAGGGCGCGGAGCCAAGCTCCGCGCCCTTCGCCTTTTCAGCTGAGCCGAGGCTTAGCTGTGGTAGGCGCGTTCGCCGTGTTCGGCGATGTCCAGGCCTTCTTCCTCGGCGTCCGGCGTAGCGCGGAGACCGATGATCAGCTTGATCGCGAAGAAGACGATCGCCGAGGCGATGGCCGACCAGACAACCGTCACACCCACGGCCTTGGCCTGGATGATCAGCTGGGCGATCGGCTCGTACGAGGCCAGGGCGTCGCAGGTCGAGATGTCGCCGTCCTTGGCGCAGGTGGTGTAGTCGACGATGCCGGCGCCGCCCCAGGCGGGGTTGACCAGCAGGCCGGTGCCCAGAGCGCCGACGATGCCGCCGATGCCGTGGATGCCGAAGGCGTCCAGGCTGTCATCGTACTTCAGCGCGTTCTTCACGACCGAGCAGAAGAAGATGCAGAGCGGCGAGACGACCAGACCCAGGATCACCGCGCCCATCGGGCCAGCGAAGCCGGCGGCCGGGGTGATGGCGACGAGGCCGGCCACGACGCCCGAAGCCAGGCCCAGGGCCGAAGGCTTCTTGCGGGTGACCCACTCGACCAGGATCCAGGACAGACCGGCGGCGGCCGTGGCGACGAAGGTGTTGATCATCGCCAGCGAGGCGTAGCCGTTCGATTCCAGGTTGGAGCCGGCGTTGAAGCCGAACCAGCCCACCCACAGCAGACCGGCGCCCACGAGGGTCAGGGTCAGCGAGTGCGGCGGCATCGGCTCTTTGCCGAAGCCCTGGCGCTTGCCCAGGATGATCGCGCCGACGAGGGCGGCGATACCGGCGTTGATGTGGACCACGGTGCCGCCGGCGAAGTCGAGGGCGCCGAAGCTCCAGATCAGGCCGGCCTTGATCTCGGCGGTCGGATCACCGGCGATGGCGTCCGGACCCGGCCACCACCAGACCATGTGGGCCATCGGGTAGTAGGAGAGCAGGGGCCACAGCACCGCGAAGGCGACGATGGCGGCGAACTTCATGCGCTCGACCAGCGAACCGACCACGAGGGCCGCGGTGATCGCGGCGAAGGTCGCCTGGAACGAGATGAAGGTCAGCTCGGGGATCACGACGCCGGTCGAGAACGTCGCGACGTTGCTGGCCGGTGTCACGTCCTTGAGGAACAGACGGCCAAGGCCGCCGACATACTTGTCCCAGCTGCCGCCATCGGTGAAGGCGAAGCTGTAGCCCCACAGCACCCAGGCGACGAAGCCGATGATGGCGACGGTCGAGACCTGCATCATCACCGACAGCATGTTCTTGGAGCGGACCAGGCCGCCGTAGAACAGGGCCAGGCCCGGCAGGATCATCAGCAGGACCAGGACGGTCGAGGTCAGCATCCAGGCGTTATCGCCCTTGTCCGGAACCGGAGCCGCAGCCGGAGCCGGAGCGGCTTCGGCGGGAGCGGCTTCAGGCGCGGCGGCCACGGGAGCCGGCGCGGCCTCTGCGGGCGCGGCGGCGACGGCGGGCGCCGCTTCCTGGGCGAAGGCCACGGCCCCAAGCGGGGCTCCGGCCAGTGTCGCGGCGAGCAGCAGCCCGGCCAGCGGTTTGAAGGTCAATTTCATCGTCGGTTATCCCCTGTTCCCGATGGCACTAAAGAGCGGCCGGGCCGGTTTCACCGGTCCGGATGCGCACGGCGTCTTCCACGTTCAGAACGAAGATCTTGCCGTCGCCGATCTTGCCCGTGGCCGCCGCGGCCTTCACGGCCTCGACCGCCTTGGCCGCGGACGCATCGTCCACGACCGCTTCCAGTTTCACCTTGGGAACGAAGTTCACTTGGTACTCCGCACCCCGGTAGATTTCGGTCTGGCCCTTCTGGCGGCCGTAACCCTTGACTTCCGACACCGTCAGACCCTCGACGCCAGCGGCGACGAGCGCCTCACGGACCTCGTCGAGCTTGAAGGGTTTGACGACCGCTATGATCAGTTTCATCCGCCTTGCTCCGGCCCGCCGATATCGCGGGCTCCCCTTGCTTGGTTGCCGGGCGCTTTGCGCCCGGGTGATCACCGCCGAAGCCGCCATTACGCGCTGCATCGTTTTCCCCGGCGATGGTTACGCTATCGGTCGAGGTCGGCGAGGTGCGGTCGCGCGACAAGGATTTGGAAAGGAAATGGGCAAGACGCTCAAAATCCAAGCATGAGGCGCGACCGTTGCGGTAAAAAGCGGCAATATCGCTCGGTGGGGCGCTCTGACCGCCGGCAAAGCTGTTGCTGTCGCGCAGGGACGCCAGGGCCGACGGCCCTGCTGGTCTTCCGGAAAGCAGGCTTCAGGGTCACGAGCCCGTGATGGTCGGCAACCAGCGTTCTTCCCAGGCGTAGTTCAGGCCTGGAACACGAGGAGCTCCGTCATGTCCATGTCGCGCCTGTTCGCCGTCGCCGCCGCCACCGCCCTGATGTCCGGCGCCGCCCTGGCTCAAACCACCACCACGACCACCACCCCCGCGCCCGTCGATCTGGCGCCGGTCAATCCGGCTGCGCCGCCGGCGGAAATGACCGATCCCAGCATGATGAGCCCCAATCCGGCCACCACGCCTTCGGCCTCGACGCTAGGGACCGACACCGCCGGCGTTGTGCCGATGTCGTCGCAGTCGCCGGAGGCCCAGGCCATGCTGAAGGCGGGTGACCCCAACGTGGTGTCCAACCAGCCCATCGCCGACACGCCCGAAAACCGCGCCAAGTACGGCAAGCCGATGAGCAACGCCGGCAAGCGCACCGCCGCCAAGGGCAACTAGGCCCTTCGCGACAAAGCCAACATCGCTTGAAGCACCAGTCGGCGGGCCCTATGGTCCGCCGACTTTTTTCTGGCCCTGTTCGGACACTGATGTCGCGCCCCAAGCCCACCTCGTTTCAAGCCCTGATCCTGACGCTCCATAACTATTGGAGCGAACATGGCTGCGCGATCCTGCAGCCGCACGACATCGAGGTGGGGGCCGGCACCCTGCACCCGGCCACGGTGCTGCGCGCCCTGGGTCCCAAGCCGTGGAACGCCGCCTATGTGCAGCCCTCGCGCCGTCCGGGCGACGGGCGCTATGGCGAGAACCCCAATCGCCTGCAGCACTATTACCAGTACCAGGTGATCCTGAAGCCCAACCCGCCCAACATGCAGGACCTGTATCTGGGCTCGCTGGAAGCCATCGGCCTGGACCTGCGCCTGCACGACATCCGCTTCGTCGAGGACGACTGGGAAAACCCCACCGTCGGCGCCTGGGGCCTGGGCTGGGAAGTCTGGTGCGACGGCATGGAAGTCAGCCAGTACACCTACTTCCAGCAGGTGGGCGGCCTGGACGTCTCGCCGGTGGCCGGCGAGCTGACCTACGGCCTGGAACGCCTGGCGATGTACGTGTTCGGCGTCGACAACGTCTATGACCTGCCGTTCAACGACCCCGACTCGCCGCTGGGCGCGATGACCTATGGCGACGTGTTCCTGGAGAACGAGCGCCAGCACTCCGAAGCCAACTTCCACGGCTATGACGTGGCGGTGCTGAAGCAACAGTTCGAGCAGATGGAAGAGCAGGTCCCGCTGATGCTGGCCCGCTCCTACCGCAACAAGGCGCTCGTCCTGCCCGCCTACGACATGGTCCTCAAGGCCAGCCACCTTTTCAACCTGATGAACGCCCGCGGCGCGATCGCCGTCGCCGAGCGCGCCAGCTACATCGGCCGCATCCGCGACCTCTGTAAGCAGTGCGCCAGCGCCTGGGTCGCTCAGCAGGAAGCCGCGTAGCACCCATGCCCCAACTTCTCCTCGAACTGTTCTCCGAAGAAATCCCCGCGCGCATGCAGGCCAACGCCGCGCGCGATCTGGAACGCATGGCGCGCGAGCACCTGGCCGCCGCCGGCTTCCTGCCCGAGGCCCTGAAGACCTTCGCTGGTCCGCGCCGCCTGACCCTGGTGGTCGAGGGCCTGCCCATCGCCCAAGCCGACCGCAAGGAAGAGCTGAAGGGGCCACGCATTGGCGCGCCGCCCCAGGCCATGGAAGGCTTCCTGCGCAAGGCGGGCCTGACCCAGGATCAGCTGGTCGAGCGCGACGGCGTCTATATGGCCTTCATCGAGAAGACCGGCCGCCCGACGACCGAGATCATCGCCGAGATGGTCGAGGCCATCGTGCGCGGATTTGCCTGGCCCAAGTCGATGACCTGGGGCACGTGCAAGCTGCGCTGGGTGCGTCCGCTCAAGCGCATCCTCTGCGTGTTCGACCGCGAGGTCGTGCCGTTCAGCATCGAGGGCATCGAGAGCGGCGACATCTCCGAAGGCCACCGGTTCATGGGCGACGCCCAGCCGTTCCGGGTCCGCGACTTCGACGAATACGCCAAGGGCCTGAACGACCACTTCGTCGTGCTGGACGTCGAGGAGCGCAAGGCGCGCATCCTGGAAGGCTGTAAGACACTGTGCTTCGCCCGCAATCTGGAACTGGTCGAGGACCTGGGCCTGCTGGAAGAGGTCGCGGGCCTCGCCGAATGGCCGACGCCGGTGCTGGGCGACATGGATCCGTCGTTCCTGGACCTGCCCGCCGAGGCGATCCGCACCTCGATGCGGACGCACCAGAAGTATTTCGCCGTTCGCGATCCGGCTCGTGAGGGCCTGGCCCCGCACTTCATCACCATCGCCAACATCGCCGCCGCCGACGGCGGCAAGGTGATCGCCGCCGGCAACGCCAAGGTGCTGTCGGCCCGCCTGAGCGACGCCCGCTTCTTCTGGGACGAGGACCGCAAGGCCGGCAACTTTGATGAGTGGCTGGAGAAGCTGAACGGCGTCACCTTCCACGCCAAGCTGGGCACCATGGCCGAGCGGGTGAAGCGCATCGAAGCCCTGGCTCGCGAGATTGCGCCGCTGGTCGGCGCCGACGTGGAAAAGGCCGGCACGGCCGCGCGCCTGGCCAAGGCTGATCTGAGCTCGCTGATGGTCGGCGAGTTCCCCGAACTCCAGGGCCTGATGGGCGGCTACTACGCCCGCGAAGCCAAGATGGACCCCGAGATCGCCGACGCCATTCGCGATCACTACAAGCCGCAGGGCCCGGCCGATGTCGTGCCGACCGCGCCGCTGAGCGTGGCGGTGGCCCTGGCGGACAAGTTGGATACGCTGGTCGGGTTCTTCGCGATTGATGAGAAGCCGACGGGGTCGAAGGATCCCTATGCGTTGCGTCGGGCGGCTCTGGGTGTGATCCGGACGATCCTCTCGAACGGCGCCCGTGTTCCGCTTCGCGGCAACGCGATTGCAGCCGCGCTTTGGGCTTTCGAGGGGACGTCGGCAGCCTCGGCCAATCGCTCGGTCGATAAGTTGTCGCTGATCGACGAACTGCTCGCCTTCTTCGCTGACCGCCTGAAGGTCCTGCTGAAGGACCAAGGCAAGCGCCACGATCTCGTCGACGCGGTGTTCGCTCTGGGCGACGACGACCTCGTGCGCATCGTCGCGCGGGTCGAGGCGCTGGACGCCTTCCTGAAGACCGACGACGGCAAGAACCTGCTGGCCGGCTACAAGCGCGCCTCCAACATCCTCAAGGCCGAGGAGAAGAAGGGCTGGAAGGCCGAGGGCGAACGCGGCCTGCTGGACGACGCCTCGGCGCCGGAAGCGGCCCTGTACGACGCCCTGCGCATGGTCGAGCCGGCTCTGGCTGCGGCGCTGGCCAAGGAAGACTTCACCGGCGCGATGCAGGAACTGGCCGGCCTTCGCGGCCCGGTCGACGCCTTCCTCGACGGCGTGTTCGTCAATTCCGAGGTTCCGGCCGAACGCGACAACCGCCTCAAGACCCTTGCCGCCGTCCGCGACGCCATGGGCCAGGTCGCGGATTTCTCGCTGGTGGCTGGATAAAAACCACCGATCTATTAAACCTTCGTCATCCCGGGACTTGTTCCCGGGACCCATGGTTCAGCTTCACTGGTCGTGGCCATGCTGCTCCGCACTTGCGGCGGATAAATGGGTCCCGGGGACGAGCCCCGGGATGACGGGGATCTTGATTGTTAGGGGCAGGGGCTCACCCCGCCGCTTCAAACCTGCCTCGGAACCGGCGTCCAGTTCATCACGCTGTCGTACAGGTCATCCCACCGAGGATTGTCCCGCTCCAGCAGGTTGATCTTCCACTGGCGCGGCCACTCCTTCATCGTGCGCTCGCGCTGGATGGCGAGCGTCATGACCTCGTGGGTTTCGTACCAGACCAGCCGCGTCAGCCCGTAGCTTTTGGTGAAGCCATCCCTTAGGCCTTCGCGGTGCTGGATGAGACGCGCTTCGAACTGGCTGCTGACGCCGATATAGAGCGTGCCGTAGGGCTGGTTGGTCATCATGTAGACGGCGATGGATGCGTCTCTGGGGACCATTGCGCCAATATACACTTATAGATAGATTTCGTCATCCTGGGACCTGTTCCCGGGACCCATCTATCCGCCGCGATGCGGAGCAGGATGATTCCGCGTCGTGAAGCTGAACCATGGGTCCCGGGAACAAGTCCCGGGATGACGGAGCTAAAATGAAAATCTCTCCGACTACGGAATCCCGCTGCTTCGCCAATTCCCAATCAAGACAACGTTGTCATTAGAAATATTTGCCGAATTTCGGCACTTCGGCACGGAACGCAAAGCGCTGGTGGACGCGTTCTTGACCTAAGTGCTAGTGAACGCCCCGGATATTGCAGTGCGGGATCACCGTTCGACGCTTTGTCCCAAGGCAAGACGACCACACAGAAGGTCGCGGCCTGTTTCACTTATCGCAGGGTGAATTTCATTATGCCGGTTGAGACGCTGACCAAGTCCCGTTGGGTCTATTCGTTCGGAGGGGGCGGCGCTGATGGCGACGCCTCGATGAAGAATCTGCTGGGGGGCAAGGGCGCCAACCTGGCGGAGATGTCGTCGCTGGGCCTCCCCGTGCCGCCAGGTTTCACTGTGACCACCGAGGCCTGCGTCCACTATTACGCCAACGGCAAGCAGTACCCGGCCGAGCTGGCCCAGCAGGTCAATGACGGTCTGGCCACGGTCGAGACCATCACCGGCAAGAAGTTCGGCGACGTGGCCAATCCGCTGCTGGTCTCGGTGCGCTCGGGCGCCCGGGCCTCGATGCCGGGGATGATGGACACCGTCCTGAACCTGGGCCTCAACGACGAGACCGTCGAGGGCCTGGCCAGGCTGTCGGGCGACCGCCGCTTTGCCTATGACAGCTATCGCCGCTTTATCCAGATGTACTCGAACGTCGTGCTCGATCTGGAGCACCACATGTTCGAGGAGATCCTCGACGACCACAAGGATCGCCTGGACGTCCATGTCGACACCGGCCTCACCGCCGACGACTGGGCCGGGGTGATCAGGGACTACAAGGCCGCCGTGCTGGAACAGCTGGGCAAGCCTTTCCCGCAGGACGCCCAGGAGCAGCTGTGGGGCGCCATCGGCGCGGTGTTCGCCAGCTGGATGAACGACCGGGCCAAGTTCTATCGCCGCATGCACGACATCCCCGAGGCCTGGGGCACCGCCGTCAACATCCAGTCGATGGTGTTCGGCAACATGGGCGAGACCTCGGCGACGGGCGTGGCCTTCACGCGCAATCCGTCCAACGGCGACAACCGCCTGTACGGCGAGTTCCTGATCAACGCCCAGGGCGAGGACGTGGTGGCCGGCATCCGCACGCCGCAGTCCCTGACCAAGATCGCCCGCGAAGAGATGGGCGACAGCGTTCCGTCGATGGAAGAGGCGATGCCGGTGGTGTTCGCCCAGTTCAAGTCGGTGGTCGAGACGCTGGAGCGTCACTATCGCGACATGCAGGACATCGAGTTCACGGTGGAGCAGGGCACGCTCTACATGCTGCAGACCCGCAACGGCAAACGCACCGCCAAGGCGGCGCTGAAGATCGCCGTCGACATGGCGGCCGAGGGCGTGATCTCGCGCACCGAGGCCATCAACCGCGTCGAGCCGGCCTCGCTGGACCAGCTGCTGCACCCGACCATCGACCCGTCGGCCCATCGCGACGTGATCGCCACGGGCCTGCCGGCCTCGCCCGGCGCGGCGACCGGCAAGATCGTGTTCGACAGCGACGCCGCCGAAAAGGCCGCCGCCGCCGGCGAGGCCGTGATCCTGGTGCGTGAAGAGACCTCGCCGGAAGACATCCACGGCATGCACGCGGCGCGGGGCATCATCACCGCGCGTGGCGGCATGACCAGCCACGCCGCCGTCGTGGCGCGCGGCATGGGCCGGGCCTGCGTCTCGGGCGCCGGCGAAGTGGGCATCTTCCCCAAGGAAGGCCTGTTCCGGGTTCGCGGTCGCGAGTTCAAGGCCGGCGAGATCATCACCATCGACGGTTCGACCGGCGAGATCCTGATGGGTTCGCCCAAGATGATCGAGCCCGAGCTGACCGGCGACTTCGCCACCCTGATGGGCTGGGCCGACGAGGTGCGTCGCCTGAAGGTGCGCGCCAACGCCGAGACGCCGCTGGACGCCAAGACCGCCCGCGGTTTCGGCGCCGAGGGCATCGGCCTGTGCCGCACCGAGCACATGTTCTTCGACGACACCCGGATCGCCGCCGTGCGCGAAATGATCCTGGCTGACGACGAGAAGGGCCGGCGCGCGGCCCTGGCCAAGATCGCCCCGTTCCAGAAGGCCGACTTCGTCGAGCTGTTCACGATCATGGAAGGCCTGCCGGTCACGATCCGCCTGCTGGATCCGCCCCTGCACGAGTTCCTGCCGCACACCGAGGAAGACGTCGCCGCCGTGGCCCAGGCCACAGGTCTGGACGCCGACAAGCTGATGCGCCGCGCCAAGGAGCTGCACGAGACCAACCCCATGCTGGGCCACCGCGGCTGCCGCCTGGGTGTCTCGTATCCCGAGATCTACGAGATGCAGGTCCGGGCGATCATCGAGGCCGCCTGCGACATCGCCAAGTCCGGCAAGGCCGCGCCGATCCCCGAGATCATGCATCCGCTGGTCGCCAAGGGCGAAGAGATGAAGTACCTGCGCGACCTGACCGACCGCACCGCCAAGGCGGTGCTGGAAGAGCAGGGCATCGCGATCGAGTACACGGTCGGCACCATGATCGAGCTGCCGCGCGCCGCCCTGCGGGCCGGCGATCTCGCCGCCAATGCCGAGTTCTTCAGCTTCGGCACCAATGACCTGACCCAGACGACGTTCGGCATCAGCCGCGACGACGCCGGCAAGTTCCTGGGCGCCTATATCGACAAGGGCATCTTCGACAAGGACCCCTTCGTCAGCCTCGACCAGGAAGGCGTGGGCGACCTGATCCGCATCGCCGCCGAGCGCGGCCGCGCGGCCCGTCCGGGGATCAAGATGGGCATCTGCGGCGAGCATGGCGGCGATCCCGCCTCGATCGCCTTCTGCGAAAGCGTCGGCCTGGACTACGTGTCCTGCTCGCCCTATCGCGTGCCGATCGCCCGTCTGGCGGCGGCCCAGGCGGCCCTGGCCAACAAATAGGCCAAGGCCGGGATGCGAAAATCAGGGGCGGTCGCCGATCCGGCGGCCGCCCTTTTTGCGTTCAAGAACATTGTTATCGATTTGCCGCGCGCCATGGTTAAGCTCCCGCGTCCCCGCGAAGACGGGGGTTAGACACTTGGGAGAAACACGATGCGGACCTTGATGATGACGGCCGTTCTGGCCCTGGGGATCAGCGGCGCGGCCCTGGCCGACCCGATGGCCAGCGCCTATGGCAACACCGTCGCGATCACCTATCCCAATGGCGCGGTGGCGAAGATGCACATTGACGCCGACGGCACCTACATGACCAAGGCGCCCGACGGCGCGACCGCCAAGGGGTCGTGGAAGATCGACGGCGGCAACACCTGTTTCACCCAGACCGATCCGGCCCCGCCGGCCGGCATGGGCGCCAACTGCAGCCCGACGGCCGAGAAGAAGGTCGGTGACAGCTGGACCGCGCCCGGTCCCAACGGCTCGACCCTGACCGTCAGCATCGTCGCCGGACGTTGACCCCGGAACACGCTCAATGAAAACCGCCCCGAAGCGTTGAGGCTTCGGGGCGGCTCTTCACCGTCCAGACCGGGGGAGGAACGCGGACGGCGGAACGCTTAGCCGTGCAGCTTGATCGCGGTCTCGGCGATCTTGCGGCCCTGATAGCGGGCGCCGACCAGCTCGTTCTCGCTGGGCTGACGCGAGCCGTCGCCGCCGGCGATGGTGGTGGCGCCGTAGGGGCTGCCGCCGGTGACTTCATCGATCTTCATCTGGCCGGCGTGACCATAGTCGAGGCCGACGATCACCATGCCAAAGTGCAGCAGGTTGGTGATGATCGAGAACAGCGTGGTTTCCTGACCGCCGTGCTGGGTCGCCGTCGAGGTGAAGGCGCCGCCGACCTTGCCGTTCAGCGCGCCGCGCGCCCACAGACCGCCGGCCTGGTCGAGGAAGCTGGCCATCTGCGAGGTCATACGGCCAAAGCGCGTGCCCGTGCCGATGATGATCGCGTCATAGTCGGCCAATTCGGCGACCGTGGCGACCGGCGCGTCCTGGTCGAGCTTGAAGTGGGCGGCCTTGGCCACGTCCAGCGGAGCGGTCTCCGGGACGCGCTTGATGTCGACGCTCGCGCCGGCTTCGCGGGCGCCGTCAGCCACGGCCTTGGCCATGGTTTCGATGTGGCCGTAGGACGAATAGTAGAGGACGAGAACCTTGGCCATGATGGCCTCCTTGGATTGGGGGGGAGGGAATGGGGCGGGGGAAACCTGGGGTCTCGCCCCGCCCGGGTCTTGAAGGAAACGGCCGCGCTTAGGCGGCGTCGACCAGCACCAGTTCGGCGTCTTCGAGGGCGGTGACCGTGATCACGTCCTCGCCGGTGATGGCCGCGCCGTCGCGGGCGTCGAGTTGAACGCCATTGACCGTGACCGAGCCGGCCGCCGGCACCAGATAGGCGTGCCGGGTCTTGCCCAGGTCGTAGGTCGTGCTTTCGCCGGCCTTCAGGGTGGCGCCCAGAACGCGGGCGTCGGTGCGGATCGGCAGGACGTCGCCGTCATTGTCGAAGCCGCTGGCCAGGGTCACGAACTTGCCCGAGCGGTCGCCCTTGGGGAAAGGCTTGGCGCCCCAGGAGGGCGCGCCGCCGGTGCGGTTGGGCTCGATCCAGATCTGGAAGATCCGGGTGGCTTCGGGTTCCAGATTGTATTCCGAGTGCCGGATGCCGGTGCCGGCGCTCATCACCTGAACGTCGCCCGCCTCGGTGCGGCCCTTGTTTCCCAGGTTGTCCTGGTGGGTGATCGCGCCGCTGCGGACATAGGTGATGATTTCCATGTCCGAGTGGGGGTGCGGCGGAAAGCCGGTGTTGGGGGCGATCTCGTCGTCGTTCCACACCCGCAGGGCGCCCCAGTTCATGTTCCTGGGGTCGTAGTAGCTGGCGAAGGAAAAGTGATGCTTGGCCTTCAGCCAACCGTGGTCGGCGCCGCCAAGTGTGTCGAACTTCCTGCGATCGATCATGGCCTTAACTCCTGGAGCCCGGTCGCCGGGCTCGTTCTCGAAAAGCGCGCCGACATCGGCGCTGCTTGCTTGAGGAGAAGATAGCGCTCAGGATTGATATCGAAATAGAAACTATCGAAACCCATTGTTTCCAAAATGAGCAAGCTGCCTGATCTTGAGGGCCTGGCGATCTTCGCCAAGGTGGTGGAACTGCGGTCCTTTGCCGGAGCCGCCGAGGAGCTGGGCCTGTCCAAGGCGACGGTCTCCAAGGCCGTCACCCGGCTTGAAACGCGGCTGGGCGCCCGACTGTTCAATCGCACCTCGCGACGCCTGGCCCTGACTGACGCCGGCCAGAGCCTGGTCGAGCCGGCCACCCGGGTTCTGGCCCAGGGCGAAGAGGCCGAGAACGCCGCCATGGCCCAGTCGGCCGCGCCGCGTGGCCTGGTGCGGCTGGCGGTCCCGATGTCGTTTGGCCTGTCCGACGTCGCGCCGATCCTGCCGGCGTTTCTGGCCGCCTATCCCGAGGTCTCGGTCGACCTGCACCTCAGCGACGCGACGGTGGATCTGGTCGGCATGGGCTTTGACGCCGCGCTGCGCATTGCCGCCCTGCCGGACTCCTCGCTGGTGGCGCGCCGCTTGCGGCCGGTGAAGCGCTATGTGGTCGGCGCGCCCAGCTATCTGGCCCGGCGCGGCCGGCCGACCCATCCCGGCCACCTGGCCGAGCACTGCTGCCTTGGCTACGCCTATCTGCCGACACCCGACACCTGGCGGTTCGTCAATGCGGCGGGGGAGGAGGCGTCAGTCCGTCCGGCGGGGCCCCTGAGGGTCAACAACGCCGACGCCCTGATGCCGGCCCTGCTGGCGGGGCAGGGCCTTGCGGTGCTGCCGGATTTCATCGCCGGCGCGGCTCTGGCCGATGGTCGGTTGGAAGCGGTGATGCCCGACTGGACCCCGCCGCCCATCGCCCTGCATCTGGTCATGCCGCCCGGTGGTCCCCGGCCGGCGCGGGTGGAGGCGCTGACGGCCTTCCTGACCTCGGCCCTGAGCGCCAGGGGGCGGGAGGCTACAGGCTATCCACCTGGGCCGGGGTGAAGGCGCCGACCTGCAGAGGGTTCATGGCGGCGATATTGGTCGTCGACAGCCAGTCCAGCTGGGTGACGGTCAGGCCCGGGATCTGGGTGGGCGTCAGATAACCGATCTGGGTGGTGGATAGTCCGCCGATCACGGTGATCGACAGGGCCGAGACCTGGGTGGCGGTCAGGGCGCCGATCTGCGTGCCGTTCAGGCCATTGAAGTCGTCAAGGGTCAGGCTGCGCACCTGATAGGCCGACAGGCCGCGCATCGCCGTCGCGCTGATCGAGCCGATCTGGGTGGTGTCCAAGGCCGCCAGATTGGTCACGGACAGGGATCCGATCTGCGACGCCGACAGGCCGCCGATCTGGGTGGCCGAGAACTCCCCGATATCGATCGTGCTCAAGCCGCCGAGCTGGGTGGAGGTCAGGCCGCCCAGCTGGGTCGTGGACAGCCCCTGCACCTGCGTGGCGTTGAAGCCAGAGATATTGCCCGTCGAGATGCCGCCGACCTGGCTGGCCGTCAGGTTGGCGATCTGGGTCATCGACAGTTCGGCGAAGTCGCCAGAGCCAAGACCCCCCAGCTGGGTCGCCGTCAGGCCCGCGAACTGGGTGCTGGTCAGCGCCCCGATCTGGGTGCTGGTCAGGGCGTTCAGATTGGTGGTCGACAGCGCGCCCAACTGCGAGGCCGTCAGCCCGCCGACCTGGGTGGCTGACAGCTCTGCGAAGTCAGTGGCGCTGAGCGTGCCGATCTGGGTGGTGGTCAGGCCGGCGATCTGGCTGGCGCTGAAGCTGGCGACCTGGGTGGCGGTCAGAACCGAAAGGCCGGTGGCGCTCAGACCGCCGAGCTGCGTGGCGTTCAGGCCGCCGACCTGGGTGTCCGACAGGGTCGAGACCTGGGTTCCGCTCAGCCCGGAGACCTGGGCGGCGGACAGGGCGCCGATCTGGGTGGTCGCCAGCACTTCCAACTGGGGCGCGCTGAGGGCGCCGATCTGGCTGGCGGTCATGCCGCCGATCTGGGTGGTCGACAGGGCGGCCAGCTGGGCGGCGGCGAAGGCGGCGATGGCGGCGGCTTCCAGGGCGCCGATCTGGCTGGCGGCGAGACCGCCAATCTGGCTGGCGGCCAGCTCGCCGATATCGGTGGTGCTGAGGCCCGCCATCTGGCTGGCCTTCAGGCCGGTCAGCTGGCTGACGTCCAGCGACGCGATCTGGGTGGCGTTGAGGCCCGAGAAGCTGGTGGCCGACAGGGCGCCGACCTGGGTGGCGGTGAAGACGTCCAGTTTCGCGGCGTCCAGGCTGGCCAGCTGGGTCGAGGTCATGGCCCCGACCAGTTCGCCGCTGAAGGCTGCCAGCTGCTGGGCGTTGAACGCCACGCCCGCCCCGAAGCTGGGGATCTGGGTCGCCGACAATCCCTTGACCTGGGTGGCGGAGAGGGCCTCCACCTGGGTGGCGTCGAGCACAGCGACCGCGCTGGCGCTGATGGCGCCGACCTGGGTGCTGCTGAGGGTGGCCAGCTTGGTCGTCGACAGATCGTCAATGATCGTCGTCGGGAGCGCTGCGATCTGCGCGGCCGAGAGATATGAGATCGGCAAAGGGCTCGTCCTGACCGAAGGTTTGTCGCGGCCGTTGCTTCGGCCTGGGCCTCGTTATGAGAGGCTTAACCCTCAGGCTAAGTGGAAAGCGAGATTCGGTCCACGTGACAAAACAGACCAGGGCGTCCCTTGATTGGCGGCTGGTCTGCGACCTCAGGCGGCTGGTCTTGCGGTCGCTTGCATCGTCCAGAGGTCGAGGTCGTTTTCACGCCCGATCAGGGCCAGGCCCGAGGCGATCGACTCGAACTCGCCGCCGCTTTCGATCCGGTCAGCCGCGAACCGGCGCTGGAAGATGTCGCGCACCGCCGGCACGAACGAGCTGCCGCCGGTCAGGAACACGCGGTCGACCTGATCGGGGGCCAGGTTGGCGCGGGCCAGGGCCTGGTCGACCGCCGTCTCGATGGCCGTCAGCTCCGGCGCGATCCAGCCCTCGAAGGTTGAACGCTCGACCTCCTGCTCGATCAGGATCGAGCCGGCCTCGAAGCGGAATATGGCGCGCTCATGGGCCGACAGCGCCTCCTTCAGGCTCGAGACCGAGCGGTAGAGGGCGTAGCCGTGATTGTCGTCCAGCACCTCGATCAGGCGGCTGATCTTCTCGGGCTCCATCGCCGTCTTTTCCAGCGAGCGGATGTCGCGCATGTCGCGCGAGGCGCGCAGCAGGGCCAGCTGATCCCAGCGGGCGAAGGCGGTGTAGTAGCGCTGGGGGATCGGCAGGCGGTTGTCGAAGGCGCGGTACAGCGAGCCCTTGCCCAGGGCCGGCGAGACCAGCTGGTCGATGATCCGGTAGTCGAAGGCGTCGCCGGCCACGCCCACGCCCGAATGGCTCAGCGGGGTCGAGCGCAGCGTGCCGTCGGCCTCGCGCTCGAAGCGGACGAGCGAAAAGTCGCTGGTGCCGCCGCCGAAGTCGGCGACCAGCACGGTGGCGTCCTGTTTCAGCTGCCGCGCGAAGAAGAAGGCCGCGCCGACGGGCTCGTAGGCGTAGCGGATGTCGGTGAAGCCCAGGCGCGCGAAGGCCGCCTCATAGCGCTGCAGGGCCAGGGCCTCGTCGGGATTGCCGCCGGCGAAGGTGACCGGACGGCCGACGATCACCCGGGGCGGCAGCTTGGCCATGGCCGGGCCGGCGTGCTCGCGCACCTTCAGCAGGAAGGCGGCCAGCAGGTCCTCGAACAGGTAGCGCTTGTTGAGGATGCGGGTCTCGGTGAAGGCGGCGCTGGCGGCAAAGCTCTTGAACGACTGGATGAAGCGCGTTTCCAGCGGATCCTCCAGATAGGCCTCGATCGCCCAAGGACCGGCCTCGACCACCCGCTCATTGGCCTCGCCGCCATGGCCCTGCAGGTTGTGAAAGCTGAGCGCCGAGCGGAAGGCGAACAGGTCGCCCTCGCTGGTCGGGAACCGCACCAGGCGCGCGGAGCCGTCGCCGTGCGTCATCGAGACGACGGTGTTAGTGGTGCCAAAATCGATGCCGATCGTCGGCGGGACGACGGACGTCATGGGTCAACCGGGCTCTGGGATGGGGGCGAGTTCGTAGCCGTTGGCGGAGGTGGGTTCAAGGGCTGGCGCTGCGTTTGATTGACTTCCTCGGGCGGCTCCTATGGAAGGACGCGATGGAACAGTTCGATGTCTTGGTGATCGGGGCCGGCGCGGCCGGCATGATGTGCGCGATCGAGGCGGGCAAACGCGGCCGCTCGGTGCTGGTGGTCGATCACGCCAAGGAGCCCGGCGAGAAGATCCGCATCAGCGGCGGCGGGCGCTGCAACTTCACCAACATCCACACCGCGCCGGCCAATTTCCTGTCGGCCAATCCCAAGTTCTGCGTCTCGGCCCTGCGTCGCTATACGCCGAAGGACTTCATCGCCCTGGTCCAGAAATACGCCATCGCCTTTCATGAGAAGACGCTGGGCCAGCTGTTCTGCGACGGCTCGGCCAAGCAGATCGTCACCATGCTGCTGACCGAGATGGAGGCCGCCGGCTGCGAGCTTCGCCTGGAGACCGGCGTCGACCGCATCGCGAAGACCGACGAGGGTTTCGAGCTGGCCCTGTCCAGCGGCGCCAATGTCCGCTGCCAGTCGCTGGTGGTGGCCTGCGGCGGCAAGTCGATCCCGAAGATGGGCGCGACCGGCTTCGGCTACGAGATCGCCAAACAGTTCGGCGTGGGTGTTGTCGAGACCCGCCCGGCGCTGGTGCCCCTGACCTTCGAGGTCAAGACGCTGGAACGCCTGGTCCCGCTGTCGGGCGTGGCGCTGGACGCCGTGGTAGCCCACGGCAAGACCAAGTTCCAGGAAGGCATGCTGTTCACCCACCGGGGCCTCTCGGGCCCCTCGATCCTGCAGATCTCGTCCTACTGGCGGGAAGGCGACGAGATCCGGGTCGACATGGCGCCGGGCGTCGACGCGCTGGCGGCCCTGAAGGCGGCGCGCACCGCCACGCCGCGTCGGGCGGTCTCGACCGTGATGGCGACCCTGCTGCCCCAACGCGTGGCCCAGATCGTCTCCGACGACGAGGGCGCGCAGGGCAATATCGCGGATTGTTCCGACAAGGTGCTGGGTCGCCTGGCCGCGTCGGTCAACGCCTGGACCTTCAAGCCGGTCGGCTCGGAAGGTTATCGCACCGCGGAAGTCACCCTGGGCGGGATCGACACCAACGACCTGGACTCGCGCACCATGCAGGCCAAGTCGGTTCCGGGCCTCTATTTCATCGGCGAGGTCGTGGACGTCACCGGCTGGCTGGGCGGCTTCAATTTCCAGTGGGCCTGGGCCTCGGGCTGGAGCGCGGGCCAAGCCGCATAAGAAAAAAGGCCTCTCCGGTGGGAGAGGCCTTTTCCGTATCTACTTCTTCTTGAAAGGCTTACCCGCCGGCTTGCCGCCGTCGAAGCCCTTGGCCTTGAAGGGCTTGGGGCCCTTGAACGGCTTGGCCGGGCCGTCGCCGCGCGGCTTGGGCGAATAGGTCGTCTGCGGACCGGAAGCCTTGTCGCCGAACGCCTTGGGCGCGCCAAAGGCCTTGGGCGCGGCGCCCGCGCGGGGCTTGAAGTCGCGCTTGGGACCGTCATCGCGGCCTTCGGTGCGCGGCTTGTAGGCGCGCTTGGCGCCGCCTTCGGACTCCGCCGGCGAGTAGGGGCGCGGGGCATCATCACGCGGCGCGCGGGGCTTGAAATCGCGCGGAGCGTCGTCGCGCTTGAACTCGGTGCGCGGCTTGAAGTCACGCGGCGCGGCGTTGTCGCGGTCGCGGGGAGGACGGGCCTTGTAGTCGCCCTTGGGCTCTTCGCCCTTGCCGTAAGGCTTGGCGTTGCTGAAGCCGTCGTCGCCATAGGTCGAGGGGCGCGGGGTGTGGTCGCGCGAACCCGGCGCATTGGCGCGCGGCGCACGCGGCGCGTCATCGCGAGGAGGCCGGGGCTTGAACTCGCGGGGCGCAGCGTCATCACGCGGCGGACGGGGCGCATATTCCTTGCGCGGACCGCTGTCGCGAGCGGCCGGAGCCGCCGTCGGGGTGATGGCGACGTCGTCACGGACGGTGGCCTGCACGGCCGCGCCGAACTTCACCGCGGCTTCGGCCGAGATCTCGAACTTGGTGTCGTAGTCGAAGATCCGGATCGAGCCGATGTCCTTCTTGGTCACGTGGCCCAGACGGCAGATCAGCGGGATCAGCCACTTGGGGTCGGCGTTGTTGCGACGGCCGGTGTTGAGCCGGAACCATTCAGCGCCGTTCATGTCGGCGCGCGGCTCGCGCTCGGGACGGTCGCCAAAGTCGCGGTCATTGCCGAATTCACGCGGCTCACGGCTGCGCGGGCCCGGATCGGCGCCGTGGCGCGGGTCGTCATAGATTTCTTCCGGGGCCGGCAGCTTGGCGCGACGGGTGCGGATCAGGGCCGAGGCCAGTTCCAGCGGCGTGCGCTTTTCCAGCATGATTTCCGCCAGGGCCGCGTCTTCCTCGGTCGAGACCTCGGCGAAGATCGGATCATCCAGCAGGCGCTCGGTGTCCTTGGCGCGGATCTCGTCGGCGGTCGGAGCGCCGCCCCAGTTGCCTTCGACGCCGGCGGCCATCAGCAGCTGCTCGGCCTTGCGGCGACGGGTGTAGGGCACGACCAGGGCCGAGACGCCCTTCTTGCCGGCCCGGCCGGTGCGGCCCGAACGGTGAAGCAGGGTGGCCTTGTTGACCGGCAGTTCGGCGTGGATGACCAGGCCCAGGTCGGGCAGGTCCAGACCGCGCGCGGCGACGTCGGTGGCGACGCAGACGCGGGCGTGGCCGTCGCGCAGGGCTTGCAGGGCGTCGGCGCGTTCACGCTGGCTCAGCTCGCCCGACAGGCCGACGACGGCGAAGCCGCGCTCGCGCAGCTTGCTGTGCATGGCGCGGACGCTTTCGCGGGTGTTGCAGAACACCAGGGCGCCGGGGCTTTCGAAATAGCGCAGCAGGTTGACGATCGCGTGCTCGATCTCGTTCGGAGCCACGCGGACGGCGCGATATTCGATATCGCGGTGTGGCTCGTTGCGGCCGACGGTGTCGATGCGCAGGGCGTCGTTCTGGTAGCTCTTGGCCAGCTGCACGATCTCGCGCGCCAGGGTGGCCGAGAACAGCAGGGTGCGGCGCTCCTTGGGGGCGGCGTCGAGAATGAATTCCAGGTCTTCGCGGAAGCCCATGTCGAGCATTTCGTCGGCCTCGTCGAGGACGGCGACCTTCAGCTCGGACAGGTCCAGGTGGCCACGCTCGATGTGGTCGCGCAGGCGGCCGGGGGTGCCGACGACGATGTGGGCGCCGAAGTTCAGGGCGCGCTGCTCGCGGCGGGCGTCCATGCCGCCGACGCAGTTGACGACCACGGCCTTGGCGTCGGCATACAGCCAGGCCAGCTCGCGATTGACCTGGATGGCCAGTTCGCGCGTGGGGGCGATGACCAGGCACATGGGCGCGCCGGCCTTGCCGAAGGTTTCGTTGTCGCCCAGCAGGGTGGTCGCGGCGGCCAGGCCGAAGGCGACGGTCTTGCCCGAGCCGGTCTGGGCGCTGACCAGCAGGTCGCGGCCTTCGGCTTCGGATTCCAGCACGGCGGCCTGGACGGGGGTGGGTTCGGCGTAACCTTGAGCAGCAAGAGCCCGCTCAAGAGCGGGGTGGGAGGCGGGGAAGGGCATATAGGTCCAATTCGGTTCAAGCGGACGGCACACACACACGTGCGGCCCGCGCCACGACCAAATACGACCCCCAAATGGACCGTGTTCTTGGTCTTATCTCGTGAAATATAGACCCTTTTGGCCGCCTTGCCGATGAGGCGCGGGCGAAAACGGGTCTAAGGGCCGCTTTAGGAGGCTAAATTGGTCGGGATTGCAAGGGCGGCCCGGAAATTCCCACCAGGTGCGGCGGATTCGCCGCAGGGGGCGGAGTCGGGCGCAGGACCGGAACCGTGCGGCCCCGCGCTTTCTCGATAGCTATTCGGCGGCTGTGAACGCGTGCGAGCGCGGCTTGGCCAGTTCGCGGCAGACCACGGCCGAGAAGGTCGCCAGCAGGCCCAGGACCATCAGGAACAGCATTTCGGCGAACCCCGGCGCCAGCACCGTCAGCGACGGAACGACCGGGCTGTTGGCGATGCCCACGGCGCCGGCCAGCAGGGTGAACAGGGCGGCCGCGCCCGCCAGAAGCGGCGCGCCCTTGGCCAGGGCCGAGAGGGCGGCCGGACGACGCAGGACCAGCAGGACGGGCGCGGCGACGATGGCGGCCGCCAGCAGCAGGATGATCAGCTGCACCGGCGCGGCGGCGTTGCCAAAGACGTCGCCGACGGTCAGGCGGTTGGCGGCGGGGGCCGCGAGCGCGGGCGTGGCGAGCAGGAGCGGCGCGGCGGCCGATAGGGTGATGAGGCGCATGAGGGTCTCCGGTGGATTACGATTGTAAGATACTTGAAGAATTACGCTGGTAAATTTAAGAGTCAACAGCGGAGCCTCGATCTGGGGCGCGGCGAATAATTCCGGTCCGACTGTCGGTCTGACGGCAACCTGTCCGTCCTAGCCGCAGGGACGGCGCGGACGGCCGGCCTGTTTCAGCAAGGAGTTCGACATGAACGACATGACCGCCGAACAGCGCGGCCCGACCACCGGCCTGGCCCCCTATATCTGCGTGGGCGGCGAGGGCGCGGCCGCCGCCATCGATTTCTACAAGGCGGCCTTTGGCGCCCAGGAAATGGGTCGCATTCCCACCCAGGACGGCAAGCGGGTGATGCACAGCGCCCTGAGGATCAACGGCGACTCCCTGATGCTGTCGGACGGCTTTCCCGAGTATGGCCATCCGGCCCAGACGCCCGCGGCCCTGACCCTGCATCTTCAGGTCGATGACGCCGACGTCTGGTTCGACCGCGCCATTGCGGCGGGGGGCGTGTCGGTGAAGCCGGTTGAGGTGCAGTTCTGGGGCGACCGCTATGGCCTGCTGCGCGATCCGTTCGGGTTCACCTGGTCGATCGGCGCGACGCCGAAGGCGTGAGGTGAGGGCGGCCGCGGGGATTGGGATCGCGCTGTCCCCGGACAGGCACGGGGATAGATGCCGCAAGTCCTCCCCCTGAAGGGGGAGGCGGCCGGAGGCCGGTGGGGGAACACCGCATTGATTCAGCAGCACTTCCCCCTCCGATCGCTTCGCGATCACCTCCCCCGCTATGGGGAGGACTTGTACGGGCGTCCAGACAATCGACGCAGCCCCCGTAAAACCTCCCGTATTCTGTCCCCACCTCGTCGCGAGGAAAGGGCGCAAGGCCAGCGACCATTGCGGCGGCGGGGGGTGATCGAGCGGGGCTGGGGTCGAGGGGGATACTCGACCGGTCCGGGGATCTGGTTGCTGGCCAGACCCGCCCGCCGTCGGCGTGGTTGAAGGCAAAAGGGCGTGTCTGGCTGAAAGCCCGTCCTCTTCGACCGCCGGAGCGCGCTGGAAACGGCGAGATCCGGGTCCCGGTAAGGCCTGAAGAGGGCCACCCGACGGGAGGCTGACGGATAACGGTCACGCGG